>JAJYUL010000055.1 GCA_021792555.1 Pseudomonadota bacterium
AATCCCTTCAAGCCCGCCGGACCGGTCATCGTCGACTTCTCGCTCTCCAAGGTCAGGCCGGGCGTGGTCTGGACCGTCAGCAGCAACAATCAGATCTACAACACCATGGATGGCGGGCGGCGCTGGAACAACGTGAGCAACATCACCGGCCTGCCGCCCCACGCCCACCTGCATACCATCGAGGCCGGCGATTCGGTCGATACCGCCTATGTCACCGCCCGCATCTCCCTTCCTCGCCGTCACAAGGCGGCGGCGCACGGCCAGGCGCCCAAGGCCGCCCCGCCCGTCCATCCGGACACGGACCTGCCGCTCATCTGGCGCACCACCGACGGCGGCAAGACATGGATGAGCATCACTCGTGGACTGCCCCGCAACCAACGTAGCGGCAGCTGGGTGAATGTGCTGCGCGCCGATCCAAAGCGGCCCGGCCTGCTGTTCGTCGCCACCGAAACGACGGTCTACGTCAGCTTCGACAACGGCAATCACTGGCAGTCGCTGCGCCAGAACCTGCCCAGTACCGCCGTCACCGATCTCGTCGTTCACACCCGCTACCACATGAACGACCTGGTAATCAGTACTTTCGGCCGCGGCTTCTGGGTGCTCGATGACTTCACGCCGCTGCGCTCGATTGCCGCCCATGCCCGGGCCATCGCCGCCTCGCCGGCTTACCTGTTCCGGCCCGAAACGGCCATTCGCGCCCGCGAGAACAGCAATTGGGATCAGCCGTTCGACATCGAAGTGCCGCATGCCCCCAACCCGCCCTATGGGGTGATCATCGATTATTACCTGCGCCACAAGCCCAACGGACCGATCAAGCTGCAGATCTTCGATGCCCGCGGCAACCTGCTGCGCACCCTGACGAGCACGCCGCCGCCGCCCATCAAGGGCCAGCTCTATCCGCGCTACTGGCTGGCCTCGCCCCAGGGACGCGCTCTGCCCACCCATGTCGGTCTAAATCGCTTCGCGTGGAACCTGCGTTATGGCCCGCCGCCCGCCTTGCGACATGATCTTGAGAATCAGATGAACACCGTGGCCGGCGCCACCACCCCGGGTCCGCATGGTCCGCAGGTGATACCCGGTGTCTACACGCTCAAGCTCACCGTGGACGGGCACGTCTACACCCGCCACGTCACCGTCATGAACGACCCGCGTGTCGGGCAGAGCCCCGTGCTGCTGGCCGCGCTGCGCGCCCAGAACCGCATCATCAGGCGCGCCTATGGCGGCATGCAGGGCAGCTACCGGGGTTATCAGGAGGTGCACGCCGTCAAGGTTCAATTGATGGCGCTCATGCGCACGCACCTGAGCAAGTCACTGGCGACGCAAGCCAAGGCGATCGAGGCCCGCCTCGACAAGATTGGTGGGAAGAAGGCAACGGGAGGCTTTCTCGCCAGGCTCCTGCACCCGCGGCCGCGGCCGAAGCCCGGCGCGCTGCGCTCTTTCGTCGTTGAGAACAACGCCTACAACCGCCTGGTCAGCCTCATGCAGGTGGGTATGGACATGCGGCCGACACCGGCCCAGCTCGCCACGGTGGACGCCGACTGTCGTCACTACGGCCACACGGTGGTCAGCTGGATGAGCCTGCAGACGGGCCAACTCGCCGCGTTCAACACCGCGTTGGCCGCAAGCCATCGGCGCGAGCTGCGGCTCGCGCCGGTCCGGCTTACCGTTCCGGACTGCGGCTTCGTGCTTGACGCGCGCTGAGCGCGGTCCGGCCCGAGCGCGACCCGCCCGCACGGCGTGCGGGCGGGTCGACTTCCTCCGGGAGCTCGCGGCCGTGCGCCGCGCAGCCTACTAGCCCTTGCCGCCGAGCAGGGGCACGAAGGCGACGCGCCCGAGCGACGCGCGCGTCACGCCCTCTTCACGCCGCGTGAAGCGCATCAGCTCCTGCTCACCGTCCGGACTGACCGGAACCACCCGTGAGGTTTCCGAGCGCACTGGGGAAATGACCCCGGATTTTGGTTTCGGCATCTGAAGCCTTGGCCGTCTCCGTCGAGGGTTGGCCGGTCCAGGAATTTGTGCAGCAGGGTGCTGCTCAGTCCTCTCAGGACTGTTGCATGTCGTCGGACCGCCGGCGCCAAGCTCCGTGAGGGCGTAGCCCGGGTGCCCGAGGCGCGCTGGCCGCTCGCACAGAGTTCGTGTGGCACCCGATTATTGCGGCCGTGGTCCGTGCTGGCGGCAGCGATTCCGGTTGGTCGTGGTGTAATTTGAGAATTCTGAAGTGATAGCTTAGAATTCTCAAGGTGCCGTACATCCGGAGAATGCTGGAGACGCAGGTTGAGAAGGCCGCGCGAGGCTTCCCGGCGCTGCTCTTGACCGGTCCGCGACAGTGCGGCAAGACGACGTTGCTGAGGAAGCTTTTTCCACGATCCTCTTACGTATTGCTGGAAGACCCCGATGTCATTGCGCGCGTACGTGCCGACCCTCGCAGTTTTCTCGAGGAACTGACGACGCCGGTCATACTGGATGAAATCCAGAATACCCCCGAACTTCTCAATTACATTCGTACTCGGATCGACAATGCCCCGAGCCGTCGGGGCCAATGGCTGCTGACCGGTTCCCAGGAAGCACCCCTCATGCAAGGCGTGGCCGAATCGATGGCCGGTCGCGCTGCCGTATTGCAGCTGTTGCCTCTGTCGACCACGGAGTCACCGAAAGTCAGCCTGCTTCGAGGCGGCTATCCAGGAGTCGTGACACGGCCCTCTGCCGCTGAATTATGGTTTCGCTCTTACGTGCAGACGTATCTCGAGCGAGATATCCGCGCGATCACCGCCGTGCGAGATCTTGCGACCTATCGGCGATTTCTCGCGCTGCTCGCATCACGGTGTGGCACTCTGCTCAACAAGACGGAGCTCGCTGGACCCCTCGGCGTTTCGGTACCAACTATTACCGAGTGGCTGAATGCGCTCGAAATCACCGGTCAGATCTTGCTTGTGCCGCCGTTCTACGAGAATTTCGGCAAACGTCTGGTGAAAACGCCGAAGCTGTTTTTCGTTGATTCGGGCCTTGCGTGCCATTTGCTTGGGATCACGAGCGTTGCGGCATTGCGGCGTTCTGCTCTCTACGGATGCCTCTTTGAAGGGTTTGTGGCAGCGGAGATCGCGAAGCGCCAGGTCAATGGCGGGGGCCGGGTGCAGCTTTATTACTTTCGGGACCAGCAGGGGCTCGAGGTCGATCTGATCGTTCCGCAGGGACCCGAGGGTCTGGCTCTGATCGAAGCAAAGGCATCAAAGACTCCGCTGCCGTCGATGGCGCGGCCGCTTCAGCGGCTAGCGGACTCAATTCGACGCTACAAAACCCAATCGATAGTGGTTCACGGCGGGACGGGTGGGGCGGAGGCCGGTACCGCACTGCTGCCGGGAGTAGCGGCCTTGTCAGTGGCGCAGTTGCTTGAGCAGCTGCAGTGACGGCCCTAGGGGGCTGCTAATCTTCAGCGGCCTTCCCTGAACCGTTCGAAGGCGACAGTGGATTTTCGGCTGGCAGGCGTGGTACCAGAAATCCGCGGAAGTCAGCGGCCTTCCTTGGACTTGGTCGGGGTGACAGGATTTGAACCTGCGACACCTACGTCCCGAACGTAGTGCTCTACCAGGCTGAGCTACACCCCGAGATGGCAGTCCCGCCGGCCCGGTGGGTCCTCAGAGGGCGCACGGGGGCAGGGCGGCGCAGTGTACTGAAGCGCGGCGTGCGCTTCAATGCCGTTTGTGATCTTCCGCGCAGGGCCGTCGGCCAGGGGCAGGCTTAGGTCGTGTGTTCGACGGCAAAGTGCGCGAGCGCCACCAGGCCGCGCTTGTAGGGCGTATCGGGCAGGGCCTTCAGCGATTCCAGCGCCTGGTCTGCGGCGTCCTGCGCCAGGCGGGCGGTGTAGTCGAGCCCGCCGGTCGCCTCGATCGCGGAGATGATCGGCTCGAGTTCCGCGCTGCCCTCCTCGATGGCCTGGCGGATCACCGCGCGCTGGGACTCGCTCCCGCGGCGCAAGGCGTGAATGAGCGGCAGCGTCGGCTTGCCCTCGGCCAGATCATCGCCCAGGTTCTTGCCGCGCTCGGCGGGATTGGAGCGGTAATCGAGCACGTCATCGACCAGCTGGTAGGCCGTACCGAGGTGGCGCCCGTAGGCGGCGAGCGCCTGGCGCAGCGGACGCGGTCCGCCGGCGAGCACTGCCGCCACCTCGCTGCCGGCCTCGAACAGCTTGGCGGTCTTGCGGTAAATGACCTCGAGGTAGCGCTGTTCGGTCGTCTGCGGGTCGTGCGCGTTCATCAGCTGCATCACCTCGCCCTCGGCGATCACGTTGGTCGCCTCGGCCATGATTTCCATGACCGGCTGGGAGGTGAGCGAGGCCATCATCTGGAAGGCGCGCGAGTACACGAAGTCCCCAACCAGCACGCTCGCCTGATTGCCGAAGACCTCGTTGGCCGTGTAGCGCCCGCGGCGCAGGGACGAGCCGTCGACTACATCGTCGTGCAGGAGCGTTGCGGTATGGATGAATTCAATGAACGCCGCGGCCTCGACGTGGGCGGGCCGGTGGCCGCAGGCGCGCCCGGCGAGCACGACCAGCAGCGGGCGCAGCCGCTTGCCGCCGCCGGCTATGATGTGCTCGGCGACCTGATCGACCAGCGGAACCGCGCTCTTGAGGCGCTGGCGGATGACGTCATCGACGGCGGCCAGATCTGCCGTGACGAGCGCTCGTATTTCTTCAAGGGTCATTGAGTGAGGGCTTTCGATCCAGCCCTGCATCGTAGCCGACCGGGAGAGGCGCCGCACGCGATAAGCGCATGAAAATGAATGCCGCCGCCGCAGCCGCCGGGCAGGCCGCCGCGGCGCCCGAGCGCCGCCGAATCCGGGCATGCACGGCGCGTTTGACCGGGACCGGGCTGCCCAGTAGAATGCCCGCCCTTTCATCAGGTCCCTCGTTCCGGTTCAATAGCTTATGTACGCAGTGATCGCCACCGGTGGAAAGCAGTATCGCGTGACCCAGGACGGGGTGCTGCGCATTGAAAAACTGGACGCCGAGCCCGGTGCCACGGTCGAGTTCGACCAGGTGCTGCTGGTCGGCGAGGGCGCCGAGGTCAAGCTCGGCAAGCCGCTCCTCGCGGGCGGCAAGGTGACCGCCACCGTGGTGCGCCACGGCAAGGGCCGCAAGGTCTCGGTGGTGAAGTTCAAGCGGCGTGCGCACTACCTGCGCCAGAAGACGCACCGTCAGTGCTTCACCGAGGTGAAGGTGACGGGCATCAGCGCGGGTTGACGCCCGTCCATTCGATCGGAAGACCGCACACATGGCACACAAAAAGGCAGGCGGCAGCACCAAGAACGGCCGCGAGTCCCATTCCAAACGGCTGGGCGTGAAGCGCTTCGGCGGCGAGCACGTGCTCGCCGGCAACATCATCGTCCGCCAGCGCGGCACGCACATGCGCGCCGGCGCGAACGTCGGCATCGGCACCGACCACACGCTGTTCGCGAAAGTGGCCGGCACGGTGCTGTTCCAGCGCAAGGGCGTCGAACAACGCACCTACGTCAGCGTGCTGCCCGAGGCGGCACCGGCGGAGGCCTGAGGACCGGCGCGCCGCGCCGCCTCGAATCTCTGCACACCCCGGCCTTCGCGCCGGGGTTTTCGTCTGGGCCACAGCCATGAAATTCGTTGACGAGGCGCGGATCCGCGTGCAGGCCGGCAACGGCGGGCGCGGCAGCACCAGCTTCCGCCGCGAGAAGTTCATCCCCTTCGGCGGGCCGGACGGCGGCGACGGCGGCCGCGGCGGCAGCGTCTATCTGCGCGCCGCCGCCGGGATCAACACGCTGGTGGATTTTCGCATCGAGCGCATCTGGCGCGCCGAGCACGGCGAGCCCGGCTCGAGCAACGACTGCACCGGCCGCAGCGGTGAGGATCTGTACATCCCGGTGCCCATCGGCACCGTGGTGCGCGATGCGGAAACCGGCGAGACGCTCGGGGATCTGGCCAACGAAGGCGACGTGCTCGCCGTGGCGCGCGGCGGCAAGGGCGGCTGGGGTAATCAGCGCTTCAAATCGAGCACCAACCGCGCGCCGCGCCAGTTCGGGCCCGGCCTGCCGGGCGAGAAGCGCGCGCTCGAGCTCGAACTGAAAGTCATCGCCGACGTCGGCCTGCTCGGCCAGCCGAACGCCGGAAAATCCACGCTCATCCGGGCCGTCTCGGCCGCCCGCCCGAAGGTCGCCGACTATCCCTTCACGACGCTGCATCCGCACCTTGGCGTGGTCGCCGTCGGCGAGCACCGCAGTTTCGTCATGGCGGACATTCCGGGGCTGATCGAGGGCGCGGCGGAAGGGGCGGGGCTGGGGATCCGCTTCCTGAAGCACCTGCAGCGCACCCGGCTGCTGCTGCACGTGCTGGACATCGCCCCGCCCGATCCCGAGGCCGATCCGGTCGTCGATGCGCGCGCGATCGTTGCGGAGCTGAAGAAGTTCAGTCCCGAGCTCGCGGGCAAGCCGCGCTGGCTGGTGCTCAACAAGAGCGATCTGCTGACGGAGCAGGATGCCGAGCAGCGCGCGCGAGAGATCGTGCGCCGCCTGCGCTACCGAGGCCCGCGGTTTCTGATCTCCGGGGCCACCGGCCGCGGCACGAAGGAGCTGTGCGAGGCGGTTATGCGCTTCTTGGAGGCCGAGGCTGCTGCCGCGCGCGAAGCCGAATCTGCTCGAGGAGATAACGGCGCCGGGCAGCCGGCTTGAGCTTCAACGGAACAGGCGTAGGGGGCGGGGGGACGGTCATACGCGTCTTGACGCTGACGTCCACGGTGCGCCCCTCTTTACGACATCGCGCGGATGCGAGCCGCCAGATGACTCTTGTGGCGGGCCGCCTTGTTGCGATGGATGATGCGCTTGTTGACCAACGTGTCGATCACCGGCACGGCCGCCTGATACGTGGCCTCGGCGGCCTTCTTGTCGCCGCCGGCGATAGCGGTCGTCACGTCGCGCACGGCAGTGCGCATGCGCGAGCGCAGCGCCACGTTGCGTGCGCGATGTTTTTCGGCTTGGCGGGCCGCCTTTTCGGCGGACTTCGTGTTGGCCACAATTGCTCCGTAGTCACCTAGACCCCGATTGCGGGGGGCCGATAGTCTGATCACCCGGGGTCGCATTGTCAACGGCGGCAGCGACGGCGGCGCGCGCGCGCCGGCCCCGCCGCAGCTGCCTCGGCGGCCGCGATTACGGTATTCTTGAACTCTTTTGTGTGGCAGTGACGGCTCGGGCGGCCGATGGAGCTGATTCGCGGACTCAATGGCTTGACCGATCGTCGACGCGGCTGCGTGGTCACCATCGGGACCTTCGATGGCGTGCACCTCGGCCACCAGGCGCTGCTTGAGAGCCTGGCGATGCACGGGCGGCGGCTCGGCCGCCCGGCGATGGTGCTGACCTTCGAGCCCATGCCGCGCGAGTACCTCGCCGCGGCGAGTTGCCCGGCGCGGCTGACCACGTTCCGCGAGCGCTGGCAGGTCTTCGAGCGGCTCGGGGTCGAGGTGCTGTGGCTGCTGCGCTTCGCCGAATCGCTGCGCACCCTCTCGGGCGAGGCGTTCGCGGCGCTGCTCGCGCAGCGCCTGCGCGCGCCGGTGGTGGTGGTCGGGCACGACTTCCGCTTCGGGCGCAACGGCGAGGCGAGCGCCGAGATGCTGCGCGCGGCAGGCGAGCGGCTCGGGTTCGTCACCGAGATCGTGCCGCCGGTGAGGCTCGATGGCGAGCGTGTGAGCAGCAGCGCGGTGCGCGCGGCGCTCGCCGCGGGGCAGTTTGCCCAGGCCGGGCGGCTGCTCGGGCGGCCGTACACCATGAGCGGCCGGGTGGTGCGCGGTGAGCAGCTGGGGCGGCGCCTCGGGTATCCGACGGCGAACCTGCGCCTCGAACGGCGCCGCTCGCCGGTCGACGGCATCTTCGCCGTGCGGGTGCACGGCATCGGTGCCGCGCCGCTGCCGGCGGTGGCCAGCCTCGGCCGGCGCCCGACCGTGGGCGGCGGAGCGATGCTGCTCGAGGTGCATGTGTTTGATTTTTCCGCCGACCTCTACGGCCGGCGGATCGAAGTGGAGTTCGTGGCCAAGCTGCGCGATGAGGCGCGTTTCGATGACCTCGAGACGCTCGTGGCGCAGATGCACCGGGATGCCGAGGCGGCCCGAACGATTCTGAAGATTTGATCCGGCCGCGGGCCGGGGACGGCGACGGCGAGCTCATGTCCGATTACAAACACACGATCAACCTGCCTGCGACACGCTTTCCGATGAAGGCGGATCTGGCCCAGCGCGAGCCGGCCATGGTGGCCGCCTGGGAGGAGCGCGGCATCTACGCCAAGCTGCGCGAGCGCGCGCGCGGGCGGCCGCGCTTCGTGCTGCACGACGGTCCGCCCTATGCCAACGGGGCGATCCACATCGGGCACGCCGTCAACAAGATCCTGAAGGACATTATCGTCAAGGCCCGCACGCTCGAGGGCTTCGATGCGCCCTACATCCCGGGCTGGGACTGCCACGGCCTGCCGATCGAGCTGCAGGTGGAGAAGAAGCACGGCCGCGCGGGCGGCAAGCTCGACGCGGCGGCATTCCGTGCCGCCTGCCGCGCCTATGCGGCCGAGCAGGTCGAGCTGCAGCGCCGGGACTTCAAGCGCCTCGGGGTGCTCGGGGACTGGGATCGGCCCTACCTCACCATGTCGCCGCAGTACGAGGCGCAGCAGATCCGCGCCCTCGGGCGCATCATCCGCAACGGCCACCTCTACAAGGGCGTCAAGCCCGTGCACTGGTGTCTCGACTGCCGCTCGGCGCTCGCCGAGGCGGAGGTCGAGTACGCCGAGCGCACCTCCCCGTCGATCGATGTCGCCTTTCGCGTGGCCGACCTTGCCGATCTCGGCAAGCGCCTCGGCCTGCCCGCCGGTGCGCTCGGCGAGGAGCCCGTGGACCTCGCCATCTGGACCACCACGCCCTGGACGCTGCCGGCGAATCAGGCCGTGGCGCTGCGCGAGGATATCCGCTACGCGCTGCTTCAGAGCGAGATCGGCGGCCATGCGCGCCGGCTGATCCTGGCGGCCGAGCTGATCCCCTCATGCCTCGCGCGCTACGGCGGGGGCGCCCACCGGGTGCTCGCCGAGACCGAAGGCCGCTCGCTCGAGGGACTCTTGCTCGAGCATCCCTTCGAGGCGCGCCAGGTGCCCGTGATCCTCGGCGAGCACGTCACCCTCGAGGCCGGCACCGGCGCGGTGCACACCGCACCCGGCCACGGCCAGGAGGACTTCGTGGTGGGCCGGCGCTACGGGCTCGCGGTCGTCAATCCGGTGGGCAACGATGGGCGCTTCCTGCCCGGCACGGCGCTCGTGGCCGGACTGCGCGTCGATGAGGCCAACCCGGTGCTGATCGAGGCGCTGCGCACGCGCGGGCGGCTGCTCGCGCACCAGCCGCTCACGCACAGCTACCCGCACTGCTGGCGGCACAAGACCCCGGTGATCTTCCGCGCCACGCCGCAGTGGTTCATCGGCATGGACCTCAACGGGCTGCGCGCGAACGCGCTGCGCGACATCAAGACGGTGAGCTGGACGCCCGAGTGGGGCGAGCAGCGCATCAGCAGCATGATCGAAGTGCGGCCCGACTGGTGCATCTCGCGCCAGCGACTCTGGGGCGTGCCCATTCCGCTGTTGGTGCGCGCCGGCAGCGGTGAGCTGCATCCGCGCACCGCGGAGCTGATCGAGGAGGTCGCCGCGCGCGTCGAGCGCGGCGGGCTCGAGGCCTGGTTCGCGCTCGATCCGGCCGAGCTGCTCGGCGCCGAGGCGGGCGCCTACGAGAAGGTCACCGACGTGATGGACGTGTGGGCCGACTCGGGGCTGTCGTTCGAATGCGTGGGCCACGAGCGGCCGGAGATCGGCGCGCCCGTGGATCTGTACCTGGAGGGCTCGGACCAGCACCGCGGCTGGTTCCACAGCTCGCTGCTGATGTCCGAGGCGCTCTACGAGCGCGCCCCGTACCGCGCCGTGCTCACCCACGGCTTCACGGTCGATGAGCAGGGGCGCAAGCAGTCGAAGTCCCTCGGCAACGTGGTCGCCCCGCAGAAGGTCATGAACAGCCTGGGCGCGGACGTGCTGCGCCTGTGGGTGTCGGCCACCGACTACGCCAACGAGATGAGCGTGTCGGATGAGATCTTGAAGCGCATGTCGGACTCCTACCGCCGGATCCGCAACACGGTGCGCTACCTGCTCGGCAACCTCGACGGTTTCGATCCGGCGTGCGATGCGCTCGCGCGGGAGGACCTGCTCGATCTGGACCGCTGGGCGCTCGCGCGCGCCGCGGCGCTGCAGCAGGAGGTCCGCGACGCCTACGGCCGCTACGCGTTCCACCTGATCTATCAGAAGCTGCACAACTTCTGCAGCGTCGAGCTCGGCGCGTTCTACCTCGATGTGCTGAAGGACCGCATGTACACGCTGCCCGCCGCTTCACGCGCGCGCCGCTCGGCGCAGACGGCGATGTACCACATCGCCGAGTGCATGGTGCGCTGGCTCGCCCCGATCCTCTCGTTCACGGCCGAGGAGATCTGGCGGTACCTGCCCGGTACGCGCGAGGAGTCGGTGTTCCTTGCCACCTGGCACGTCCCGCCGGACGTTCCCGCCCCTGCAATCGACTGGCCGGCGCTGCTCGCGTTGCGCGCCGACGTCACGCGCGAGCTCGAGAAGCTGCGCGATGAGGGGCGGATCGGCGCGCCGCTCGATGCCGAGGTGGACGTATACTGCGCAGCCGGACCGTACGAGCGGTTTGCGGCGCTCGGCGAGGAGCTGCGCTTCTTCTTCATCACCTCGCATGCGCGCGTGCATCGCCTCGCCGGGGCGCCCCCGGCCGGCGCCGCCCCGGCGCTCAACACCGGGCGCGAGGACGTGTGGGTGGCCGTCAAGCCGACCCATGACGCGAAATGCGTGCGCTGCTGGCAGCGCCGGCCCGATGTCGGGGCGAATCCGGCGCACCCGCAGCTGTGCGGCCGGTGCGTCAGCAACATCGAGGGTCCGGGCGAGGAGCGGCAGTTCCTATGAGCACATCGAACGAACCGGCTGCGGGCCGCGCGGCGGCAGCCTCCTCGGGGCCGCTCAGCGGGCGCGTGTGGCTCGCGCTGTCGCTGGCGGTCATCGCGCTCGACCAGTGGACCAAGGCCTGGGCGGTGCGCCACCTCAGCTTCCACATCGCCCGGCCCGTCCTGCCGGTGCTCGATCTGACGCTCGCCTACAACACGGGCGCGGCGTTCAGCTTTCTCGCCGATCAGTCGGGCTGGCAGCGCTGGCTGCTCACTGCGCTCGCGCTCGTGGTCGCGGTGCTCATCGTCGGCTATCTCGGCCGGCTGCACGCGCGCCGCCAGGGGCTGCTCTGCGCGGCGCTCGCGCTGATCCTCGGCGGGGCGCTCGGCAATCTCATCGACCGGCTGCGCCTGGGCTACGTGGTCGACTTCATCAGCGCGCACTGGCGAGGCCACTACTTCCCGGCGTTCAATGTGGCAGACTCCTCGATCACGATCGGGGCGGCGCTGCTGCTGGTCGATCTGCTGCGCGAGAGCCGCCGCCCCGCCCCGCATTCCGGACAGGAGGAGAACTGATGCAAGTGCTGCTGGCCAACCCGCGCGGTTTCTGCGCAGGCGTCGATCGCGCGATCGACATCGTTGAGCGGGCCATCGACCTGTTCGGCGCACCGATCTACGTCCGTCACGAAGTGGTGCACAACCGCCACGTGGTCGAGCGGCTGCGCGAGCGGGGCGCGGTGTTCGTCGAGGAGCTGCAGGAGGTGCCCGCCGGCGCCACCGTCATCTTCTCCGCCCACGGGGTCTCCCATGCAGTGGAGAACGAGGCGAAGGAGCGCGGCCTGAAGGTGTTCGACGCCACCTGCCCGCTCGTGACCAAGGTGCACATGGAGGTGCAGCGCTACGCCCGCGAGGGGCGCGAGGTGATCCTCATCGGCCACGCCGGCCACCCGGAGGTCGAGGGCACGATGGGGCGCTTCGACACCTCCTTCGGCGGGCGGATGTACCTGGTGGGCAGCGCCGCGCAGGCCGAACAGCTCGCGGTGAGCGATCCGGCGCGTCTCGCGTTCGTGACGCAGACCACCCTCTCGGTGGACGACACGGCGGAGATCGTCGCGACGCTCAAGCGGCGCTTCGCCGATCTCGCCACGCCGCGCAAGGAGGACATCTGCTACGCCACGCAGAACCGCCAGGATGCGGTGAAGAAGCTGCTCACCGAGTGCGACATTCTGATCGTGGTCGGCTCGCGCGCCAGCTCCAACTCCAACCGGCTGCGCGAGCTCGCTGAGCGGGCCGGCGTACCGGGCTACCTCGTCGACGGTCCCCAGGACCTCAAGCGCGAATGGTTCGAGGGCAAGCGCTGCGTGGGGCTCACGGCCGGCGCATCGGCGCCCGAGGTGCTGGTGCGCGCAGTGCTCGAGCAGCTGCAGGAGTGGGGCGCGCAGCTGCCGCGCGAAGTCGCCGGGCGCGAGGAGAAGGTGACCTTTGGCCTGCCGCGGGAGCTCAGGCGCGCCTAGCGGCGCGCGTAGAGGGATTTCTTCAGCTTCCAGCGCTTGTGCGACCAGGGCCAGTCGGCCGGCGCGGCGTTGATCTGCCGCTCGACCGCGCGCACGTAGCGCTCGGTGAGCTCCCCCGGCGCGAGCTTCTCCTCGGGGCTCGAGAGCGGCAGGAACTGCATCTCGTAGAAGCCGCGGCGCACGCGCCGCATGGTGATGAAGAACACCGGCAGGCGCGTGACCCGCGAGATCTCCTCCGGGCCCATGAAGAATGCGGTGTCGCGGTTGAGAAAGCGCGTCCAGTGCTTGCGCTCGCTGGTGGTCGGCTCCTGATCGGCCACCATGGCCACCGCGCGCGTGACCGGTCCGCGTTGAATGATGTCCGCGAGCAGCTGCTTGGCCGGGATCAGCCGGCAGCCGAAGCGGCTGCGCACTTTCTTCATCTCCCGCTCCGCCCACGCATCGACCAGCGGCTTGTAGGCCGCATCGAGCGGGTAGCCGAGCTCGAGCGAGAGCGCGAGCAGCATCCACTCCCAGTTGCACTGGTGCGCCGCGGCGAGCAGCACTGAGCGGCCGGCATTGAGGTAGGCCCGCGGCGCCTCCAGGTTCACGATCCGCACCCGGCGGCGGATTTGCGCAGCCGGCAGCGTCGCGGATTTGATCACCTCGACCAGCATGTCGGCGAAGCCCTGGTAGTAGCGGCGCCGCACCGCGCGCATCTGCGCCTCGTCCCAGTCGGGAAAGGCGTGCGAGAGGTTCTCGCGCACCACTGCGTCGCGGTACGGGAAGACCCGGTAGGCCAGCCAGCCGAGCAGGTCCGCCACCCGGTACAGGAGCATCAGCGGCAGGTGAGAGACCAGCCGCACCCACCACGCGGGCCGCGCCCCGGGATCGGGCGACGCTGTGGCCGGCTCGGGCGGCTGCGGGGCGGTGGCGGGTGACTTGGCGGTCATGATGGCGACGGTTTGCGTTCCTGCGGCCCGTTCGCCGCGTAGCCGGGGCATGGTAGCGGCCCGAGCCGCGCATGCAAGAGCGCGGCGGCGGCGCTGGACTTTGTCTCGGCACAGGCGGGCCGTACCCGCCCCGGGCGGCGGAGCCTATACTGCGAGCCGCATCACGCGGGCGCGCTGTGCGACCTGCTAGGTTCGGTGCCGATGTCACGGCGGGTTACCCCTTCCGCCGATGAGCTGATGCGACTGCTGGGGGCGCTGCTGCGTCTGCGGACGGGCAGTGGAAACCGTCTGCCGGGCTTCGCCGAGCCCATCCTGGTCTTTCTGGGAACTCGGTCCGAAGCCGCGGTGCGGATGGGTGAGCTGCGCGAGCGGCTCGGTCTCGGTCAATCGCGCGCGAGCCGGCTTTGCGCCGCGCTGCGGCGCGCCGGCCTGGTGCAGATCACCACGGCCGAAGACGATCGCCGGGCGTCCTGGGTGCAGCTCACTCCAGCGGGGCGTGAGCTCGTCGAAGAAAGCGCCAGCGCACTGCGCGCAGACCTCTACCCCGGCTCATAAATCCGTTTGCGGCTCGATCCGAGCTCGGATCGAGCCCGGCGGCTGCGTGCCGCCCTTGACTCGGGAGCCGGCTCCAGGCCGTAGCATGATTCCGCTCCGGCGCCCGTGCCGGAGGTCTTCCACAAGGAGAGCCGCACGTGGCCGTCTCTGCCAGCCAGATCAACGCCGATCACGTCACTGTGCCGATCGAAGGCATGACCTGCGCCAGCTGCGTCTCGCGGGTCGAGCGCGCCCTGAACGCGCTGCCCTCGGTGCGCGCCAGCGTCAACCTCGCCACCGAGCGGGCCGACGTGCAGTTCGATGCCGCCGAAGTGAGCGCGGCGCAACTGCTCGAGACCGTGCGCGCGGCCGGCTACGAGGTGCCTGAGGAAACGCGCGAGCTGGCCGTCTCGGGCATGACCTGCGCCACCTGCGCGCTGCGTGTGGAGAAGGCCTTGCGCGCGGTGCCGGGCGTGCTCGGCGCGACGGTCAATCTGGCCACCGAGCGGGCCACCGTGCAGGGCCTCGGCGCGCTGGCCCCCTCGGCGCTGATCGCAGCGGTGCAGCGCGCCGGATACGACGCGGAGCTCACCGGCGATGCGGCCCGCGAGGCTCACCTGGAGGCCGAGCAGGCCGCGCGGTTGCGCCGCGAGAGCCTGCGGCTCGCGGTCGCCGCGCTGCTCAGTGCGCCGCTGCTGCTGCTGATGCTGGGCGTGCGGCTGGCTCCCTGGCTGCAGCTCGTGCTCGCCACGCCGGTGCAGTTCGTGATCGGCGCGCGCTTCTACCGCGGCGCGTGGAAGGCGCTGCGCTCGGGGGTCGGCAACATGGATGTGCTGGTCGCGCTCGGCACCTCCGCAGCCTATTTCTACAGCCTGTGGCTGCTGATGAGTCAGGTGAATCCGCCGCTGTATTTCGATTCCGCGGCGGTGGTGATCGCGCTGGTGAGCGCCGGCAAATGGCTCGAGGCGCGCGCCAAGCGCGCCACCACCGCCGCGATCCGCCAGCTGATGTCGCTGCGCCCGCAGCGGGCGCGCGTGCTGCGCGAGGGACTCGAGAGCGAGGTTCCGCTCGAGGCGGTCGCCGTCGGGGACCTGATGATCGTGCGCCCGGGCGAGCGCGTGCCGGTCGACGGCATCGTGCTGAGCGGCACGAGCGAGCTCGACGAGAGCCTGCTCACCGGCGAGAGTCTGCCGGTGAGCCGCTCACCGGGCGAGGCGGTGACCGGAGGGGCCATCAACGGCAGCGGCCTGCTGCGCATCGAGGCGCGCGCCACCGCCGAGCACTCCGTGCTCGCACGGATCATCGCGCTCGTCGAGGGCGCGCAGGCGCGCAAGCCCCCGGTGCAGCGCCTGGTCGATCGCGTCGCCGCGGTGTTCGTGCCCGTCGTGCTCGCCGTGGCGCTGCTCGCCTGGCTCGGCTGGTGGCTGCTCGCCGGACAGTTTGGCGCCGGGCTCATCGCGGCCGTGTCCGTGTTGGTGATCGCCTGTCCGTGCGCGCTCGGGCTTGCGACGCCCACCGCGCTGATGGTGGGCACGGGCGCGGCGGCGCGCTCCGGCATCCTCATCCGCGATGCCGAGGCGCTCGAGCAGGCCCATCGGCTCGACACCGTGGTGTTCGACAAGACCGGCACCCTCACCGAAGGGCGTCCCGCGGTGGTGGCGATCGTCCCCTCGGGGCTCTCCGAGCACGAACTGCTCGCGCTCACCGCTGCGGCGCAGACTGGCAGCGAGCACCCGCTCGCCCGTGCGGTTCTCGCCCGCGCGCAGGCCGAAGGCCTGCGGCTGCCGGCGCT
>JAJYUL010000056.1 GCA_021792555.1 Pseudomonadota bacterium
CGATCTATGAGAGTGACGACCGGCCCTGGTATGAGCAGCAGGACCGCAACGGCGAGACAGTAGGCGAGAAAAAGATGAAGGTTCATTCCCGAATTACGTGTCCGCGCTCACGCAGCGCACCGAGGATGACCTGCGCGAGCGGCGGCGCCAGGATCGGGTGACCGGGGAGCTGACCACATTGAATTATCGGCATACCGGAATGACCGCTGGGCGGAGACTGAGCTGACCGACCGGGCGCAAGGGAGAGATTCTAGCCGGTCGCCCGAATGGCCGCAGACGGCTCGAGCCTTGCGAAGCCTTCTTCCCTACCCAAACTGCAGGACGGCCTGAGCGCGGTATCCTCGCCGTGCGCACTCGCATCCGGCGACCGGGCCACGCGCTCCTCAGCTATTGCCTCGAGTTCGTGCCTAGGAGGAACTCGAGGCGAGGGTCGGCCGTACGGGCGGCCACTTCGATGACCTCATGTTCGACCAGGCCGCCGGTCGCAAACGGATCTTGCGCAAGGCGGCGCTCGAGTTCCGCACGGCTCACGCCATGGGCCAGGATGAACCCGCCCGTGCGGGGAACCTGCGGACCGGACAGCAGGATGATCCCGTCGCGGTAGCCCTGCTGCAACCAGGCCTGGTGTGTTTCGAAGGCGGCGTCGATCGCGCTCAGCGGTGCTTTGTAATGAACGATGACGATGAACATCGTGATGATCCTCCGGATCTGTGTAACGGCGGGATCGCGAGACGCACGCTTCCTGGCGTTATCTGCGTGCGTTGGCCTCGAGTACCCCCGAAGAGAGCCTCGAGCGCACGTCCGATAGCCTCGGGAGAGTCATCCGGGATTATAGCGACGGTTCCGGACCGTCACCTCGTGCCCATTGAGGCGCGCGGAACTCAATTCGCGCGTCTGCGCCGCACCGCTGTGGCCGCCGCCCTGAATCCTTGGCAGGCGAACTCCTGCCGCGCGGCTCATCGCCGCGCGGCAGGTTCCGATGGATCTACTGACAGGTTCCGCTCGTCACCGGGCACGGCGGATACGCCGGCTGCTTCGGGAACGCCGGTATCCAGGACGGCCGCGGCGGCACGATCACCGGTTCGCGCTTGATTTCCTTCAGCAGCACGTTGACCGCGGTCTCGATCTGCGTGTCGCGATTGTGCCGGGCGAGCAGTCCGGGGTTCACGTGCACCGGAATGGACGGCACGACACCGATGTTCTCCACGACCCACTTGGAGTCCGTGCCGTACATGGCGATCTCGGAGACGACCTGCTGGCCGCCGTCGAGCAGCGTGAACTGATTGTCATAGCCGCGCACACCGGCCCAGGTGCGCGATCCGATGGTCGGGCCCAGATGGTACTGCTGGAAGCGGTACGCAAAGATGTCCCCGTCCGAGGCCGAGCCATGATTGATCAGCGCCGCCATGTGGCCGATGTACGCGTTCTCCGGGCTCTGGTAGTGCGCGCCGTGGCGATTGACCCAGGCGGCCACCATCTTCTGCGTGAGCTGGTTGAAGAGGATGGTGTCGATGAAGCCGCCGAGGTTCCACCGGTCGTCGATGATCAGCCCCGGCTTGTTGATCTGGCTGTAGAACTGCCGCACGAACTCGTGCAGTCCCGTCGCCTCCATGTCATTGAGATAGACATAGCCGATCTTGCCGCCGGAGAGCTTGTTCACCTCGCGCCGGTTGTTGTTGATCCAGTGCAGCAGGTGAAGCTTGCCGCTGTTGACGATCGGCTTGACCAGAATAGTCCAGGGCTTCCCGTCGGGTGTGGCTGCGACCGTGAGGCTCACCGTCTGCCCCAGCGTGCCTTGCAGCAGCGCGTACGGGTTGGTCGGTGCGCGCAGCGGCGTGCCGTTGATCGCCAGCACGTAATCGCCGGCCTTCACCTTGAGGCCCGGCTGGGCGAGCGGCGCATAGTACCCGGGCACGGTGTTGTCGCCATGGAAGATGCGCTTGAGGTAGTAGCGTCCGGCGGTCGCATTCAGCGCGAATTCCGCGCCGAGACCGGCCGTCGGCTGCGGGGGCGTCTTCCAGCCCATGGCGCCGCCGAAGATGTACATGTGGCTCTCGCCGAGGGAGCCGATCATGTTCGCCATGATGTAATTGAGGTCCTCGCGGTCCTGCACCAGAGGCAGCAGTGCGCGGTAGTGCCGGCCGATCGTCGCCCATTTCTGCTGGATCAGCTTGGGGTTGACGAAGTAGTCGCGCACGTTGCGCCAGGCTTCATTAAAGATCTCGGCCCACTCCGCGCGCGGATCGACCTGCATCTGCATGTGCGAGGTGTTCAGCGTCTTGACCTTGGCTTGCGGGCTGAAAGCCGCCGGACGCAGCACCCACTTGCCATGGAACTGATACAGGAGGGTCGAGCCATCGGCCGACAGCGCGAAGCCGTTGCCGATGCCCTGCGCCAGCGTGAGCGACTTGCGCTTGGCGAGATTGTAGGCGCGCAGCTGCGGCACCTCGCCCGGAATGGCCCCCCCGAGCACCGGCACGGGTGCCGTGGCGTAGTAGACGACCCCTTTGGCCTGCGCCACCTGGGTGATGTTGGCCGCCGGCACCGGGACCTGCACCGCGCGCTCGATGAGGCCGGTGAAGTCGATTTTGACCGGGTGGACCTTCGGCTGCGCCTTCTTCCCGCCCTTGCCCTTGTGCTTGGGGGCGCCCTTCTTGTGCTTCGGCTTGTGCGAGCCTGCGGTCGGGTGCTGCGTGCGCGGCGCGAAGGGCGAGGGTGTGTCTGCCTGCAGCGTCGTCACGTACAGCCCGTCCGGCACGACGCCCGAGGCGTCGAAGTTGTAGCTGGACAGCACCGGGTTGACCAGGCGCGCGGAGACGAAGAACAGATATTTGCCGTCGCGCGAGAACGCCGGATGGCTGTCGCTGAAGTTTCCGCGGCTGATCTGATGCAGGGCGCCGCTGCCGACATTGAAGATAAAAAGCGCGCGCAGGTGATTCGGCAGGTGCTTGGAGAAGGCCAGCCAGCGGCTGTCCGGCGAGAACGCCGCGTCCTGGAAGGCACCCACGATCATCTGCCGGTCCGTGTCCACCTCCTTGCGCTTGCCGGTCTTGGTGTTCACGACCCACAGCTGCTGGCTCGAGTTCGTGTAGGTCAGCCAGTGACTGTCGGGGCTCCAGACCAGGGGGCCCGCGTAGGTGATGTTGCCCTTGCTCGTCAGGGCGCGCGGCGCGCCGTGGCCGTCCGCCGGGCGCACCATGACCTGGCTGTCCAGGCCGTCATCGCGGATGTACGCGATCCATTTGCCGTTCGGCGACCACGCGGGATCCTTGTCGTTGCTTGCGACGCGGGTGCTGAGGTCCGTCGTGTGGCCGTAATCGACTGGGACCGTGAAGAGTGCGCCCCGCGCGCTGAACACGGCGAGCTTGCCGTCCGGCGCGACGTCTGCGGCACGGATCATTTTTGCTGCGGCATACTCGTACGGCAGGGTGTGCGTCCCCGTCAGCGGCACGGTGACCGGTACTTGTGTGACTTTGCGCGTCGCGAACGAATACACATACAGGCGGCCGCCGTCGGACAGGGCGATGCCCGTGTTGCCGGCGTTCGGCCAGTCGATGTCATACACCGGGAAATGAGTGATCTGCCGCAGGGCGCCGGTCTTGAGGTTCTTCGCCCACAGGTTCAGAACGCCCGCAGGTCCACGGTCCGACGCGAAGTACAGCGTGTGGCCGACCCACATCGGGAACGTGTCTTCGCCCTTCCAATGGGTCAGCTGCGAGCTCTTGCCGGTGGCCAGCTCGTAGGTATAGATGTTGCCGGCCTGTCCGCCGAAGTAATGCTTGCGGTGGAATGCGCGCAGGATTCGCGAGAGCTTGTTGTACGCCACCGCGGTGCCGTCCGTGTTGAACGACAGGGGGCCGGTCCACGGCATCGGCAGGGCGGTCGGCAGGCCGCCGGTGACCGGCACCTCGAACGCGCGCTCGATCTGCGGATTGAAGCTCTCCCGGCGCGACAGGAACACCACGTCGCGGCTGTCCGGGGTCCACCCCACGACGATGTTGTCGGGCATGGTCTCGATACGGCCGTTCATGGGTGCGTTGACCGACCGCCAGGTAAGCTGCTTGACCGGACCGCCGTCGATCGATACCACGTACACGTCGGTGTTGCCCCGGTACCAGCCCGTGAAGGCCACCCATTGGCCGTTCGGCGATATCACCGGGTGCGAGTCGTAGCCGGAATCGGCCGTGAGCCGCACCGCCTCGCCGCCCTCGGCGGGAACCTTCCAGACCGCGCCGCCGGCTTCGAAGACCACGGTGTCGCCGTGGATGCTGGGATAGCGGATCAGTGCCTGCACGGGGCCGGGTGTGACCTGTGCGAGCGCGGCGTGCGAAAGCAAAAAGAGTGACAGCGCGGCGCTGAGCGCGCCGGCAATTTTCTTCAACGTCATTGAGCAATCCTCGGCTGCGGCCCCAACAGCAAAGGGGCCCGGTCGATGGGCCCCGTCGATTGGAATTTATTGGTGGGGAGATTCTGCGCGCATGCCCGGTGGGTGGCAAGTGCTGCCCACGGGCCTGTGCGGCGGTGGGCCGCGGCCTCGCCGGGCGCGACGGCGCACTTCCGTGTTGGAACTTATGTGCCGATGAGTTGTCGCGGCGGCGTTACCGCGCCGTGCGGCGCAGCTCGCGACGGTGACGTATCAGGCCGGCCTCGAGGCGGACGAAGGTGAGGTCCTTGCGGGGGTAGCGCCCGAGCGGTATTCGCAGTTTGCGCGCGGCAGCCGTGACGTCGGGCCGGGGCTCGGGATCGGCCTTTGTCCACCACGGGCGCAGCTCGCGCAGGAAGATATTGACGGTCACCGGACCGACTCCGTAGAGGCGGTCGAGACGTGCCTCGAGGTCGCGCCTGCCGCGCGCCAGACGGTGAAGCCGGCGCAAGCTGCCGCGGTACTCGCTCTGCAGTGCCGCGCACTGGCGCAGCAGCCGGGTCGCGGTCTTGTGGTCGTAGCGCACGTAGCCGCCTTCGCGCAGGACCGGATTGACGAGGCGGTCCCAGCCGGCTGCGAGGATCCGCGCCGGGCTGAGCAGCCGATGGCGCGCGAAGCTCTGGTAGGTGTGCCGGGCAATGGTTTCACTGATGCGCGCGCCGAGCAGGACGCTCGCGAGGAACCACTTGAACAGTTCGGCATCGGTGCCGGCGGCGAGCCGGATGCCGAGCTGCTCGGAGTACAGGGGCGATTGGCGCAGCGCCGCCTCACTGAGCGGTGCCCTTGCCGCCGGCGATGAGGCTGCGTGCGCACACCCGGCCTTGTGATGTTCGAGCTTGAGTCCTGCGCGTGCCGAGGGCGGGCGCGTTGCCGCGATGAGGGGCGGGCGCGCCGCGGCTGGGCGCGCGCAGCGATGCGTTGCAGAGCTGTCGCGCCTGGGGGCCGTCAACCCAACGTCGGCTCGGTCCATATGATCCGGGTCCCGGCGCTTGTGCCGTTGTGCGGGCACCGGAGCCGCCCGGCCGGGGACGCCGTGGGGCGCGGCGACAGTGCGCGCCAGCCGTCCGCATCGAGAATCTCGCCGCTCCCGTCGAATCCTTCGATCCGCACCCGCCCGGAGTCGGCCTCGACGGCGGTCACCTGGAAGACTTCGCCCCGGTCCCAGCGAACGTACCAGCGGCCCGCGCGTGCCGGGGCGGGGACTGCGTCGGGCTCGAGCTGCGCGGCCGGCGCTTGGGGTAGATCCGCGGGGGCGCGTCGCTTCAGTGTTGGATTCCGTTGCTGTGGCATGGGGCTCACTCGGCCTCGGGCGCGTGCGGGGCGGCGGAAGGGATTGGGGGGCGTTGCAGCAGCGTAGCGAAGCGCCTTGAAGGGCAGCTATACGGGGATTCCACGAGCGCAAGACTGACAGCGCGTGCGCGGCGCTGATGAACGTCACGCGATGCGAAGTGCGCTCTGGCCTGAGCCGCAAAGACGCGCCGCCTCCTCGCGGGCACCGGCATGCGCCCGGGCTGGCGGTGCGGCCAGCCCGGGGATCGCCTTCAGTATCTGCGCAGCGACTGGCGCATGGGTTTGCCCGCCAGCCGGTCGCGGATCCACCGGTCGATCACGTGATTGAGGATCGTGAGCGGCATGGCGCCGTGTTCGAGGATCGCGGCGTGGAAATCCTTGATGTTGAATTTCGGCCCGAGCGCCTCTTCGGCCTTCTTGCGCAGATGGAAGATGTCCATCTGGCCGATCATGTAGGAGAGGGCCTGTCCGGGCCAGGCGATGTAGCGGTTGACTTCCGTGTTGATGTTCTGGGTGCTGAGGGCGGTGTTGTTCTCGAAATAACGCACCGCCTGCGCGCGCGTCCAGCCTTCGGAGTGGATGCCAGTGTCCACCACCAGGCGTACCGCGCGCCACATCTGCCAGTCGAGGTAGCCGAACTTGGAGTACGGGTTGTTGTACAGGCCCATCTGGCCGCACAGCGATTCGGTATAAAGCGCCCAGCCCTCCCCGTAGGAGCTGTAATAGTCGAAGCGGCGGAATTCCGGCAGCCCCTTCAGTTCCATGGCGATCGGGATCTGCAGCTGATGGCCCGGGCGGCCCTCGTGGCAGACCAGCACCTGAATGTCGTACTTCGGCCGGCTCTGCGGCTTGTACAGGTTCACGGCGATGTAGCCCGCGACGCTGCCGTCGCCGGCCGGCGGCACCGAGTAGGCCGGATAGGTGTCCGGAGCGAGCGAGGCGGGGATCGCTTGCACGCCGTAGGGCACTCGCGGCAGGATCCAGACGGGGAAGTACTTTACCAGCAGCGGATTGACGCGCATGGCGGCGGCGCGGTACGCCTCGAGCAGGTGCGCGGGGTTCTTGTAATAGAAGCGGGGGCTGGTGCGCAGATAGTGCACGAACTGCTTGTACGTGCCCTTGAAGCCGATCTGGTCGAACACGCGCTGCATCTGCGCGTGGATTTCGGCGACGCGCTTCAGGCCGATCTGATGGATTTCGCCCGGCGTCAGGTCCGTGGTGGTGTACTTGCGGACCATGTAGGCGTAATACGCCTTGCCGGCGGGCAGCGCCTCGGCGGCGATGCTCGTGCGGCAGTGCGGCAGGTACTCGTTGTCGAAGTACTGCTGCAGCTTGCGATAGGCCGGCGTGACCACCTGGGAAATGGCGGCTTTGGCCTCGGCGCGCAGCCGCGCCTGCTCGGCGGCCGGGATCATCGAGGGCATCTTCCTGAACGGCGCGTAGAAGGGGCTGGCTGCCGGGTTCGATACGATGTTCGCGGCGATCTGGGCCGGCACGCCCTGCATCACGACGCGCGGTTCGGTCATGCCTTCCTTGACGCCCTGTTTCAGCAGCGCGATGGTCTGATCCATGTACGGCATGAGCGTGCGCAGCCGCTCGATGTAGTGGCGGTAGTCGCCGAGCGTCCTGAAGCGCAGCGTGTGGGTGAGGGTCCGCAGCGTCTGAATGCCCCACAGCTCGTTCATGGGCATCAGGTAAGTCTTCAGGTCATAGCCCTGGACCCGCATCTCGTAGCGGTACTTGAACAGGTCGTAGCTGATGCGGTCTTCGTGGTCGAGCTGGCCGCGGTCGATGGCCGCGAGGCGCTTGAGCGTCTCGCGGTCCTCCTGGTGTTCCCGGGCGAGATTCGCGAGGCTGTCGTTCGCCCACAGCCCGTCGTACTGATGGAAGCCGTCGGCGGATGCCTCGAGCGGGTGCTCGCGCATCTCCCGCTGCCACTCGGTGCGAAACAGCTGATGCAGAGCGACCGTCGCGGCGTTGGCGTGCGCGGGAGCCGCCGCGCTCACGGATGGCGCGCCGATCGACAACGCCGCGCAGAGTGCGATCACTTTGAGCGCTCGAGCCATGAATCCCCCCTTGGGATGAGCTGGTTTTTTTTGAAGTCTACCGGCTTCTTCGCGCCGTGACACGGCGTGCCGGGGCCCGCAGATGGAAAAATCTACGTGGAATCAATGATGTGGAGAGATTGTTCCGGTGGGCGAATTCGGCTAGCGTGAGCAGCGCCGCACCGATGAACTCCGCTTGGGGGGGGCCATGGCGGCGTTGCACCCGTCTATTAGACCTGAAGTAACCGCGATCCCGGGGAAGATTTGAGCGAGCACAACGCGAGCGTGCTGGTCGGGTGGCGCCGCCGCTGGAACCGCAGCCTGCTGCAGTTTCTCGGCCGCCGCGTGCGCTCGTCGGTCGAGGTGGAGGATCTGGCCCAGGAGATCTACCTGCGGCTGCTGCGCGCACCGGATCTGCAGCAGGTGCGCAATCCGCAGGCCTATCTGCTGCGGGTCGCGGGCCATGTCGTGGCCGAGTGGCGGCGCGAGTACCCGCCGATGCAGGCGTTCTGCCCGGATGAAAGCGATGCCCCGGTGGACGAGTGCCTGCCCGAGCTGGCGGTCGATGCCAAACTCTCCGAGCAGCGCTTGAACCAGCAGCTCGCGCAGATGTCCCCCATGATGCGCGCGGTGGTGCTGCTGCGGCTGCGCGAGGAGCACTCGTACAAACAGATCGCGCAGGAGCTCGACCTGACCCTGCGGCAGGTCCGGCGCTATCTGGCGCGCGGCTACGAACAATTGCGCGGCGTGCTCGATGAGTGACCTGAAGCGTCCAGCGCGGGACGGCCGGTTGTGGACCGAAGAGGCGGCCCACTGGTGGGCGCTGCTGCACGGGGAGGGCGCGACGGCCGCCGAACAGCGCGAATTCCTCGCCTGGGTGGCGCGCTCGCCGGAGCGGATCGAGGCCTACCTTGAGATCGAGCGGCTGATGACCGTGCTGCGTGCCGATACGGTGCGCTGGCCCGACACCCCGGTTGCGCAGCTGATCCGCGAGGCCAAGGCCTCGGTCGAACCGGTGGCGCTCATTGCGGCCGACCCGGCGGGACGCCCGCACCTGCACGCGGCGCCGCAACGACCCGGGCCTCTGCGCGCCGGGCACGGCCGGCGCCTGCGCTCTCGCGCGCGGATCGGCGCGGCGGCGGCAATCGCGCTCGCCGCGGCACTGGCCGGCTGGCTCTGGCTGCCGCGCGGAGCGCAGATTTACCGCACCGGCGCCGGTGAGCAGCGCTCGGTCCTGCTCGCCGACGGATCGCGCATCACCCTGAACGCCGATTCCGCGGTCGAGGTGCAATTGCGCACGCACCGGCGCGTCCTGCACCTGCTGCGCGGCGAGGCGCTGTTTCGGGTCAGCCACGATCCGGCCCGTCCGTTCGACGTGCACGCCGATGGTGCGGTGGTCCGGGCGATCGGCACCGAGTTCAACGTCGATGTGCTCGCCCACTATGCGGCGGTGACGGTGCTGCAGGGACGCGTCGCCGTCATGAGCGCCGCGCAGGCGAGACTGCCGCTGCGCGCGGCGTGGCGCACGCCGGGCGGCGGCCGCGCGCCGCAGGCCGAACCTCGTCTCGTGCGATTCCCGGCGCCCGCGGGTGCGCTGATTCTGGGAGTTGCGCAGGAGGTGTTGATCACGCCGAAGGGTCTGAGCGCGCCGCGATCGGTTCAGGATCTGACCGCGACCACCGCGTGGACGCACCGGCAGCTGGTCTTCGAGCACCGGCCGCTCGGGGAGGTGGTCGATGAGCTCGACCGCGACGGGGATCCGCGCATCGTGATCGACAGTGCCGCGCTGCGCGCCCGCCAGGTGACCGGCGTGATCCGGCTGGACGATCCGAGCTCGCTGCTCGAGTTTCTCTCCGATGTGCCCGGCGTGGTGATCCACCACGCGAGCGATGGGATCAGCGTCGTCACGCTGCGACGCACGCACGCGGTGCACATGAAAGCCTCTCCATCGCGCATGAACCCGCCTCATGGCTGAGCGCGCCCCGCGCTGAGTATTTTTTTCTGCGGCAGGGGGCCAACCACGGCCGGGCACGCTCTAACTGACACAAAGAGCGTCGATTGTCGTCGCCGGGTCGTCAACGGGGAGGCTCCTATGCATCGCAGAGGGTCGATGATTTCCATGCTGGCTGCGCTCATCTGCCTGATCGCGAGCGCGCCGGGGGCGTCCGCGGGCGCGGCCAAGACGTTCACTCTCGCCATCGGCCGCCAGCCGCTCGCCGCGGCGCTGCAGGAGCTCGCGCGCCAAAGCGGCGTGCAGATCATCTTCTTCTCCAAGCTCGCCGATGGCCACGAGGCGCCATCCGTGCGGGGCACGGTCACCATCGATTATGCGCTGCATCGCATGCTCGACGGCACCCGTCTGACCTACCGCCGCCTGCATGCAAACGTCATCGAAATCCGTCCACTCGGCACTCCGTCGGCAGGCGCCAGCGCCATGCGCGCCGATCCGCCGCAGATGCTCGCGGCGGCCTCCGCCGCGGGGGATCCCTCGGCCGATCCGCCCTCCGACCCGCCGCCGGCCGCTGCGGCGGGCCCGGCAAGCCAGACCGGCCAGGCTGAGTTGCCCGCGCCGACGCGGAATTCCGCGCTGCGCACCGTCATCGTCACCGGCACCCGTGCAATGGATCGCACCGTGGCGACGTCGCTCTCACCCATTGACGTGCTGACGCCGACGGACCTGGTCGGCACCGGCGCCCCGGATCTCGCCACCGCGCTGCGCATGCTGTTGCCGTCGTTCAACTTTCCGCAGCCGTCGATCACCGATGCCACGGACGCCTCGCAGCCGGCGCAGCTGCGCGGCCTCTCGCCGGATGAGACTCTGGTGCTGATCGACGGCCGGCGTCAGCACAGTACGGCCATCGTCAACGTCAACGGGACGATCGGCCGCGGGTCTTCGCCGGTCGACCTCAGCGCCATTCCGATCAATGCCATCGATCACATCGAGGTGCTGCGCGACGGCGCGGCTGCCCAGTACGGCTCGGACGCCATCGCGGGGGTCATCAATATCATTCTCAAGCACGGCGCCAAGGGCGGCTCGGCGAGCGTGACGGCCGGACAATACAGCGAGGGCGATGGCACCACCGTGCAGGCCGGCGCCGACGGCGGTCTTGCGCTCGGCAAGAAGGGGTGGCTGCGCCTGAGCGTCGATGCCACCCATCAGAACCCGACCAACCGCTCGGGGCCGGACATCCGCTTTCCGAACGATCCGACCTACGGCCAGCGGACGTTCCATTACGGCCTGCCGGCTCTGCAGTCCGAGGAGGGCGCGATCAACCTGCACTATGATCTCGCGCCTGATGCGCGTCTCTACGCCTTCAGTGTCCTGAACCACCGCAATGTGTGGGCCGGCGGATTCTTCCGTTCGCTCTCGGCGTACAAGAACAGCACGCCCGCGGCGGCCGCGGTGTATCCGGATGGCTTCCTGCCCATCGAGGAGAGCACGCTGCACGATGACACCGAGGTGATCGGCCTGCGCGGCCGGGTGCTCGGCTGGCGCTACGACGTGAGCGGCGACACCGGCGGCAACACCTGGCGCTTGAACACCGCCAATACGTTCAACTACTCCCTCGGCAGTGCCTCCCCGACCGCGTTCTACATCGGCACGCTGAAGTACCGCCAGACTCTGGTCAACACCGATTTCAAGCGGGTGTTCAACCCCGGCTGGCTGTCGCACGGGCTGCTCGTGGACTGGGGGCTCGAGTACCGTCACGAGCAGTTCAGCATCGAGCAGGGCGATCCGGCCTCCTATGCCGGCGCGGGCGCGCAGGTCTATCCGGGCTACACGCCGAAGGATGCCGGTTCGCACGGGCGCAACAGCCAGGCGGCCTACCTTGACCTCGAGAGCAACCTGACCAAGAAGCTCTCCGGCGAGCTTGCGGCGCGCTACGAGCACTACAGCGACTTCGGCAGCACCACCTCGGTGGAGCTCGCCACGCGCTACGCCTTTACGCATGCGTTCGCGATGCGCGCCACGGCCTCGACGGGTTTTCGGGCCCCGTCGCTGCAGCAGGAGTACTACTCGAGCACCGCGCTCAATTTCGTCAATGGCGTGCCGTACACGATCCGGACCTTTCCGGTGAACGATCCGGCGGCGGTTGCGCTCGGCGCGCAGCCGCTGAAGGCTGAGAAATCCCACAGCTACACCGTCGGGTTCGTGTTCACGCCGCGCGACGGCCTGTATGCGACGTTGGACTTCTATCAGATCACGATCGCCCATCGGATCATCCTCAGCGGCAATCTGCTCGGCTCCTCGGTGCAGAACTACCTCACCTCGGTGGGCATCCCGTTCGTCGATGGCGGGCGGTTCTTCAATAATGCCGCCGACACGCGCACGCGGGGCGCGGATCTGGTGGCAAACTACTCGCTGCGGCTGTCGGGAACGCTGCTGTCGCTGACGGCGGGATTCAACTACAACAAGACCGATATCCTCTCGATCGCGCCGAACCCGCCGCAGCTCGGGCTCGCCGGGCTGACGTTGCCGATCATCGACCGTGTCGAGCAGGGCTACATCACCGTTGGTACGCCGCGCACCAAGACGTTCCTCTCGGGTGACTGGCGCATCCGGCGCTGGACGCTGCATGCGCAGGTATCCCGCTACGGGCACTGGACCATCCTCGGCACGACGCCGGCGACGGATCAGACCTTCGGTGCGCGCTATCTGCTCGATGCGAGCGTCGGATACAATTGGGCGCGCTGGGCGGTGACGATCGGCGGCAACAACATCACCGACACCTATCCGCAGCGGAACATCAAGGCCAATAGCTACTATGGCATTCTGCCGTACCCGGAGTCCTCGCCGTTCGGCTTCAGCGGCGCGTACTACTACGGTACCGTGGCGTATCACTGGTAGTGGTGGCCACGATCTGCAAGACTGTGTACTTAGTGAACGAACCGATAGGTTGAAACCCATGCCCAAGGCTCATCTGGCCTGGACCGTGGCGGCGGCTCTTGCGGTGCTGCCGGCGGCTCACGCCTTCGCCGGGAACGGCTCGAAATCCGTCATTCCGAGTCAGGCGCTCGATTCGAGTGCGCCGCCGACCACGATCGCCGCTTTGGCCCACGATCACCCGGTGCTCGCGCGCCATGCGATGGTGGTGAGTGCGCAGCACCTCGCCACCGAAGTCGGCCTGCACATCCTGAAGGAGGGCGGCAACGCCATCGACGCGGCCGTGGCCGTGGGGTACGCGCTCGCGGTGGTGCACCCGTGCTGCGGCAATATCGGCGGCGGCGGATTCATGATGATTCACCTCGCCAGCGGCCGCACGGTGTTTCTGGACTTCCGCGAGAAGGCGCCGCTGAAAGCCACGCCGACGCTGTACCAGAACGCCAAGGGGCAGGTGGTGCCGGGGCTGAGCACGCAGACGTATCTGGCCGTGGGCGTGCCCGGCACGGTGCTCGGGCTCGACACGGCGCTGCGCAAGTACGGCACGATGAGCCGCGAGCAGGTGATGGCCCCGGCCATCCGCCTGGCGCGCGAGGGCTACGTGCTCGACCAGGGTGACGTGAACATCCTCAATACGCGCGTGAAGGACTTTGCCCGGCACCGCAACGTCGCTGCGATATTCCTCAATCATGGCAAGCCCTACGTGGCCGGGCAGCGACTGCGCCAGCCGCAGCTGGCGCGAACGCTGCAGCTCATTGCCCGCGACGGGAGCAAGGCGTTCTATCGCGGGCCGATCGCGCGCGCGATCGTGGCGGCGAGCCGCTCGCACCACGGCATCCTGTCGATGCAGGACTTCGCGGACTACACGGTGCAGTGGGCGAGGCCGGTCGAGTGCCGCTATCACGGCTACACCATCATGTCCGATCCGCCGCCGAGCTCGGGCGGGGTGACGATCTGCGAGATTCTGCAGATCATCAAGCCGTATCCGTTCTCCAAGTGGGGTTACGGCTCGGTGAACAGCATCCACTATCTCGTCGAGGCCGAGCGGCGCGCGTTTGCCGACCGCAACACGTACCTCGGCGATCCGGCCTTCGTGCACAACCCCATCGCCCGGCTGCTCTCGGCGCGGCACGCGGCGAAGCTGCGCGCGAGCATCCGCCCCGACGCTGCGACGCCGTCGGTCGACATCAAGGGCAGCCTCGGTCCCTACGAGGGCACCGACACGACGCAGTACTCCATCGTCGACCGCCACGGCAACGCGGTGGGTGTGACCTACACGATCAACTATCTGTTCGGACTCGGCCAGATTGCCGGCAACACCGGCTTTTTCCTCAACAACGAGATGGACGACTTCACCTCCAAGCCCGGGGTGCCGAACTCCTTCGGCCTGGTGCAGGGCAAGGCGAACGAGATCGAGCCGGGCAAGCGGCCGCTGAGCTCCATGGCCCCGACCATCGTGCTGCGCGGCAAGCGGCTGTTCATGGTCACCGGCAGCCCTGGGGGCTCTACGATCATCTCGACCACGCTCGAGAGCTTCCTCAATGTCGTGGATTTCGGCATGAACGTGCAGCAGGCGGTGAATGCGCCGCGGGTGCATCAGCAGTGGTATCCGGATGTGGTGTTCGCCGAGCCGGGATTGATGAGCCCGAGCGTGGAGCGGCGGCTGCGCGCGATGGGCTACCGGTTCAAGATCGTCAAATCCTGGGGCGCGGATGAAGCCATCGTGGTCAATCCGCGCACGCACATGCTGGAAGGGGCCAATGACCGGCGTCGGCCCTCGGGGCTGGCCGCAGGCTACTGAGCGGGTGCGGCAAGCCGGCCTGCTCAGGCCGGCTTGCCGCCGAACTCCCCGGCGAGCACGGCCTTGAGCTGCTTCAGGTCGTGGATACGCTGCGCCGCCTTGCGCAGCGCCTGAATATCGACCTCGTGAGCCGAATACAGGGCGCGATACTCGAGCTCCGCCAGGCGCAGAGCATGGACGGTGCTGCGCCAGCGCGCCGCAAGGGTCTGGTGGGCCGCGGCCGACAGGGCGGCTTTCCAGCGGCTGTGGATATCCGAATTCATCTCGCTTACTCCCGGTTCGCGCGTATGTTCCCCGATTCGCGTGACAGTCTCGGGACACGGCCGTCGCAGCCGTGTTACAGCCAAAAGAACGGTTGAGCTAGTCCGAAGTTCCTCCCCGGTTTTGGGCAATTGGTAGTCAGCAGAGGCGGGTTTTTCCAGCATTTGGTGCATGAGGGCGAGCTCGATTTGGTGTCTTATCGTAGTCACTAAATAGTTGCACTTTG
>JAJYUL010000057.1 GCA_021792555.1 Pseudomonadota bacterium
GCTCGCCGGTCTTCTCCGCCGCCTGGCGCAGCATCTGCGCGCCGAGGTTCTCCTCCGGATCCTCCAGCTCCATCTCCTTCGCGATCGTCACCCCATCGTTGCACACCACCGGCGCGCCCCATTTTTTCTGGATCAGCACGGATTTGGACTTCGGCCCGAGCGTGATGCGCACCGCGTCGGCGAGCTGTGTGGTGCCGCGCAGAATCTTCTCGCGCGCGGCGGAACGGAACAGCACTTGTTTGGCGGTCATGACGGCTTTCCTCTCGGCGCAGCGCCGCGCCGGCGCCGGCCCGGGTCCGGCTGAGAGTAGAAAGCCCGCCGGCGCACAGGTATCCGTACTAGTGCGCATTCCGGCGGCGCGAGCGGCGCGGGAGGGTTGCACAGGCGCCAGAGCGCCCGCGGGCGCGCAGCGGACCCATGACATGCCCACCAAGCCTCCAGTCGGCAGACATCGCGCCACGGCCCACGCGGCGAGCGCCGCCACGGTGAGCGTGCGGGTGCGCAATCTGGCGCAGCTGTTCAACTCGCTCGATGCCTCGCCCTTCTGGGACCGCGACCTCGATGTGCACGCCGCGGGGTTCATCGAGGAGGAATTCAGCGAGAGCCGCTCCGCGGCCCAGTGGCATCTGCACGTGCATGCCAGCGAAGGGGAGGATCTGGCGCCGGATCTGCAGCCGGCCGTCGAGCATTACTACACGCGCATGGCGCACTCCTCGGGGCTGCGCCTGCGCGAGCAACTGCAGCTCGGTGAGCTCGCGCTGCTCGGGGGGCTCGCGATCTTTCTGCTCAGCATGAGCGCGCGGGGGATTCTGGAGCGTCTCGCCCCGCACGGTCTGTCGCCGCTCGTCGGCGAGGGGCTGATCATCCTGGCGTGGCTGGCTTTGTGGCGTCCCATCGAGACGCTCGTGTACGGCTGGGTGCCGCTCTATCGGCAGCGGCGGCTGTATCAGCGACTGGCTGCGATTCAGGTGACGGTCCGGATGGAACACGCGCGCGCGGAGTCCGCGGATGTCGTCCCGCGCCGACAGGATCTCTCCGCCGCCCGCGACGCGGCCTCGCCGGGCGCAGCAGCGGGCAAGCGCACACCGCCGCTCTGATGCGCCGGGCGGTACAGCGCCGTCAACGCCACCGCAGCGCAACGGCGCCCGGCGAAAAAATTTTTCCCGCATCTTTGCGGGAACCCACGATGCCGCAGCGACTCAACAGAAGGGATGATGGCAAAATGTGCGGGCCGCGCGCTGCGGCGCACGACCCGTCACTCACACTGAATCAGGAGCGGGCGTCATGGCGGAAAAAAATACTGTGTGGGCGCTGGTGCTGGCGGCGGGCGAGGGCAGCCGCCTGAAATCCCTGACCACCGCCCCCTCGGGAACCGCCGTGCCGAAGCAGTTCTGCTCGCTGTTCGATGGCCCGCCGCTGCTGCACGAGGCACTGCGCCGCGCGCACGCATTGACGGACGAGGCGCGGACCTGCGCCGTCGTCGCCGAACAGCACCGCCAGTGGTGGTCGCATGCGCTCGCGCCGCTGCCCGCCGAGAACATCATCGTCCAGCCGCGCAACCGCGGGACCGCCATCGGCATTGTGCTGCCGCTGCTGCACATCCTCGCGCGCGATCCCCGCGCGCATCTGGTGCTGCTGCCGTCGGATCACCTCGTGCAGCAGGAGTCGGTGCTCGCCGAGTCACTCGGGGATGCGCTCGCGCAGCTGAAGTGGCGCACGCGCGAGACGCTGCTGATCGGCATCGAGCCGGAGGAGGCGGATCCCGAGCTCGGCTACATCGTGCCGGGCGAGGGCGACGGGCGCGGCGCGATGAGCGTGGCGCGTTTCGTCGAGAAGCCGCCGCTCGCCCAGACGCGCGAGCTGATCCGTGCCGGTGCGCTCTGGAACGCGTTCATCGTGGTCTCGAGCGCAGCGGCGCTGCTGGAGCTGTTCCGGGCCCGCATTGCGCCCATCGTGACCGCGATGCAGACGGCGATTGCCTACGATCTGCAGCACCCGGGCGAGGGGGCGCTCAGTGCGCTCTATGAGGAGCTGCCCAGCGTGGATTTTTCGCGCGACATCGTCGCGGGCCAGGAGGATTCGTTTCGGGTGCTGGCGGTTCCGAAGTGCGGCTGGAGCGATCTCGGCACCCCGCAGCGGGTCGAAGAGGCGCTGCGCAAGGGGCCGCGGCCCGGCGCGAGTGTGCGGCTGCGCTCCGGGGTCGCCTTCCTCAGCCTGGCGGCCCAGCATCACCGCCTGCACATGCTGCAGGGCGCAGCCGGCGCGTGAGCCTGCGGCGGTACGCGGGCGGCGCGTCTCGTTCTAGAAGGAGCCGCCGGCCGGGCCGGCCGTCCGTCCCGAGGCCTCGGCGCGGTGGCTGCGCACGGTGTCGAGCGCCCCGGCGGCGCCGCCGACCAGCGAGCCGACCAGCGCGCCCGCGGTGGTCAGCGTGCCCACGGCACCGAATAGCGGCAGCGCGGTGAGGACCGCGACGCCCGCGGAAGCGCCCAGGGCGACATTCTTCAGCAGTGTCACGTATTTCATCGGTTCGGCCTCCGCGTCAGTCGCGACGCAGACCGGGGATGCTAGCGGAGAATAAAGACCCGTGCACTTCGCCAGCGCAGCCGCGCGCCGCACGGGCCGAGCCGGCGGCCGGGCGGCCGGATCCGGCCGCCCGGCGCCTGCGAGCGTCGTTCAGACAAGATGGCCGCGATGGCGCGCCGGCGCCGGCGCCGGCGGTGGTGCGTGCGGGGCCGCCTGCGCGGGCAGGATGACGATGAAGCGCGCCGGCAGCGGCGCTGCGCGCAGCGGAATCATCGGCTGCAGAAACCGCACCTCCAGGGGCGCCTGGACGGGCATCGGCAGCAGCAGCGGCTGCCCGAAGGCCACCGGCATCGGCATTGAGGGCGCGAGCCATGGCTGAGCCAGCGCCGTTTCGATGAGCCGCATCTGCTGCATCTGCGCCTGCAGAGCACTCATCTGAGCCATTGCCCACGCCGGCATGGCCACGCTTGCGCCCCGGCTTTCGGACACCTGGATCATGGCCGCGCCATTCGGCCCGCGCCAGCTCCAGGTGCGCACGCGCACCGGTCCGGCGCTCGTGTGCACCACCCGCACCACCTCACGCATGGGCAGGGTCTGTCCCTCCACGCGGATCAGCATCGGTTGCGCCGCCAGCGCCAGCGCCGGCAGCGCCAGGCCCGCAAGGGCCCCTGCAAGGACTCTTTTACGCATAGGCACCTCCTTGAATCGACCGGCTCCCGGCGAGCCGGGCACTCGGTTTGACCGCGCAGGGGCGCGTGGGTTTCATGGCGGGTGCCATTCCCGTGGGCCGGCTGCGCCGCGGGCGCGCCGGGTGCGGCGGTCGGGCCTCAGGCTGCCAGCACCGCGAGGATGGCCCTGCGGACCAGTGCTTCGAAGATCGGCACCTTGTAGGCGTTGCGGCTGAGCGGCATCGCGCCCTGCAGTGCGGCATGCGCGGCGGCGCGGGCGAGTGCCTCATCGATTCTCTGGCCGGTGAGCGCGGCTTCGGCGGCCCGCGCGCGGTGTGGCGCGGGCGCGCACGCGCCGAGCACGATCGCCGCTTTGCGGCACACTCCCTCGGCAAGATCGAGTACGACGGCGACGTCGGCCAGCGGCCAGTCGAAGGATTCGGTCTCTGCATAGCGCAGGTGGACCGAGCGCACTGAGGCCCGCTGCTCGGGCAGCTCGACGGCGGTGACGATCTCTCCCGATGCGAGACGGTTCTCCTGCTGCAGTTCGAGCTCGGGCAGGACGAAGAACTCCTCCAGACTCACCGTGCGCTTGGCGCCCGCCCGGTCGGTGATCTTGAGCCCCGCGCCGAGCGCGACGAGCGCGGTGGCGCAGGTGGAGGGATGCACGATCGCGCACCCGTTGTGCTCGAAGATCGCGTGGTACTGGTTTTCGCCCGCGAACGCGAAGCACGTGTCGCCCCCCTTGCGCACGCAGTGATGGGCGCGCGAGCGGAAATACCAGCAGCGCGGCCGCTGCAGGAGGTTGCCGGCGAGGGTGGCGAGCTGGCGGATCTGCGGGCTCGCCGCGCCACCGGCCGCATCCGCGAGCGCGCCCCAGCGCGTGCGCAGCCGCCCTTCGGCGGCGAGCTGCGCGAGCGTGACGTTCGGTCCGATCCGCAGTCCTCCGCCGGCCGGCTCGATGCGATCGAGGCCGGGGAGGGTCCTGAGGTTGATCAGCCGGCGCGGGGCGAGCAGGCCTTCCTTCATCAGATCGAGCAGGTCGATGCCGCCGGCTTTCAGCACGGCGGCATCCGCCGCGGGCGTGCCGCTGCGGCGGGCCATCGCCGTGGCCACGGTCGCGCTCGCGGCGCGCGCGGCCTGCTCGACGCTGCCCGGGCTCATCCACTCGAAGCCGTTCATGGCGGCGCGCTGCGGGAGGGCACGCGCCCGAGGGCGGTGAGGACCGCCGCCGGGCTCATCGGCAAGACGCGCAGGCGCACGCCGATTGCGTTGTAGACGGCATTGGCGACCGCGGGAGCGGTGGCGATGATCGAGGGCTCGGCGATGCCGTACGCGTCGGTTGCGCTGTTGCCCTGGTAGTTCTCCAGCACGTGCACTTCGATGGCCGGGGTCTCGCGCGCACGCAGGATTTTGTACTGCTCGAGGTTGGGATTGAGCATCTGCCCGGTGTGCCGGTCGAGGATGCGCTCCTCGAACAGCGCGTAGGAGATGCCCTGAAGGATGCCGCCGTGCACCTGGCTCTCGATCTGGCGCGGGTTCATCGGCCGTCCGCAGTCGTGCACCGCCACCACGCGCTCGACGTGCACGCGGCCCGTCTCGGTATCGACGGTGACTTCGGCAAACTGCACTCCGCCGAGCCCCATGCGCCCGATGGCGGCATCGCCCATCCGCCGGCCGAACCCGCCATAATCGTCCGAGCGGCTGGCCACCGCGCTGATCTGGTCGTTGCGCAGTTGCGCCGCCGCCTCGCGGAACGTGATGCTGCGGCTGCCGTCGGCCGTGCCGATGCGCCCGCCGCGGGCGATCAACCCCTCGGCAGTTGCGCCCAAGGAGGGCGCCACGACCTGCATCAGCAGCCGCAGCGCGCGGTAAGCGGCGTTGCGCGCCGGCGGGGTGATCGAGGCGGTGGTGCGGCTGCCGTAGGACGGCGGACCGGCCGGGAAATCCGTATCGCCGATGTGCACGGCGATGGCCTGCGGGGTGAGGCCGAGCTCCTCGGCGACCACCTGGGCCAACACCGTGGTGATGCCGGTGCCGATGTCCTGCACGCTCGAGCGCACTTCGACCGAGCCGTCGCGCAGGATGCGCACCTCGCAGGAGGAGTTGATCTGAATGAGGGCGGGCCAATGCGACTGCGCCATGCCGAGGCCGCGCTTGAGCGTGCCCGGACTGCTCCCCGGAGGCTGCCGCCGGCTCCAGCCGAAGCGCTCCGCGCCGCAGCGGCGTTGCTCGCGCCGCAGCGGACTCGGATCGATGCGCTCGCGCAGCGTGATCGGATCGAGGCCGAGCCGCTCGGCCAGCTCGTCGATGACCTGCTCGTAGGCGAAGGCGCCCGGCACGTTGCCCGGCGCGCGCATGGCGCAGCCCGGCCCGGCATGAGTGAACACATCGGACTGCTCGAGCGCGAAATCGGCGCACTCGTAGATCGACTGCGCGAAATTGCCGACGCTCGCCCCGAGGGCGACACCGGCGCTGCCGTAGGCCTCGATCGCGACTCCCGTAAGTGTGCCGTCGCGGCGCGCGCCGAGGCGGATGCGCTGCACCGTCGAGGGGCGGTTGCCGCTGTCGATCTGCTCCTCGCGGCGATCGAGCGCGAGGCGCACCGGCGCGCCGGCCTTGCGCGAGAGCTCGACCGCCGCGAGCACGTAATTGCCGATGCGCGACTTCGAGCCGAAGCCGCCGCCCATGGCATCGACCACCACACGCACCCGGTTCAGCGGCAGGCCGTACGCTTCGGCGAGCTCCGCGCGGATGCCCGCGGTGAACTGGGTCGAGATGTACACCGTCAGGCCGTCCCGGCGCCAATCGGCAACCAGCGCGTGCGGCTCGAGGCAGCAATGCGTCTGCACCTGGGTGCGGAACTCGCCTTCGACGACGAGTTCGGCCGCGCGCAGACCCGCGGCGGCATCGCCCCGCGAGGCGCTCGTGTCCGGCCCGTGAACGTTGCCGTGCTGGGGCAGCTGCGGGGCCGGCCCGAGGAAGAATTCTGTGCGCACCGGGCGGTCGAACACCCGCGGGGCGTCGGACTGGCGCGCATCCTCCAGGTCGATGACGAACGGCAGCGGCTGATAGTCGACCACGATCCGCTCGAGGGCGGCCTGCGCCGCCTGCGGCGTGACGGCGGCGAGCGCCGCGATCGGATCGCCGACGTAGCGCACACGGCGGTGCGCAGCGTCGGGCTCGCCCGGGCTGGGGATTTCGTTCGCGCGTCCGAGCGGATGCTCGATGACATGGACGGCGCGCACCCCGGGTTGCCGCTCGGCGGCGCGGGTGTCTATCGACAGGATCCGGGCGTGCGGGTGGGCCGAGCGCAGCATGCGCGCATGCAGCATGCCGGGCAGTTTCACGTCGACCGTGAAGGTGGCGCGCCCGGTCACTTTGGCGGGCCCGTTCAGGCGCGGCGTGGAGCGGCCGATCGCGTTCAGGCGCGCGTTGGGCGGCAGGGGCGGGGCTTCATCGTCGGGCACGCTGCGCTCGAGCTCCCCGAGCGCCACCCCGGCGATCCCGACCGGATAGCTGCGCGTGCGCACGTCCTCGGGCATGGTCAGGACTCCGCCGCGCGCGCGGCCGCCAGCACGGCGGACAGGACGTGCGGATACGTCCCGCAGCGGCACAGGTGGCCGCTGATCGCGGTTCTGACCTCATCCTCGCCGGGGCGGGGGTTACGCCTCAGGAGCGCCACGCAGCTCATGATCAGCCCGGGCGTGCAGAAGCCGCACTGGATCGCGTCATGCTCGATGAACGCGGCCTGCACGGGATGGAGCGCCTCACCGGCCGCCAGCCCCTCAATCGTCGTGACCTCGCGGGCTCCGACGTCGATCGCAAGCACCATGCACGAACAGACCGGCGCGCCGTCGAGCCACACCGTGCAGGCCGAGCAGGCGCCGCGATCACAGGCGATCTTGGTGCCGGTGAGGTCCAGCTGCTCGCGCAGCGCCTGCGCCAAAGTCGTCTCCGGCGTAATCGAGAGCGTATGGGTCATCCCGTTGACGCGCAGCGTGATCGGCACCGCATACGGGCCGACGGTGTCCGCTTCCGGCCGCTGCGCGGCATCCGGGCCATCTGAGGGTGTCTTGTCGAGCATGGTGGTGCGCGCCCAGCGCCATGAAAGGCTCCGCCCGCCGATTGGACAATGCGTACTTGTCCTCACGCGCCGCTCAGAGCGCTCACCGGGGCCCCGACGGACGCGCCGCTGCGCCCGCCGCTGCGCTGCTCCGTGGCTGCAGTCCCGCCGAGGTGTAGGCATTGCGCGGGTTCCACAGCATGAACCCGTCGGTGCCCGCCTGCTGCGCCGCATCGATTTGGGCGCGGATCTGCTCGGCGCCAAAGCGGCGCCGATCAAACGAATAGTCCTGGAATGCCTGCAGCCAGGGCCGCAGCCGCACCGGCGCCGCGCCGGTGCGGCTCAGCGCCCGCTTCAGAGACAGAAGGATGATGGCATGGGGGTGGGCCACGGGTTCGGACACGCCCGGGATGCCGTACTGGAACGCCGAGGGATAGAGCATGGGCGAGAGATAGTCCACGTGCGCCAGAACGCTCTTGAGCGTCTGGCCGATGCCGGTGTCGTCGCGGTTCCAGCAGACATAGCCGAAGAGGTCCGCCGCGGTGAACACGTTGTAGGGTCTAAGCGCTTGGCGGGCGAGCGCGAGGAAGCCGGAAATTGCCTCGACGCGGCTGCCCGAGGAGCTCGCTTGCGAGAACACGAGCCCGGGTGCGTCCGGGAAGCGCACATAATCGAACTGAATCTCATCGAACCCCGCGCGCGCGGCCTCGACGGCAATCGCGATGTTGTAATTCCAGACGGTCCGGCTGAAGGGGTCCGTCCAGGCCATCCCTTCGCCGTCGTGCCAGACGGAGCCCTCGGCCGTCTTGACGGCGAGATCGGGCCGCGCCTCGGCCAATGCGCTGTCGCGGAAGACGACGATGCGCGCGATGAGGTAGAGGTGCTGCGCGTGCAGGGACTCGACCAGCTGCCTTAAATTGGGGATCAGGCGCGGCTGCTCGGCGCCGATCGCGGCGGCAAGCGGCACCCCACTCGAGAAGGCCACGACGCCGCGCTCGCTCTTGAGGTCGACGACCAGGGCGTTGATCTCGGTCGTGCGGGCCAGCTCGAGCGCCGCCTCGCGCAACCCGCGACTGGCGATGCCGTAGGCGCTCAGGTAAAGCGCTCTAGGCGTCACGGCAGGCAGCGCGATCCGCCCGCCGGCCGCCTCGAGCCGCTCGACCGTCACCCACAACCGGCCGTGCCCGTAGGCGCGCACACCGAGCCGGTCGGCCGATCCATCGATGGCGAAGCGGCCGTGCGCATCCGCGCGTGTGGTCTCATCGCCGAGGGTCACGATCGCATCGGCGAGCGGCCGCCCGCTCGCCGCATCGATCACTTGCCCGGCGATCGCTGCACTCGCAGCGGCCAGGCGCAAGCCGGCGGTGAGCAGCGCTACGGCAAAGCACAGCGCGCGGCGCACGGGGCTAAGGCCTGGAGCACGGCGCTGCGGCCGGCGCCGCTGAAGCGACGCTCGCGAGCAGATGGGCGAATCGGGCCCCGACATCCGCCTCGGTCACGATGTAGCGCGGCAGCGCGAGCAGCGCTTCGTCCGGGCCGGCCGGCCGGCGCTCGAGCGTCACGGCGGCAATGTAGCCGGCATCGGCCGCTTGGCGCATCAGGAAGCGGTCGTAGATCCCGAACGGCCAGGCGAGCAGCTCGACATGGATGCCGAGGCGCTGCTCGAGAAGGCGCTTCGAGTCCGTCAGCTGCCTGCGCACGAAGAGCCGGTACTCGCGGGGCGAGAGCCGGCGCTGCTCGGTGTGGAAGTTCGGATGCCAGTACGTGTGCGACTGCACCTGGAACAGTCCGGTGCGGATCAGCTCGCTGAGCTCAGCCCAGGTCAGGGCATAGGGGGCATTGGAGATCGACGAAGGGTAGATGAACAGCGTCACTGGCATCCGCAACGCGCGAACCAGCGGAAGCAGGTCGGTGACGACCGAGCGGCGGCCGTCGTCGGCCGTGAGAATCACCGCATGCGGCGGCGGGGGCGGTGCTCTCCCGAGGCGGAAACGGACGTAATCACGTAGCCAGATGACGTGGTAGCCATGATCCTTCAGATAGCGCAGCTGCCACCCGAGCGTGGACGGGCTCACCGTCATCTCGCCGCGCACTGCGCTGCCAAACTGGTGGTAGACGAGGATCGGTACGCAAACCGTCCCGCGCCGGGGCGCGGCCGCCGTCACCGGCACGGCGGCCAGGCTCCACGCCACGAGAAGCGCCGCGAGCATCATCCTGCTCGGGCGGTGATCTGGGTGCGCCCGGAGTCTCGGCTGGTCGGGCTGAGAAGCCAATACGCGCCTTTACACCGCGGCGTGCCGCGGGCCGCCGGTCCGCGGGGGGCTCATGACATCACGTGCACCGTGCTGGCCTGCGGGCCGAGATCGCCGGGCTCTTCGACGAAGCGCACCTCCGAGCCGATCGTCAGCTCCTTGAACCGGTCCCCGATCACGCTGTTTTGATGAAAATAGATGAGGCGTCCGTCGCCGGTCTCGATGCGGCCAAAGCCGTGCTCGGCATCGAGCTCCTGGACCCGTCCGTGCGCCGGCTCGGTGTGATGCTTCACGTCACCGCGCCGCTTGCGCTCGTAGTCCTCGAGTTTGCGGCGCGCCGCCAGGAAGGCATCGCGCAGCGCCACATAGGGATCCTCATGGGCGTGATCCGCCGGATGTGCGTGCCGGATCGCGATCTGCTCATCCGGGAGAGTGATCTCGATCCGGAAATCGTAGAGGGATCCCTGGTGCTTGTGATGCGCCAGGGGCTCCACGATGACATGACAGCGCATGATCTGGCCGCTGAACCTGTCGAGCTTCGCGGCGAGCTCGCGGATGCGGGCCTCGAGCGCAGGGGATGGGTCCATCTGACGGAACGTGATTTGCAGGGGAAGTATCATGATCGAATCCTCGATGGTCAGGAGGCATCCGCCGGCCGCAGGCCGTCCGTGGGGCGGCCGCGCCGGGGCGCACAGCAGCCTCGCGCCCTCAGGGCGCATCGGCAGTCCGGCCGCACGTGCTGCGTCTCGGGGGCGGATCACGCGCCGGGGGAGTGCTGCGCCGGCGCGCAGATGCTCGCCAGAGTGTCACCGACTTCCGTTTCGGTGATCTCCTTGCCGCGCCGGGTGCGCTCCCGGGCCGCTTCCCGGGCGAGGTCGGCGAGGGAGATCACGCCGACGAGGGCGTCGTGCTCATCGAGGACGGGCAGGCGCCGGATGCGCGCCGCCTGCATGATCCGCTCCGCATTGCCCAACGCGTCCGAGGCGTGGCAGGCCTCTACCGACTTTGACATCGCGTCGCTCACATGCAGGTCTCTGAGGGCTCTGCCTTGGAACAGCGCGCTCATGCAGATGTCGCGGTCGGTGATCATGCCTACCAGGCGGCTGACGCCGTCGCCGTCGCAGACCGGAACGCACCCGCAGTCGAAATTCCACATCAGTTGCGCCGCCTGCTCGAGGCTGTCGCTGGAGCGGCACGAATGGACCTGCCGCGTCATGAGATCTTGAACTCGCATCGCAGTCTCCTGTGAGTTGAAACCGTAGGCTGTGCGCTCGCGTATCGGGGCTGCCGCGAGCCGCTGTTCCCTGCTGACTTGCGGCAACGGCCTTTGCGTGCGCGCGGCGCATCAGCAGCGCAGGCCGACTTCCCCCTGCCGCTCGATGCGCGAGTGCTCTGTGCGCGCCAGCCGTCCGGGCAGAACAGCCCCGATGGCAGGTCGCCCGCGCCGCTCACCGACACGCGCCGGAGGCGTTGAGCCGCCAGGCGGACGGCGTCGTTCGAAGTCCGCCAGTCTCGGCGCATGAGTTCCTCGGCGTGTACGCTTGAGAGCCGGGCTGCGTGGCGGCAGCGGACAGTCCCGCGGTCCGCAGCGGCGCCCATCACGAGCGGACCATCGGGTGGCGCCCGGCTTACCGCCGCATGAGGCGGTGCGCCGGATGATCCGCCGGTGGTCTCGTGGTTGGAAATCTGGTGGACGCTCACGCAGCCCGCCTCCTTCGATCATTAGTCCACGGCCCGCTCTTGGCTGCCATGCGTATCAATCCGGATGTGCCGGCGAAGGGAGCGCCCCGGCGCACCCCGGTCACGACTCACACACGCGAATACCGCCTCTTGAGGCGGCCGGTCCGGGTGTCGAGCGGCGTCCGGGCGCTCCGCCGAGGCCCCGAGCGCCATGGCGAAGCGGGTGGAGCAAATTGAGGGTCAGCTGCCGCGAGGAGTCCGCCCTTGGACTCGAGCGGGGCGAGAGCGGGACGGTGGATTGGGGTCCAATGGTTGATCGGTAGACGGTGCGGGCTCGAGCTGCGCGCAGCTTCGCGCAACGCTGCGGAAAGATCCGCAGCAGAGACGGTTTTCCTCGTCCGTGCCTTTCGCGCCGTCCCGCCATCGATGAGAAGGCTCACACTGCGGCGTCCGCTCTCCAGGGGCCAGGTGCCAGCGTGGGCGGGCTACCTCTGTGCGACGATCAGCGGGACATACATCTCCTCTGCGCTCATGCCCCCGTGTACGCCGATGTGGACGTATCGCGACTCGCCCGCCAGCCAGTGTCTGATGACGGCGCGCCCTTTAGGGATGAGCGTGAAGTCGCCGATGCGCTCGCGGAGCCGTGGATGCGGGGTGCCGAGGCCGAAATAGTCCGCTGCGATCAAGGCGCCGCTTTCCGTCATCTCCACGTGCTGCTCGAGATGTGCCGCAACGTAGTCGGCAAACTGCCGGCGCATCTCCTGCCGCACATAGCAGTACGCTGCGCGGCCTTCGCCGCACAGCGGCGACGCCAGCGTGCACGCAAGCTCGGGATGCAGCCCGAGGTCGATTGTCTGATCTGCACGCGCATCGATGAACCCGTGGTCCCCCGTCACGATCACTGTGGTGTCCGTTGCGGCGATACCGTCGAGAAAAGCGCCGAACGCGCTGTCGAGCTCGGCGAGGTGATCGAGAGTCTCGCGGCTCTCGATGCCGTGCTCGTGCGCGAGCCGATCGAGCTGCGGCCAGTAGCCGTAGAGGTATTTGCGCTCGCGCCCGGCGCGTGCGAGTTGTGTCAGGCTCTGCAGAAGCTGACCGAGGTCCTTGAACCCGTGCGCGCGCGCCTTGCCCCGGTAGGCGCTGTTGAACTGGGAGTGCACGATGCGGCTCGGCGCGATCAGGTGGGAGCGTGCGTTGAGTCGGTCGAATACGGGTGAGGGCGCGAGCAGCTGCTGCGCGGGGACCGATGGGGGCAGGCCCGTGCAACGGGTCTCGTACGGCAGCACCGCGAGAACGCCGCTGAGCTCCTGGAAATACATGAACCAGCCGGTGATGGCGTGTTGCTGGGGAGCGGTGCCGGTCAGGAAGGTCGTTATCGCGGTCGCGGTGGTCGAGGGAAATACCGAGGTGATCCGATCCCTCACGTGCCGAGCGAGCGGGCCGCCGGGGCGATGCGCGAGCAGCCAATCGTGCCCCAGGCCATCGATCACCAGCAGGATGACAGTGCGCCCCGAGAGACACTCCGGTGGCAGCGCGCGCAGCGGCCGATACAGGGGCTCCTCGGCGCCGAGTGCGCGCACGATCGATGCCATCAGATTGACGATGCTGCCGCCCTGGTAGTCGGGTAGGACGCGCGCGGAGTCAGTCATGCTCGGGATCATAATCGACGCGCTCACCTCGCGCGCGGGGGCCTTCCCCGGGACGCGGCGAAACAGTGATGAGCCAGCGCCCGGAGTGCAACTCGCGCAGATCGATGCGGATCGGGAGAAAGACCTTGATGATGTCGGCGTTCGTCTTCGTGTGACCGGAGGGTGTCATCGTCGTGACGCATCCGCCGGCTGCGAGCGCGAGCGGTATGAGAATCTGATCGGCGAGGTGGGAGTCCAGCGCGACGTTCGCTCTGAGATACTGATTCACCTCGGCCGCGAGTCCGGCGGCGAGTTCCTCCGCCGGCAATCCGCGCATCCCGAAGCCGCAGAACACGGTGCTCACGTGGGTTGAGTCGATCCGCACGTGCACCGTGTTGCCGGCGCTGCGGGCCGCCACGGCATTGATGCTGCAGGCGCTCTCGAGCAGCTCGAGCCGGTTGCGCAGAACGGCGATTTCTCTCTCGCCGATGTGCGCGGGCAGTCGCGAGAGCAGGACCCGAGCGCTCTTGGAAACGAGCGCACCACGCTCGGTGAGCTCGAGCGCAGCGCCGCCTCGGAAGGGTCCGATCGATGCGCGAATCAGACCGCCTCCACGCGGGTAGAACCCGTGACGCTCCAGGGCGAGCCGCACGGTGAATCCCAGCCGAGCGAGCAGAGGCAGGTAGGCGTCGTGAACGAACTCGAACGAGGGAGCGCGGGGATTGTGCGTGCCGCCGTGCAGAGTCACCTCCGAGGGGCCGCTGCAGAACGAGAGGGCCGGCACAATGGTCTGCAGCACCAGCAGCGTGCTGCCCGCCGTTCCCACGTCGATCTCGTAGTGCCCCGCAAGTACACGACCCGGCGCGAAGCGCAACTCTCCGGAGGCGAGCGTGGCGCCGTGGACGCTTGCGCCGGAGATGGCCGCTGCGGCGCGCACTGCCGCGAGGTGCTGCGCCCGCAGTCCGGGATTGCTGCGCCGCGCGCGGACGTTGCGGATCGTGATCGCCGCGCCGGTGAGCATGGCGAGAGCGAGCGAGGTGCGGACGATCTGACCGCCTCCTTCGCCCGCGGAGCCGTCGATCTCAATCATCTGCTCGGCTGCCTTTGATTTCGCGGACGGGCGCTCTCGGCTGCGCGGCTCAGCCAAGAGCGCCCCGAGGAGCGAGGTTGTCCGGTTCGAGCCGCTCCGTTACTCGCCGGGATTCGCGGCGCGCTCGCTCCTCGGCCCGGAATCCGAAGCGGGTGCGAAGGGCACGTTTGCGCTCGGCAGGCCAGAGCGGCGCACAGCAGCGCTTTACAGGCCGTAGGGATTGCTCGTGGTGAGTGCCACCGAGGGGGTAGAGCGCGAGGCATTGCCCGTCATGACCGCCAGCTTCGCCCGCGGCCGGCCGGTGCCGTGACCTCTGCAAGCCGGTGCGATGCGCCTGGCGGACCTCCTCGTCCCGAGGGTCCGTCTTTTCAATCGCCCTGCGAGGCGGTTCGCTGGTTGTCCGGTGCATCGTGCTGTGGCGCATACCGCAATCCGAGCGGCTGAGGGTCGCTCTTGTGATACTCGGGAACCAACGTGCGCACAGTGCGGACGAGTACTTAGTACCGCCGGCTTCCTCGCTGTGTGTTCATCGCGGCCTGCAAGACCGAAGGGGCGGGCGGGCGCCTTGCGGTGTGCGACGCCGTTGCGCGCCGCTCCTTGATGAGCTCGGCGCAACAGGGTTGAAACCGATTCGGCTGGCGCGTTCGAGCCGTTCGTAGGCAGTTGCGTCTCAAGGCGAGCTTGGCGGGAGACGGAGCGTCTGGCCGCCCTGAGGGGCGCATGTCACCTGCCGGCGGACAGTGGTGCTCGGCGGCGCGTGCCAAGGACGGCCGGCAATGGGTGAGGGGCCTGTCAATCTATTGAGACTTGCGTAAGTACGTGACCGAGTCAAAAC
>JAJYUL010000058.1 GCA_021792555.1 Pseudomonadota bacterium
TTTAGACACATGCTGGTGCGCAAGCGCGCCCTGACGCGCCAGCACCACCGTCGGCACCAGCGTGCGTCGGCGGCTCGAGCGCCTGCCGAGCGGTGCGCAGGAAATCCGGCGGACTCGCCGCTCGAGGCTGACGGTGATCCTCGCGAGGTCCCGGTGCTGTCGGGCCTCTTCCCGGCATCCCCCTACGTTGACCCAACGCGCAAGAATGCCGTGACCTGCTCGCACCACACCTGCATGGGTCATTCTGATGACGACCTGAGGATCGAAGGCGCGTGCGATATCATGGATTCTCAGATCCCGGCACAGCCCTCTGTGCCGCTCGCAGCACGGAGGGAGCAAGAGTGAGCGGACTCTGCACGGCATCCTCCAGACTGCCGAGCGCCCGCTGGGCCTCGATGCGTGTCGCGAGCAGGCTTTGGGCGCCCTTGTAGAAGGCGATCTGGGCCTCGGCCAGATCAAGCGGCTGAAGCTCGCCGGCTCGCACCCGAGCGCGCACCGAGTCGATCTGCCGTCGCAGCTCCGCCAGCAACGAAGCCGCGGTTGTCATCCGGGCAAGCGCTGAACGGTACGCGGCAAGCGCGCTATCGATCTGCTCGAGGGCATCGGTCTGCACGGTCAGGAAATGTGCGGCAGCCAGCCGGCGCTCGGCCCGCGCCACTGCAATCGGGCCTTGGTTATGATTGAGCACGGGCACCGGGAGGCTCAGCCTGAGTTGCCACTCGCTGTCTTCTCTCAGTTGCGAGTTCCAGGCGAAGCCGGGGCCGAGCTGCACGTCCGGCCACTGCCGGGCGATCTCGAGCTGCAGTGCCGACTGGCTGGCTGCGTACTGCTCGAGTGCGGCGCGCACATCGGCGCGATTCATTAACGCTCGGCGCCTGATCTGCAGCCTGGTGAGATCGCGTGGAAACTTCCGCAGTTCCGCGCACGAGAGCTTCACTCCGATTAGCGCATGCGGGGCGATGCCGAGCGCTCCAGCCAATCGAATTCGCGCCTGGCGAATCGCGCCGATTGCGGCTTCGCGTGCCAGGGTTGTAGCGTCGAGCGAGATGCGCGCATGGGCGACGAGGTACCTCGAGACCGCGCCGGCTTCGAGCTGACCTTGGAGCAGCGTGACGACTCTGAATTCTGCCGTCTGTTGGCGGGCAAGAAGGGATTCGGTCCGGCGTGCGGCATAGAGATCGAGCAGCGCGCTTCGCAGGCGGCTGCGCACCTGCCAGACGGTTCCGATGAGCTCCCAGCGTGCCGCGGCGGAGAGGTGGCGTGCGTGGGCGAGTCGCGCGCCGCGCCTGCCGGCGGTCTCGATCGGCCAATCCACATTGATCGGCACGATCCACGGACTCGGCGCGCCCGCAATGCGCGTGTCGTACCCCAATGCCATTGCCACTGACGGGTTCGGGCGCTCGCCGGCCGTAATTTGCGCAGCCTCGGCTGCGAGCAATCGGTCGCGAGCCTCGGCAAGCGATGGCTGATAATAGAGCGCGGCGAGGGTGAGAGCCTTCAGACCCCAGCGCGCGGCCGGTTCGGGCACGCGATTGTCTGCAAGGAACTTGCGCAGGCCTGGATTGCTCAGGGAGCGGATGTTGAAAGTCGCGAGCGACTTCACAGGCGAGAGCGGTCGCGGCACAAAATGCGCGCAGCCCGATACGAGCGCGAGAGCAAGCGCCGATACCCAGCGGAGCGTTCGTGCCCTCGGTGTCATACGCTGCCTTCATTGGCTGGCAGTGAAGATCCGCCAAGATAGCGCCGGTGCGCGCGGATCAGTAGCGAATAAGTCACGGGAGTTGCGATGAGCGACAACGGCACGGAGAAGAACAGTGCACCGATGACGGCGACCCCGAGCGGCTGCAGCATCTGCGCTCCGGCGCCTGCCCCGTAGGCAAGCGGCAGCATGCCGAGCGCTGCGGCCAGCGAGGTCATGAGCACCGGCCGGAGCCTGCGATGACCTGCTTGCACCAGCGCCTCCGTGAACTCCACGCCCTGCGCACACTGCTGCCGGCAATAGTCAAGCACAAGAATTCCATTCTTGGCGACGATGCCGACCCCTATGATCGCCCCGAGGTAGGACACGATATTCAAGGTGATGCCGCCGACCGACAGCCCGATCATGGCGCCGAACAGGGCGAGCACGGCACCGAAGACGATGGCGATGGGCTCGTAGAACGAGCGGAATTCGACGACGAGTACCGTGAACACAAGCAGGATGGCGACGATGAGCACCGCCAGCAGGTTGCGGAACGACTGCTGCTGGAGCTGGTAGAGACCGCCGTACCGCACGCTGCCCGGAGGCAACCACTTGTCGCGACTCAATGTGGCCTGCACTTCGCGCATCGCAGTCCCGAGATCCACGCCTTGCAGCCGCGCGGAGACGATATCGTCCTGGCGCAGGTTATCGCGGTTCAATTCCACTTCATTGGGCAGCATCGCCACAGTGGCGACCTGCTCCAGCCGCACGATTGCCCCTGCCGGAGTGCGCAGCGGAAGATTGCGCAACGCTGAGAGTTGATCGACGCTCTTGCGATCATCCAGTACCCGAATGCCGACGAGTCGGTCGCCTTTGATCATGTCGGAAGACACCTGGCCCAGCATGGCGTTCTTCACGGTGGCGGCGATGGACCGGGTCGTCAGGCCGAAGCGCGCGGCATCGGCGCGCCGCACCCTCAGACCGAGTGTGGGTCCGCTGACCGTCACGCCGTCGAAGGTGTCCACGAGGCCCGGAATCCTCGCGATCTGCGCCTGAACGCGCGGCGCGGTCTTCTCGAGCCAACTGAGATGGGGTGAGAAGAGCTTGATCTCGACCGGATAGGGCGCGAGCTGCAGGTCACCGACCAGGTCGGTGAGGAGTCCCTTGATGTCCCAGCGCACCATGGGGAAGCGCTGGTCGAACTCGTGACGGATGTGATCCATGACCTCATTCGTCGAGTGCGTGCGATTCGGCTTCAGCATGACCAGGTAGCTGCCGAAATTGGGTTCGTTCAGCTTCGGCCCGAGTTGTACGCCGAGCTCACGCGAATAGCCCTGCACATCGGGGTCGGCACGGATGATCTGCTCGGCCTGATCGAGCACCCGCGAGGTCTCGGCAAGGCTCGCGCCGGGAAGCGCCGCGTAATCAATATTGAATCCGCCCTCGTCGAAGTTCGGCAAGAAATTGGTGCGCAAGTGTTGATACAGGAAGATAGCGCCGAGCAGGATCAGCCCACACGCGACGAGAGTCGTCACGGCATGGCGCAGCGCCCACCGCGCGCAGACATCATAGATTCGGAGCACGCGCCTGAAGACGAATCCACCTTCAGCGCTGGCGCGAGCGCGAGCGCGGATGAGCCAGGCGGCGAGCGACGGGGTCACTGTCAGTGCGAGCAGCAGGGACACGAGGAGTGCTACGACCATGGCAAGGCCCAGCGCACGGAAGAACACCCCTGCCAGGCCGGTCAAGTAGGCCAACGGGAGGAAGACCACTACTGGAGTCAGAGTCGACCCGATCAGCGGCGTCAGCACCTCGCCCATGGCCTCATGGATTGCGGCGAGTCGCGGACCGCCCGACGCGATACGGTGGCACATCGCCTCCACTACAACGATAGCATCGTCGATGATGAGCCCGATGGAGGCCGCGATGCCACCGAGCGTCATCATGTTGAAGCTCATTCCCGTGAGCTTCATCGCTACGAACGTGATGAGTACGCAAATCGGAATCGTGACGACCGCGGTCCAGACGCTGCCCCAATTCTTGAGGAACGCATAAAGAATGAAGACCGAGAGGACGAGCCCGAAAATTACTGCCACCCAGACGTTGTCGATGGACTCGCGCACGAACGAGGACTGGTTGTAGAAAAAGGCGAGATGCATGTCCGGCGGCAACTGTCGGTGCAGCTGCCGCAAAGCGGCCTTCAGGCCCGCGGCGATAGACAGGATACTGGCGTGCGAATGACTCTCGATCTGCAGCAGCACTGCAGGACGGCCCTGGGCCGTGACACTCGTGTAGGCCGGCGCCGCCCCATGAACGACGTCGGCCACGTCCCTGATGCGGATCGGGTGCCCATCTCGCTCCGCTATGACTATATTGGCAATGTCGCGTGCCGAATGTACGCGTCCGTCGACGATGGTCAGGTACAGCTGGTAGTTCCGCACAAGAAGGCCGGCCGGAGCGACCAGGTTGTTGCGCTTGAGCGCGGCAGTCACGTCCTGAAGCGCCAAGTGGGCGGACTGCAGCTTGAGCGGATCGACCACCACGTGGTATTCCGGAACCCGCCCCCCGACGACCTGCACCCGTGAAATGCCCGGAATGCGCAGAAAAAGCGGCTTGATGATGTAGGTGGCGGTGTTCCAGAGATCCGTCTGACTGTGACGAGTCGCCGTGAGACTGATGCCGATGACAGGGTCGCTCATCGAAAATCCGACGCGCGTGACGTCGGTGACGACAGTCGATGGCAATTGGCTGCGAATCTGGGAAAGCCGGCCCATCACGTAGAGCTCGGCATGCTGCATGTTCGTGCCCCACGGGAATTCGACGTTGACGATGGCGGAGCCGCGTGTCGTCGTCGACAGCACCGATCCGACGCCCGGAATCCTCTTGAGGGATTCCTCGATGGGGCGCGTCACCGTGGCCATCATCTCGTTGGCCGGCATGATGCCGTTGCTGACTTCCACGACGATGCGCGGAAAGAAAGTCACGGGAAACACCGACGAGGGTAGGGTAGAGGCCGAAAAGACCCCCGCGAGACACAGGAGTCCTGCGATGAAGGTGATCGCTAGGGCATGCCGGGTTGTGAACCGGCCCAGACGGGAAGGGCGAGTGCTCATTGTCTCTGGGCGGACACGGGCGCTGCCGCGCCCGATGAGGTCGCGGACGCCTCAATGATCTGGATGCGGGTTCGCCGCGGCAGCCCGAATGCGCCCACTGTGACGACCGCCGTGCCGGGCCTGAGAGCGGGGCCGGACACTTCGATCCAGCCGCCTTCGCGCAATCCGGTCTTGACGGGCATCCGGGTCGCCTCATCGCCCCGGACGATCCAGACAAGGCCGTGACCGTCAATGCCTCGTACCACGCTTGCGGTCGGCGCAACAAGGCTGTCCCGGTGGGTCGCCGTGACAATGCGGATCCGAACATATTGGCCGGGCCGAAGGCCGCTAGCCCGTGGCAGTGGCGCCCAGGTGCTCACGGCCCCGTCGCTGGTGTTCACCGTCGAGCCGATATAGCCCAGCCGGGTGGGGATCGGTGGCGTGCCGAGGACCTGCAGCGGCTGACCGAGCGCGAGCTCGGCCGCCTGGGCCTGCGGAATGTCCGCCTGAACCACCAGCCGATGCAGGTCCATGATCTCGGCGAGCACCGTGTTCGCGCTCACCGCAGTGCCGGGCTCGACATTGAGCCGGACAACAGTACCGCGGAGCGGTGCAGTCACGCGCAGCAGCGCAAGCTGTGCTTCGGCGTCCTGCAAGGCTTTCAGCGAGGTATTGCGTGCCGCGTAGAGCTTGCGTTGCCGGGCTGCCTCTTGCGCTGCATAGGCCTCGGTCATCGCGCCCGAATTCAGCTCCATCAGCAACTGGCCGCGCTGGACCTTCTGGCCGGCGACAACTTTGACGCGCGTGACAACACCGGTCACGGGCGCCGCAATGGCTGCCATTGCTGCCGGGTGCCGCGGTGTGGCGGGCGCCGGCTCGACCCGTCCATATCCGCTCACGTATCGGTGCACCGTCCTACGCTCAAGCGTGCCAACCTGGACGCTGATCAGGCTCGAGGGCGCACGGTCCTCCTCGGCGTGGGAATCGGTTCCTCGTGACTGCAGTAGCGCGTAAGCGCCGAGACCAAAAGCGAGGATCACCGCGACAAGGAGTGCGATCGATTTCATAGTCCATCCTGGGGGAGTCGACTTTGATCTGCGTTCAGCGCCGAGGTCGGCCTGCTTTGCCGCACGGGCTTCAGTCGAAGCCGCTTCGCGGTTGCCCCGTCGAGCGCTGGTGCCCCGAGGAACTGCGTTATCGGCATCCGCGGCGGGCAGGGCAGTCCGGCACGTCGTCGGACCATCCTCGATCCGCTGACTGTGCAGATCTTGAGCGTTGGGCGCGGGGCGGTCTGACGCGCTCGCGCCGCGTCTTCGCGGGGCGTGCTGCACCACGCCCGCCGCCGCTCGGTTCGGCAAGTCGAGCAATATGAGGCGGAGGCGCGCGCGCAACTCGCGACGCGGGCGTCCTTCGTCCCGCTGCCGAAGCCGCAGCGCGGGACGATTGCGCCTTTCACGCAGACGGTGCGACACCGCGCACAGTCATGGGACGTCAGCGGCAAGGTGGTCCGGCGGATTCTAGGCGAAGCGTACGTGAGCCGCCTCGCCAGCTGGTGTGGTGATCTGGCGATTTGCTGGCCTGCCCACGCTCACCCCCGCGACCCGGTGATTTTCCTCGACGAGAACGTCAGGCGCTTGCGCGTCATCCTTGAGGGGCATGTGCGCCGAGACAATACCGCATCGATCAGCGTTTCGACTGACACATGAACCCGAAAGGGGCATAGATTTCCGCGCGTGTCTCTCGTTGGGCAGGCAAGTCACTTCAACCTGATTGCTGAGCGTTCCCTGTCCAGCCGCGGCATCGCGACCATCTGGCCATGTATCCCCCTCATGGTCGCTTGCCAGGCAGTCTATCGCTGTGGACGAATCGACTCAAGCGGTTACGTCTGAACCGCATCGACGGTCGAGCGGATCTCAGCTCATTTCGCCGCTGACCGATGGCCGAAGATGCGATGCCACGGCTCAACGGGATTGCAGGACCATCGTGCGGTTGTCGGCTTCTGGTTGGATACCCGTTGCAGGTTGATGTTTGAGGTTCAATTGCACAGGCGAGCGACAACAGACGCGCAAGAAGCGCTGCGCGGCGCTGAAGACCCTGCACGACGCCGCGACGGCGTGTCTGAACCGCTTCCCTCGAACCGGGGCGCTGGCTCATGCCGGTGTGTTCGCGCTATTGGTGCAAGCGCTGATCGATTGCGAGCCCGGCCGGGCCGATGGCGCAGCTCGCGGGCGTTCCCGTGGACCACCCGCCGATCTGCGGAACACACGGCAAAGGACTGCGATTCTGAGGTTAACGGGTTCACTCTCCTGGCCAGTGCTTCAATGTCGGCGTAACGACCTTGACTCGGTACGATAGATCGCACCGTGATTGGGGCGAACAACGCGTCCGCGGGCCGGCGTATCCTGTGCCGAGTTCAGTCACGGGATAATGCTCATGGGCAATCGCAATCCGGCGCGGCTCGACGCGCGCCCATCGGTGCGCGCCGCCTGGCTGCAGTGGCGCAATCTTTGGGGCCGCTGGCCTCTGCCCGCGGGCGCCATGGTGTGCGCGTTCGTGGCGCTCGGGGCGCTCGGACGCATCCGTGCGGTGGTGTATGTGCTCGCCCTCGCGGCCCTGTCACGCTGGTTCGTGCTGAGCGCGACGACGGTGCTCACCGCGTTCCTCGCGCTGCGGCACCAACGGCGGCTCGAGCGCAACGGGCATCGCCACTGGCTCGCGGCGCTGCCGAGCGACCTGTCGCCGACGGCCCGCACGGCCGCAAGGGCCTTGGCTGCGTGGCTCGTGGCCGCGGCGCTGATTGTGTTGCTCTCACTCGTGGCGCATCTGCCTGCCTGGGTGCCCGTGAGGCTGACGGGCTACAGCGCAGGCGCCGTGGCGCTGGGGGTGACACTTGCTGCTGCAATGGCGGCAGCGGGCGCCCGGCGCAGACGCAGCGGGCGCTCATCCGATGCGCTCGCCCATTCGCGCTATACGGCGGCGCGGCGCACGCGGCCCGGACGGGCGCACCAGGTCACGCTCGCTCCGCTCGGCGAGTGGCCGCTGGCCGCTGCGCGATTTCGGGATCGTCCGACGATCCGCGCCCGCAGTCTGCTGCTGCTGCTGCTAGCCGTGCCGATGAACGTGCGCGGCGGCGCCGCGCTCGCCGCGGCTGCCGCTTGGCTGCTCGGGCTGCACCTCATCAATCTGCTGCTCGCGCAGGCTCGCACGGCGCTGAGCGCCGCGTGGTGGCTCGCGCCCACGCCGTTGAGGCCGCTGCGTTTCGCGGTGGCCCTGGTGCATCGGATGCTTGGCGCGCAGCTTCTGGCATGCGCCGCGCTGATCGCGATCGCCTATGTCACGCTCGGCGTCGGTTCGCTACGTACGGCCGGGGCGCTGGCCGGGCTGTGGCTGGCTCTGGCCGGTGTGCTCGGCATGGCCGCCGGCGTGTTCGCGCTGCGCACCCGGTCGATCGCCGCTTCGCCGCTGCATCGGTGGAGGCGATGAGCGGCGCGACGGACTCCCCCGTGCACCCGGCGCTGCGGATCACGGGGCTGACTGCCGGCTATGGCGCGCAACCGGTGCTGCACGAGCTCAGTCTGGAGGTGCCCGCCGGGCAGTGGTGCGCCGTGCTGGGTCCCAATGGCAGCGGCAAATCAACCCTGCTGTACTCGGTGGCGGGACTGCTGCGGCCGCGCAGCGGGCAGATCGAGCTGTCGGGTGTCTCGCTGCAGAGCGCGCCGGCGGCCGCGAAGCGCACACTGGGGTTCGCCTGTGCCCCCGAGCGGCTGCCGGATTTGCTCACCGGACGGCAGTGCCTGCAGGTGTATGCCGCGGCGAAGGGGTTGCGCGAGATCGATGGCGAAGTGCTCGAGCTCGGCGGGGCGCTTTCGGTCGCCGGGCAGCTCGATGCATTCGTCGATACTTACTCTCTGGGCACGCGCCAGAAGCTCGCGGTGCTTCTGGCGCTGATCGGCGCGCCGCGGCTGATCGTGCTCGATGAGGCGTTCAATGGCCTCGATCCGGCGAGCGCGGGCATCCTCAAGCGGCACCTGCGGCGCCTGGTGGATGAGCGGCGCGCGGCGGTGTTGCTCGCCACCCATGCGCTCGACATCGTCGAGCGCTATGCCGATCGCATCGCACTGCTGCTTGCGGGGCGGATCGTGCGCGAGTGGAGCGCGCCCGAGCTCGCCGCGCGGCGCAGCGGCGGCGAGAGTCTGGAGGACCTGCTCGCTGCCGCGGCGACTGACGAGGCCGCTCCGGCGCGCTGAGGCGCGCTGCCCACCCCGACCGCGCAATCGCTGCGGCGCGTGACGCTCAGCGCCAGGGCCAGGGCTTGAGCGCGAAATGCGCCGGCGGGATGTTTCCGGCGAGATAGCGCACGAAATAATCCCAGCGCCGCACCGTAATGTACGGTGTCGCATAACCGTAGCCGTGGCGCACATTGGGGATGGCGATCATGTCGAACTTCTTGTTCGCCTTGATCAGCGCCTCGACCACGATCTGAGTGTTCTCCGGCGGTACGTTGTCATCGAGCGTCCCGTAGGTGAGCATCAGGTGCCCCTGCAGGTGCGAGGCGAGCAGCTCGTTGGCCTGGTTGTCGTAATTGGTCTTGCCGTCGGGGTAGCGCACGAGCAGTCCCTCGTACTTCTCGCCCCAGTCGTTCTCGTAGTCGCGGTTGTCCTGGTTGCCGCTCTCGGCCCAGCCGACTTTGAAGAAGTCCGGGTAGCGGAACAGCGCATCCGCGGTGGCGTTGCCGCCGCCTGAGTGGCCCCAGATGCCGACACGGTGGATATCGATCCACGGATAGCGCGCAGCCAGCTGCTTGATGGCGGCGATCTGGTCGGGCAGGGTGTTGTCCCCCATATCGCCGTACCAGAGATGGTGGAAGCTCGCCGAACGGTACGGCGTGCCCATCCCGTCGATCGCGACCACGATGAAGCCCAGATCGGCAAGCGACTGGTCGTCGTAGCGCGAGGGCTCGAAGCGGAAGGTGAAGATCGAGCCGATCTGCGGACCCGGATAGATGTAATCGATGATCGGGTATTTCTTGTGCGGATCGAAGTCGTCCGGCTTGAACAGCAGGCCGTACAGGTTCGTCTTGCCGTCGCGCGCCTTGACGACGATCTGCTGCGGGGGCCGCCAGCCGATGGCGCGCAGGCGCGCGAGCCGGGCCCGGGCCACGGTGGCGATGACGCGGCCGGTGTCGGCATCGCGCAGCGTCGTGACCGGAGCACGGCGAGGCGTGGAGCAGCTGTCGACGAAGTACTTGCCGTCCGGCGACATGGTGATGAGGTTGTCGCAGTCCTGAGGCGTCAGCAGCGTCGGCGCGCCGCCGCCCAGACTCACCTTCCAGAATTGCTCGTAATAGGGGTTCATGCCGGGCGTGCGCCCGACCGCGCGGAACCAGACCGTGCCGCTCTTGCGGTCGACGTGCAGCACCTGGGTCACATCGCCCCTGCCGGTGGTGATCGGATGCTCGAGCTGGCCGCTCGCGAGGCTGTACAGGTACAGGTTGCCCCAGTTGTTGCGCTCGCTGTACCACATCGCCTCGCCGAGAGCCGGCAGATAGCGCCAGTCGACCGCGCCGATGCCGCTGTGATAGTAGGTGGAGACGCTCTCCTCGAAGACCGTGCGCACCGCGCCCGTGCGTGCGTTGGCGACGCGGAACCACTCGTGGTGCCGGTTGCGCGAAGTGGTCACCAGCGCCAGCGTCTTGCTGTCCGGCGCCCACTGCAGGTCGTCCCAGTGGCCGTTGTCCTCGCAGCTGAGCTCATCGCACAGGCTCGAGAGGCGCTGCTGCGGCGGCAGCTGCAGCCGGACCACCTTGCGCGAGGCCACGTGAATGACCACCGGTTCGATCATGAACACGTGCTTGTCGCCGGGCAGGGGGTACTTCCACTTCTCGAGCTTGGGGTGCCCGATGGCGGCACTCACCAGATACATGTCGCCGACCTTGCGCTGATCCTGCTGGTAGGTGGCGATTTCGCGGGAATTCGGCGACCAGTTGAGAACCGGCTTGTTGGAGTGCACCCAGCCGGCATTGTGTGTGGCGTAGCCGAAGTTCTTCACACCGTCGAACGTGAGCTGCGTCTCCTTGCCGGTCGCGACGTTGCGCACCCACAGGTTCCAGTCGCGGATGAATGCAAGCCGCTTGCCATTCGGGGAGAGGATGCCGGGCTCCTTGTGGCCCCCGAGGATCTTCGGGCGCACGGTGCAGTGCCCGGCGCCGCTCAGGTCGCACTCGAAGCGCTTGCCGCGACGGGTGATCTGGAGCTGCCCGTGCGCGATCTTGATGGCGGTGATGCGTAGATCGGCCGGGTTGACGGTCTTGCCGATGGCGTTGCCGAGCGCCGCGGCGAGTTTGACCTGATTGAACGCGGCGGCGACCTTGCCGGTTGTCGCATCCATGATGCGGTAGTGGTTGCCGCGGGCATCGTGGTCGATGAACCAGAAGCGGTCCGCGGGCAGCCAATGCACCTGCTCGACGTCGTCATCGACGAGCGGAGCGGTGTTGTACGGCATGAACTGCGCGGCGCGTGCATAGTCCTGCGCCGTCAGCTGCCGGCCGCGGGCGAGCGCGCGGCCGCCCGGCAAGATCACCATCGCGCAGGCCAGCCAGACGGCCAGGCCAAGTTCACGGAAATTCGGCTTCACGGTTTCCCCCGGGGGCTGTTCGGCGGCCTTGCCGCACACGTCGCGCGCAGGTTACGCCACAGGTCCGGGGAGGGAAACCCCGGCGTGCTCAGCGCAGTTGGCTGTCCTTGCTGCCGCGGCGGTTGTAGCCGCTGAAGGCCGCGCTCTGCTGATCTGCGCTCGTCTGACACGCCAGGCACAGGCGCACGCCCGGCACCGCCCGCTGCCGTGCCGGCGGAATCGGCTCGCCGCACTCCGCGCAATGCGTGCGCCCCGGACCCTGCGCCAGCTGGCTCTGGGCCCGCCGGATGCCGTCGGTCACGGTTGCGTCGATTTGGTCTTGGACGGCGCCGTCGCCGGCCCAGCCGGTGGCCATGATCTCGGATTCCCCGAAAGCGTGAACGGTGCGGCAATTCTACGTCACCCGGCCCGGACAGCACCGAATCGCCATTGTCGCTATAATATCAGATGATATTATATACGCCACTATTGTAGATCCGATTATGAGCACCGATCGCTTCCGCCAATTGGGATTCCTGTTCAAGGACGTCAGCCGCCGCTACACGCGCCGCTTCGAAGAGCGCGCGCAGCGGCTCGCGCTCACCTTGCCCCAGTGCCGGGCGCTGATCCATCTGCAGAGCAACGAGGGTGTGAGTCAGAAACGGCTCGCCGAGTTCGCCGACGTCGACCCGATGACGCTGGTGCGCATTCTCGACCGGATGGAGGCCGACGGGTGGGTGCAGCGGCGTTTCGATCCGGCCGACCGGCGCGCGCACACGCTGTGGCTGACGCCCGCGGCAGCGCCGGTGCTCGAGCAGATCTGGCAGCTCATCACCCAGACGCGCGCCGAGATGCTGCAGGGTCTCTCGAGCGAGGAGCGCACGGTACTGGTGACGCTGCTCGAGCGGGTGCACGCGAATCTCACCGCATTACCGCCGCTGCCGGCCGATGAATCCGCCGCGCCCGAGGACGGGCGCAGGCCTACGAGGTCCAACCGATGAACGATTCCGGGCACGACGCCGAGTCCGCGCACGCCGCCTCCCCGGCGGCCCGGCCGCTGCGCGAGCGGTTGCGCAGGCCGCTCTTGTGGGGCGGGCCGATCCTGCTGATCGCGGTCGCACTCTATTTTTATCTGACCAGCGGCCGCTATCAGTCGACCGAAGACGCCTACCTGCGCGCCGCGCAGGTGCAAATCAGCGCGGATGTCTCCGGCCGGGTCGTGCAGGTCGACGTGCACGACAACGAAGCGGTGCGCAAAGGGCAGGTCCTGTTCCGACTCGATCCGCGCCGCTTCCGGATCGCGGTCGCCGCCGCGCGCGCACGGCTCGCGGCCACGCGGCTCGCGGTCCGCTCACTCGAGGCGGACTACCGAGCGGACCTCGCGGCGCTGCATTCGGCCGAAAGCCAGCAAGCGTATGCCGCGCGGGAGCTCCGTCGCCGCCAGCGGCTGCTCGCGATCGGCGTGTCGTCCCGCTCGCAGTTCGATCGGGCGCGGCTCGCGTTGCAGCAGGCGCAAGCCGCAGTCGCGGCCGCGCGGCAGCAGATCCAGTCGGTGCTCGCGCGGCTCGGCGGCAATCCTGACCTGCCGGTCCGGGAGCACCCGCAGGTCGCCGAGGCGCAGGCGGCGCTGGATCACGCGCTGCTCGAGCTCTCCTACACCACGGTGCGTGCCCCCACCGCCGGCATCGTGACCGAGGTCGATCACCTGCAGGTGGGCGGTTATCTGCCGCTTGCCACGCCGGCGTTCGTGCTCGTCTCGACGAAGGATGTGTGGATCGAGGCGGACTACAAGGAGGACCAGCTCGCCAACATCCGCCCGGGCGAGAAGGCGACGATCAGCATCGACGCATATCCGAATGAGACATTTCATGCCGTGGTCGCGAGCATCACGCCCGGCACTGGGGCGCAGTTCTCCGTCCTGCCGCCCCAGAACGCGACCGGCAACTGGGTGAAGGTGGTGCAGCGGCTCGACGTGCGGCTGCGGCTGGTCGGCCGGATGCCGCCGGTGCGCTCGGGACTGAGCGCCTCGGTGACCATCGATACCGAGTCGGGCCCGGCGGCGCACCACGCTGCCGGCTGAGCCGCTGACGCCGTCACCGACCGCCACGCCATGACCGACGCCGAACACAACACGCTTCATCGCGTCCCGATCACCATATCGGTCACGCTTGCAACCGTGCTGCAGGCGGTCGACATGACGATCGCCAATGTCGCGCTGCCGCACATCGGTGGCAGTATGTCCGCGACCGTCGAGCAGATGGACTGGGTGCTCACCTCGTACATCGTGGCGGCGGCAATCATGACGCCGCTGTCCGGGTGGCTCGCCGGCCGCTTCGGACGCAAGCGCGTCCTGCTGCTGTCGGTGATAGGTTTCACCGTGAGTTCGATGCTCTGCGGCCTGGCGCAATCGATCGATCAGATTGTTCTGTTCCGCCTGCTGCAGGGCGCCTCGGGGGCCGGTCTTGTGCCTCTGGCGCAGGCGGTGCTGCTCGACATCAACCCGCCCGAAAGGCACGGCCGCGCCATGGCATTGTGGGGACAGGGCGTGGTGCTTGGCCCGATGCTGGCGCCGGTGCTCGGCGGGTGGCTCACCGACAACTACAGCTGGCGCTGGGTCTTCTATATCAACGTGCCGTTCGGTGTCCTGGCGGCAATCGGCCTGATGGCTTATTTGCGCGAGACCGAGCCGCGCAAGACCTCGTTCGACTTTCTCGGCTTCGGGGCGCTCAGCATCGCGGTGGGTGCTCTGCAGCTGCTTCTCGATCGCGGTGAGCTCAAAGACTGGTTCGCTTCGCCGGAGATCTGGGTCGAGACCGGCGTGATGGCGATGGCCTTCTGGGTGTTTCTCGTGCACACGTTCACGGCGCGAGAGCCGTTCGTCCGGCCGGCTCTGTTCCGCGACCGCAATTTTTCCATCGGAAACATCCTCATCTTCGTGGTCGGCGTTGTGTTGTTCGCCACGCTGGCGCTGCTGCCGCCGCTGCTCGAGGATCTGCTCGGCTACCCCGTGACGACGGCGGGTATCGCGATGGCGCCGCGCGGCTTCGGCAGCTTCGTCGCAATGTCTATCGCCGGGCGGCTGATCGGGCGCGTCGATGCGCGCGCTCTGATCGGCGTGGGACTGGGAGTGACCGCGGTGGCGCTGTTGCTGATGTGTTCGTACTCGACGCAGATGCCCCAGGGGCTGATCTGGTCGACCACCTTCTTACAGGGTCTAG
>JAJYUL010000059.1 GCA_021792555.1 Pseudomonadota bacterium
CGGGCCGCGCGAGCCCGGCGGGGGGATGCGCCGCCCACGCGAGCGCCAGCTCGCTGCCGAGCGACCAGCCGAGCAGGCCGTAGGGCGTCGCGCCGATCAGCGGCCCGACGGAGCGAGCGATCCACCGCACCTGCTCGCGCGCGGCCGCGCACTCGGACCGCCACGGGCTGTGGCCGTGGCCGGGCAGATCGACCGCGATCAGCCGGAACCGCTCCTCGAGCGCCGCGCCGAGGGTGTCCCACACGCGCACGTTCAGGCCCCAGCCGTGCAGCAGCACCAACGGAGCGCCGCCGCCGCGCACCTCCACATGAAGCTCGCTCATGAGCGCTCCGACGCCTCGATCGCTGCGCGGACCGCGCCGGCGCGACACGCGCGGCCCAATGCATCGGCCAACGCATCGACCTGGTCCTCGCTGTGCGCCGCCGTCAACGTCACGCGCAGCCGCTCCTGACCGGCCGGCACGGTGGGGGCGCGGATCGCGACCACCCAGAAGCCCGCCTCGGTAAGGGCGCGCTGCGCCTCGAGGGCCGCATGCGCGCTGCCGAGGGGAATGGGCTGGATCGGCGTCGCCGACTCGGCCAGCGGCACGCCGGCGGCACGGGCCGCGGCGCGAAAGCGCGCGGTCAGCGCAAGCACCCGTTCGCGGCGCCAGGACTCGCGCTCGGCGAGGGCGAGCGCCGCACGCGTGGCGGCCGCCACCGGCTGCGGCAGCGCGGTCGTGTAGACATACGGCCGGGCCTTCTGCACCAACAGCTCGATGAGCTCGGCGCTGCCGGCAACGAAGGCGCCGAACGAGCCGAACGCCTTGCCGAGCGTGCCGACCAGTACGGGCACGTCCTCTGCCGACAGCCCCGCCAGTTCCAACGCGCCGCGGCCCGTCGGCCCGAGCACGCCGATGCCGTGCGCATCATCGACCACGAGCCAGGCCGCATGTGCGCGGGCAGCGTGCGCCAGCGCCCCGAGCGGCGCGATATCCCCATCCATGCTGAACACCCCGTCGGTGGCGAGCACCGCCGTCGGCCGCGCGCTCGCGGCGAGCAGACGGTGCGCGCCGGCGGCATCGGCGTGCGCGTAGCGCCTGAAGCGCGCGCCGCTCAGCACCGCGCCGTCGATGAGGGAGGCGTGGCTCAGCCGGTCGAGCAGCACCGTCTCGCCGCGCTGCGCGAGCGCGCTCATGACCCCCAGATTGGCCATGTAGCCGGTGGAAAAGAGGAGCGCGCGCTCGCGGCCGGTGAATGCGGCGAGCGCTTCCTCGAGCGCCGCGTGCTCGGCGCCGTGGCCGCTGATCAGGTGCGAGGCGCCGCTGCCGGCGCCCGTGCGCGCGGCGCACTCGGCCATGGCGGCCGCCGGCCCGGGATGGCCGGCGAGCCCCAGGTAGTCGTTGCTGCTGAAATCGACGAGGCGGCGGCCCGCGATGAGCGGCTCGGCGTGGCTGCCCGAGCGCGCGTAGCCCTCTACGGTGCGGCGGCGGCGGCGCAGATGCTCGCGCTCGAGCTGCGCGAGCAGCGGCTCAAGCGGCTGTCTCTGCATGGGAATGCGCGCAGGCGCATCCGCCGCCGGCCGCCGGCCGCGCCGGCGCGTCGGCCGCCCCGGCGAGCGCTTCGGCCCTCAAACCCAGCCGCTCGAACAGCCGGCGGTCGCGCTCGACGTCCGGATTGCCGGTGGTGAGCAGCTTCTCGCCGTAGAAGATGGAATTGGCGCCCGCCATGAAACACAGCGCCTGCATCTCCTCGCTCATGGCGGTGCGGCCGGCGGACAGGCGCACGTGCGAGCGCGGCATCAGCAGACGGGCCACGGCGATGGCGCGGATGAACTCGAACGGATCGAGCGGCGCGCTGCCCGCGAGCGGCGTGCCCTCGACCTGCACGAGCTGGTTGATCGGCACGCTTTCGGGGTGCTCGGGCAGATTGGCGAGCGTCAGGAGCAGCTTGGCGCGATCGGCCGGGGACTCCCCCATGCCGAGAATGCCGCCGCAGCACACCTTGAGGTCCGCCGCGCGCACCGCTTCGAGCGTGTCGAGCCGCTCCTGGTAGGTGCGCGTCGTGATGATCTCGCCGTAGAACTCCGGCGAGGTGTCGAGATTGTGGTTGTAGTAATCGAGGCCGGCGTCCTTGAGCTCCCGGGCCTGCTCGGGCGTGAGCATGCCGAGGGTGGCGCAGGTCTCCATGCCGAGCGCGCGCACCTCGCGGATCATCGCGGCGATGACGCGCAGATCCTTCGCCTTCGGCGAGCGGTATGCCGCACCCATGCAGAAGCGGGTGGCGCCGGCGGCCCTGGCCTGCTCGGCGCGCGCGCGCACCGCGGCGACCTCCATCAGCGCCTCGGGCTCGAGCCCGGTCTCGTAGCGCACGCTCTGCGGGCAGTAGGCGCAGTCCTCGGGACACGCGCCGGTCTTGATCGACAGCAGCGTGCTCATCTGCACCGTGTTCGGCTCATGGTGCTCGCGGTGCACGCGCTGGGCATGCAGCAGCAGGTCGAGCAGCGGCAGCGCGAACAGCGCCTGGACTTCCGGCAGCGTCCAGTCGTGGCGGATGGCGCCGCAGAGGGCGGGATTCGATGCAGTCATGGGCGGTCCGGGGGCGTCGGCGGATGACGTTCCGCGCCGCGCATGTTCGGGGCAGGGGCGGCAATTGTCAACGGACCAGCCTTCGTCGGGTCGACGTTTGCGCGTTTTTTAACCAGTCTGCCGTCAGCGACGCAGGAGGTGAACGGCGAGCGCGACGCCCACGGCGACAGCGCCCAGGCTCGCGATCAGGACGGCGGCCGCCGCGCAGTCCTTGACGATCCGCACGCGAGGGTGCTGCTCCGGATGCAGGTGATCGACCAGCGCCTCGAGCGCGGTGTTGAACAGCTCCGCGGCCAACACCCCAGCGCTCGAGAGCATCACCGCCGCCCACCACAGCGCCCCGGGGCGCAGCGCGGTGAGCGCCGCCACCATCAGCACGAACACCGCCGCCTGGGTGCGCAGACTGCGCTCGGCCCTGAGCGCGTGTCCGAGGCCGGCGAGCGCGAAGCCCAGGCGGCGCAGGAAAGACTGGTTCTTCTGTGTACTCACGTCGGCTCAGGCCGCTGGCTGGCGCGGCGGCGGCCGCGCGCGCATCGAGCGCGCACTGTACTGAATTCCCTCGGGACTGGAAACGGCCCGGCGGGCGAGCCTGGCGCGCGCGTTGACCGCGCCGGACGGCGCCTTGATACTTTTCGCTTTTTGCCGCCGCATCCTCCGAGGACAATGGACCCGCAGCACCGGCGCGCACGCGCAGCGATCCTCACCGTGCTGGCCGGGGCGTGGGCGCTGGGCCCGGGAGCGCGCGCCGCCGGCCCCCCTTCGCCCGGCGCCGCTCCCGAGAGCGCCTCGGGCGCCCGGGCGTGGCTGGCGCACGTGACGGCCACGGCCCGCGAGCTGCGGCATCACGGCATCGCGTTCGGCGGCTTCGTGCAGCTGGACGGCTCGCACGTGCTCTCCGGCGGGCTGCCCCACGCCCTTGGCTTCGACGTGCAGCGGTTGATCGACGTTTCGCTCACGCTCGACACGCGCCGGCTGCTCGGTTGGCGCGGCGGGACGCTGTTCATCGATGCGCAGAGCCACAGCGGCGCGAACGTCTCGACGCGTCAGGTCCCCGCCCTCGCCGACCCGGACAACATGGACGCCTATTCCGGCACGTCGGTGGACCGCGCCTGGTATCAGCAGGACCTGCGCGGCCGCACGGTGCGCGTCCGCGCCGGCCTGATGTACGTCGATGACCAGTTCTTCACGGTTCCGTACGGGGGCAACTTCGTCTCCCTGGACTTCTCATCCGACGCCTCGATCAGCACGTTCGTGCTCCCGACCTATCCGAAGGGCGCCTGGGGCGCGGACGTGTTCGTGTATCCGAACCGCCGCCTATCGTTCTCGCTGGGCGTGTTCCGCGATCACGAGACGGAGCTGCCCTACGATCCCGGCGGCGCCCTGCTCGTCTCGGAGGAAGCCTGGCGCGGCCGCTGGAGCGGCCTGCCGGTGAAGCTGCAGATCGGCGGCTGGATCGACACGGGCCGCTTCCGGCGCTTCGCGGGCGGCGTGACCCACCACGCGGCCGGGGCGTATCTGGTGGCGAGCGGCCGGTTCTGGCGTCCGGCCGGCGCGCGCCGCCGGGGCATCAGCGGGTTCGTGCAATTCGGTTCCGCGCCCGCGGCGGTGGCCGCGGTGCGCCGGCACTTCGGCGCCGGCGTGGTCTGGCGCGGTCCGTGGGCGGCGCGAGCGCACGATGAGCTCGGCATCGCCTACAGCGACAGCCGTCTGAGCGCGGCAGCGGGCTTCGCCCGCGGCTTCGAGAGTGAGATCGAAGCCTACTACCAGTTCGACGCCTCGCACGGCTGGACCATCCAGCCGGACCTCGAGTACTGGCAGCACCCCGGCGGGGGGAACACACCGGACACGGTGCTCGGGCTCGTCAGGGTGATGCTGACCTTCTGAGCCGCCCGCCTCACACCCAGCGCTTGAGCTTCTTGCCCTCGCTGTCGGTGAAGGAGCCCGACAGCAGCAGGATCAGGTCGATCAGCACCCAGATGCCCAACCCGCCGGCGGTGATCAGCATCAGAATTCCGGTGCCGATCTTCCCGGCGTAGTAACGGTGCGCGCCGAGGTAGCCGAAGACGACGCACAGCACAAACGCCGGCAGCAGCAGTTTCTCGGATTCCCCCGCGGCGATCTGCCTCGCTCCGCAGCCCGGGCAGCTCGTCGCGCTCACGTGAATCTGCCGGCCGCAGGCCCGGCAGAACACCATCTGCGCGTTGGCGGTCGTGTTCGGATCGGCATTTGCGTTCATGACGTGCCCCCTTTGGTCCAGCCACCCGGCGCGCGCCGTGCGCGGCCGTCCGACTTGAAAACACCGCCGGCGCGCAAAAGTTGCGCGCCGCCTCAGCGGGCGTAGATGAACTGCAGCGCCACGCCGATGAAGATCGCCATGCCGACGTAATTGTTGTTGAGGAACGCCCGCAGGCAGGCCGCCGGCTCACGCCGGCGGATCAGCCATTGCTGATAGGCGAACAGCACCGCGGCGCCGGCGAGAGCGGCCGCGTACCACCCGCCCAGCTTCAAATCGTGTCCGGCGAGGGCGAGGGCCGCGAGCATCATCACCTGCAGCACCCCGACGAGCAGCCGGTCCAGATCGGCGAACAGCAGCGCGCTCGACTGCACGCCGATCCTGCGGTCATCGTCGCGGTCGACCATGGCGTAGAGCGTGTCGTACACCACCGCCCACACCACCGCCGCGATGTAGAGAACCCAGGCCACCCGCGGCACCGTGCCCAGCTGGGCGGCGAACGCCATCGGGATGCTCCAGCCGCCGAACGACAGGCCCAGATACAACTGCGGCAGCGGGAAGAAGCGCTTGACGAACGGATAGGAGGCGGTGAGCGCCGCGCCGATGACGGCCAGTTCGACCGTGAGCCGGTTCAGCCGGCTCACCAGCCACAGCGCGACCAGCATCAGCACCACGAACAGCATCAGCGCCTCGACGGGCGAGACTCGGCGCGCGGCGAGCGGGCGGTCGCGAGTGCGCTTGACGTGCGGATCGATGTTGCGGTCGGCGAAGTCATTGATGATGCAGCCGGCGGCACGCATGACGATGACGCCGAGCACGAAGATGATGAGCACGGCCGGATCGGGGCGGCCGCGGCCCGCGATCCACAGCGCCCACAGCGTCGGCCAGAGCAGCAGCCAGGTGCCGATCGGCCGGTCGAAACGCGCCAGCCGCCCGTACTCCTCGATCCGCCGCGCCAGGCGGTGCGCGAGCGGCGCTTCCTCCGGCCCGCGCTTCGGGCCGAGCTGATCGATCGCGGCTGACATCGTGACTACCCTACTCTCCCGTATTGCTCCCCGCCGGCGATCCAGCGGGCCGAAAGCGCCGCGATATTATCCGGATACTCGGCGAGGAGCACCTCCGCGGCCGCCTGCACCCGCGGCAGCAGATCGGCGTCGCGCATCAGATCCGCGACGCGCATCTGCGCGAGCCCCGTCTGGCGCGTGCCGAGCAGCTCGCCGGGTCCGCGCAGCTCCAGATCGCGGCGGGCGATCTCGAAGCCGTCATTGGTCCGGCGCATGACCTCCAGGCGCCGCCGCGCGAGCGGGGAGAGCGGCGCGCGGTACAGCAGCACGCAGCTGCTCGCCGCCGCGCCGCGCCCCACGCGCCCGCGCAGCTGATGCAGCTGCGCGAGTCCCATGCGCTCGGCGTTCTCGATCACCATGAGCGTCGCGTTCGGCACGTCCACCCCGACCTCGATGACGGTCGTGGCGACGAGCAGCTGGATGCGTCCGGCCTTGAAGGCGAGCATCGCTTCGTCTTTCTTCGCCGAGGCGAGCCGGCCGTGCACAAGGCCGACGCGCAGTCCGGGCAGCGCCTCGGCGAGCACGGCGGCGGTCTCCTCCGCGGCCTGGGCGCGCAGCTCCTCGGATTCCTCGATCAGCGGGCACACCCAGTACACCTGCCGTCCCGAGCGGCACGCCTGCTCGACCCGCGCCACCACCTCGTCGCGGCGCTGCTCGGGCACGACCACGGTCTGCACCGGCGTGCGGCCGGGCGGCAGCTCATCGATCACCGAGACGTCGAGATCGGCGTAGGCGGTCATGGCGAGGGTGCGCGGAATGGGCGTCGCCGTCATGATCAGCTGATGCGGGAAGCGTCCGCTGCCGCGGCCCTTCTCCTGCAGGCGCAGCCGCTGCGTCACCCCGAAGCGGTGTTGCTCATCGACGATCACCAGCGCGAGGCGGGCGAACTCGATGCCCTCCTGGAACAGCGCATGCGTCCCGACCACCACCCGCACCTCGCCGGAGGCGACCGCCTCGAGCGCGCTGCGCCGGGTGCGCGCCGGCTGGGCACCCGAGAGCAGCGCCACCGGCAGTCCGAGCGGCTGCAGCCAGGCGCGGAAATTGCGCGCGTGCTGCTCCGCGAGCAGCTCCGTCGGCGCCATCAGGGCGGCCTGCAGGCCGCTGCCGGCGGCCCTCGCCGCCGCGAGCGCCGCCACGACGGTCTTGCCGCACCCGACGTCACCCTGCACGAGCCGCACCATCGGCCGCTCGGCGCGCAGATCGGCTTCGACCTCCGCGAGCGCGCGCGACTGCGCGCCGGTCAGCCGGAAGGGCAGCGCCGCGCGCAGCCGCGCGGCGAGCCCCTCGGCATCCTCGAGCGCCCAGGCCGGATCAGTCCGGGTGGCACGCTTCAGCAGCCGCAGGTTCGCCTGATGGGCGAGCAGCTCCTCGAACGCCAGACGCCGTTGCGCCGGGTGGCGGCGGGCGGAGAGCTCCTCGAGCCGTGCGTTCTTCGGGGGCCGGTGCACGTAGTGCAGCGCCTCGCGCAGCGAAGGCAGGCGCAGATCCTCCAGCAGCTCGCGCGGCACCCAGTCGCGCACCCCGGCGCCGTCGAGCTCGCGCAGCGCCTGTGCGATCAGCATGCGCAGGCGGCCCTGCGTCACCCCTTCCGTCAGGGGATAAAGCGGCGTCAACGTATCCTCCACCGCCTCCGAGCGCTCGGTGACGCGCCGGTATTCGGGGTGGACCATCTCCAGGCCCTGCGGACCGCGCCGCACCTCCCCGAAGCAGCGCAGGCGCGTGCCGCGCGCGAGGCCCTCTTGCTGACTGGCGGAGAAGTGGAAGAACCTCAAAGTGAGGAACCCTGACCCGTCGGACAGGCGCGTCAGCAGCTGGCGCCGGCGGCGGAAGACCACCTCGGTCAGCTGCACTTCCCCTTCCACCAGCGCACGCATGCCCGGGTAGAGCTCCCCGATGCGCCGGCACTCGGTGCGGTCGTCGTAGTCGACCGGCAGGACGAACAGCAGATCCTGCACCTGTGTGATGCCCAGGCGGCGCAGGCGCTCGGCGAGCGCCGCGCCGACGCCGCGCAGCGCCGTCACCGGGCGCTGTTCGTTCGCGCTGCTGCGCGCCGCTTCAGCCAAGGTGCAGGATGCACTCCGCCTCGACGCGCGCGCCGCGCGGCAGCTGCGCCACGCCGACGGCGGCCCGGGCCGGGTAGGGCTGCGGGAAGTACTGTGCCATGATCTCGTTGACCTTCGCGAAGTGCGCGAGATCGGTCAGATAGATGTTGACTTTGACCGCCTGCGCCAGCGTCCCGCCGGCCGCCTCGGCGAGCGCCTGCAGGTTGTCGAACACGCGGCGGATCTCCGCCTCGATGCCGCCCGTGACCAGCTCCTTGGTGGCCGGATCGAGAGGAATCTGTCCGGACAGGTATACCGTGTCCCCGGCGCGCACCGCCTGGGAGTACGTGCCGATGGCCGGCGGCGCCTTGTCGGTATGAATGATCGTACGGCTCATGTGTGTCCTCATGGGGTATGGGAGTTGGAATCCGACTCGTCGAGCTCGTCGCTGTCGGCGCGGCCGCCGCGGGCGTGGGCGGCGATGGTCCGGCTGACACGCGTGACGTCCGGCATGCGGCGGATCACGCGCATCACGTGCGCCAGCTGCTTGCGGTCGCGCACCTTCAGCTCGAAGGTCAGAATCGACGCGTCGCCTTCCTGCTCCTCGATGGAGACATGATGGATGTTGGTGTCGGCACTGGCGATGGCCGCGGCCACCCCGGCAAGCACGCCGGTCCTGTTGACCACGTCCACGCGGATCTCCGAGCTGAACAGCCGCTCCGGGGAGGGTTGCCAGCTCACCGGCAGCCACTTCTCGGGATGCTTGCGGTAGTCCTCGACGTTCACGCAGCGGTCGCGATGGATCACCACGCCGCGCCCGGCGGAGAGGAACGCGAACACCGGGTCGTTCGGCAGCGGGAAGCAGCAGCGCGCGTAGGTCACGAGCAGCCCCTCGGTGCCGGCGATGGCGAGCGGCGCGGGCAGCTGCGCGCCGCGTTCCGGCGCGCCCGCCGGCAGCAGCCGGCGCGCCACGAGCGGCGCCAGACGCTCCCCGAGGCCGATCTTCTCGTGCAGCTCGTCCATGTCCTTCATGCCGAACTCCCCGAGCGTCGCATCGCGCGTCGGGGCGGGCACGTCCTCGAACGACAGATGGAACTCCGCGAGCGCCTGGGTGAGCAGCCGCTGGCCGAGCGCGATCGCCTCGCTGCGGCGCAGGCCCTTGAGGTAGTGGCGGATGGCGCTGCGCGCCTTGGCGGTGACCACGAAGCCGACCCAGGCGGGGTTCGGCACCGCGCCCTTGGCGGTGATGATCTCCACGGTCTGGCCGTTGCGCAGCACGGTGCGCAGCGGCGTGAGCCGGCGATCCACCTTGGCCGCGACGCAGCGGTTGCCGACGTCGGTGTGCACCGCGTAGGCGAAATCCACCACGGTGGCGCCGGAGGGCAGGCGCAGGATCTTGCCCTTCGGGGTGAACACGTAGACTTTGTCGGGATACAGATCGACCTTGACGCTCTCGAGAAACTCCTCCGAGCTGCCGTCCTCCTGCAGCTCCACCAGCCCCGAGAGCCACTCGCGCGCGCGCGCCTGCTGCATCGAGCCGGCGTCCTCCCCGGTCTTGTACTTCCAGTGCGCCGCGATGCCCGACTCGGCGACCCGGTGCATGTCCTCGGTGCGGATCTGCACTTCGATGGGCACGGCGTTCGGGCCGAACAGTGTCGTGTGCAGCGACTGGTAGCCGTTGACGCGCGGAATGGCGATGTAGTCCTTGAAGCGCCCGGGCATCGGCTTGAACACCGAGTGCACCACGCCGATCGCGCGGTAGCAGGTGTCGATCTCATCGACGATGATGCGCAGGCCGTACACATCGACGATCTCGGCGAGCGAGGCGCGTTTGCGCAGCATCTTCTTGTAGATGCTGTAGATGTGCTTCTCGCGCATCTCGACCCGCGCCTCGATGCCGTGCTTCTTCAGCGCCTCGGCGAGCTGCTGCTCGATCTTCTTCAGGAATTCCTTCTGATTGCCGCGCGCCTTGCGCAGGGCGTACTCGAGCACCCGGTAGCGGCGCGGATACAGCGCGCGAAAGCCCAGCTCTTCGAGCTCGAGCTTCAGGTTGTACAGGCCGCAGCGCTCGGCGATCGGCGCGTAGATGTCCAACGTCTCGCGGGCGATGGCCCGCCGCCGGTGCGGCGGCATCGCCTGGATGGTGCGCATGTTGTGGGTGCGGTCGGCGAGCTTGACCAGGATGACGCGCAGATCGCGCACCATCGCCAGCAGCATCTTGCGGAAGGACTCCGCCTGCGCCTCCTCGCGGTTCTTGAACTGGATGGCATCGAGCTTGGTCACCCCGTCGACCAGTTCGGCGACATCGGCGCCGAAACGCGCGGCGAGCTGGTCCTTCGGTGTCGGGGTGTCCTCGATGACGTCGTGCAGAATCGCCGCGACCAGGGTGTCGGCATCGAGCCTGAGGTCCGCGAGGATGGCCGCGGTCGCGACCGGATGGGCGATGTAGGGCTCGCCGGAGAGGCGCTTCTGCCCCTGGTGGGCCGATGCGCCGAATTCGGCGGCGGCGCGGACGCGGGCGACCTGCTCCGGCGGCAGATAGCTGCCGACGGTGGCCAGCAGTTCCTTCAGCCCGGGGGTGCGCCTTCCGCCGGGAAGCAGCCCGAGGAGGGAAGACGCATAGTCCATATCACGGCAGGCTACCGGTCCCCGCTGGCTACTCGCCGAGGCCGAACTGCGGCGCGCGGAACGCGGACTGCATGTCCAGCTCGGGCACCTCGGGGGCGGCCGGTTCGGCTGGCGGCGGCTCCGGCTCGCGCAGCATCTCGAGCGTGACGTTGCCCGCGGCGATCTCGCGCAGCGCGACCACCGTCGGCTTGTCGTTCTCGAGCGGCACGGTCGGCTCGGCCCCGTTGGCCAGCCGCCGTGCGCGCTGCGCCGCCAGAATCACCAGCTGGAAGAGGTTATCGACGTTCTGCAGACAGTCTTCGACGGTGATGCGGGCCATGGCGATTCTTGAGTGCTGAAATGGAGTGAAGCGCGCGGCAGGCGCGCGAGAGGCCTCTACTATACGGCAAGCACGGCCGCTCAGGCCAGCAGGCGCGAGAGCAGCGGCGCCAGCGCCGGCCGCGAGGCCGTAAGCGCCCCGCCCCGGCCTTCCACGATGTGCACCAGGTCCTCGACGGCGCGTGGGAAATCGTCGTTCACGACGACGTAGTCGAATTCGTTCCAGTGCGCCATGTCGCTGACCGCCTCGCGCAGCCGCCGCGCGATCACTTCAGCGGAATCTGTGCCTCGGCCGCGCAGGCGCTGCTCGAGCGCCTCGCGCGAGGGCGGCAGCACGAAAATGGTCTCGCACTGCGGCAGCGCGAGGCGCACCTGGCGGGCGCCCTGCCAGTCGATCTCGAGCACCACATCGCCCCCGGAGGCGAGGCGCTGCTCGACCGGCTCGCGCGCCGTGCCGTAGCAGTTGCCGAACACCCGGGCGTGCTCCAGGAAGCGCCGCTCGGTGACCATCTGCTCGAACTGCTCGAGCGTGACGAAGTGGTATTCGCGCCCGTCGGCTTCGGTGGCCCGCTTGGGTCGGGTGGTGTGGGAGACGGACATGCGCAGGTCCGGCTTACGCTCAAGCAGCGCGCGGACCAGAGAGGTCTTGCCGGCTCCCGAGGGTGCCGCCAGCACGAACAGCCGGCCCCGGCGCGCCGGCGCGGGAGCCGCACCCGAAGGTGCCGCGAAGAGCCCTGCGGCGCGTGCCGCAAGGGCACGCAGGGCCTGCCCGCGATGGCTGACGGCGTTCTTCTGCGCCGGCTCGAGCTCAGCGGCCGTGCGCGTCGAGCCCTCCGGCAGAAAGACCGGATCGTAGCCGAAGCCTCCGCTGCCGCGGGGCGCGCGGGTGATCCGCCCCTCCCAGAGGCCCTCGGTGATCAGCGGATCGGGATCCTCCGGGTGACGCACGAGCGCGATGACACAGCGATAGCGCGCCGCGCGCGCCTCCTCGGGCACGCCGTCGAGCTCGGCCAGGAGCTTGCGCAGATTGGCCTCATCGCTCGCCCCCTCGCCGGCGTAGCGGGCCGAATACACCCCGGGGCGCCCCTGCAGCGCATCGACCTCGATACCGGAATCGTCGGCGAGCGCCGCCAGTCCGGTCAGCCGGGCCACGTGCCGCGCCTTCAGCAGCGCGTTGTCGCGAAAGGTCGTGCCGGTCTCGGGCGGTGTCTCGAGCCCGAAGGCCGATTGCGGCAACACCGTCAGGCCCGAGGGCGCGAGCAGTTGCGCGAGCTCGCGCAGCTTGCCCGGATTGCCGCTGGCCAGTACGACTTTCACGCCTCGATCGCCTTGGCCTGCAGCGGAAAGAGCCGCTCGATGCCGTCGGCGGCCAGCTCGAGCATGGCATCGAGTTCGTGGCGGCGGAACGCATGGCCCTCGGCGGTACCCTGCACCTCGATGAACGCGCCGCCGTCGTTCATGACCACGTTCATGTCGACTTCGGCCTGCGAGTCTTCCGGATAGTCCAGATCGAGCACCGTGACGCCGCCGACGATGCCCACCGAAATGGCCGCCACCTGCCCGTGCAGCGGCGTGCGCGGGATCAGCCGCTTGCGCTCCAGTCCGCGGCACGCCTGCGCCAGAGCGACATAACCGCCGGCGATCGAGGCGGTGCGCGTCCCGCCGTCGGCCTGCAGCACGTCGCAGTCGATGGTGATGGTGCGCTCGCCGAGCGCCTTCAAGTCGACCACGGCCCGCAGCGAGCGGCCGATCAGGCGCTGGATCTCGAGCGTGCGGCCGCTTTGTTTGCCGCGGGCCGCCTCGCGCTGGGAGCGGCTGTGGGTCGAGCGCGGCAGCATGCCGTATTCGGCGGTGACCCAGCCCTGGCCCTTGCCGCGCAGAAAGGCCGGCACCGACTCCTCCACGCTCGCGGTGCACAGAACCTGGGTATCGCCGAACTCCACCAGCACCGCCCCTTCGGCGTGCTTGGCGAACCGGCGCGTGAAGGTCACGGGCCGCATCTGATCGGCGGCGCGTCCACTCGGTCGGGTCATCTTCTGTCCTGTCGCTCCTGATCAGTCGCCGAGCCACCGCAGCGCGGCGGCCGAAGTGTTGTCGCTGCCGGCGCCGGCGCGCCGGACCGCGCGCCGGGCCAGGTCGAGCAGCTTGTCGCGCAGCGGCGTCGCCGGCGCGCCGAGCTCCCCGGCGAGCTCCTCGTCCTTCAGCGGCCCCCACAGTCCGTCGCTGCACACCAGCAGCGCATCGCCCGCCTCGAGCGGGCGGCGGCGCGTGAGCGCCATGTCCGGCAGGATCGGTCCGCCGCCGAGGCAGCACTCGACGTAATTGCGCATCGGGTGGGCCTGGGCCTGCTCGGCGGTGATCAGCCCCTCGCGCAGCAGCCCTTCGACATGACTGTGATCGCGGCTGCGCCCGATGAGTTTCCCGCCGCGCACGTGATAGATGCGGCTGTCGCCGATATGCGCCCACCAGGAGGCGCCCTGCTGCACCAGGCACAGCGCGCAGGTGGCGCGCGGCCGCTGGTCGATGGGTGATTGCTCGCCGAGCTTGACCACCGCCTCGTGCGCCCGGCCGAGCGTCAGATGCAGGAAGCCGAGCGGATCGAACAGCGGCTGGGCGGCGTGGCGGAACGCATCGAGCACGGTCTTGCGCGTGACTTCCGCGGCGCGCCCGCCGTCGGCATAGCCACCCATCCCGTCCACCACCATCAGCAGCGCCGCATGCTCGCTCGCCGCGACCGCGACCCGGTCCTGATTCTCCCCGCGTCCGCCCTGCAGGGTGACGTCGGCGTACTCGATCCGCAAATGAGGCCCGTATATCTGTTAAAGTTCGGGGCCCGCTTTATAGCACCTCACGCCATCCGGAGCGTAGCGCCACCACGTGATTTCCAGCATGACAGGCTTCGCCCGGCGCGAGAGTTCCGGCCCCTGGGGCAGTCTCGTGTGCGAGCTGCGCAGCGTCAATCACCGCTTCCTCGAGACCGGCTTCCGCCTGCCCGAGGAGCTGCGCGCGGCGGAGGGCGATCTGCGCCAGCGCCTCGCCCAGGCGGTGCGCCGCGGCAAATGCGACTGCACCCTCACCTACCGTCCGGCGCAGGCGGCGGCCGCGAGCCTCGATGTGGACACGCTCGCCCTCGAGCGGCTCTTGAGCCGCCTCGGGGAGCTCAGCCGGGCCTACCCGGCCGGCTCGGTGAATCTGCTCGACGTGCTGCGCTGGCCCGGGGTCCTGAAGGACCAGGGCGCCGCCGGCGAGGAACTGCTCGCGGCGGCCCGCAGCCTGTTCGAGGCGGCGGTCGCGGATCTGCGCGCGGCACGCGAGCGCGAGGGCGAGAAGCTGCGCGAGGTGCTCGAGCAGCGCTGTGCGGCGCTCGAGACCCTGGTCAAGCAGGTGCAGGGGCGGCTGCCGGAGATCCAGGCCCGCTTGAGCGCCAGAATGCGCGATCGGATCAAGGAGCTCGCCGCGGGGGCCGATCCGGAGCGGCTCGAGCAGGAAGTGGCGCTGCTGCTGCAGCGTCTCGACGTGGACGAGGAGCTCGAGCGTCTGACGGGCCACATCACGGAAGTGCGCCGGGTGCTCACGGGCAACGAGCCGGCCGGCCGGCGGCTGGATTTCCTCATGCAGGAGCTGAACCGCGAGGCGAACACGCTCTCCTCGAAATCCCAGGACCTCGAGACCACCCGCTGCGCGGTGGACATGAAGGTGCTGATCGAGCAGATGCGCGAGCAGGTGCAGAACGCCGAATAGCGTTCAGGGG
>JAJYUL010000060.1 GCA_021792555.1 Pseudomonadota bacterium
GGTGAGCGTCGTGGTGTCGAGCCGGGCGGTGAGCGGCCCGATGCGCAGTGCGCCGCCGCGCAGCCGCCACCGACCCGACAGCGAGAGCGGGCCGAGCGCGGCAGGATCCTTCGGCAGGCGCATCTTCAGGCCCCACTCAGCGATCAGGCCGCGCACCGAGGGCACCGTCAGCGCCAGCGTTCCGTCGGCGTGCGGCTGCGTGCTGTCGTCGAATTGCAGCGCGCCGCTCGCCGCCGCGCTGGCCAGGGTGAGTTTCCAGCGCGGCGCCGCGAGGCGCAGCGGCGCCGTCTGCAGGCGCAGCTGCGGCGCGCTGAAGCCGACCGGCACGCCGGCGGGCGGCACCTTCGGCGCCTTCAGGATGAAGCGCGTGCGCACGGAGAACGGCTGGCCCGGCGCCCAGGTGCCGAGCTGCAGCTGCCAGTGCTCGAGACGCACCGGTCCGCCCGCGCCATCCCACTCCAGCGCCGCATGGCGCAGGATCAGGCCGCCGAGCGCGGGCGCAGCGCCGGAGCCGGATGGCGCCGTGCCCGCGAGCAGCTGCTGCCAGTTGCCCGCCCCGTCGGCGGCGCGCCACAGATGGATGTGCGCGCCGCTGAGACGGATCGTGCCGAGCTCGATCCGCCGGTGCAGCAGCAGCGGCAGCAGCCGCACCGGAATGCTCGCCGAGCGCCAGGTGATCAGGTCCGGCCCGTGCATCCCGGGCCGGTTGCCGAGGCGCGCCGCGCCGATGCCGAGCGTGAGCCACGGATACCACCCGAGGCGCAGGTGGCCCTGGATGACGAACGGACGGCCGGTGTAGCGGGTCACCAGCCGCTCGGCCTCGCCGCGGTAGTCGTCTGGGTTGATGACCTGCGTGGCGATGACTGCCGCGAGCACGAGCAGCAGCACCACGGCGGCGAGGGTGCCGAGGCTCCAGCGCAGGGCTCTCATCACAGGTTCATGGTCGGCCGCGCCCGCGAGCGCGTCGTGGGATCGATCGGCGTGAAGGACGGCCCCTCGGTGCGGCTCCAGTAGGCATCGGCGGCCGCACTCCAGTCCGGCGTGTCGAGCTTCGGCCAGTCACCGGGCGGGAACGCGGGCGCATCGGCGAACCGCTTGGCCTTGAAGATGAGCGCGCCGCCGCGCAGGTGTTTGATCGCGAGCTTCCAGGGAACGGCAGTGAGCGTGCCGGGCGCGCCGTCGCCGCTCGCGTGCACCACGATCAGATGCGGAGCTGCGCCCCCGGCCCCGAAGACGATGTCCAGCACCGCGCCCAGGCGCTGCCCGGAGTGCGACTGCACCGCCAGCCCGATCAGGGTCGAGGCGCGCTGCGCCACGGCGGGCAGCGCCGGGGCGCTCGCCGGCGGCGCGGCGGAGGCGCTGGGGGCGGCCGCAGCGCCCCCGCCGGGCATGAAGTCCGCGTTCTGCTGACTGCACGCGCCGAGCGCGAGGGCCGACAGCACGCACAGCGTCGGCACGAATGTCCTTACCATCCGAGCAACTCGTCTCACCATCTGACCAGCGGCGGCAGACTCATGAGGTAGGCCTCCGGGTCCGCGTCGGTCTGAAAACCGAACCGGGTGCCCCGATCATAGACCAGGTTGAACTCGACGTACCGCCCCCGCTTGTACAGGAGCTTCTCGCGCGCCGCCTCGTCGTACGGGCTGTCCTTGCGGCGCGCGACCAGGGCCGGGTAGACCCCGAGGAAGGCCTCGCCCACCTGTCGCACAAAAGCGAAATCCGCCTGCGGATCAGCCCCCGCGAGCTCGTCGAAGAAGATTCCGCCCACGCCGCGCGGCTCGTGCCGGTGCGGCAGGTAGAAGTACCGGTCGCACCACGCCTTGAACGTGTCGTACGCATCCGGCCGATAGGTGTCGCAGGCTCGCCGCAGCGCCGCATGGAACTCGGCCGTGTCCTCCTCGAACGGGAACGTCGGCGTCAGGTCCGCCCCGCCACCGAACCAGCCGCGGTTGGTGTGCAGATAGCGCAGGTTCATGTGCACCGTGGGGACATAGGGGTTGGCCATGTGGGCCACGAGCGAAATGCCGCAGGCGAGGAAGCGCCCCCCGGAGTCCGCCGCGCCCGGGATCTGCGCGCGCGCCTGCTCGGAGAACACGCCCCAGACGTGGCTGAAGTTGACGCCCACCTTCTCGAACACCGCCCCGCGCATCAGCTGAGACAGCCCGCCGCCCTCGAGCCGGTGGCCGCTCGGGCGGCGCCAGGTGCGCGCCTGGAAGCGCGCTTCGGGCTCGAACGCCTCGAACGCCGCGCAGATGCGCCCCTGCAGGTCGCGGAAGCACGCCGCGGCATCCTCGGCGAGCGGCGCTTCGATGCGGCTCACGCGCCGGGCTCCCCGCGGGCCGAGCGCTCGTGCACGATGTCGACCAGGCGGGCGACGGCATCCGGATCGGTGTGGGGCCAGATGCCGTGGCCGAGGTTGAAGATGTGGCCCGGCTGCCCGCCGGCCTCGCGCAGCACCCGCTCGGCCTCCCGCTCGAGCACCTCGGGCGCGGCGAACAGCGCGGCCGGATCGAGGTTGCCCTGCACGGCCTTGCCGGCGCCCAACACGCGGCGCACCGTGCCGAGCGGCGAGCGCCAGTCGACTCCGATGACGTCGGCCTCGAGGGCCGCGAGCCGCTCGTGCAGCGCGCTGCCCTGGTTCAGGTAGTAGATGAGCGGCACGCCGCGCGAGCGCAGGGCCGAGAGCGTGCGCCGCGCAGCGGCGAGCGCGAAGTGCTCGAACTGCGGCGGCGCGAGCAGTCCGCCCCACGACTCGAACAGCATCAGCGCCTGCGCGCCGGCGGCGGCCTGCGCGCCGAGATAGGCGGCCATGGCGTCGGCCAGGTGATCGAGCAGCCGGACGGCGGCCTGCGGGTCGGAATAGAGGAACGCGCGCGCCGCCTCGAATTCCTTCGAGGGGCGTCCGCCCACCAGGTAGCAGAACAGCGTGAATGGCGCGCCGGCAAACCCGATGAGCGGCACGTTGCGCGGCGCGGCCGCGCGGATCAGCCGGATGGTCTCGAGCACGAACGGCACGTCCTGCTCGGGCGCGAGCGGCCGCAGCGCCTCGATCGCGGCCCGGGTGCGGATCGGCTCGCGCACCACCGGTCCGGGCTCGAACGTCAGCTCGATCCCCATGCCCTGCAGCGGCGTCATGATGTCGCTGAAGAGGATGGCGGCATCGAGCGCAAAGCGCCGCAGCGGCTGCAGCGTCACTTCGGCGGCGAGCTCCGGGGTGCGGGTCAGCGCCTCGAACGATACTTTGGCGCGCACCGCGCGGTACTCGGGCAGATAGCGGCCCGCCTGGCGCATGATCCAGATGGGCGTGTAGGGCACGGGCTCGCCCCGGCAGGCGGCGAGGAACACCGGCGTGCCGCTGCTCATGCGCCGAGCCAGCGCGCCACCTGCGGCGCGTAGTAGGTGATGATCAGATCGGCCCCGGCGCGCCGGATGCCGGTGAGGGTCTCCATCACCGCGGCCCGCTCGTCGATCCAGCCGCGCTCGGCAGCCGCCTTGATCAGGCTGTACTCGCCGCTCACCTGATAGGCCACCACCGGCAGGCGCACCGCATCGCGCACCTCGCGGATGATGTCGAGGTACGGGCCAGCGGGCTTGACCATCACCAGGTCCGCGCCTTCCTCCACGTCGAGCAGCACCTCGCGCAGCGCTTCGCGGCCATTGGCGGGGTCCATCTGGTAGCTGCGCCGGTCGCCGAAGGCGGGAGCGGACTCGGCGGCCTCGCGGAACGGCCCGTAGAACGCCGAGGCGTACTTGGCGGCATACGAGACGATCGGTGTCATCGCGAACCCGTCGCGGTCGAGCACCCGGCGGATGGCCTGCACACGTCCGTCCATCATGTCGCTCGGCGCGACGGCATCGGCGCCGGCGCGCGCGTAGTTGAGCGCGACCTGGGCGAGCGTCTGCACCGAGGAGTCGTTGTCGATCACGCCGCCCGGCAGCACGTGGCCGCAGTGCCCGTGATCGGTCGCGCCGCACAGGCACACATCGGCCCAGACCAGAAGGTGCGGGCAGGCCGCCTTGATCGCGCCGATCGCCTCGGCGGCGAGCCCGTGCGGATCGAGCGCGGCGCTCGCCCGCGCGTCCTTGTGCTCGGGTGCGGCGAACAGCAGCACCGCCGGCACGCCCGCCTGCTCGGCCGCGCGCGATTCCTGCACCGCCTCGTCGACCGAGAGTTGGAAGATCCCGGGCATGCTCGAGACACTGTGGCGCACGCCCTTGCCGGGAACGACGAACAGCGGATAGATCAACTGCTCGGGGGCGAGCCGCGTCTCGCGCACCATGCGCCGCCAGAGGTCGGACTGGCGGGTGCGCCGCGGCCTAACGGAGGGGAAAGTCATGACTGAAGCCTCTTGTGAGTGCGCTGCGCCGCTGGCGCATCCCATCCCGGGATGCCTCCCGCAGGGGCCTGCGCTGCGCGCGGTTCTGGGCCGCTCCCTGCGGTCCCGTCCTGTTCGGGGCCCGCGCTGCGCGGGCCCGCCTGAATCCCGAGCATCAGCGCGCGGCAGGCCAGCGCGAGCCCGTGCAGCGTGTGCTCCGCGGCGAGCACGGGCTTGATCGCACGCGTTTCGAGCTCGCGCGCGGTCGTTGGGCCGATGGCGAGCGCCGGCGCGCCGGCCAGCAGCCGCGCGAAATCCGCATCGCCCAGCGCGCGCGAGAGCTCGATCACGGCCGAGGGGCTCGCGAAGGTCACTGCGCCGAGGCCTGCGCGTGCGATCCAGCCGCGGCACTCGTTCAGATCGAGCGCGGCGGCGACGGTGCGATAGGCGACGAAGCGCACGACTTCGGCGCCGAGTCTCCCGAGTCCCTCCTCGAGCGCGGGCAGCGCACGGGAGCTCGCCGGATGCAGCACGCGCCGGCCGCGCACGCCGGCCTCGGCGAGCGGGCCGAGCAGACCCTCCGCGCCGTGACCGGAGCCGGTCAGATCCACCCGCCAGCCCCGCTCGCGCAGCGCCTCGGCCGTGGCGGGGCCGACCGCCGCGACGCGCGCGTGCGGCGGCTCGCAAAGCGCTTCGGTCACCGCCTCCACCGCATGCGCGCTCGTGAAGACGATCCAGTCGAACGTCCCGAGCGCATTGCGGTGCCCGGCCCACTCCTGCGGGTCCACCGGCTCGATGCCGACCACCGGCCAGTGCAGCACCGGCAGGCCGAGGCGGGCGAGCTCGCCGCTCAGTCCGCTGTCCGGCGCTTCGGCGCGCGTCACGACCACGGGTCGGGCGGTCTCGCTCACGCGCCCGATCCCTGCTGCGCCGCGCGCTGCGCTGCGATCAGCCGCGCGGCGCCCTGCCTGATGAGTTCTGCGGCCAGTCGCTCCCCGAGCGCCTGCGCCGCATCGGCCTCGGGCGCGCACTCGCCGGCGGCGCTGAGGCTGCTCGTCCCGTCGAGGGCGCACACCACGGCGCGCATCTCGATCCGCTCGCGAGTCAGCTGCGCGAGCGCGCCGAGCGGCACCTGACAGCCGCCCTCGATGCGCCGCAGCAGCGCCCGCTCCGCCGTGGTGGCGAGGCGCGTGGCCTGGTGTTCGAGCCGGCTCAACCACTGACGGGTGTGCTCATCGGCGCGGCGCGCGCAGATGCCGATCGCGCCCTGCGAGACGGCCGGCGGGAAGTCCGCCGGGGAGAGCCGCTCGCAGATGCGCCCCTCGAGCCCGAGGCGCTTCAGTCCCGCCGCGGCGAGCACGATGGCGTCGTACTCGCCGCGCTCGAGCCGCTCGATGCGGGTGGGGACGTTGCCGCGCAGCTCGAGCAGCTGCAGGTCCGGACGCAGCCGCGCGAGGAACGCACGCCGGCGCAGACTGCTCGTGCCGACGCGCGCGCCGCGCGGCAGCGCCGTGAGCGGCGCTCCGGTGCCGCTGATGAGCGCATCCTGCGGATCCTCCCGCTCGAGCACGGCCGCGAGCGCGAGCCCCGGCTCGAGCTCGGTGGGCAGATCCTTCAGGCTGTGCACCGCCAGATCGATGCGCGAGTCGAGCAGCGCGCGGTCGAGCTCCTTGGTGAAGAAGGCGCGCCCGCGCACCGCCCACAGCGGCACCTGCGTCTGCAGGTCCCCGGAGGTCACGATGGGCACGAGCTGCACCGCCGGCGCGCCCGGCAGGGCGCGGATGAGCGCCTCGACGTGCCGCGCCTGCCACAGCGCGAGCGCCGAGGCGCGGGTGCCGATGCGCAGAACGTTCCCGGTCATGATTCGGCCTCGATGAGAAAACGGTAGCCCACGCCCCAGACGGTGAGGAAGTGGCGCGGGTTGGCCGGGTCGCGCTCGAAGCGCCGACGCAGCCGCAGGATGAAGTTGTCCACGGTGCGCGTGGAGGGAAACACGTCGTAGCCCCACACGCGCTCGAGCAGGTCCTCGCGCGAGACGATCTCCCCGGGCCGCTCGGCGAGCACCTTGAGGATCATCGCCTCCTTCTCGGTGAGCTCCTGTGTGAGCCCGTTCCACGCGCGGGCGCGGAAGGCGCGGAAGTCTACCTCGTTGTCACCGAAGCGCAGCACCGCGGTCTCGGCCGCGGCGCTGTGGTACCAGTCCCAGCGTCTGAGGATGGCCCGCACCCGCAGCAGCAGCTCCTTCAGGTGAAAGGGCTTGGGCAGGTAGTCATCGCCTCCGGCCTCCAGACCCCGCACCCGGTCGGCCGGATCCCCGCGTGCCGTCAGAAACAACACCGGGGTGTTGTCGCCGCGCTCGCGCAGGGTGCGGCACACCGTGAACCCGTCGAGCTCGGGCAGCATCACATCGAGCAGCACCAGCCCATAGGATCCGCCGGCAAGCGCCTCGAGCGCCGCGCGCCCATCGCCCGCCTGGTCGACCGTGTAGCCCTCGGCTCGCAGGTTCTCGACCACGCCGGCGGCGAGGTGCGGATCGTCCTCCACCACCAGGATGCGCCGCTGCGTTTCGGCCGGGACGCTCATGCCGACTCCGCCGGCGCGGCCGGCCAGATCAGCACGAAGCGCGCGCCCTGGCCGGCGCCGCCGCTCTCGCCGCTCACCCGTCCGCCCATCAGATGCATCAGCCGCCGCACGATGTACAGCCCGAGTCCCGTCCCGTGGTACGTGCCCCCGCCGGGCTGCAGGCGCGTGAACTTCTCGAACAGGCGCGCCCCGTCGGCGGGCCGGAACCCGACGCCGCTGTCGCGCACCGTCAGCTCCACCGACCCGTCGGCGCGCCGCCCGCTGAACACGATGCGTCCGCCGCCGACCGGCGCGACCGCCGCGAGCGCGTTGTCGAGGAGGTTGCGCAGGATGACATCGAGCGCGAGCGGATCGGCGAGCACGACGAGCCCCGGGTCGATCTGGACATCGATCGCAATGTGCGCCTGCGCGGCGCGCTCCTCGGCCGAGGCGCTCGCCCGGCGCACCGCGCCGGCCAGGTCCACCGGCTCGTGGCGCAGCTCGACGCGGCCCCGATCGAGGCGCGCGCTCTCGAGGATGCGGCTCACCATCCCCTCCATGCGCGCCAGGTCCGCCAGCATGCGCTCGGTGAGCACGCGGGTCTGCTCGGGGGAGGCCGGTCGCAGCGCCAGCGTCTCGAGCGAGAGCTGCAGGCTGGCGAGCGGCGTCTTGAACTGATGCGAGACCATCGCCAGGAAGTTGTCCTGCTCGATCATCACCAACGCCTCGGCGCGCAGCGCCCGCGCGATGACCACGATGCAGGCCGCGAGCGCCAGCAGGAAGAACGCGCCCTCCCAGGCGTACTGCTCGATGCGCAGGTGCTCCTCGGCGAGCAGGCGCTGTTCGACCGCGGGGCTCGGCCGGGCGCCGTCCGGTGTCAGCTGCACCGAGGGCAGCAGCGCCTGGACCCTTGCGACCGGCACGCCCGCCGAGAGCAGCGCGCGCGCGGCGTGCGCCTGCTGGCGGTAGGCGCGCTGCAGCTCCGCGACCTTCTCCACCGCGTAGCGGTGTTGGTCGTAGATCCACCAGCCCACCTGCACGGTGCACACGAGCACGAGCACCATCACGGTGATCTGCAGGATGCGCGGGACTTTGGTGGCGCGCAGGCTCATGCGGCGGCCGCGAGCGCGTGCTCGAGCGCCCGGGCGAGCGGCTCGAAATCCGCCTCCCGGTGCGCGAGCGACAGGAAGCAGGCCTCGTAGGCCGACGGCGGGAAATAGATTCCCTGCCCGAGCAGCGCATGAAACAAGCGACCGTAGCGCGCGCTCGCCGCCTCAGGCAGCGGCGCGGCCGTGCGCGGCGCGCCGGCCTCGTGCAGCGACAGCCAGAACAGCGAGCCGGCGCGCACGAAGTGCACCGGAAAGGGCGCGCGGGCGAGCACCGGGCGCAGCGCGGCCTCCACCGCGGCGCCGAGGGACTCGAGCCGCTGCCAGCCGTTCTCGTGCACGAGCACATCGAGCGTGGCGATGCCGCTCGCCATGGCAACCGGATTGCCGGACAGCGTGCCGGCCTGATAGGCGTCTCCGTCGGGCGCGAGGCGCGCCATGACCGCCCGCGGCCCGGCGAAGGCGCCCACCGGCAGCCCGCCGCCGATCACCTTGCCGAAGGTGGCAAGGTCCGGCGTGATCCCGAGCCGCTCGGCCGCGCCGCCGCGCGCGAGCCGGAACCCCGAGATCACCTCGTCGAAAATCAACAGCACGCCGTGCCGGCGGGTGAGCTCGCGCACGCGCTCGAGAAACTCTCTGCGCTGCAGCAGCAGCCCGTGGTTGGCGGGCACCGGCTCGATGATGACTGCGGCGATGCGCGCGCCCTCGCGCCCGAGCAGCTCCTCGAATGCCGCCTCGTCATCGAGCGGCAGCACGCGCGTGCAGGCTGTGAACGGCTCGGGCACGCCCGCCGAGGAGGGGCGGCCGAAGGTGGCGAGCCCGGAGCCGGCGGCCACCAGCAGGTGATCGGCGTGGCCGTGATAACAGCCGGAGAACTTCACGATCAGGTCGCGTCCAGTGGCTGCACGCGCCAGACGGATGGCGCTCATCACCGCCTCGGTGCCCGAAGAGACGAAGCGCACCTGCTCGATGCCGGGATAGGCGGCCACGACCCGTTCGGCGAGCTCGACTTCCCCCGCGCATGGCGCACCGAACGTGGTGCCCTGGGCGGCGGCCGCCGTGATCGCACGGATGACCTGCGGGTGCGCATGGCCGAGGATCAGCGGCCCCCAGGAGCCGACGAAGTCCAGATAGCGCTGCCCGTCGGCATCGATGAGGTACTGGCCCTCGCCGCGCGCGATGAACAAGGGCGTGCCGCCGACGGCGCGGAAGGCGCGCACGGGGGAGTTCACGCCGCCGGGGATGACCGCGCGGGCGCGCGCGTAAAGCTGCTCTGATCGGGGATGGCTCATGGGCTATAGGGTAGGGGTTTTTAAGGGGCAGACGTGTCGCCCGAGCCACCGCGGCGGCGCAGGTGCGCCTCGCGGAAGAACGCCTCGAGCACATCCGTGGTGGTGTGGGGCGCTGCGGCGCGCAGGCCCGAGATGGGCAGGTGCACGAGGCTGTGCGCCACGCGCTCGGTGAGGCGGCGGACCGCCTCGCGCTGTGCGGCATCGAGGGTGTGCAGCTGAGCGCCGAGGGCCCGCTCGGCCTCCTCGGCGGCGATGCGCTCGAAGGCCTCGCGCAGCTCCGCCAGGCGCGGCCCGATGGCCCGGCTGGCCATCTCGGCCCGCAGCCGGGTCAGCCGCTCATCGATGGCGGCGCGCACCGGCGCGAGGCGCAGCAGCTCGCTGAGGCGCTGCTCCTCGACGGCCTGCACCAGCTCGTCCATGCCGATCCGCTCGATGCGCGCGCGCCGGGCGGCCTCGGGCTCGAGGTTCGGCGGCACCCCGAAGTCGATGGCGAGCGGCCGGCCCGCGTCCGGCGCGGCCAGCCGCTCGAGCGTGGGCTCACCGAGCACGGCCGTGCCGCCGCCGGCGGCGAGCACCAGCCCGGCCACCGGCACCGGCTGCGCGCGGAATGTCTCGAGGCCGACGGCGCGGCCGCCGACTTCGGCAGCAAATGCCTCGGCGGCGGCCAGTGTGCGGTTGACGATCACGAGCGGGATGCCGGCAGCGGCGAGCGCGAGTCCGCAGCGCCGGGTCATGGGTGAGACGCCGATCAGGGCTACCGGCGAGCGTGCCTCGCCCAAGTGGCTCAGCATGCGCTCGACGGCGAGGTCCGCGAGCGACGGGGGGCGAACGCCCGAGCGCAGCCGCTGCACGCGGTTGGCCATGCCGAGCGCCTCGCCGAGCAGACGGTTGAGCAGCGGTCCGGAGGTTCCGGCCTCGCGGGCGCTCTCCCACGCGAGGCGCAGCTGAGCGGCGATCTCCCGCTCGCCGGCCTGCGCGGAATCCAGCCCGCAGGCCACCAGCAGCACGTGCTCGATGGCCGACTCGCCCGCCCAGGCGCGCAGCAGCCGCGGGGCGTGGCCGGGCGGGGGGGGCTGCCCGGTGAGCTGCTCGAGCACCTCGGCGCGCAGGTCCCCGGCGGGCAGCCCGTCGCCGGTGGCGTAGAGCACTTCCACCCGGTTGCAGGTGCCGAGGTAGAGCAGTTCGGACACGCCGAGCGCTGCGCGCAGCGCCGGCAGGCGCTCGGGCAGGTTCGTGCGCTCGATAGACAGGCGCGCCACCTGCTGCACGCCGGCATGCCGGTAAGAAAGGCCTACGACGCCGATCTGTTCCATGGGGGTAAGGACACCACGAAAGCCCCCGCGAGGTGTCACAGAATGGTCACTGCGCGCGCCGCCGCGCCGGGCCCGGTCCGCCCGTTACAGCCGGATCAGCCCGCGCTTGTGCGCCACGGCCACCGCTTCGGTGCGGCTGATGGCGTCGAGCTTGGTGAGGATCGACTTCACGTGGGTCTTGGCCGTGCCCTCGGTGATCGAGAGCCGTCGGGCGATGTCCTTGTTGCTGCGGCCCTGGGCGACGAGCTCGAGCACGTCGAGCTCGCGCTCGGTGAGGCTGGGCTTGGCCATGCGCTGCAGCGCCTTGGCGGCCACCGTCGAGGAGGTGTAGGGCCGGTCCTCGCTCACCGCGCGGATCGCCGAGAGGATCTCCGGCCGCGGCGCATCCTTCAGGATGTAGCCTTTGGCGCCGTGCGAGAGGCACTGGAAGATATCCTCGTCGCCGTCGTAGGTCGTCATGATGAGCAGGCGCGCCTTGGGGTTGATCTCCATCACCCGCTGCACGACGGCGAGTCCGTCGCGCTTGGGCATGCGCAGGTCGAGCACCATCACGTCGGGCTGGTGCTGCTCGTAGAGCGTGACGGCCGCATCGCCGTCGCCGGCCTCGGCCACCACCTCCATGTCGGGCTGCTGGTTGACCATCGCCGCGAGTCCGTCGCGCACCACGGGGTGATCGTCCGCGAGAATCACCCGGATCTTCTTGTGCATTTCGGCCGCCATCAGGTTCTCCGTTTCTGCATGCGCACGCTCACGCGGGTGCCGGACCCGGGCCGGCTCTCGATGCGCCATTCCCCGCCGATGTCGGTGGCGCGCTGGCGCATGCTGGTGAGGCCAAAGCCCTGGCGCTCGTGACGCCCGGGGCTCTGACCCATGCCGAGGCCGTCATCCTCGATGGCCATCACCCAGTGCGAGCCGTCGTCCGTCATCGTGATGCGTATGGTGCTGGGCCGGGCATGGCGCACGGCGTTGCTCACCGCCTCCTGGGCGATGCGCAGCAGCTCGTGCTCCTGCTCGGGCCTCAGCCCCGTGTTGATTTCGTCGCCCGTGAACGTGCAGGTCACTCCGCCCGGCACGGTGGAGCGCTCGGCGAGCTGGCGCAGCGCGAGCTCAAGTCCGGTGCGGCGGGTCTGATCGAGCCTGAGCGCCATCACCGAGCGGCGCGCGTCGGCGAGCCCGTCGCGGGCCAGATCGCGGATGCGCGTCAGCACCACCGCGAGGTTCGAGTTCTTGTTCTTGCAGGGCGGGTCTTCCTCGACCGCGCCGAGCTGCATCAGGATGCCGGTGAACGCCTGCGCGAGGCCGTCGTGGATCTCCTGGCCGATGCGCGCGCGCTCGACCAGTACGGCGGCCTCCTTGGCCTGCCAGGCGAGGCGCGTCAGCTGCACCGCGAGGGTCGCCTGCTGGGCGAGCGCCACCAGCAGCTCGCTGTGCGGCACGTCCTCGGCCTTGCGCCGGAAGCGCAGGATCAGAAAGCCGACGTTGCGTGAGCCGAACACCAGCGGATAGACCACCTTGCCGACGTAGCCCTCCCGCCGGTCGAAGGCCAGCATGCCAGGCCAGAACTCCTGGTGCTGCTGCGCGATGTCCAGGTACATCGGCTCGTGCGGCTGGCCGAAGCGGTTGCCGAACGGGGAGCCGGTCGGCACGCTGATCGGGTAGGACGGCTCCTCGAGCTTGCCCTCGCGCACGTGCGCGGCGATGCGCCACTCCTGCAGGCTGTCGCGCGAGACGACCACCGCGCCCGAAGCGGCATTGAACTGGCGCGTGGCCTCGAGCAGCAGATGGCCGAGGAAGCCGTTGAGGTCGGGCTCGCTCGCCAGGCGCTCGAGGTTGCCGCGGATCACCGCATTGGCCTTGGCGAGCTCGGTGGCCCGCTCCTCGGCGGCCCGCTCGCGCTCGCGGCGCATGTCATCGAGGAGGCGCTGACGGTGCAGGGCTGCGCCGATCACGCTCGCGGCGGTCTCGAGGGCGGACAGCTCCGCCGCCTCGATGGCGCGGCGCTGGCGGGTATTGTCCAGGCCCACCACTCCGATGAACTCCCCGGCCACCAGGATGGGCACCACCGCCTTGCTCTGCGTGCCGATGCCTTCGAAGCGGGACGAGCCGGCGCAGCCGGCCGCGCCGGGGTTGATGCACACGCTGCGGCCGGCGCGCAGCTCAGCCGAGACGGAGGAGATTTCCCGCTCGTCGCAGGCGCGCGCCTCGGCGTCGTTGATGTGCGGCGGGACCCCCTCGGCGGTCCACTCGCCGACTACCACGAGCAGCGGCTCGCCCTCCGGGCCGCTGCGGGCCAGCATCACGTTCACCCGGTCGACGTGCGCCGCCTCGCCGATCAGGCGCAGCACCTCCGGGATCGCGCCGCGCACGTCTGGAGCCTCGAGCAGCATGCGGCTCGCCTTGGCCGAGGCCGCAAGCAGCCCCTCCTGGCGGTGCAGCGACTCATTGATGTGGGTCAGCTCCTCGGTGCAGGGAATGATGTCCGCCGCCGATGCCAGGCGGGGTGTCAGGCCGGTCTCGGCCGCTGTACTCATAGTCGATACGTCTCTCGCGTTCCAGGTGGACCTCGAGCGCCGCCGCCGTGCGCGGCGCTCCCGGAGCACTGCCCGATCCGGCGCAAGCGCGAAGCGGGGCGGATTCAGTCTCGTGCGCGGAATTCCGTATCGGCGCAACCACGCAGTCTAGCGCGTCGCGATCCCCGCGAAGCGCCAGGTCCCCCGGCTTCCGGGCGGCGGTCTCTCTCGGATGGGAGAGGCCGAATGCGCCGCCCGCAGACCGGCCGGCGGCGCTCGTCCCGGGGGCACCGATCCTAGATGGGGACGGGGAGCCGGAAATCCCAGCGTCCGTGGGGCGCGAAGCTCCCCCCGCGGTATCACGCTCCCAGGCTCCCGCCTGCCTTGACGGTGTTCGCCCGGCCCGGTCTAATACGCGGCCCCTCCTGCGGCGGCCAGGTAGCTCAGTTGGTAGAGCAGCGGACTGAAAATCCGCGTGTCGGTGGTTCGATTCCGCCCCTGGCCACCACTAACTCACTGAATATCAACAATATTTTCTTCGACCAGCTTCAGGAGGTTCTGGTGCATTAGCGGCAGGATCGTGATATCCGGGAGCCTTTGCCCAGAGCTTGCCGTGACACAACGCATTGAACGCGATGCCATCTACCGGCGTCGGCGATTCCCGCGAGAGGTCATCGAGGGCTGTGTTCGCCGGTACCTTACCTACCGCCTCAGCTATCGCGATCTCGTTA
>JAJYUL010000084.1 GCA_021792555.1 Pseudomonadota bacterium
TCCGATCTGCACTCCCGGGCAAAGGGCGTCTCCGCCGATGCCGCGCTCTGACTGAATTCCCCCGCAGGCAGCCCGTCCATGCCGCCTACCGTACCGCAAACGAGACGTGGTGTCCAGCGCCACCGCCTCAGCGGCCAGCCAACGGGGACGGGTTCACCGAATATTTACCCGACCCTGGCCTCCAGAACTCAGTTACGTGAGTTTTCCTCACTGGCACGTAAGCCACAAAGGAACGCCGATAAGCCCTTGAAACGTGCCGATTGGCACTCCAGTCAGGTTGTCAAAATGAGCGTGCCATAGTCCCAGTCTGACGACGGCCGCGGCACGACGCTTCACGGTCAGGCAGAGGGCCGGATAGCAGTTCAATTGCCTCGGGCCGGATGGCTGGAAACTCGGCCCGTTCTCGTTTGACTTCGTCTTCGCCCTGAAGCAGAGCAAGTCAGGGAGAAACCGAGATCAAGCTTTCCCGTGCTCAGAGAGCCATGCACTGGGTGTCACGGCGTTCGCCCGTCGAAGGAGTTCCTCATCCCATGAGATGATGAGTCCGTCTTCATCTGTGGCGACTGCCGCATAAAACGCGTCGCCAGCGCGTAGAAAGGACTCGGTTCCCACCGTCAGCGCCGTTCCCAGCAACGACCCGAGATCGATTTCGGTGATGAGCGGAGAGAGCAGGAGGCGGTCCGCCAAGTCGCGACCCTGCCGGGCATCGCGCAGCCGGCGCGAGAGCGCGCAGGCGACCTCGAGCCTCGCGATGGCGGGAAGGGCGATAGGATCACGCTGGCGCATGACCGTGCGAAGAAACGTTCGGCTTGCGGCGGACAGTTTGTCGGCGGCGTCGGCTGCGGAGACCCAGACGCTGGCGTCAACCACCAGTGCCGTCACTTCGGCGTTCTTCGGTGATCCTGTCGGTTGCGGTCGGCGATCAGGATCTCGCGCGCGGAAGGTCCGCGAGGAGCGGCTCGCACGGCTTCGTCGGCCGCAGCGAGCCAGGAGTCTAGCCAAGTCTCGGCGGGAGGGGCCTCCGGATGCGGAGTTCCTTTCTCTCCCAGCCAGTGCTGGTACAGCTCCACGGTGATCTCGCGCACCGGCTTGCCGAGCAGGGCGCTCTTGGCCTTGACCTTGCGGTACAGAGTATCTGGGATATCGATGGTTGCCTTCATGACAGCATGATAGCTGTATTGCCATATTCCTGTCAATCCGGCTCTTGCGAGACGCTCGCCCAAGTCCTACCGAAGCGACGAACAGAAGCGCATGCCCTTCTAGGCCATTGCAAAGCCAGACATGCTTTTTCGGTCACAAACGGCACCGTTCCTACTAGGGGGCACCAACGAGGACACCCCGACGGGGCTCGCTCCAGCCCAGGCAATGCCTGCTTGATAGGCAGCCCGCCACCAGAGCCGGTGAACGCCGCGTTCGCCCCGATCACCCCGTGACAGGGAACGACAATGGGTAGCGAATTGGCAAGGTTGGCGAGCGCCACAGCCCGAAAAGTGTGCGGATTGCAGATGTGGCGCCAGACCCCGCCGCTCGAAGCCGGTACCAACGCGCCTAACCGGTAGGTCGAATTGATTGTGCCGCTCGATGAGTGCGTTGTGAAGGGGCTGCTGACCGGCACGGCGCGCTCAACCACCCGCACCGCCACGAACCGTCCCGGCACAGCACTCGCGCGCGGCTCCTTCGCTGCCACCGCCCTCGCTGACTGCTGCACAGGTGCCAATATCCCCTTGCGCCGCATCTGCCGGCGCATGCTGTACAGAGAAAACGGGTTCAGCCCCACGGAACGGCAGTACTGCGACAACCCCATCCCTTGGCTGCGCGCTCGGCGCACGTGCTCCAGGTATCGCCGTTCACCCTCGGTCAGCTCTTCACGCTTCGCGTTCATCGCGCTCTCCGTACGCGGCAAAAGCGCCGCGACCGAGAGAATCGCCCGTTCAGCCGAAACCGGGAAGCACGCGGATTACGGAGTCCTTACGTACAACCGGCGCATCAGCTGCCCGTGCGCCCCGAGGCGCAGCGCTGGCTCGTGACCGATCTGTGGTTGGAGCAGGCCGTGGGCCTGGTCGGCGGGGAGCCGAAGTGCTGCAAAAGCTTCCTCGCCCTCGATCTGGCGGTGGCGGTCGCCTCCGGCACCGCCTGCCTGCGTCGCTACGCGGTTGCCCGTCCCGGACCGGTTCTGCTGTATGCCGCCGAGGACGCCCTGCACATCGTGCGCGGCCGCCTCGAGGGCATCTGCGCCGCCGCCGGCTGCTCGCTCGGCCTCCTGGACCTGCAGGTGATCACCGCTCCCACCCTGCGGCTGGATTTACCCGCCGATCGGGATCGGCTGCTTAAGACTGTCGAGCGCCTGCGGCCCCGGCTGCTGATCCTCGATCCCTTCGTGCGCCTGCACCGCATCGATGAGAACGCCAGCGGCGAGGTCGCCCCGCTCCTGGCATACCTGCGCGAGCTGCAGCGCCGCTACGCGCTCGCCGTGCTCGTGGTGCATCACGCCAAGAAAGGCGGCGGCCGCATCCGCGCCGGCCAGGCGCTGCGTGGCTCCTCCGAGTTCCATGCTTGGGGCGACTCGAACCTGTACCTGCGCCGCTCGAACCAGGAACTGACCCTCACCGTCGAGCATCGCGCCGCTCCCTCGCTCCCACCCGTCGGACTCGAACTCGCCCAGCACGGCGAGGCGCTCGCCTTGCAGCTGCGCACCGGATCCGCTCCGACCCCGCCGCCGCCAAGCTCGATCGATGAGCGCATCACACAGGCATTGCTCATCGCCGCCCGCCCCGTGCCCGTGGCCGAGCTGCGCGAGCTCTGTCGCGTCCGCAACGCCACCCTCCACGAGCGACTCACCGTCCTGACCCGCTCCGGAGAGCTCCTGCGCGACGAGCAGGGCTATCGCCTCGGCCGCTCCAGCGGCCTCCTGACTCCCTCGGGCGCCTGACTCCGTGGGCGGCAGCGAGCC
>JAJYUL010000061.1 GCA_021792555.1 Pseudomonadota bacterium
CCGCATCCACGGTCCCGGGGGCCATCCCCCTGTGCCCATGCCTTTTCTCGGTACGAATTAAGTATAACGAGCCGCATCGGGCTTTGAAACCCGGAAAATCCCGTAAGCTCCTGTGCCGGTACCCTTTTGTGTGCTTCGTATCACTTCCGGAGCGGGCTTGGTGCACACCCTGACCGCGGCCCTGGGCAACTCTGCGCAGTGTGCTTGTGAGGCATTCCCCCTTCCTTTACCCTCTCGCGCGCCATGAAAGTCACCATTTTTGGGTCGGGATATGTCGGTCTCGTGACCGGCGCGTGCCTGGCGGAAGCCGGCAATCACGTGGTCTGCGTGGACGTCGACGCGGGCAAGATCGAGCGTCTCAGGCGCGGCGAGGTGCCGATCCATGAGCCGGGACTGGATGCGCTGCTGGAGCGCAACAGCGAGGCGGGCCGCATCGAGTTCACCACCGACGCCGCCCGCGGAGTCGAGCATGGCCTCTTTCAGTTCATCGCCGTGGGGACCCCCCCGGACGAGGATGGCTCGGCAGACCTGCGCCACGTGCTCACCGCGGCCCGGACCATTGCCACCCACATGAGCCGCCACACGATCGTCGTGACCAAGTCCACGGTGCCCGTGGGCACCGCCGACAAGGTGCGCCGCCAGATCGAGACGACGCTCGCCGAGCGGGGCGCGACGGTCAAGTTCAACGTCGTCTCCAACCCCGAATTCCTCAAAGAGGGCGCGGCGATCGCGGATTTCATGAAGCCCGACCGCGTGGTGGTCGGCACCGACGATCCGGACACAGCCGAGCTGATGCGCGAGCTGTATGAGCCCTTCACCCGCAATCACGACCGGCTCATCGTCATGGACATCCGCTCCTCGGAGCTGACCAAGTACGCCGCGAACTCCATGCTCGCGACCAAGATCAGCTTCATGAACGAGCTGGCGAACATCGCGGAGCGGCTCGGCGCGGATATCGAGAAGGTGCGCCTCGGCATCGGCTCGGACCCGCGCATCGGCTACGGGTTCATCTACCCGGGCGCGGGCTACGGCGGCTCGTGCTTCCCCAAGGACGTCAAGGCGCTGATCCGCTCGAGCTCAGATGCCGGCCATGAGCCGGTGCTGCTCAACGCCGTGGAGGCGGTGAACGGCCGCCAGAAGGAAGTGCTCCTCGGCAAGATCGCCCGGCACTTCGAGGGCGCGCTCGCCGGGCGGACCATCGCCCTCTGGGGGCTCGCGTTCAAGCCCGACACCGACGATATGCGCGAGGCCTCCTCCCGCACGCTCATGGAGGGACTCTGGCGCGCCGGCGCGCGGGTGCGCGCCTACGATCCGGTGGCTTCCCTCGAGGCCCGGCGGATCTACGGCGAGCGGCCCGACCTCGCGCTCGCGAGCAACGCCTACGAGGCGGTTCAAGGGGCCGATGCGCTCGTCATCATCACCGAGTGGAAGGAGTTCCGCAGCCCGGACTTCGAGCGGTTGCGAGGGCTGCTCGCGAGCCCGGTCATCTTCGATGGCCGCAATCTCTACGACCCGCACGTGGTCGAGCGCTTCGGGCTCGCCTACTACGCGATCGGCCGCGGCCGCTCGATCCACAAACCTCACGTCTGACCTTCCACCCGCCACGAGGCCCCCTCATGCTCACGCCCGTCATCCTCTCCGGCGGCGCCGGCACCCGGCTCTGGCCGCTCTCGCGCGAGCTGTACCCGAAGCAGCTGCTCGCCCTCACCGGCGAGCGGACCATGATCCAGCAGACCGCGCTCCGGCTCGAGGGCCTCTCGGCCGCAGCGCCGGTGATCGTGTGCAACGAGGCGCACCGCTTCCTCGTCGCCGAGCAGCTGCGCCAGATCCGCATCGAGCCGCAAGCCCTGGTGCTCGAGCCGCTCGGGCGCAACACCGCGCCCGCCATCGCGCTCGCCGCCCACGCGGCGCTCAAAGCCGCCCAGGGCGCCGATCCGCTGCTGCTGGTGCTGCCGGCCGATCACGTGATCCGGGACGTCCCGGCCTTCCAGAAGGCCGTGCACGCAGCGCTCGCAGCCGCGGGCGAGGGCAAGCTCGTCACCTTCGGGATCGTCCCGGTGAGCCCCGAAACCGGCTATGGCTACATCCAGCGCGGGGGCCAGCAGGGGGCGGCCTTTGGCATCAGCCGCTTCGTCGAGAAGCCCGACGCCGAGCGGGCCCGGCAGTTCCTGGCCTCGGGCGAGTACTACTGGAACAGCGGCATGTTCCTCTTTTCCGCCCGGCGCTACCTCGAGGAGCTCGGCCGCTTCGCGCCCGAGATGGCGCGGGTGTGCGCCGAGGCCTTCGCCGCAGCGCGCTCGGATCTGGATTTCACGCGCATCGAGCGGCAGCGCTTCGAGGCGTGTCCGGCCGATTCGATCGACTACGCGGTCATGGAGAAGACCCGCGATGCCGTGGTGGTGCCGCTTGCGGCCGGCTGGAGCGACGTCGGCTCCTGGGCCGCTCTGCACGAGGCCTGCGAGGCTGACGCTCACGGTAACGTGGCGCGCGGCGATGTGATCTGCGAGGACTCCGAGGGCTGCTATCTCTATGCCGAGAGCCGGCTCGTCTCGGCCGTCGGCCTGAAGGACCATGTCGTGGTCGAGACCAAGGACGCGGTGATGGTGGCCCCGAAGGACCGGGTGCAGGACGTGAAGAAGCTCGTGCACCGGCTGAAGGAGGCCGGCCGCTACGAGCACAGCCTGCACCGGGAAGTCTTCCGCCCCTGGGGCAGCTACGACAGCATCGAGGCGGGGCCGCGCTTTCAGGTCAAACGGCTGAAGGTCAAGCCGGGCGCGGTGCTCTCGCTGCAGCTGCACCACCACCGCGCCGAGCACTGGGTGGTGGTCTCGGGGACCGCGCGCATCACGCGGGGCGATGAGGTGTTCCTGCTCGAGGAGAACCAGTCGACCTATATCCCGATCGGGGTGCGCCACCGCATCGAGAACCCGGGGAAGATCGCACTCCACATCATCGAGATCCAGTCCGGCTCCTACCTCGGGGAGGATGACATCGTGCGGCTCGAGGACCAGTACGGGCGAGAGGGTACGACGAGCTGAGCGACGCCCGGCATGCGGCGCGCTTCGCCGATCAGGGGTTGGCGCGCACCTCGAGCCTTTCGGCCAACCACAGCTTGATGAGCGACTGGCGGGTCACACCGAGCCGACGCGCCTGCCGATCAATGGATTGAACCATCCATTGCGGGAAATCGACGTTGACGCGCTTGATGTCGATGCCGGGTCTGTGGGCGCGTTGCAAGTCAAGATGTTCGAGGACGCTCTCTCCAGCGTCGAATTTCTGATCAAACCGCTTCGCTTTCATAAACCTTCACCTCTTCATCGCGAGCGCGTCGCACCGAGATCAGTCGGATTCGCGCGCTGCGTCGCGTGAAAATCGCGGACCAGTGGTGCCCCCCCCATTTCGCGATGGCCAACCATCTCGGCTCGTCCATCGCCCGGGCAGGGATTTCGATCAGGGCGGGGTCCTGCCAGAGCGCTTGTGCCTCATCGAAGTCGATGCCGTGCTTGGCCTTGTTGGCCTCGCTTTTCTGCCGGTCGTATTCGAAGTCCATCGCGTCGGATGGTCTGGTATAAAAACTGTATATATTTTACACTATTTATTGAAGAAGAGTAAGTTTGCCGGCCGCTTTTGCGGCACCCGTGCATCATGGCCGAGTCTCTCGATCTCTACATCAATGCCCGACGCCACTTCGCAGTGCAGCGCGTCGACTCGCCCGATGCGATAGGGTTGCCGTCGACGGTGATCACACGCATCGAGCGGGCGTTCACGCAGGGTCAGGGCGCGGGACTGGTGCACCTTGCGACCACCGAAGTCACGACCGCTCTACCGCCGGGACTGACCTTCGCCCGCGATTTCGCGCAGCGCTACGTGACCCGGCTGTGTCATCTCGGCGATGCGCCGCCCGATGCGCCCGGCGTGCTGGTCGAGCTGCCGCCCGAGGAGGAACTTGAGGCTCTGCGGCTCGCCGCTCCGCCCATCCGAGGCCTGGAATACCTCGATGCGGCTCTGCTCAGCATGGCCTGGCGCGACATCGAGGACTGGCTGCGCGGGGAGGCGCTCGCGGGCGAGGAGAGCCTGCGCACCTATCTGCACCGGCGCAATCCGCTGTGGCGGCTCGTCGGCCGGGTCACCTTTCATCTGGCCGAGAACCCGCGGGATGAGGCGTTTCCGTTTGCGTTCCTCGTCACCTACGCGGGCAGTGTCTCGGAGCAGGGCGCGGCCCGGCATCTGCCGCTCGGGCGCGCCCTTCAGGAGTACAGCGGCTCGGCAAACCGCAAGCGCCTGGCGAGCCTGCTGAAGCCGATCCAGGAAGCCTCCGAGCGGCTCGAGTGGGTGCGCGAGCTGGTGGACAGTGGCGATATCTACCACCCGCTCGCCTGGGCTCCGGCGGAGGCCTTGAGGCTGCTCTCGGATGTCCCGGTCCTCGAGGCCTGCGGGCTCGTGGTGCGGATCCCGGACTGGTGGAAGGCGGGCCGCGCGCCGCGGCCTCAGGTCAGCGTGCGGGTGGGGGGCGAGCCCGCCGCGCGCCTCGGCGCCGAGGCCGTGCTCGATTTCTCGGTGCGCATGACGCTCGAGGGCGAAGAGCTGACGGAGGCGGAGCGGCGGGAGCTGCTCTCGGCAGCCGGTGGCCTCATCCGCTTGCGCGGCCGGTGGGTCGAGGTCGACGGCGAGAAGCTCGCCGCGGCGCTCGAGCACTGGAAGCGGGTGGAGCGGCAGGTTCGCTCCGGAGGGCTCTCGTTCCACGAGGGCATGCGCCTGCTGGCCGGAGCGCCCGCGGGCCGCGACATCACCGAGGTGCCCGAGCCGCTTGCGGCCTGGTCCGGCGTCGAGGCGGGCGAGTGGCTGCGTGGGCTGCTCGAGCGGCTGCGCAACCCCGACGCCGAGCGCTCGCTCTCGGAGGCGGGCCTGAAGGCGACCTTGAGGCCCTACCAGGTCACCGGCGCGAAGTGGCTCGCGCTGCTCGCCGGGCTCGGCCTCGGGGCCTGTCTCGCCGATGACATGGGCCTCGGCAAGACGGTGCAGGTGATTGCGCTCCTGGTGCATGTTCACGGCGGCTCGGGGCGAGCCTCGGCGCGCCGCACACGCCCCGGGGGCGAGGCCAGCGCCCCCAGCCTCATCGTCGCGCCCGCCTCGCTGATCGCCAACTGGAAAAGCGAGCTCGAGCGGTTCGCGCCGGGCCTGAAGGTCTTCGTGGCGCATCCGTCCGAGACTGACATCGATCTGAACGCCGCCGCTGCGCTGGATGCGGCGCTCGGCGCAATCGATGTCGTGCTCAGCACGTATGGGGTCGTGACCCGCTCTGCGGCACTGCGCTCAAGAGCGTGGCGGCTCGTGGTGCTCGATGAGGCGCAGGCCATCAAGAACCCGGGCGCGCAGCAGACGCGCGCGGTTAAGGAGCTCACCGCCTCGGCCCGCATCGCCCTCACCGGCACGCCCATCGAGAACCGGCTCTCGGACCTGTGGTCGCTGTTTGATTTCCTCAACCCGGGGCTGCTCGGGGGTGCGCGCGCGTTTGCCGAGGCCGCCAAAGGCATGAGCCAGGGGGGCGATGCGTCCTATGCGCCGCTGCGCCGCCTGGTGCAGCCGTACATCCTCAGGCGCTTAAAGAGCGACAAGCGCATCATCGCGGACCTGCCGGAGAAGACCGAAGTGCGCGCCTTCTGCGGCCTGACCCGGGAGCAGGCGACGCTCTACGAGCGCTGCGTGCAGGAGCTTGCGCGCGCGCTCGAGCGCACCGAGGGCATCCGGCGCCGCGGCGCGGTGCTCTCCTACCTCATGCAGCTGAAGCAGATCTGCAACCACCCAGCCCAGTGGGCGGGTCAAGGTCCCTACACCGGCGCGCGCAGCGGCAAGTTCGAGCGGCTCGGGCAGATCTGCGCGGAGCTCGCCGAGCGCCAGGAGCGGGTGCTCGTGTTCACGCAGTTCCGCGAGCTCACCGAGCCGCTCGCCGCGTACCTGCAACAGGTCTTCGGCCGAGCGGGGCTGACGCTGCACGGCGGCACGGCGGTCGCCAAACGCAAAGGACTCGTCGAGCAGTTCCAGCGCGAGGACGGCCCGCCGTTCTTCGTGCTCTCGCTGAAGGCCGGCGGCACGGGCCTGAACCTCACGGCCGCCTCGCAGGTGATTCATTTCGACCGCTGGTGGAACCCGGCGGTCGAGAACCAGGCCACCGACCGGGCGTTTCGCATCGGCCAGCAGCACAACGTTCTGGTGCACAAGTTCGTCTGCCGCGGCACGGTGGAGGAGAAGATCGATGCGCTCATCGAGGCCAAGCGCGATCTCGCCCGCGAGCTGCTCGATGCGGGCGGGGAGCGGCTGCTGACACAGATGAGCGATGCGGAGCTGCTCGCGACGGTCGCGCTCGACATCCACAAGGCCTGCGATGCATGATCGGCGCGGATTCCAAGGGAGGCCGGAGCCGATGAGCTGGTGGGCTTACACGCGCAAGCCGAGCGTTCAAGAGCAGCGCTCGCGCGCGCTGCGGGCCGCTGAGCGCCTGGCGAAGGCGCGCGGCCGCAATGCCCGGGCGCCGTCCCCGGTCAAGATCGAGGGACGCCTCATCGCGCGCAGCTTCTGGGGCAAGGCCTGGTGCGAGAACCTGGAATCCTACCGGGACTACGAATACCGCCTGCCCCGCGGCCGCAGCTACCTGCGCAGCGGCGCGGTGCTCGATCTGGACATCGCCCCGGGGCGGATTGCCGCGCGGGTGGCCGGTTCGCAGGCGCAACCCTACGAGGTCGCGATCCAGATCGCACCGCTCGGCAAGGCGCAGTGGTCGCGCCTGAAGGCACAGTGCGCCGGGCAGATCGGCTCGCTCATCGAGCTGCTCGAGGGGCGGCTGTCCGATCGGGTGATGGGCATCGTCACCGATCCTCAGCAGGGCCTGTTCCCCCGGCCCGGAGAAATCCAGATGAGCTGCTCCTGCCCGGACTGGGCAAGGATGTGCAAGCACGTCGCGGCCGTGATGTACGGGGTGGGTGCGCGGCTCGACGCCGAGCCCGAGCTGCTCTTCACGCTGCGCGCGCTCGAGCACGGCGAGCTGATCGGCGCTGCGGTCGATCTCGAGGCTGTCCGGGGCGGCACTGAGCGTAAGCGGATCGGCGAGGCAGACCTCACGAGCGTATTCGGCATCGAGCTTGCGGCACCGGTGCGCGAGCGCCCCGCGCGCAAGAAGCGCTCGGCCGCGAAGGTGAAATCCCCCGCGAAGGTGAGCGCTTCGGCCAAGAGCCGCTCGGCGCCGAAGCGCCCCGCGCGCTCCGGTAAAGGTAAAAGCGGTGGCGGCAGATCCGCCGGCCGGGGCAGTGCCAAGGGCTGAGTGCAGGAACGCACCCGAGATCATCGAGGCGAGCCCGACGCCCGCGGACCCGCTGGCTCGAGTCATTTGCGCAGCGTCTGCGCGCGGTGCTCGACATGACAGCAGACATGACGTTTGCAAGCCCATGATACTCGAAGAGCCGCGGCAGGAATAACAGGTATCCAGTGGCATTGGATACCGGCATATGAGCAACCCCCGCGCAAGCGCAGAAATTAGAGAAGCTCTCCATCACCTTGCCGGGCGAGATGGCGCGGCTGACGCACCAGCGTGTCAGTGCTGGTGAGCGTGACTGCGCCAGCGGAGTGATCCGGGAGGCGATGCGCGCCTGGTGCAGCGCGAGCGGCGGCAGGGTGCGCGGATCTTTGCGAGAGCCCGGCCTGCAGATCGCTCGGTGGCGGGCGACTCAGAGTACCCGCCACCAGGGGGTTGCCAGCACATCCGGTGTCAGCCATTCGATTTGCGTGCCGGTGTGCAGGAGCAGGCCGGCACGCGCTGAGCTCCCGTACTCCTGCCGGAATGTCCGCAAGTGGCTGGTGTCACCGAGGCGCGGCCGGCTGGTGGCCTTGACCTCCACGGGCAGGAGTTTCTCCCCGGTCTCGATCACAAAATCAACTTCCTCGCCGTAAGTGGTGCGCCAGTAGCTGATTTCCGCACGTGCCACTCGCGCGTCGCGCCACGCCAGGAGGTCCTGCAGGACGATATTCTCCAGGTGCGCACCGGCAGGGGATTGCGATTCGGCTACGTGCAGCGCGACGCCGGTGTCGGCCCAGTACAGCTTCGGGGATTTGATGAGGCGCTTGGTTCGGTTGACGGCGTATGCGGGCAAACGAACGAGCAGGTAGGAGGTTTCGAGGAGATTCAGCCAGCGGTGCACCGTGGGTTGCGGCAAGGAGATGTCGCGACCGAGCTCAGTCTGATTCAATAGCTGCCCCAACCGCAGGCAGCTCGCGCGCATCAGACGTCTGAAGTCCGGCAGCGCACTGATCGAGGCCAAGTCCTGCAGGTCTCGCTCGAGGTAGGTGCGCACGTACCCATCGAACCAGATGGAGCGCTCGGGCATCGAGCGCAGTCTCAGCGCTGGTGTCGGGAAGCCGCCACGCAGCGCGAGCGCCTTCCAGTCCTCGGAGTGTTCCGGTTGAGCGCGAAGCACCTCTTCCCAATGGCGCTCGGGTGCGCCGAGCAATTCATCCCATACGCCGCATCGGCCCTGGCCGAGCTGCTCGCGGCGTGTCATCGGCCAGAGCGTCAGGTAGCTGGCCCGCCCGGCCAGTGACTCCGAGACGCCTCGCATGAGCAGCAGATTGGCCGATCCGGTCAGCAGGAACCGGCCAGGCGTCCTCTGGCGATCGATCGCACGCTTCACCGCTCGCAGCAAGCCCGGCTCGTGCTGCACCTCATCCAGTGTGATCGGCTGCTCGCCGCCGAGCAGCGCCTGCGGGTCGCGCCGGGCGAGATCCAGTACATCGAGGTCATCGAGGGAGGCGAAGCGGCGACTGTCTGCGACTAGATGCTCCGCGAGCGTGCTCTTGCCGGTCTGACGGGCGCCCGTGACGATGACGGCGGGCATGACCTTCAGCCGCTCGGCGAGCGCTGCTTCAACGAGGCGCGGAAGATTATTCACGTCGTGAATTATAATAATTCACGGCATGAATGGAAAGCATTGATCCAATAGACTCTCGCGCCCGCACGTCGCTGGGCAAATTGCGATCGGCCAGGATCGTGCCGGCTTTGCCGCGTCTGCACAGCTGCGGTCTTATCCGGGTCGGTGTGCTACCGCTGGGCTCTCAGGCCTACGGAGCGTTGCTCAACGTGCTCCGCGTACGTTCGGCTCCTATTGATCGAGGACGTCGATAGAGCTCGGCGCGAGCCACCCGCTGTTTCCGGCGTCCCGCCCTGACTCGAGATGCTGCCTGAGACGGGTCTGGACTTGGTTGCCGTTGCCGTTGCCGTTGCCGCGCGCAGCAGCGCACTCCATACCATTCTCCGCGCAGCAGGGCGCTCATCGGATGGGTGTCGAGCGGCTCGTCCCCTCGCCAGGCCGAATGACAGGCCCGCGCCGGCTGCGGGAAATGCGCCCCGCGCTACGCCTCGGCCGGGCGGGCCTTGAGCGCCGGGGGCTTCGGCCGGTTGCGCTCATCGACGAGGAGCACCACCGGGCGGTAGCCCGCGAGCTCGGCCTGCGCATACTGCGAGTAGGCGCAGATGATCAGCAGGTCGCCCACCAGCGCCTGGCGCGCCGCCGCGCCGTTTAAGCTGATGGTGCCGCTGCCGCGCGGGGCGCGGATGGCGTAGGTCGAGAAGCGCTCGCCATGGGTGATGTTGTAAAGCTCCAGGTACTGGAACTCGACGATGCCCGAGGCCTCGAGCAGCAGCTCGTCGATCCCGCAGGAGCCCTCATAGTTGAGGTCCGCCTCGGTGACGCGTACGCGGTGAAGTTTGGCCTGGAGCAGAGTCTTGAGCATCGCGGCCTCGGATCGGGAATCGGTGCCGCTCAGAATAGCCGAAGCGCTCTGTGCGCAGCGGCCCGTGGCACCGGGCGCCTCAGGCCCCGGGGAAGACCTCCGCGAGGTCCACCGCCACGTCCGTCAGTCCGGGCAGGAACGTCAAGCCGGGATTTTCCGTCGCGGTCGCATCGACGTAGTGCCCGCCCGTGAGCTGGCGGAAGAAGTGCACGGTCGCGCTCGTCAGGTCGAAGAGCCACACCTCGGCAATCCCCTGCCGGGCGTAGAAGGGCACCTTGGTGTCGTGATCGTAGTGCCAGGTGCTCTCGCTGACTTCGATCACGAGCAGCGTGTCGGCGGCGCTGGGCGGGAGAGTGCGGTAGCCGTCCGGGCGCGCCCGCAGCACGGCCAAGTCCGGCTGCGGCTCCGAGTCGGCTCCCAGACGGATAGGGGTGTGCCGCACCACGATGCCCTGCGCTGCGATCGCCCGGCGCAGCAGCCCTTCCAGCCGCCGCACGGTCGCGCGGTGCGCCTCGCCCGCCGGGGCGAGGTCGAAAATCGCCCCGTCGATGAGCTCCACGCGCGCATCGGCGCCGAGGAGGCCCACTTCGGCCATGCGGTGGTAGTCCTGCACGCTGATGCGGTGGCGGTGCGGCTGCTCTGCGGTGTGTGCATTCGACTCGTCGATCATGGCAGTGCTCATCGGGCCTTGCGGGCAACGCTTCGAGTCTACGCGGGGCGCGCTCGGGGCGCATTTCGGTTACGCGAGCCCTCGGGGCGGTTGTACGGGGGGTTGCCGCAGCCCTCCTCACCTGCAATCCTTGGGCCCCGCATCAGGAGGACGCATGCCGAATCTCAACGCCTTCAAGGCCTACGACATCCGCGGCCGCATTCCCGAGGAGATCAACGAATCCCTCGCCTACGACATCGCGCGAGCCTTCTGCGCGCTCGTCAAGCCTCGCCGCGTCGCGGTCGGGTACGACATCCGCCTGACGAGCCCGCAGCTCGCCGCGGCGATCCGCCGCGGACTCACCGACACGGGCGCCGATGCGCTCGACATCGGGCTGTGGGGCACGGAGGCGGCGTACTTCTCGACCTTCGCCTACGAGTTGGACGGCGGGATCATGGTGACCGCAAGTCACAACCCCTCCGATTACAACGGCATGAAGTTCGTGCGCGGCGAGGCGCGCCCGGTGAGCTCGGACACGGGCCTGAACGAGATGCGCGACATGATCGCCGCCGGCGCGCTGCCGGGCAAGGCGGCGAGCCCCGGCCGCGAGAGCAAGCTCGACATCCGCGCGCGCTACATCGAGCACCTGCTCGGTTATGTCGAGCGCAGCAAGCTGCGCAAGCTCAAGGTGGTGGTCAACCCCGGCAACGGCGGAGCGGGGCTTGCGATCGATGCGCTCGAGCCGCACCTGCCGTTCGAGTTCATCAAGGTGAACTATCGGCCCGACGGCACCTTCCCGAACGGCATCCCCAACCCGATGCTCGAGGAGAACCGCGCGGTGACCGCCGAGGCGGTGCGCAAGAGCGGCGCCGATGTGGGCCTCGCCTGGGACGGGGATTACGACCGCTGCTTCTTCTTCGACGAGCAGGGCAACTTCATCGAGGGCTACTACCTCGTCGGCCTGCTCGCCGAGGTGTTCCTCAAGCGCGAGCCCGGCGCGCGCATCGTGCACGATCCGCGCCTGACCTGGAACACCATCGACATCGTGCGCGAGCACGGCGGCACGCCGGTGCTGTGCCGCTCGGGGCACGCCTTCATCAAACAGAAGATGCGCGAGGTCGACGGCATCTACGGCGGGGAGATGAGCGCGCACCACTACTTCCGCTCCTTCTCCTACTGCGACAGCGGCATGATCCCCTGGCTCATCGCGCTGCAGGTGATCGCCGAGCGTGGGCCGCTCTCGGGGCTGGTGGCCGAGCGCATGCGGCGCTTTCCGGCGAGCGGGGAGATCAACCGGCGCCTCACGGGCGATGCGCGCTCGATTCTCGAGCGCGTCGAGCGCCACTACGGGCGCTCGGCCCGCGCCGTCGATCACACCGACGGGCTGTCGATGGAGTTTGACCAGTGGCGCTTCAACCTGCGCGGCTCGAACACCGAGCCGCTGGTGCGCCTGAACGTCGAGAGCCGCGGCAGCGAGGCGCTGATGCGCGAGAAGACCGAGGAGCTGCTGAAGCTGATCGACGCATCAGGCGCGTGAGAGCGCCGTCACAGGCGCGGTGTCGTCGTGTGAAGACACTGGTTCTCGGGCGCCGATCGAGGTACCTTCGCGATAACTGACTTCGGCTACCCGAATATCTGGGGGTTTCTCATGGCGCTTTGGAAAGATACGAACTCCTCTGGCTCCGGTTTCGCCAGCGGCTCGGTGCCCGCCCCGCCGGCGCGGGACGCGGCGCCCAACGTCGCACCGCTGCCTGAAACGCAGCGGCGCCCCGGCCGCGGCGGCGCGGAGGCCAAAGAGTCGATCATCGCCGCGGGACTGACCCTCGAGGGCAAGATCAACGGCACAGGTCACGTCCGGGTCGCGGGCCGGTTCAAGGGCGATGTGCACATCGACGGCACGCTCACGCTCGATCCGGGCGCGCGCATCGAGGGGCACGTCAAGGCCGCCGCCGTGATCGTCGGCGGGGAGCTGCTCGGCAACATCGTCGATGCCGAGCAGGTCGATCTGCGCGAGGGCGGGCGCATCGAGGGCGACATCAAGGCCGGCTCCTTCACCGTGGCCTCTGGCGCGCGCATGCGCGGCAAGGTGGAGTTCGGGTGGGATCGCGCCTCGAGCGCCGATGCCGACGCGCTCACTGAATCGGTGATCACCGGTACGGTATGAGTGCAGCCGCGCGTCCGGTGGCGGCGGGCAAGACGCGCGTCTGTCCCCACTGCAAGGCGGTGGTGCTCGAGAGCCTGAGCGTCTGCCCGGGCTGCCGGCACCACCTGCGCTTCGACGTTGAGGCCGCGCAGCGCCAGGAGGCGGCGATCCGCGCGCTCGAGATCGAGGGGCAGGTGTGTCACCCGCCCGATGAGGATCCGTACGAGTACGACATCGTCGTCGGCGTCTACAACGAGAAGGGCCAGGAGATCGCGCGCAAGCTGGTTGCGGTCGGCGCGCTGCAGGGCGGTGAGCGCTGCTCGGTCAGGCTGTCCGTCGAAGTGCTGCCGACCCGCGCGCCGGAGAAGGCCGAGCCTGTCCCGCTCGCGGTCGTACCCGAGCCGGCCGCGCCCGAGCCGGCGGCCGCCGGGCGGCGATTGCCGGACGGGACGCTGCTGACCCCCCCGGGCCTGAAGCCGCGGCGCTGAGCCGGCGCGCGCTGCGCGCCGGCGGATTCGAGCCGGCTCAGAACTGCCGCTCGGTCTGCACCAGGAACTGCACCCGCTTGATGTTCGAGCCGCCGTCGAACGGGAAGGCGAGGTCAATGTGGATGACGTTGCCGAAGGCGGTGCGCGCATTGCCGAGGCGCAGACCGAAGCCCGCGTCCTTCAGCAGCCCGAGGCTCGGCTGCCCGAGCGGCGCGCGGCCCCAGGTGCGCCCCATGTCGAAGAACACCGCCGCGCCGACGCGAAACAGCCGGAACGGGTACCAGTTGCTGAACCAGCGCTCCTCGATGGTGAACAGCGCGCGCGCCGTGCCGTCCTGGTAGCGCAGCGGATAGCCGCGCAGCCCGCTGTCCCCGCCGAGCAGGATCTGATTGTCGAGCGTGAGCCGCCGCCCGGCGGTGGCGCTGACGGCG
>JAJYUL010000013.1 GCA_021792555.1 Pseudomonadota bacterium
ACAGCTACATCAACAGCATCATCCAGCTGCAGTACGCCGCAGGCACCCTCACCCCCGCACAGGTCGAGACCATCAACCGCTGGCTCACCACCACCGTCAGCGTCGCCCCAGAGGGCCAGATGACCCCAGAGGGCATGACTCCACCGCGGAGCGGGGGATGAGAACGTTCGCAGCTGAGCGCCTGCAGCGACATGACAGGCACGGTAATTTTCGCCCGAATGAATCCCTGCCGGACAACACCTTAACCTCCTGAGTCGCGGAGAACACATGCTCGGCTACTACGTGCGGATGGCCTGGAAGAGCTTTCAACGCACTCCCGGCCTCACTCTGCTGATGACCGTCGGCATCGGGCTTGGCATCTCCGCCTGCATCGTGACGCTCACGGTGTATCACGCCATGTCGGGCAACCCGATCTGGTGGAAGAACAACGTGCTCTACGCCGTCACCATGGACCCGTGGGGCTCAAGCCGCAGGGCACACGTGAGCCGCGTGCCGCAGCAGCTCACCTACCGGGATGCCACCTATCTCTACGGCTCGGATATTCCGAAAGAAAAGGCCCTGTTGACGCTTCTGGTGGGCGCGGTCACCGGCACACCCGGCCAGAGCCGTCCGCTGCCGCTGTTCACGCGGGGCACCACCGCGGGATTCTTCCGCATGTTCGATGTGCCGTTCAAATACGGCGGTCCCTGGAGCGCGGCCGCCGACCGGGGACCTGAGCCGGTCATCGTGCTCAGCCGGCGCGAGAACGAGAAGCTCTTCGGGGGTATCGACAGCGTCGGACGCACGCTGCTTTGGAACAAGCATCGCTTCCGCGTGGTGGGCGTGCTGGATCACTGGGATCCGCAACCGCGATTCTACGATCTGACCCCCGGCGGCGGCGGCGCCTTCGCCAAGCCGGCGCGCGCCTTCGTGCCCTTCAAATGGGGGCCGACCTTGCACATGTGGCCCGGCGGGCACATGGCCTGCGGGAACTCGAGCGCAGGTCACACCTACCGGGCGCTGCTGAACTCGAAGTGCACCTGGGTCGGCATGTGGGTGGACCTGCCCAGTGCGTCGGCTCGGCGGCGCTTCCTCGCCCTGATGAGCGCCTATGCGGCCGAACAGCGCAGCACCGGGCGATTCGAGGGGCCGCTGAACACTCACCTGTGGAAAGTCAGCCAGTGGCTGCGCATGCACCACGTGGTCAGCGAGCGCAGCAGGCTGCTGGTGGAGCTCGCTTTCGCCCTGCTCACCGTCTGTCTCATCAACACGGTGGGCATCCTGCTCGCTAAATTCCTGCGCGGCGCGCCGATTGCCGGGGTGCGCAGGGCGCTGGGGGCGACCCGCCGGCACATCTTCATGCAACACCTCCTCGAGGCCGCGGCGCTGTCGGGACTCGGGGCCGCACTCGGTCTTGCGCTCGGCATCGCCGGACTGAGCGCTGTGCGCGCACTCTATGCCCACAGCAACAGCGCCTATGGACGCCTCGCGCACTTTGATCCGCTCGGCATCGCGTGGGCGCTCGGTCTTGCCGTCGTAGCAACGCTGGTCGCGGGAGTTTATCCGGCCTGGCGCTGCGGTCGCACGCCTCCCGCGCTGCATCTGAAGAGCCAGTAAGTGCGCCACATCGAGTCGACGCGAACATGAGAGCCCATATGTTCCCCATGCTGTCGGCGCTGCGGCGCAACCCGATCGGCGCCGTCCTCGTCGCCCTGCAGATCGCCATCACGCTCGCGGTCCTGGTCAACGCCACCGCAATGGTCAGCCGCGCGGTACACAAGATCGAGCAGCCGACCGGCATCGACACGCGCGACACCTTCGAGCTGGTCATCGCCGCGCTCAGCAAGAAATTCGACGTCGCCAGCGCCGTTGAGGCGGATCTGAGCTACCTCAGGGCCCAACCGGATGTGGCCGCCGCGACGGTGACTTTCGGAGTGCCCATGACCGACGACGGCAGTGGGATGTCGGTCGGGCGCACACCCGACGGACGCGGCGCGAGCGTGCTGAGCGGCGTCATGCCGGTCGATGAGGACGGCCTGCGGACGCTCGGCGTGCGGCTCATCGCCGGACGCAACTTCCGTGCGGATGAAATCACGACGCAATCCCCGGCCCACCCGCGCCAGGGAACCGCCGAGGTCATCGTGACTCGCTCGCTTGCCCATGCGCTCTTTCCGCACGGGCACGCGCTGGGAGGGACGGTGTACGTCGGCGGGCACACCCCGCTCACGATCATCGGGATCGCGCGAGATTTCATGGGGCCGACACTCGGCGCCTCCCCCTATGACACGGTCCTCATGCCCCAGATTCTCACCGAGTACGCCAATTACGACCTGCTGGTCCGCGCACGGCCCGGGGAACGCGCCGCGGTCCTGCGCGCGACGAAGCGTCACATCGGCGCCGCACATCAGGATGCCATCATCCTCTACGCGCCGACCCTCTCCAGCGCGCGGCGCCAGATGAACCTCGGATTGCGCAACACCGCGGTGTTCCTCACGGTGCTCACGGCAATCATGCTCATCTTCTGCTCGTTCGGGATCTTCGGACTCGTCACCTTCAACGTCGCCAGCCGCACCAGACAGATCGGGATCCGCCGGGCGGTCGGTGCCCGCAGACGCGACATCGTCGCGCAGTTCATGACCGAGAATGCACTTGTGCTCCTCGGCGGCATGGCGCTCGGCAGCGTGCTCGCGCTCGCCCTGGGGCAGTGGCTTTCCGACCACGACGGCATCCCCCGCCTCGACCCGTGGTACCTGCTCGCCGGAGTCCTCTTGCTCGGCCTCGTGGCGCAGCTCGCCGCCTGGCAGCCGGCGCTTCGGGCTGCCCGCGTTGCGCCCTCGGTCGCGACCCGTACGGTGTGAAGCGTGTTCCGGTAACATCAACCCATGCTCAAACCCGCCTCCGATCTGCGGCTCCACCACCGGCGGGTGCTCGTCATCGACGACAGCCCGGCGGTCTGTGCCGCGCTCGAAGTCCTGTTCTCGCTGCACGGGGCGGAGGTCCTGAGCGCGGCCTGCCCCTCCGAGGGCCTCGCCGTGCTGCAGGAGCAGCCGGTGGACCTCGTGATCCAGGACATGAACTTCCGCCGCGAGGCCACGAGCGGGGAGGAAGGCGTGGCGCTCTTTCACGAGATTCGCCGTGTCCACCCCGATCTGCCGATCGTGCTCATGACGGCCTGGACGCACCTCGAGACCGCCGTCGAGCTCGTCAAGGCGGGCGCCGCCGACTACCTCGCCAAGCCCTGGGATGACGCGCGCCTGCTCACGACGGTGAGCAACCTGCTCGATCTGCGCCAGGCGCGCGCCCAGGCGGCTGCACTGCGCCGCGAGCGCCACGAGGCCCGCGCAGCGCTCGAGCGCCGCTTCAACCTGTGCGGTGCCGTGTACGAGAGCGAGGCGATGCATACTCTGGTGTCCGTTGCGACCCAGGTGGCGCACGCGGACGTGCCGGTGCTCATCACCGGCCCCAATGGCTCGGGCAAGGAAGTCCTGGCGGACATCATCCAGGCGAACTCCGCGGTGCGCGCCGGGCCGTACGTGAAAGTCAACTTGGGCGCCCTGCCCGGGGATCTGATCGAGGCGGAGCTGTTCGGCACCGAGGCGGGGGCCTTCACCGGCGCCCGGGCGCGCATCGGGCGGTTCGAGGCGGCGAGCGGCGGCACGCTGTTCCTCGATGAGCTCGGCAACCTTTCGGCCGCCGGCCAGGCGAAGCTGCTGCGCGTCCTGCAGACCGGCCAGTTCGAGCGCCTCGGCTCGAACGCCACCCGCCGGGCCGAGGTGCGGCTGGTGGCCGCCACGAACGCCGATCTGCGTGGCGCGATCCGCGCCGGCACCTTCCGGGAGGACCTGTACTACCGGCTGAACGTGATCGAGCTCGAAGTGCCGCCACTCGCGGCCCGCGCCGAGGACGTTCTCCCGCTGGCGCGTCACTTCCTCGATGAGCGCCACTCGCTCTCGCCGGCGGCCGAAGCGGCGCTCGGGCGATACCCGTGGCCCGGCAACGTGCGCGAGCTGCGCAATGTGATCCGGCGCGCCTGCCTGCTCGCAGAGAGCGCGGAGATCGGCGAGGCCGCGCTGAATCTCCCGGCCCTCGAGCGCGAGCCCGCCGAGGCGCCCCAGCCGGACCGCGCCGCAGTCGAATCCGCGCTCGCGCGCAACGAAGGCAACATCTCGCGCGCCGCGCGCGAGCTCGGCCTGTCCCGCCAGGCGCTCTACCGGCGCATGGAAAAGCTCGGCCTGAAGACCGACACATGATCGGCACTCTGCGCGGCTCGCTCGCCGGCCGGATGGGTGTCGCGCTCGCGCTGATGGCGGTGCTCACCGCGGCACTCACCGCAGCGGCCGTGCACTGGCTGGGCGCGGGCCTGATCGGGCTCGCCGCGGCCCTCGCGCTCTGCCTGCCGCTGATGGCGTGGCTCGCCGTGCGCGCCACGCGTCCCTGGCGGCAGACCCTCGCGGCCGTGAGCGGCGGAATCGAGAGTCTGCGCGACCGCGACTTCAGTGTCAGCATCGCCGCTCCCGCCCCGCCCGAGTTGCGCGAGCTCGTCGAGGCGTACAACAGCCTCGGGGCGCTGCTGCGCCGCGAGCGGTTCGATCTGTATCAGCGCGAGCTGCTGCTCGACACGGTTCTGCAGACCACGCCCGTGGCGCTCGTGCTGAGCTCTGCTGCGGGGCGGATCGTCTTCGGCAATATCGCCGCGCGGCAGCTGCTGCGTGGCGGACGGCGGCTCGAGGGCCTGGACGCGCAGGCCCTGCTCGCCGCGCAGCCCGCCGAACTGCGCGCGGCCGTTGCCGCCACCGACGATACGCTCTTCACCCTCGGCGGCGGCCCGGAGAGCGAGGTCTACCGCTTCTCGCGGCGCAGTTTCCTGCTGAACGCACAGCCGCACCAGCTGTGGCTGCTCGAGCGGCTGACGCGTGAGCTCGCCGCGCAGGAAATCGCGGTGTGGAAGAAGGTCATCCGCGTCATTGCGCACGAGCTCAACAACTCCGTCGCTCCCATCAGCTCCCTGGTGCACTCGGGCAAGCTCCTCGCGGCCGAGGCCCAAGGGGCGGCGCTCGGCCCGCAGCTCGAGCGCATCTTCGCCACCATCGGGGAGCGCACGCAGCACCTCGCGGCCTTCATCGAGGGGTATGCGCGCTTCGCCAAGCTCCCGCAGCCACGGCCGCAGCCGCTCCTGTGGGAGCCGTTCCTCACTCCGCTCGCCGCGACACTCGGCTTTCGGATCGAGGGCGCATTGCCCGAGGAGGCGACCTGCGCCGATGCCGGGCAGCTCGAGCAGGTGATCATCAACCTCATCAAGAATGCCCGCGAATCCGGCTCCCCGCCCGATGCGATCACCCTCAGCGTGCACCCGCAGGCCCCGGGAGTGCGCCTCGAGGTGGCCGACCGGGGCACGGGCCTCACCGAGCAGGCGCTGCGCGATGCGCTGGTGCCGTTCTTCTCGACCAAGTCCTCCGGCTCAGGTCTCGGGCTGACGCTGTGCCGCGAGATCATCGAGGCGCACGGCGGGCGGCTGACCCTCGCCAATCGGCCCGGCGGCGGGGCCGTCGTGACGGTGCATCTGCCATAATCGCCGCTGCGCCGTCGTCTCGCGTGCGGCGGAGGATCGGAGAGCTCCGGATGCCGTCTGCCGTCACGTCTCTGCGTCAGAACATTCTCGCAACGCTGCTGCAGACCAAGCCCGCTCAGCTACCCTGGCGGGTGTTGCTGCGCAACACCGCCGCGGTCGTCCTGCCGCTCGCCTGGGGCATCGCGAGCGCTCAGCTGCTCGCGGGCATCGCCATCGCGGTGGGCGCGGTCGTGACGATGTACTCCGATCAGCCCGGCCCCTATCGGCAGCGCCTCGCGAGGCTGCTCGCGGTGTCGGCCGCCGGGGGGCTCGCGACCTTCCTCGGTCTGACGCTGAACCACCATCTGCCGGCGCTGCTCATCGCCAGTCTCGCCATCGGCTTTGCCGGCGCGCTGCTCGTGACCTTCGGCGATGCCATCGCCCGGGTGGGCATGACGGCGATGATTCTGCTCGTCATCGCCACCGACCTGCCCGCCCCGAACCTGCCGGCCGCCCTGCAGCTCACCGCCGAGGTCACCGCCGGGGGACTGCTGCTCGCGCTGTTCTCGATCGCCGCCTGGCCGCTGCAGCGCTACGGCCCGGAGCGCGAGGCCCTGGCGGCGGTGTATCGGGGACTCGCAGCGATGGCGCGCGGCGGCGTGCGCGACAGCGGCACGGCGCTCGAGCTCACCGACGGCATGACCGAGCTGCAACACACGCTGCTCGGGCCGCACCGCGCCCGTGGGGCGGTGATGGATCACTTCGGCGTGATGCTCGAGCTCGCCGAGCGCGCCCGCCTCGAGTTGACCGCGCTCGAGGCCTCCGATCCCGGCGCGATCATCGCCCCTGCAGTGCAGAACGAGAGCGCGGCGGTGTTCGATGCGATCGCCGCGGCGATCCGCGCGGGAGCCGATCCGCGCCAGAGCATGCCGCAGGCGCTCGAGCGCCTGCAGAGCGCGGAGCGGCGCGCGAGCGAGGCTGAGACGGCGCTACCGGAGGCGCCGTGGCGGCATTTCCAGGCGCTCTCGGGTCAGCTCGCCGCCGCGGTGCGCAACGCCGAGCGCGCCGGATCACAGGGACTGCGCCGCACCGCCGAGGAGGACCTGCAGCTGCCGCGCGCGCTGCGTCCGCAGTCGCCGCTCGCCATCCTTGCGGCCAACCTCACGCCCCGCTCGGCCGCATTCCGTCACGCCGTGCGCAGCGCCGTGTGCTTCACGTTCGCGCTGTGGCTCGGGCGGGTACTGCCCGTCGAGCATGGCTACTGGATGCCGATGACCGTCGCGATCGTGCTGCGCGCGGACTATGCGGCCACCTTCAGCTACGGCCTGCTGCGCGTGGTCGGCACCGTTCTCGGGCTGCTGCTCACCACCGCGCTGGTGCACGTTCTGCCGGCCAACGACTGGGTGCACCTGGCGGTGCTGGCGGTGTTGTGCGCGGGGTTCCGCTACTTCGGCAACGTGCACTACGGCATCGCGGTCGCATCCCTCACCGGCATGGTGGTGCTGCTGCTGGCGTTCGTCGGGGAAGCGCCGGAGCCGACCGTGCTCGCCCGTCTGATCGACACCATCGTCGGCAGCACGGTGGCGCTTGCAGCCTACGGACTGTGGCCCACGTGGGAGAAGGGACGCACTCGCGACACCCTGGCGCGCATGCTGCGCGCCTACGCGGACTACCTCAGTGCCCTCGCCAGCGGCGGCGCCGGGGAGCGGCGCGATGGCCGCCAGGGTGCCCGGGTGGCGCGCGTCAACGCCGAGGCCTCCGTCAAACGGCTGCTCGCCGAGCCGGCGACCCCTGCGGCGCTCGCCGAGCTGGCCCACTCGCTGCTCACCAACGGCAATCGCCTGGCGCGTACGGTCATGACCCTCGAGGCGCTCCTCGGGCACGAGGAGCGCTCAGACCTGCGCACTCAGCTCGAGCCGTTCATGCGAGAAAGCGCCGCCGCGCTCGCGGAGACGGCCGAAGCCCTCAGTGCGCAGCGGGAGCCGAACGCGCTGCCGCCGATCCGCGCCGCGCAGCGGCAGCTCGCTCGCGAACTGGCCGCCGCCGGCACCGAGGCTCGCGCCGGGGAGATCATCGGCGCCTGCGACCGGCTGGTCGACAACATCAACACTCTGGCGCACATCGTCGCGCGCGCCCCGGTGCAGCCGATGGTGGCCCAGCCGGCGTAGCGCCGAGTTCAGGCCGCAGATGCGGGCCGCTGCGTGCGCCGGCGCGAGCCGGAGCCGTTGGCCCGGCGCCGCGGGGCGGGCGCGGCGGCCCCGTGCATCTCGAGCTGCAGCTCGCGCAGGTAACGGCGGAAGTCCTTGCCGAGTACCGGATGGCCCAGGGCGTACTCGACGGTGGCCTGCAGGTAGCCGAGCTTGCTGCCGCAGTCGTAGCGGGTGCCGGAGAAGCGGTGGGCGTAAACCGCCTCCTCGCGCATCAGCGCCGCGATGCCGTCGGTGAGCTGAATCTCCCCGCCCGCCCCGCGGCCGAGCTTCTCCAGGTGCTCGAAGATCGAGGGCGCCAGCACGTAGCGGCCCACCACCGCGAGATTCGACGGCGCCACCTGCGGCTTGGGCTTCTCGACGATGCTGCGCACCCGGCTGGTGGCCGACTTGTCCGCCTCCACCGCCACGATGCCGTACTTGTCGGTGTCCGAGCGCGGCACGGCCTGCACGCCGAGCACGCTGGCGCGCTTCGCCTCGTACACCTCGGCCATCTGCGCCAGACAGGCCACCTCGCTGCGGATCAGGTCATCGGCGAGGTGCACGAAGAACGGCTCGGCGCCCACCGCCGGCTGCGCGCAGAGCACCGCGTGGCCCAGACCGAGCGGCGCCGGCTGGCGGATGTAGATGCAGGAGGCGTAGGAGGGCAGCACGCTGCGGATCTGATTGAGCAGGCTGCTCTTGCCCTGTCGCTCGAGCAGCTGCTCGAGCTCCTGGTCGGAGTCGAAATGATCCTCGATGGCGCGCTTGGCCGCACCGGTGATGAACACCAGGCGGGTCGCGCCGGCGGCGAGCGCCTCCTCCACCGCGTACTGGATCAGCGGCTTGTCGACCACCGGCAGCATTTCCTTCGGGCTCGCCTTGGTCGCCGGCAGGAAGCGTGTGCCGCGGCCGGCCACCGGAAATACGGCCGTGCGTATGATCGACTTTGGAGCTGTCCGCATGAGTCTCTCCCGAAAGGGTGTGTACCGGCCTCGCCGGAGGCCGCCAATTGAGCGTAGTTTAACGCCCGACCCGGCCCAAATCGCGCCGATCGTCCCGCGCCGGCCGCTCCTGCGCGCCGCGGCGCGCACCGAAGGCCGCCTCGGGCGGGCTCGCTTCCCACTTGAACGCCGCCGGGCGCATGCTGTCCCAGGCGCGGCATTTCGGGCAGCGCCAGTACCAGCCGACACTGAGCAGGCCGCACTCCTCGCACTGATAGCGCCCGCCGGCATCCCCGAGGCGCTGCAGCAGCAGAGCCAGCGAGTAGGCCTCCGCGGCCGCCTCGGTATGCGGCCCCTTCAGATCTGCGAGCCGCTGCAGCTGCTGGGGGGGCAGCGCGCTCGCAAGCAACACCGCGAGCTCGCGCGGGTTCGTCTGCCGCGCACGCTGCAGGCGCGAGCACAGCGCCGCGAGCACGCGCTGCTCCTCGGCCCGCGGCGCAAGTGCGAGCGCGCGCGGAATCATCTCGATCGCGAGCGCGGGGTGCGCCTCGAGGATGCTCAGGTAGCGCTCGAGCGCCTCATCGTGCTCGCCGCCCGCCTCGGCGATGCGGGCCGCGAGCACTTCGGCGCGCGGCAGGTCCTGCGCCCGCGAGCGCGCCTGGCCGAGCAGCGTCCGGGCGCGCGGCGCATCGCCCTGGGTGAGCGCCTGCTCGGCGAGCTCGCAGAGGTAATGCGCCGCGATCCGCGCCCGCTCGGCCTGCACGTGCGCCGGCAGCGCGTGCAGGGTCTCAAGCGCGTTGGCCCAATCGCCCTGCGCCTCGTAGATGCGCAGCAGCTGATCGAGCGCCGTGTCGCGATACTCGCTCGAGGCGGTGAGCTCCTCGAACAGCTGCTCGGCGCGGTCCATCAGGCCTGCGCTCAGGTAATCGAGCGCGAGCGCGAAAGCCGCCTTGTGGCGCAGCGCCGAGCTGCCCTGCTCGCGCAGCCGGGTGTGGATCGCGATCGCGCGGTCCACCTCGCCGCGGCGGCGGAACAGACTCCCGAGCGCGAATTGGATCTCCGCGGCATCGCCCGCCTCGGCCATGCGCGCGAACACCTCGACGGCATGATCGAACCGATCGTTGATGAGATGATCAAGGCCGACGTAATAATCGCGCGGCAGGCGCACGGTGCGGCGGTTGCCGGTCAGACGCCCGAGCAGCCACGCGGCGATACCGAGGGCAGCGAAGGCCAGCGCGAGAAGATAGGCGGGCAGCGCGATCACCGCTGCAATTTAACATGCGCCGCCGTACGCAGCGCGCGGCGCGAGACTAGCCGCGGATCGGCTGCCCCGCGCCCTGGTTGACCCGCTCCCTCAGGTCCTTGCCGGCCTTGAAATGCGGCACGTGCTTGCCCGAAAGCGCCACCGCCTCGCCGGTCTTGGGATTGCGGCCCTGGCGGGGCGGACGGAAGTGCAGCGAGAAGCTGCCGAATCCGCGGATCTCGATGCGCTCGCCCTGGGCGAGCGCATCGCTCATGACCTCGAGGATCTGCTTCAAAGCGAGCTCGACATCCTTGGCCGGCAGATGCTTCTGCTTGGCTGCGATGATTTCGATGAGCTCAGATTTGGTCATAGCGCAGGTCGAACCGCCGCCGCCCCCGGGGACGGGAGCGGCGGCGTTCAGGACTCAGCCACGATCTCCGATATGCTCTTTGAGCAGATCACCCAGGCTCGTGCCCGTCGGCGCGGACTCCGAGGAGCGGTAATTCTGCACCGCCTCGGCTTCCTCGTGCGCCTCCTTGGCCTTGATCGACAGCGAAATGGTGCGCGACTTGCGGTCCACGCCCGTGAACTTCGCCTCGATCTCCTCGCCGACCTTCAGCACCGTACGCGCATCCTCGATCCGGTCGCGGCCGAGTTCCGAGGCGCGCAGCTGGCCCTCGATCCCGTTGCCCAGATCGATGACCGCACCGCGTGCGTCGAGCTCCTTGACCACGCCCTTGACGATGGTGCCCTTGGGGTTCTCGGCGATGTAGCTCGAGAACGGATCCTTGGCGAGCTGCTTGATGCCGAGGCTGATGCGCTCGCGCTCCGGGTCGATCGACAGCACCATGGCCTCGACCTGCTGGCCCTTCTGGTAGCTGCGCACCGCCTCCTCCCCCGGCATGTCCCAGGAGATGTCCGACAGGTGCACCAGACCGTCGATGTTGCCCGACAGGCCGATGAAGATGCCGAAGTCGGTGATCGACTTGATCTGCCCGCTCACGTGATCGCCGCGGTTGTAGTTCTCGGCGAACTCCTTCCACGGGTTGGCCTTGCACTGCTTCAGGCCGAGGGAGATGCGCCGACGGTCCTCGTCGACGTCGAGCACCATCACTTCCACTTCCTCGCCGGTGTGCACGACCTTGGCCGGATTGACGTTCTTGTTCGTCCAGTCCATCTCCGACACGTGCACCAGGCCCTCGACGCCGTCCTCGATCTCGACGAACGCGCCGTAGTCGGCGATGTTGGTGACCTTGCCGAACACGCGGGTGTTGGCCGGGTAGCGCCGCGCGATGTTCTCCCACGGATCGGCGCCGAGCTGCTTCAGTCCCAGGCTGACCCGCGAGCGCTCGCGGTCGAACTTCAGGATCCGCACCTCGATCTCATCGCCGACCTTGACGACTTCGGAGGGATGCTTGACGCGCTTCCACGCCATGTCGGTGATGTGCAGCAGGCCGTCGATGCCGCCGAGGTCGACGAACGCGCCGTAGTCGGTGAGGTTCTTCACCGTGCCGCGCACGACCGAGCCTTCCTGCAGGTTCTCGAGCAGCGCGCTGCGCTCGGCGGAGAACTCCTGCTCCACGACCGCGCGGCGCGAGACCACCACGTTGTTGCGCTTCTGGTCGAGCTTGATCACCTTGAACTCGAGCGGCTTGCCCTCGAGGTAGGCGGTGTCGCGCACCGGGCGCACATCGACCAGCGAGCCCGGCAGGAACGCCCGTACGTTCTCGATTTCCACCGTGAAGCCGCCCTTGACGCGGCCGGTGATGATGCCCGTGACGATCTCGGACTTGTTGAATGCCTCCTCGAGCCGAGTCCAGGTCCGCGCGCGCTTGGCCTTCTCGCGCGAGAGGCGCGTCTCGCCGTTGCCGTCCTCGACCGAGTCGAGGGCCACTTCCACCTCGTCGCCGGCCTTGACCTCGATCTCGCCCCGCTCGTCCTTGAACTGCTCGACGGGGATGACCGCCTCGGACTTCAGGCCGACGTTGACCACGACCACATCGGGGGTGACGTCGACCACCAGCCCCGTGAGGATCATTCCCGGGCGGATGCGTTGATTGGCGAGACTCTGCTCGAAGAGCTGTGCAAAACTTTCTGTCATACCTTCACTCGCACGGTCCAGACGGATCCGTGCTCATTAACTGGCGCCCGTTGCGTCCGTAGGGCCCAGGCAGATGCGAAAAACGGCATGCGCTTCCCTGGCGCACACCAACCGGAAAACCTCATCGGCAGGGCCGCTTCACGCCCACAGCGCGCGACGCCGGCCCAACTCGATCACGCGTTCGATCACCGCCTCGATGCCCAGGCCGGTCGAATCGATCAGCGCGGCGTCGGCAGCTGGGACGAGCGGGGCCACCGCCCGGCTCGAGTCCCGCGCATCACGCTCGGCGATCTCGCGCGAAAGGGCCGAGAGGCTAGCACCAGACCCCTTTTCTTTCAACTGCTTATAGCGCCGCCGGGCCCGCTCCTCGGGGCTCGCGGTCAGAAAGATCTTCAATTGCGCCTGCGGGAAGACCACCGTGCCCATGTCCCGCCCGTCCGCGACCAGCCCGGGCGGCTCGGCAAAGGCCCTCTGGCGCTCCAGCAGCGCCTGGCGCACCGCCGGCCAGGCGGCCACCCGGGAGGCGCCCTGGCCCATCTCCTCGCTGCGGATGGCCCCGGTGACGTCGCGCCCCTCGAGCAGCACCTGCTCGGCGTCCGGCCCGGTCCCGAAGCGCACGCTCATGGCCGCGGCCAGCCGGGCATGGCCGGCCACATCGTCAAGCTCAAGCTTATGCTCCAGGCCGGCCAGCGCCACCAGCCGGTACAGCGCCCCGCTGTCGAGCAGATGCCACCCGGCGATGCGCGCCACGGCGCGGCTGATCGTGCCCTTGCCCGAGCCGCTCGGCCCGTCGATGGTGACGATGGGCGCGCGCACGGCGCTCACAGCGCCTCGAGCCCCAGGCCCGCCGCGCGGGCGAGCTCGACAAAGCCCGGGAAGGAGGTCGCCACATTGGCGACGTCGCGGATTTCGATCGGCGCGCGGGCCGCGAGGCCGGCGATCGCGAACGCCATGGCGATGCGGTGATCGCCGTGACTCTCGATGGTGCCGCCCCCGAAGCCGCTGCCGCCGCGGATCCACAGCCCGTCGTCGAGCAGGTGATTGTCCACCCCGAGGGTGGTGAGCCCCTCGGCCATGGCGGCCAGCCGGTCGCTCTCCTTCACGCGCAGCTCCTCCGCTCCGCGCACCGTGGTTTCCCCGTCGGCCAGCGCCGCGGCGATGAAGAAGATCGGGAACTCGTCGATCGCAAGCGGCACCAGCTCGCGCGGCACGTGGATGCCGCGCAGGCGGCTCTTGCGCACCTCGATGTCCGCCGTCGGCTCGACGGCCTCGCCGGCATGCGGGTGCAGCTGGATGTCCGCGCCCATGAGCTTGAGCATCTCGAGCAGCCCGGTGCGCGTGGGGTTCACGCCCACGTTGCGCAGCAGCAGTCCGCGCTGCGCTGCGATCAGGCCCGCGACGATGAAGAACGCCGCGGAGGAGAAATCCGCCGGCACGTGCACCGAGGTGCCGCGCAGCCGCTGCCCGCCCTCGAGCGATACACGGGCCCCGTCGCGCTGCACCGTCACGCCGAACGCGCCCAGCATCCGCTCCGTGTGGTCGCGGGTGGGCGCCGGCTCGGTGACCCGGGTCCGGCCGCTCGCGCCGAGCCCGGCGAGCAGCAGCGCGGACTTCACCTGGGCGCTCGCGACCGGCAGATGGAAGTCGATGCCGTGCAGGCTCGGCGTGCCGCGGATGTGCACCGGCGGCCGGCCCTCGCGCGTCTCGATGCGCGCGCCCATCTGCCGCAGCGGCGCGGCCACGCGCTCCATGGGCCGGCGCATCAGCGACTCATCACCGATCAGCACCGAGTCGAACGGCTGCGGGGCGAGCAGCCCCATGAACAGGCGCATCGCCGTGCCGGCGTTGCCCATGTCGAGCGGCGCGCTCGAGCCGCTGAGCGCCGCGGCGCCCCGGCCGTGCACCACCACCTGCTCGGGCGAGGGCCGCTCGATGCGCACCCCGAGGGCCTCGAGCGCGCGCAGCGTCGAGAGGCAGTCCGCGCCGGCGAGAAAGCCGCTGATGTGCGTATCGCCCTCGGCGAGCCCGCCGAGCATCAGCGCGCGGTGCGAAATCGACTTGTCCCCGGGCACCGTCAGCTCCCCGCTGATGCTCCCGCCCCCTGCCACGCGCAGACGCGCGCGTGTGTCAGCCGCACTACTCATGTTCGTCTCTCTACAAAACGGCCCGCGGATACGACCCCAGCAACCGGAACAGCGACGCGCGGCGCTTCAGCGAGGCCAGCGCACGGGCCACGTGCGGCTCCTCGGCGTGCCCGTCGATGTCGATGAAGAACACGTAATCCCATTTGCGCCGGTGCGAGGGGCGCGACTCGATGCGCGTCATGCTCACGCGGTGGCGCGCCAGCGGCTCGAGCAGCCGGTACAGCGCCCCGGGCGCATCGGTGTGTCCGACCGACACCAGCAGCGTGCTGCGGTCCTCACCGCTCGGGGCGAGCAGCTTCCTGCCGAGCACGAGAAAGCGCGTGCTGTTGTCGGCGCGATCCTCGATCTGGCTCGAGAGCACCTTCAGTCCGTACACCTCCGCGGCGGTCTGCCCGGCGATCGCCGCCGTGCCGCGCTCATCGCGCGCGCGGCGCGCCGCCTCGCCGTTGCTCGCCACGGCGATGAGCTCGACCTGCGGCAGATGCTCCTGCAGCCACAGGCGGCACTGCGCGAGGGACTGCGGATGCGAGCAGATGCGCACGATGCGTCCGAGGGCGTTCATGTTGCCCATCAGGTGGTGGTGGATGCGCAGCTCCACCTCCCCGCAGATCTTCAGCGGCGAGCTGAGGAACCGGTCGAGGGTGTGATTGACCGTTCCCTCGGTGGAGTTCTCGATCGGCACCACGCCGAAGTCGGCCGCGCCGGACTCGACCTCGTGGAACACCTCGTCGATCGAGCCGAGCGGCAGCGCCCGCACCGAGTGCCCGAAGTGGGTGAGCACCGCGGTCTGGCTGAAGGTCGCCTCCGGACCCAGATAGGCCACCTTCAGCGGCTCCTGCTGCGCGAGGCACGCGGACATGATCTCGCGGAACAGGCGCACCACTTCCTCGTCGCGCAGCGGGCCGCGGTTGCGCTCGCGCACCGCGCGCAGCACCTGCGCCTCGCGCTCGGGGCGGTAGAACTCCCCGCTCGTGCCGTCGCGGCTCTTGGTGAGCCCCACGCGCTGCGCGAGCAGCGCCCGCTCGTTGAGCAGACGCTGGATCTGCTGATCGACCCCATCGATGCGCTCGCGCACCGCCGCGAGCGTCTCGGCGGCCGGCGCGGCGCGGGGGCGACGGACGGGAGGTTTACGTGCCATACGAAAACGCTTTCAGATCAAGTGGGCGGACAGCACGCCGCGGATGGCGCGCACGGCTTCGAGCAGCCGCGGCTCTAGCGTACCGTCCACATCGAGCAGCGTGTATGCGTACTCGCCACGCGAGGCGTTCAGCAGCGCGGCGATGTTCAGCCCCGCGCCGGCGAGGTGCGTGGAGATCTGGCCGACCACGTTCGGCACGTTGCGGTTGGCGATCGCGAGCCGCGCGCTGCCCGGCAGGCGCGCGAGCTCGGCCTCGGGAAAGTTGGCACTGTTGCTGATGTTGCCGTTTTCCAGGAAATCGCGCAGCTGATCGGCGGCCATGATGGCGCAGTTGTCGGCCGCCTCCCCGGTGAGCGCCCCGAGATGCGGCAGGGTGATCACCCTGGGGTGATCCTTCAGCAGATTGCTCGGGAAGTCGCACACGTAGGCGTGCAGCCGCAGCGCATCGAGCGATGCGACCACCGCCGGATCATCGACGATGCCGGCGCGCGAGAAGTTCAGCAGCACCGCGCCTCTTTGCAGCAGCCGCACCCGATGCTCCCCGACGAGGCCGCGGGTCTGCTCGTTGAGCGGCACGTGCACCGTGACGAAGTCGGAGCGGGCAAAGAGGTCATCGAGCGAGAGGGCCTGCTCGACCCCGGAGGACAGCTGCCAGGCGCGCTGCACGGTGATCTGCGGATCGTAGCCGAGCACGCGCATGCCGAGCGCCTCGGCGGAATTGGCCACCTCGACGCCGACCGCCCCGAGCCCGACGACCCCGAGGGTGCGCCCGGCGAGCTCGAACCCGGCGAACTCGCCGCGCCCGGCGTGCACCGCCGCCTCGATGGCGCGGTCATCGCCCTTGAGCGCGCGGGCGAAGCTCCAGGCCTGGCAGATGTTACGCGCCGCGAGGAACAGGCTCGCCAGCACCAGCTCCTTCACGGCGTTGGCATTGGCCCCGGGGGCGATGAACACCGGGATGCCGCGGCGGCTGAACTCCTCCACCGGAATGTTCTCGACCCCCGCCCCGGCGCGGGCCACCGCACGCACCGTGGCGGGCAGCTTCAGCCCGTGCATGTCCGCCGAGCGCACCAGCACCGCGTGCGGCTCGGCGATCTCGCCGGCCACCTCGTAGCGCTCGCGCGGCAGGCGCTCGAGGCCGCGCGGGCTGATGTCGTTCAACGTCAGGATCCGATAGCGCATCGCGGCTCAGCCGTGCCGGCGCTCGAACTCGCGCATGAACGCGGCAAGCGCCTCGACCGCCGCGAGCGGCACGGCGTTGTAGAGGCTCGCACGCAGCCCGCCGACCGAGCGGTGGCCTTCCAGATGCATCAGGCCCGCCGCGGCCGCCTCGCTGAGAAACAGCGGCTCGAGCTCCGGCCGCTCGAGCCGGAAGGGCACGTTCATCCACGAGCGGCACGCGCGCTCGACGGGATTGCGGTACAGCCCCGAGCCGTCGATCGTCCCGTAGAGCAGTTCGGCCTTGGCGCGGTTGAGCGCGGCCATGGCCGCCAGCCCCCCGCGCGCCTCGATCCACTGGAACACCAGGCCCGCGATGTACCAGGCGAAGGTCGGCGGGGTGTTGAGCATCGAGCCGTGCGCGGCCATGCGCGTGTAATCGAGGATCGCCGGGACGTCCTTGCGCGCGCGGGCGAGCAGCCCCTCGTGCACGATCACCAGGCACAGCCCCGAGGGGCCGATGTTCTTCTGCGCTCCGGCGTAGATCAGCCCGAAGCGGCTCACCTCGATCGGTCGCGACAGCAGCGTCGAGGACATGTCGGCGACGAGGGGCACCCCGGCGGTGTCGGGCACGTAGGGGAACTCCACCCCGCCGATGGTCTCATTCGGCGTGTAGTGCACGTAGGCGGCCCCGGCCGTCAGGCGCAGCGCCGACTGCGCCGGCGCGGTGGTGTACTTCGAGGCGGCCTCGTCCGCGGCGATGTTGACCTCGATCCCGAGGCGGCGGGCCTCCTCGATCGCCTTGGCCGACCACACCCCGGTGTTGAGGTAGTCCGCCGCGGCCCCGTGCGCGGCGAGGTTCAGCGGCACGGCGGCGAACTGGCCGGTGGCCCCGCCCTGCAGGAACAGCACCCGGTAGGCCGCGGGAATCGCGAGCAGCGCGCGCAGCCGCGCCTCGGTCTGCTCGGCGAGCGCGGTGAACGCCTTGCCGCGATGGCTCACCTCCATCACCGACATGCCGCTGCCGGCCCAGTCGGTCAGTTCCGCGCTGGCCTGCTCGAGAACTTCCAGCGGCAGGGCCGCCGGCCCCGCCGAGAAATTGAACACGCGCACTGTGTCCTTCCGGCCAAATGTGCAGAGGATGTGGGAAGCCCCGATAGTAGCAAGCGCCCGTGCGGCGTTCAGAACTTTTGCGCATGACGGCGGGCCGCGCGCGCCCCGGGGACGGGCCGTGCGCGCGAGGGCCTCACGCCCCGCTGCCCGGCCCGGCCCGTGCCGGACCGCAGCCTCAGGGGCGCTCGCCCTCGAGGCTCTCGGCCGCCCCGGCCGCCTCCGCGCCGTCCTCCCCGCCCTCGAGCGCCTCGATCCGCTCGATGCCGACCAGGCGCTCGCCCTCATCGAGGCGGATCAGGCGCACCCCCTGGGTATTGCGCCCGAGCACGGAGATCTCATCGACCGGCGTGCGCACCAGGGTGCCGTTGGAGCTGATCAGCATGATCTCCTGCCCCGGCACGACCTGCAGCGCCGCCACGGTGGCGCCGTTGCGCTCGGTGGTCTGCAGCGCGATCACGCCCTGGCCGCCGCGGCCCTGCACCGGGAACTCCTCGACGGGCGTGCGCTTGCCGTAGCCGCTCGCCGAGGCGGTGAGCACCGCCCCCTCGCCCACCACGATCAGCGCGATCAGCTCCTGGCCCTCGGCGAGCTTGATGCCGCGCACCCCGGCGGCCTCGCGGCCCATGGGACGCACCTCGCCCTCGGGGAAGCGGATCGCCTTGCCGCCGCTTGAGACGAGAATGACCTCGCGCTGCCCGTCGGTGAGGGCAACGCCCACCAGCTTGTCGTTCTCGTGCAGATCGAGCGCGATGATGCCGCTCGCGCGCGGCCGGGAGAACGCGGTGAGCGGGGTCTTCTTGACCGTGCCCTGGCTGGTCGCCATGAACACGTAGTGCTGCTCGTCGTACTCCTTCACCGGCAGCATGGCATTGATCTTCTCGCCCTCCTCGAGCGGCAGCAGATTGACCATCGGCTTGCCGGCGGAGCTGCGCCCGGCCTGCGGCAGCTCGTAGACCTTCAGCCAGTAGACCTTGCCGCGATTGGAAAAGCACAACACCGTGTCATGAGTATGGGTCACGAATAGTTTCTCCACGAAGTCCTCGTCCTTGACTGCGGTAGCCGCCTTGCCGCGCCCGCCGCGGCGCTGGGTCTGGTACTCAGAGAGCGGCTGCGACTTCGCGTAGCCGCCGTGCGAGAGCGTCACCACGACATCCTGCGGCTCGATCAGATCCTCGGTGGTGAGGTCGAGGTGATCGCGGTTGATCTCGGTGCGGCGCGCATCGCCGTAGGTGTCGCGGATCTCGATGAGCTCGGCGCGGATCACCTCGGTCAGCCGCTCGGGGCGGGCGAGGATGTCGGTGAGATCGGCGATGCGCGCGAGCAGCTCCTGGTACTCGTTGATGATCTTGCTCTGCTCGAGCCCGGTCAGCCGGTGCAGGCGCATCTCGAGGATGGCCTGCGCCTGGGCGTCGGAGAGCCGGTAGCCGGCCTCGCCGAGCCCGCCGTCCGCGCCCGCCGGACGGGTCGAGATGCCCCCGGCGCGCTCGAGCAGCGCGGTCACCGCTCCCGGGCCCCACGAGCGCGCGCTGAGCGCGGTGCGCGCCTCGGCCGGCGAGGCGGCCGCCTTGATCAGCGCGATCACCTCATCGATGTTGGCTAGCGCCACCGCGAGGCCCTCGAGGATGTGGGCCCGCTCGCGCGCCTTGGCGAGATCGAACACGGTGCGCCGGGTGACCACCTCGCGGCGGTGGCGGATGAACGCCTCGAGCATGTCCTTCAGCGACATCAGCTTCGGCTGCCCGTCCTCGAGGGCGACCATGTTGATGCCGAACACCGTCTCCATCGGCGTCTGCGCGTACAGGTTGTTGAGCACGACCTCGGCGATCTCGCCGCGCTTCAACTCGATGACGATGCGCATGCCGTCCTTGTCGGACTCATCGCGCAGGCCGTCGCCGGCGATCCCCTCGATGTGCTTCTCGCGCACCAGCTGCGCGATGCGCTCGATGAGGCGCGCCTTGTTGACCTGATAGGGCAGCTCAGTGACCACGATCGCCTGGCGGTCGCCGCGCCCGATCTCCTCGATGGCGACGCGCGCACGCACCGACAGCCGTCCGCGCCCGGTGCGGTACGCGGTGGCGATCTCCTGCGCCCCGTTGATGATGCCCCCGGTGGGGAAATCCGGGCCCGGCACGTGCTGCATCAGGGCAGCGAGGGTGAGCTGCGGATCATCGAGCAGCGCCACGCAGGCGTTGACGATCTCGGTGAGATTGTGCGGCGGGATGTTGGTCGCCATGCCGACCGCGATGCCGGTCTGGCCGTTGACCAGCAGGTTCGGGATGCGCGTCGGCAGCACCGAGGGCTCGAGCTCGGACTCGTCGTAGTTCGGCGTGAAATCGACGGTTTCCTTCTCGATGTCCGCGAGCAGCTCGTGCGCCAGGCGCGACATGCGCACTTCCGTGTAGCGCATCGCCGCCGGCGTATCGCCGTCGACCGAGCCGAAATTGCCCTGCCCGTCGATGAGCAGGTAGCGCATGGAAAACGGCTGCGCCATGCGCACGATCGTGTCGTACACCGCGGTGTCCCCGTGCGGGTGGTACTTGCCGATCACATCGCCGACCACGCGCGCGGACTTCTTGTACGGCTTGTTCCAGTCGTTGCCGAGCTCGCGCATGGCGTACAGCACGCGCCGGTGCACCGGCTTCAAGCCGTCGCGCACATCCGGCAGGGCCCGTCCGACGATCACGCTCATCGCGTAATCGAGATAGGACTGGCGCATCTCCTCTTCGAGACTGACCGGTAGAATTTCGCGTGCGATCTCGGACATCGGGCCCTGGGGATCTGCCAAAAGCGTAATGTTAGCACGGGGCGCGCATCGGGCGCTGCGCGCGCCGGGCAGATGAACGATAATGGCTGTTGCCGCCGGCTCTCAGGCGGAGGGCCATCCGTTGAGCAGGTAATTATGGCAACCGCAACCGACCACAACGCCGCGCCGGAACACGCTCCGAACGTCGAGGACGGGGAGATCGGCAAGTTCGACGCGATCGCCGGGCGCTTCTGGGACGAGCACGGCCCGTTCCGCCCGCTGCACCAGCTGAACCCCGTGCGCGTGCGCTTCATCACCGAGCGCGCCAGCGTCGCCGGGGCGCGCGTGCTCGATGTCGGCTGCGGCGGGGGCCTGCTGTCCGAGGCGCTCGCGCGCGCCGGCGCTGCGGTCACCGGCATCGACCTCGCGAGCGGCATGATCGAGGTCGCCCGGCTGCACGCCGCGGCGCACGGCCTCGCCATCGACTACCGCACCGCCTCGGCCGAGGCGCTCGCCGCCGAGCAGCCCGGCGCGTTCGACATCGTCAGCTGCATGGAGATGCTCGAGCACGTGCCGGACCCCAAGGCGATGCTCGCGACGCTCGCGGCGCTCGTGCGCCCGGGCGGCTCGGTGTTCGTCTCGACGCTCAATCGCAACCTCAAGTCCTTCCTGGTGGCGATCGTCGGGGCCGAATACCTGCTCTCGCTACTGCCGCGCGGCACGCACGAGTACGAGCGGTTCATCCGCCCGAGCGAGATGACCCGCTGGGCGCGCCAGGCGGGGCTTGCGGCGCGCGCCATCTCCGGCATCGCGCTCGGTCCGCTCGGCGGGGCGCGCCTGAGCGCGCACCCCTCGGTCAACTACATCGCGCAGTTCGTGCGCGCGGGCTAGGGGCGCGATGTCCGCCGCGCTACTCACCGCCGCGGCGCTCGCCTTCGGGGCGCTGCTCGGATTTCTCCTCGCGCAGCTGCGCGCGCTGAAGCAAAGCGGTGCGCTGCGCGCCGAGCTCGAGAGCGCCCGCGCCCAGCTCGAGGCCGAGCGGCGCGCGCAGGCCGAGCGCAGCGCGGCGCTCGCACAGGCCGAGCAGCGCCTGCGCGAGAGCTTCGAGGCGCTCGCCGCGCAGGCCCTGAAGAACAACAACGAGCTGTTCCTCGCCGTGGCCCGCGAGACCCTCGGGCGCGAGCAGGCGCTCGCCCAGAGCGGCCTGAAGGAGCGCGAGAGCGCCATCGCGCAGCTGATCCAGCCGCTGCGCTCGGCGCTGGAGAAGACCGAGCAGCAGGTGCAATCCCTCGAGCGCGAGCGGCGGGAGGCGTACGCGGCGCTGCGCACCCAGATCGAATCGCTCGCGAGCGGCCAGACTCAGCTGCAGCGCGAGACGCGCAACCTGGTCACCGCGCTGCGCCGGCCCGAGGTGCGCGGGCGCTGGGGCGAGGTCACGCTGCGCCGTCTGGTCGAGCTCGCCGGGCTCACCGAGCACTGCGATTTCACCGAGCAGGCGCACCTGGAGGGCCCGGACGGGGCGCTGCGCCCGGACCTGGTGGTGCACATGCCCGAATCGCGCGACCTGGTGATCGACGTGAAGACCCCGCTCGATGCCTATCTCGAGGCGCTCGAGGCCCCGAGCGAGGAGGCCCGTCAGAGCGCGCTGCGCCGCCACGCCCAGCAGCTCGAGGCGCGCATCCGCCAGCTCGCCTCCAAGGCCTATTGGGCGCAGTTCGAGCACAGTCCGCAGTTCGCGGTGCTGTTCCTGCCCGGGGATCAGTTCCTCGCCGCCGCCCTCGCCGAGCGGCCGGACCTCATCGAGGCGGCGCTCAGGCAGAACATCATCATCGCCACGCCCTCGACGCTGATGGCGCTGCTGAAGACCGTGGCGTACGGCTGGGCTCAGAGCGCGATGGCCGACAACGCCGCGCTCATCCGCGGGCTCGGCCAGGAGCTGCACCGGCGGCTCGGCAGCTTCATCTCGCATCTGCAGCGCATGGGGCAGCGGCTCGATGCCGCCGTCGACGCCTACAACTCTGCGGTGGGCTCGCTCGAGCGGCAGGTCCTGCCGCAGGCGCGGCGCTTCACCGAGCTCGGCGTGCCCGCCGAGGCGCCGATCGAGCCGCTCGAGCCGCTCGATCAGCCGGTGCGCACCCTCACCGCCCGCCCCCCCGGGGAGAGCTCATCCGGCCCGCCCTGAGCCTGCGGCCTGCTCGGACGGCTGCGCCGTGAGCAGCGCCTCGAGCTCCTCGGAGGCGAGCGCCCGGAAGTGCCCGCGCGGCAGCGTGCGCTCGAGATTGAGCGTGCCGAGCTGAGTGCGCAGCACCCGGCTGACGCGCGCGCCCTGGCGCTCGAGGAGCTGGCGGATGTCCTTGCCGCTCGCCCCGCGCGCGCGCACCGCGTACCAGCGGTTGGTGCCCTCGCCCCCGGCGCTCTCGCACCCGAGCACCTCAAGGTGTACCCCGCTGTCGAGCGCCCCGCCGAGCACCCCCTCGCACTGCGACTCGGTGAGCTCACCGATCACCCGCACGCTGAAGGCGCTCACCCACTGGCGCACCCGCCGCTGCAGGCGCGCGGCGTACTCTCCATCCCCGCACAGGAGCTCGAGTCCGCCGTCGATGCGCGGCATGGGGCTGATGACGATGAAGCGCCGCCCGGCACGGCGGGGCAGCCGCTGAAGCAGCGGCACGGCCTGCTCGCCCGATTCCTCGGGGGCCTGATCGAGCCGCTCGCCGCTCGAGCGGTTGTAGATGAACGCCACGCCTGCGCCCGCCGGCTCGCGCTGGCGCACCAGGCGCCCGTCGAGGCGCACCTGATCGGCCGGCCCGACGCGCATCCCGAGACTCGCCGGCGCGCCGTTGACGGTCAGCCGCCCGGCCCGGATCCACTCCTCCGCCTCGCGCCGCGAGGCAAGGCCCGCCCGCGCGAGCACCTTCTGCAGCCGCTCGGGCGCAGCGCGCCGCTCGCCGCGCCCGGCGCTGCGGCGCCGCAGGTGACGGGGCATGGCCTCAGCCGCTCTCGCCGTCCGAGGCGGCGCGCATCTGCCGGGGCGGGGAGTCCTCCTCCCCGGCAGACTCCTCGGCCGGCTCGGCCGGCGCATCGCCCGGCGCCCGCGCAAGCGGCTCGGCATCGCCATCGGCGGGCTCGGCGGCCTGATCCTCGAGGAGCGCCTCGCTCGCCTGCCCGGCCGCTTCAGGCTCGGGCGCAGGCCGATCCGATCCAGCGCCATCCGCCTGCAGGAGCTGCCCCGGTGCGCCCGCATCGCCCGCCTCGCCAGCGCCCCCGCCCTGCTGTGCGCCGGACTGCTCCTGCGCCGCCGCGGCGCCCTCGGGCAGATCGAGCGGCAGGTTCGGCTCGCTCAGCGCCTTCAGCTGCGCAAGCGGCGGCAGATCATCCAGACTCTTCAGACCGAAGTAATCCAGGAACTCGCGCGTGGTACCGAGCAGCTCCGGGCGCCCCGGCACGTCGCGCTGGCCGACCACGCGGATCCAGTTGCGCTCGAGCAGCGTCTTGATGATGTTGGGATTGACGGCCACGCCGCGCACCTGCTCGATCTCCCCGCGGGTGATCGGCTGGCGGTAGGCGATGAGCGCGAGCGTCTCGAGCAGCGCGCGCGAGTAGCGCGCCGGACGCTCGGGCCAGAGCCGCGAGACCTCGGCGGCGAACTCGCGGCGCACCTGGATGCGCCATCCCGAGGCGGTCTCGCGCAGCTCGATGCCCCGCTCGGCGTACTCAGCGCCGAGCTGCCCGAGCGCCGCGCCGAGGGCCGCCTCCTCGGGACGGGAGAGCTCATCGAACAGCTGGCCGAGCTCCGCGAGCGTGAGCGGCCGTCCGGCCGCGAGCAGCGCCGCTTCGATCACATTACGAACATAGGATTCAATCATCAGCATTCTCTTCGGTGTCAGGCTGCGCGGCCTGCTCGCTCTGCGGCGCCGGCGCCGCAGACGGCTCCACCGCGCCTTGCACGTCCTGCCCCCCCACCACGCGCAGCGCCGGGGCCGGTTTGCCGGGACGCACGTGCAGCGGCGCGTAGGGCTCCGACTGCACGATGTCGATCAGGCCCTCGCGCACCAGTTCGAGGATCGCCATGAAGGTGACCGTCACCCCCATGCGCCCCTCCTCGGGCCGGAACAGGCGCACGAACTCGACGAAGCCGCCGCCCTCGAGCGAGGCGAGGATGTTGCCCATGCGCTCGCGCACCGACAACGGCTCGCGCTGGATGTGGTGGTGCGCGAACATCTCCGAGCGCACCACGACCTCCTGGAAGGCGAGCAGCATCTCCTGCAGGGTGACCTGCGGCAGCACGCGCACCACCTGGCGCTCGGTGAGCTCGGCTGCGGCGCTGAAGTGATCGCGCTCGAGGCGCGGCAGCTCATCGATGCTCTCGGCGGCGCGCTTGAAGCGCTCGTACTCCTGCAGCCGGCGCACGAGCTCGGCGCGCGGATCCTCCTCGGTCTGCTCGGCGCTCTTCGGCCGCGGCAGCAGCATGCGCGATTTGATCTCCGCAAGAGTGGCGGCCATCACCAGGTACTCCCCGGCGAGCTCGAGCTGCAGATCCTGCATCAGCTCGATGTAGCGCATGTACTGGCGGGTGATCTCCGCGAGCGGGATGTCCAGGATGTCGAGGTTCTGCCGGCGGATCAGGTACAGCAGCAGATCGAGCGGGCCCTCGAAGGCCTCGAGAAACACCTCGAGGGCCTGCGGCGGGATGTACAGGTCGCGCGGCAGCACGGTCACCGGCTCGCCGTTGACCACCGCGAAGGGCATCTCCACCTGCTCGGGCGCGGCCGGATGCGCCGCCTCGGACGGCGGCTCGCTCGGGACTACCGTCAGTTCGGGTTTCAGCTCGCTCATCGGCGCGATCAGTCGGTGCGCAGGTGCATGGCCCGGCGCACTTCCTCGAGTGTCTCGCGGGCGGCATCGCGCGCCTTCTCGGCCCCCTCGGCCACGATGTCGCGCAGCAGCTCCGGATTGTCGGTGTATTCCTGAGCGCGGCGGCGCATGCCGGTCACTTCCTCGACGATCTTGTCGATCACCGGCTGCTTGCACTCGAGACAGCCGATGCCGGCCGAGCGGCAGCCCTCGGCGGCCCATTTGCGGATGTCCTCCCCGGAGTAGATCTTGTGCAGATCCCACACCGGGCAGCGCTCCGGCTCGCCCGGATCGGTGCGCCGCGCGCGCGCCGGATCGGTCTTCATCGCGCGCAGCTTGCGCGTGACGGACTGCGGGTCCTCGCGCAGCTCGATGGTGTTGCCGTAGGACTTGGACATCTTGCGCCCGTCGAGCCCCGGCACCTTCGGGGTCTCGGTGAGCAGCGCCTGGGGCTCGGGCAGGATGCTCACTCCGGTGCCCTCGAGATACCCGAGCAGCCGGTCGCGGTCGGCCACCGTCAGGCGGCTCAGCCCGTTCACCAGCGCCCGGGCGCGCTCGAGCGCCTCGTGATCGCCGCTTTCCTGGAACTTGCGGCGCAGCTGCCGGTACAACGTGGTGTTGCGCCCGCCGAGAGCCTTGATCGCCCGCTCGACCTTCTCCTCGAAATCCGGCTCGCGCCCGTAGAGGTGGTTGAAGCGGCGCGCGGTCTCGCGGGTGAGCTCCACGTGCGCCACCTGGTCCTCCCCGACCGGCACGTGCTGGGCGCGGTAGACCAGGATGTCGGCGCTTTGCAGCAGCGGATAGCCGAGAAACCCGTAGGTGGCGAGGTCGCGGTCCTTCAGCTGCTCCTGCTGGTCCTTGTAGCTCGGCACCCGCTCGAGCCAGCCGAGCGGGGTGATCATCGACAGCAGCAGGTGCAGCTCGGCGTGCTCGGGCACGTGCGACTGCACGAACAGCGTCGCCACGCCCGGGTTCAGCCCCGCGGCCAGCCAGTCGATCAGCACCTCGTGCACGAACTCCGGCAGCCGGGCGGTGTCTTCATAGCCGGTGGTGAGCATGTGCCAGTCGGCGATGAAGAAGTAGCACTCGTACTCGTACTGCAGGCGCACCCAGTTGCGCAGCGCCCCGTGATAGTTGCCCAGATGCAGTCGGCCGGTCGGGCGCATGCCGGACAGAACGCGCCCGCCGGGGTTGGGAGTGCTCATCGAACCTCGTCTCGTACCCTCAAACGGTCAGTATACCGTGTCCGGCCGCTCCCCCGAGGATGGGCGCGAGCGGTCCGCGGCCGGCGCGCACGACCGTCGGGGGGCTCACCGAAAGGTCCACCACCGTGGTCGGCACCACCCCGCAGTCCCCGCCGTCGAGCACCGCATCGATCTCGTGCTCCAGGCGCTGCTGGATCTGCCGCCCCGAGGTGAGCGGCGCGGGATCCTCCGGCAGCAGCAGCGTGCTGCTCATCAGCGGCTCGCCGAGCTCCTCGAGCAGCAGCTGCGGCACCGGATGGTCCGGGATGCGGATCCCGATGGTGCGCCGGCTGGGGTTCTGCAGCCGCCGCGGGGTCTCGCGGGTGGCCTTCACCAGAAACGTGTACGGCCCCGGCAGGCAGCTGCGCAGCATGCGGAACTGCCAGGTCTCCAGGCGCGCAAACCGGCCCACCTGTGCCAGATCGGCACATACCAGGGTGAAGTGATGATGGCGGTCGGCCCGGCGGATGCGCCGCACGCGCTCGATCGCCTTGACGTCCCCGAGGTGCCAGCCGAGCGCATAGCAGGAGTCGGTTGGATAGGCGACGATCCCGCCCTCGCGCACGATCTGCGCGGCGATGCGGATCAGGCGCGCCTGGGGCGTCACCGGATGCAGCTCCAGGTACTCGCTCACGTGCTCCCGCCTCCTTACCGGCCGGTCGACGAACGCTCCCTTGGGAGCAACGGCGGTCGAGTGGGTTATGATACGCACTTTAGGCACCGAAGCTGCGATCGCCCCCGGGATGAACCCCACGCCCAAAGCCACCCTCGCCGAGATCCGCGCCGCTCTCGAGCGCTCGCTCGAACCGGACTCGCTCGACATCCGCGACGACAGCGCGCGGCATGCCGGGCATGCCGGGGCGCGCTCCGGCGGTCATTACCAGGTGACGGTGGTGTCGGCGGCGTTCGCCGGACGCACGCCGCTCGAGCGGCACCGCATGGTCTACCAGGCCCTCGAGCCGCTGATGGGCCGAGGCATCCACGCGCTGAACATCACTGCGCGCGCGCCGCAGGGTGCGGACCGCCCCGGTACTTGAGCCGGCCGGCGCGCCCGGCCAGACCCCCTCGCTTTCAACCACCCAACGAGAACCTCATGAAGCATCTCAGGATCCTCCTCACCGCGCTCGCCGTGCTGGGCCTTGCCGCCTGCCACACGCAATCGACCCCGACCAGCGGCGCCTCGGCCGCGGTGGCGACCGTCAACGGCGTGCCGATCACCCAGCAGTTCTACGACTCCTACATCAAGATGATCTCCGGCGGGCGCACCCCGAGCGAGCTCACCCCGCAGCAGCGCGCGATGGTGCTCGATGGGCTGATCCGCGCCGAGGCCGTCGCGCAGGAGGCCGTCAAGCAGGGCCTGGACAAGCAGCCGCACACCGCGGCGATGCTCGAGCTGACGCGCCTGAACGTGCTCGAGCAGGCGCTCTCGGACAAGTATCTGGCCGGCCAGGAGCCGACCGATGCACAGCTGCAGACCGTCTACGACCAGCAGATCGCCAAGTTCCCCAAGCTCGAGTACCACGCACGGCACATCCTCGTGAAGAGCAAGGCGGAGGCGCAGAAGATCATCCAGGAGCTCGACCGCGACCATGGCCGCAACTTCGCCGCGCTCGCCAAAGCCGACTCGATCGACCCGTCGAAGGCCAACGGCGGGGATCTCGGCTGGTTCCCGCTGAGCAACATGGTGCCGTCCTTCTCCGCGGCGCTCGAGAAGCTCAAGCCCGGCCAGATCACCCAGACCCCGGTGCACACGCGCTTCGGCTGGCACGTGATCCAGCTGCTCGGCACCCGTCCGATGCACGCGCCGAGCTTCCAGGAGGTCAAGGCCCGTCTGAAGCAGGCGGTGGAGAACAACAAGTTCAACACCTACACCACCTCGCTGGTCAAGGGCGCGAAGGTCGAGACCTACCTCGATCCGCAGACCGGTGAGCTCAACGCCAAGGGCACCGCGGGCATGCCGGCCATTCCGGGCGCCCCGGGCGCCCCGGCGGGCGGCGCGAGCGCCCCTGCCCCTGCCGCCGGGAACTGACCGGCTGCAGCGCGCCCCCGGAGCGGCTGCGGCCGCTCCGGGGGCGTTTCGTTTTCAGGGACTGTGCCGGCCGAGCAGCCGGCGCAGAGCGGCCTCATCGAGGACGGGAATGCCGAGCTCACGGGCCTTCTCGAGCTTCGAGCCGCTCGCCTCCCCGGCCACCACGTAGTGCGTCTTCTTCGAGACGCTGCCGGCCACCTTGGCCCCGAGCGCGCTGAGCGCCTCCTGCGCCTCGTGGCGCGTCATGCCCGCGAGCGTTCCGGTGAGCACGAAGGTCTGCCCGGCCAGCGGCAGCGCCGCGGCGCGCGAGGGAAGCGGCTCCCAGCTCACCCCCGCTGCGCGCAGCCGCTCGATGAGCTCGCGGTGCGCCGGCGCGGCGAAAAATGCGTGCAGGTGCGCCGCCACCACCGGCCCGACATCCGCCACCTGCTCGACCTGCTCCGGATGCTCGCGGGCCGCCTCGATCAGCGCATCGAGATCGCCGAAGTGGCGCGCGAGGGCGAGCGCGGTGGCCTCGCCCACCTCGCGGATGCCGAGCGCGTAGAGCAGGCGCGGCAGCGTCGTGCGCTTGCTGCGCTCGATGGCTTCGAGCAGGTTCGCGCCGGACTTCTCGCCCATGCGCTCGAGCCCCTGGAGCTGCTCGGCGCTGAGTGTGTACAGATCGGCCGGTGAGCGCACCAGGCCGCCCTCCACCAGCTGGGCGACCAGCTTCTCCCCGAGCCCCTCGATGTCCATCGCCAGACGGCTCGCGAAATGCCGGATCGCCTCCTGGCGCTGGGCCGGGCAGCTGAACCCGCCGGTGCAGCGGGCGACGGCCTCGCCCTCGGCCTTGAGCACCTGCGAATGGCACACCGGGCAGCGCTTCGGCAGCGCCACCGGCGCGGCATGGGCCGGCCGGCGCTCTGTGATGACCCGCACGAGCTCCGGAATGACATCGCCGGCGCGGCGGATCACCACGGTGTCCCCGACGCGCACGTCCTTGCGCTGCACCTCATCGAAGTTGTGCAGCGTGACGTTGCTCACCGTCACCCCGCCGACGAACACCGGCTCGAGCCGCGCGACCGGGGTCAGCGCGCCGGTGCGCCCGACCTGCCACTGCACGGCGCGCACTTCAGTCATGGCCTCCTCGGCCGGAAATTTGTGCGCGAGCGCCCAGCGCGGCGCGCGCGAGACGAAGCCGAGTCGCTCCTGGTACGCCAGCCGGTCGACTTTGTAGACCACCCCGTCGATCTGATAGGGCAGCCGCGCGCGCCGCTGCCCCATGTCGTGAAAATAGTGCAGACATCCCTCGACGCCGCGCACCCGCGCGCTGTGCGGGCAGACCGGCAGCCCCCACTCCTTGAGCGCTTCGAGCAGCTCGCTCTGGCGAGCGGGCAGGTGCCAGCCGCGCACCGTACCGAGGCCGTAGCAGTACATCTGCAGCGGCCGCGACGCGGTCACGCGCGGATCGAGCTGACGGAGACTGCCGGCCGCCGCGTTGCGTGGATTGACGAAGGTCTTCTCCCCGCGCGCTTCGGCCTCGCGGTTAAAGCGCTCGAAGCCGGCGAGCGGCATGAACACCTCCCCGCGCACTTCGAGCACCGCGGGCGCCTTGCCGCGCAGGCGCAGCGGAAAGGACCGCACGGTGCGTACGTTGGCCGTGACATCCTCGCCCTTGAAGCCATCGCCCCGGGTCGCGGCCCGCTCGAGTGCCCCGTCGCGGTAGATGGCCGTGACCGCCAGCCCGTCGAGCTTCGGCTCCGCCCAATACTCGAGCGGGCCGGGCTCGCCCAGCCGCTCGAGCGCGCGCCGGTCGAAGGCCGCCACATCCTCCTGCGTGAACCCGTTGTCGAGCGAGAGCATCGGCACCTCGTGCACCACCTCGCCGAAGGCGGCGCTCGGGGCGCCGGCCACGCGCTGGGTCGGGGAATCCGGGCTGATGAGCTCCGGGTGAGCCGCCTCGAGGGCGCGCAGCTCCTGCATGAGCTTGTCGTACTCGGCGTCCGGGATCTCCGGATCATCGAGCACGTAGTAGCGGTAATCGTGACGGGCGATCTCGGCGCGCAGCGCAGCGGCGCGCTCCCGCGCCCCGGCGCTCACGAGAGCGCCTCGCCCGGCCCCTCGGGCAGCGCGGCGCGCAGCCGCGCGAGAGACTCCCCGGTGAGCGGCTCGCCCCGCTCATCCTGCACTTCGCCCTGCAGGCGCTCGTTGAGGTGGTCGGCGGCCGCGAGCAGCGCTTCGAGCGCCTGCTCGGGGGGCAGCGGGCCCGGCAGCACCGTGAACAGATTCAGCCCCGCGTAGCGCTGCGCATCCATGGCATCCAGATCGAAGGTCCCGGGCCGGGTCAGCGACGCGACGCTGAGCACCGCCCGGCCGGACTCGTCCGGCTTGTGGAAAATGTCGAAGCGGCCGAGCCTGAAGCCCTCGGCGGTGAGCGCCAGACGCAGCGTGCGGCCGGAGAAACGCTCCTCGCCGGCTATGAGGCGCAGCGCAATGATGCGCCGCGCGGACTCCGCCGGCCACTCGACGCGCAGCTCGGGCTCACCCGGCGGCACCGCCAGCAGCTCGGGCGGCTCGGACGGCGCGGCCTCCTCCTGCTCAGCAGGGTGCTGCACGGCAGCCGGCGCGGCCGGGGCGCCGTGACCGATGATGCGGACCGGCCCGACACCCTCCTCGAGCGCCTCCCACTCATCCGTCGCCGCCGTGTCCAGGGCGCCAGGCTGAGGGATGGGCGCGGGTGCCTCCTCGGGCTCATCGATCAGCACGGTGGGCAGATCCGCGAGCGGCTCGGACGGCGCGGCCTCGCGCCAGGACTCCGCGGCCGGCAGCTCCTCCCCGAGCGGCACCTCGCCGATCCACGGCTCGCCCTCGCCCCGCTGGCCGGCCGGCGCGCGCGTCTCGGCCGGCAGCCCGCCGAGGGCAGGCTCCTGCGCCGCGCGGTGCGCGCCGCTGTCGCGTCCGCGGGCCTGGCGGGGGCGCAGCCGCTCCCACAAGGCCAGAGCGGCGATGAAGACCCCTCCGAGGATGAGCAGTGTCCAGCGCAACTGCGACACGGTGAGCCCCCCGAGCATCAGACGGCCGCCAGCCGGACCGCCTCGTCCACATCCACGGCCACGAGCCGCGATACGCCCGGCTCGTGCATGGTCACGCCGAGCAGCTGCGCGGCGAGCTCCATGGTGGTCTTGTTGTGGGTGATGAAAATGAACTGCACGCGCTCGGACATCTCACGCACGATGTCGCAGAAGCGCCCGACGTTGGCCTCATCGAGCGGCGCGTCGACCTCATCGAGCAGGCAGAACGGCGCGGGGTTCAGATCGAAGATGGAGAACACCAGCGCCACCGCGGTGAGCGCCTTCTCCCCGCCCGAGAGCAGGTGGATGGAGCTGTTCTTCTTCCCCGGCGGGCGCGCCATCACGGAAACCCCCGCGTTGAGCACGTCCTCTCCGACGAGCTCGAGGTAGGCATGCCCGCCGCCGAACAGGCGCGGAAACTTCTCCTTCATGCCGCTGTTGATCTTCTCGAACGTCTCCTCGAAGCGCGTGCGCGTCTCCTTGTCGATGCGCCGCATGGCCTCCTCGAGCGTCTCGAGCGCGCTCGTCAGGTCGGCGAACTGCCGGTCGAGATACTCCTTGCGCTCGGTCTGCTCGGCGAGCTCGTCGATCGCCGCGAGGTTGACCTGGCCGAGCTTCTCGATGCCGGCGCGCAGCTGCGCGAGGTTCTCCTCCCACAGCGGCACGCTCGCCTCGGGGGCGAGGCTCTGCAGCACCTCGGGCAGCTCCAAGCGCGTGGCGCTGAATTGCTCGAAGAGCGTCTCGCGCCGCACCCGGTTCTCCTGGGCGGCGAGCCGCGCAGCCTCCATCGCCTCGCGCGAGTGCGCCACGCGCCGCTCGGCCTCGCTGCGCTGCTGCTCGAGCGTGCGCAGCGCGACGTCCTGCTCTTCGAGCTCAGCGCGCGCGGCGGCGAGCTCGCGCTCGACGGCAATGCGCTGCGCGAGTGTCTCGTTGAGCCGCGCCTCGAGCTCGAGCACCGGCCCGTCGCCGCCAGCGAGCTCCGTCTCGAGCTCCGTGCTGCGCCGCTCGAGCTGCGTGCGCTGCTCGGCCATGCGCGCCAGGCTCGTGACCGCGGCGGACTGCGCGGAGCGGCGCGACTCGATGCGCACCAGAAGATCGCGCGCGGCGAGCTGCGCGGCCTGCGCCCGGGCGCGCGCCGCGGCGAGCGCCTCGCGACGCACTTCGCGCTCCTCTTCGAGCCCCTCGCGCGCGCCGTTCAACTCCGCCAGCCGCTCGACGCTCGCCTCGAGCGAATCGCGCGCGACGGTGAGCGCCTCACGGGCGGAGCGCATCTCGCGCGCGAGCTCCTCGCTCTCCTCCTCGATGCGCGCGCGGCGCGCCCGGGCCTGCTCGGCGCGGGCGCGGGCGGCCTGCAGCGCCCCTGCGAGCTCGGCATGGCGGCGCTGGGCGGCGTGGATCTGAGCCTGCGCGCCGTCGCGCTCGGACTCGGCGGTGGCGAGCGACTCGCGCACCGAGCCGAGATGCAACTCTGCCAGGCGCACGCGCTCCTCGGCCTCGGCCGCCGCGGCGCGCAGCGTCTTCAGCCGGTGCTCGCGCTCGATGATGCCCGCATGCGGATCGACGCCGCGGCTGACACGCAGCCACTCGCGCCCGACCCACTCGCCGTTGCGGGTGATGATCGACTCGCCGGGGGCGAGCGAAGCGCGCGCGCGCAGCGCATCGCTCAACGACTCGGCGGTGCGCACCCCCGCAAGCGCTGCGCGCGCGCTCACCGAGCCGGACACTTTCTGCGCCAACGACGGCCCGCCAGCCTCTGCCGCGGCCGCGGCCGCCGCGCCCGGCTCCTGCACCAGCATCACCCGGCCCTCGCGCAGCGACTGAAGCGGCGCGGCGAGCGTCTCGAGCGCCTCGACGCACACCGCCTCGAGATAGTCCCCGAGCGCGGTCTCGACCGCCCGCTCCCAGCCGGACTCGACCTCGATGCGCTCGGCGAGCCGCTCGCGGCCGGCGAGTCCGGCCTCGCCCAGCCACTCGCGCACCTGGCCGGCGCTGCTCGAGAGGGCGGCCTTCTGCACCGCCTCGAGCGAAGTGCATTCCTCGCGCGAGCGCTCGCGCGCCTGGCGCGCGCTCTGCAGGGCCTGTTCGGCCTGAAGCTGCGCGCTGCGCGAGCTCTGCACGCGCTCGAGGGCATCGCTCAGGCGCTCACCGAGCGCCTCGCCGGCCGAGCGCGCCTCGCTCTCCTGCCCCTCGAGCAGATCGAGCTGCTCGTTCGACTCGTGCGCCTGCAGCGCCTCGCGCTCGAGCGCGAGACGCTCGTGCTGAGCGGCGAGGCGGCGCAGCTGATTGTCGAGCTGCTCGATGCGCGCGCGCTCGACCTGCGCGGTGCGGTCGGCCGCCCCGAGCGCCTGGTTCAGCTGCTCCCAGCGCTCCTGCCACGCCGCGAGCTCCTGCTCGCTCGCCTCGAGGCCCTCGGCGGCGGCCTGCTCGGCCTGCTCGGCGCTCTGCAGCGCCGGGGCGGACTGCTCGAGCTCGGCGCGAACGGCGGCGAGCCCGTGCTCCTCGCGCTCGATGTGCGCGGCGAGCTCCGCGAGGCTCGCCCGCGCCTGCGCGAGGTCGGCGCGCTGGCGCTCGCGCATCTGCCGGCTGTGCTGGATGGACTGCTCGAGGCGGGAGATCTCCGCGCCGAGCTCGAAGTGGCGCCCCTGCACGGCCGAGAGCTGCTCGCTGGCGCTGCCGTGACGCTCGCGCGCGCTCTCGATCGCCGCCTCCGCGGCGCGCTGATCGGCGAGCGCCGACTGCATCTCGAGCTCGCGCTCGCGGGTGGCGGCATCGTGCACCTGCGCGCCGCTGTCGAGCTCGCGCATGCGCAGCGCGAGCAGCTCAGCGAGCGTGCGCCGCTCCTGCTCCTTCAGCCCCTGGTAGCGCCGCGCGGTGGCCGCCTGGCGCTGCAGGTGGCGGATCTGCTTCTCGACCTCCTCGCGCACGTCCTGCAGCCGCTCGAGGTTCTCGCGCGTCTCGGCTATCCGGCTCTCGGTCTCGCGCCGCCGCTCCTTGTAGCGGGAGATGCCGGCGGCCTCCTCGACGAACGCGCGCATGTCCTCGGCCTTCGCCTCGATGATGCGCGAGATGGTGCCCTGCTCGATGATCGCGTAGCTGCGCGAGCCGAGGCCGGTGCCGAGGAACAGGTTCGTGATGTCCTTGCGCCGGCAGCGCGCGCCGTTGATGTAGTAGCCCGAGGAGCCGTCGCGCGCGACCTGGCGCTTCAGGGCGATCTCGTTGTAGCTCGCATAGGCGCCGCCGATCTTGCCGTCGGAGTTGTCGAAGACGAGCTCCACCGAGGCGGTACCGACCGGCTTGCGTGCCGAGGAGCCGTTGAAGATCACGTCGGCCATGTTGTCCCCGCGCAGGTGCTTGGCGGACAGCTCCCCCATCACCCAGCGCACCGCGTCGATGACGTTCGATTTGCCGCAGCCGTTCGGACCCACCACGCCGGTGAGATTGCTCGGGAAGGTGACTTGGGTGGGGTCGACGAAGGATTTGAAACCGGCGAGCTTGATCTTGGTCAGCCGCATCTGCGTTGTCTTCCGTTCTCTTCTCAATGGCCGCCGCAGCGAGGCGCGCTAGTGTAGAGTAAATGGCCATGCCCTCACAGCCTGCCCAGCACATCGAGACCTTCCCCAATCCCCGTCCCGGGGCGGACTACACCATCCGTATGCGGATCCCGGAGTTCACCTGCCTGTGCCCGCGCACCGGCCAGCCGGACTTCGCCACGCTCGATCTGGCCTATGTGCCCGATCAGCGCTGCGTGGAGCTGAAGTCGCTGAAGCTGTACATCTGGTCGTTCCGCGACCGCGGGGTGTTCCACGAGGCGGTCACCAACGAGATCGCCGATTACCTCACCGGGGAGCTCGCGCCGCGCTATCTGCGCCTGGAGGCGCGCTTCAAGGTGCGCGGCGGGATCTACACGCGGGTGATCGTCGAGCGGCGCGCGAGCGGCTGGCAGCCTCCCGCCCCGGTGCACCTGCCCTGAGGGGCCCCCGCCGGTGCGCACGCGGCGCTGTACAGGCCCTGGGGCGCCGGTATAATCGCGCGTTCCGCAAAAGCCTCATATGCGTAGGAGCGAGTGATGTCGGCCAAGAAACCCGCGCCAAAGACCGCGAAGGGTAAGAAGGCCGCGCCTGCGAAAACCGCGGCGAAGAAACCGGCCGCGGTCAAGCGGCCGGCCGCGCGCAAGAGCGCCCGACCGGCGGCGCACAAGAGCGCCCCCGGCAAGTCCTCGCACGCGCACGCGCACGCGCACGCGCCGAGCGCAGCCGAGCCCGAAGCGAAGCTCCAGACGGCCCGCGCCGCGGCGCTCCCCGAGGTGGCCGCGCCGGCCCCGCCGGTCCGCACGCGGGTGCTGCTCAGCGCCGAGAGCGACGAGGGCGAGGGGATCGAGCCCGGAAGCCTGCTCGCGGGCCCCCGCAACGTTCAGCCGTACATCCCCAAGCGCGGCGAGCAGTACATGAGCAAGGAGCAGCTCGATCACTTCCGCAACATCCTCAACAGCTGGAAGCGCGACCTGATGGTCGAGGTGGACCGCACCGTCTCGCACATGAAGGACGAGGCGGCGAACTTCCCGGACCCCTCGGACCGGGCCACCCAGGAAGAGGAGTTCAGCCTCGAGCTGCGCACCCGCGACCGCGAGCGCAAGCTGATCCGCAAGATCGACGAGGCGCTGAAGCGCATCGAGGACGGCACCTACGGGTACTGCCTCGAGACCGGCGAGGAAATCGGCATCAAGCGCCTGGAGGCGCGGCCCGTGGCCACGCTCAGCATCGAGGCCCAGGAGCGGCGCGAGCGGCGCGAGAAGCAGTACGGCGACCGCGACGACCGCTACCGCTAGCCCCGCCCCGGGCGGCGCCGCCGACTGCGGACGCTTTGCCCCCTCGCCGAGCGGCCCGCTGCACCTCGGCTCGCTGCTCACTGCCACCGGCAGCTTCCTCGAGGCACGCTCGCACGGCGGGCGCTGGCTCGTACGCATGGAGGATCTGGACCCGCGCTGCATCGAGGGCTGCGCCGAAGAGCAGCTGCGCACGCTGGAGGCCTTCGGCTTCACCTGGGATGGCCCCGTCGAGTACCAGAGCCGGCGCACCGCGCACTACCAGGAGGCGCTCGAGCGGCTGCGCGCGGCGGGAGTGACTTTCGAGTGCAGCTGCTCGCGGCGCGAGCTCGCGAGCGAGGCGGCCGCCCTCGGGCGCTACCCCGGGACGTGCCGCACCGGCGCGCGCCATCCGGGACCGACCGCGACACGCCTGCGCATCGATGAAGGGCTCGCCCTCGCCGTCGAGGACCTCTTCCAGGGCCCGATTCAATGGCCGGCCGGCACCCTCGGGGACGTCATCATCCGCCGCCGCGACGGGGTGTTCGCCTATCAGCTCGCCGTGGTGGTGGACGATGCGCTGCAGGGCGTCACCACCGTCGTGCGCGGCGCGGACCTGCTCGAGAGCACCGGCTGGCAGATCGCCCTCGGGCGCGCGCTCGGCCTGCCCGCCCCGCGCTACGGGCACCTGCCGCTGCTCACCGAGCCCGGCGGCGCCAAGCTCGCCAAATCCCGCCGCTCCCTCGCGCTCGAACCGCAGCGCGCCGGGGAGCAGCTGCTCACCGTGCTCACCCTGCTGCGCCAGGCGCCGCCGCGCGCCCTCGCGGGCGCCCCGGCCCGCGAGGTGCTGGCCTGGGCCCTCGAGCACTGGTCGAGCGCGCCGCTGCACGGGCTGCGGCAGATCGCCCTGCCCGCCTCCACCGGACCCTGAGCGCGGGCGCGCCCTTGCATAACGAACGGGGCCCGCTCCCTCGCGAGAGCGGGCCCCGGCAGGCTCAGGCGCGCCGCGCGCTCAGGCGGCGTCGACGTCGCGCATCGAGAGGCGGATGCGCCCCTGACGGTCGACCTCGAGCACCTTCACGCGGATGACGTCGCCTTCCTTGAGCTTGTCGCTCACGCGCTCGACGCGCTCGTTGGAGATCTGCGAGATGTGCACCAGGCCATCGCGGCCCGGCAGGATGGTGACGAAAGCGCCGAAGTCCATCAGCCGCACCACCTTGCCCTCGTACACGCGTCCGACCTCCACATCGGCGGTGATCAGCTCGATGCGCCGCTGCGCCTCGCGGCCGGCCGTGCCGTTGACCGAGGCGATCTTGACCGTGCCGTCGCTCTCGATGTCGATGGTGGTGCCGGTCTCCTCGGTGATCTGGCGGATCACCGCACCGCCCTTGCCGATGACGTCGCGGATCTTCTCCGGATCGATCTTCAGCGTGATGATCGAGGGCGCCCACTCGGACATGTTGGCCCGCGGGGCGCTGATGACCTTGTTCATCTCGCCGAGGATGTGCAGACGGCCCTCGCGCGCCTGCTCGAGCGCGATCTTCATGATCTCGGGGGTGACCCCTTCGACCTTGATGTCCATCTGCAGCGCGGTCACGCCGTCTTTGGTGCCGGCGACCTTGAAGTCCATGTCGCCGAGGTGATCCTCGTCGCCGAGGATGTCGGTGAGCACCTTGAAGCGGCCGTTCTCGAGCACCAGGCCCATGGCGACGCCGGCCACCGGCGCCTTGATCGGCACGCCCGCGTCCATCATCGAGAGCGATGCGCCGCACACGCTCGCCATCGAGCTCGAGCCGTTCGACTCGAGGATCTCCGACACGACGCGGATCACGTACGGGAACTTGGCCATGTCCGGCATCATGGCGTTCACGCCGCGGCGGGCCAGGTTGCCGTGGCCGATCTCGCGGCGCTTCGGCGAGCCCATCATGCCCGTCTCGCCCACCGAGAACGGCGGGAAGTTGTAATGCAGCATGAACGGCTCGCGCCGCTCGCCCTCGAGGGCATCGATGATCTGCGCATCGCGCGTGGTGCCGAGGGTCGTGACCACCAGCGCCTGGGTCTCACCGCGCGTGAACAGCGCCGAGCCGTGCGTACGCGGCAGTACGCCGACCTTGACGGTAATCGGCCGCACGGTCTTGCAGTCGCGCCCGTCGATGCGCGGCTCGCCGTTGAGGATGCGCTGGCGGACGATGTCGCTTTCGAGCTTGAACAGCGCCGCATCGACCTGCTCGGCGCTCCACTTGGCCGCCTCGCCCGCACTCAGCGCCGCGACGGTCTCGGCCTTGATCTCCCCGATGCGCGCATAGCGCTGCTGCTTCTCGGTGATGGTGTACGCCTGCGCCAGCGCCTGGCGGGCCTTGGCGGCCACGGCGCCGGCGAGCTCGGCGCTCTCGGCCGGCGGCTGCCAGTCCCAGCGCGGCTTGCCCGCCTCGCGCGCGAGCTCGCGGATGGCGGCGATCGCGGTCTGCATCTGCTGGTGGCCGAACACCACCGCGCCGAGCATCTGCTCCTCGGTCAGGCCCTTGGCCTCCGACTCGACCATGAGCACGCCGTGCTCGGTGCCCGCGACCACCAGGTGCAGCTGCGAGTCGGCCAGCTCGCTCAGGGTCGGGTTGAGCAGGTACTCACCGGCCTTCCAGCCGACGCGCGCCGCGCCGATGGGCCCGTTGAACGGAATGCCCGAGAGGGCGAGCGCCGCGGAGGCGCCGAGGAGCGAGGCGATGTCAGGATCGATCTGCGGATCGAGTGAGACCACCGTGGCGACGACCTGCACATCGTTGTAGAAGCCGTCGGGGAACAACGGGCGGATCGGCCGATCGATCAGACGCGAAGTCAGCGTCTCCTTCTCGCTCGGACGGCCCTCACGCTTGAAGAACCCGCCCGGAATGCGCCCGGCGGCGTAGGTCTTCTCGACGTAGTTGACGGTGAGGGGAAAGAAATCGCGGCCGGCGGCAGGGCTCTTCTGCGCGCACACGGTGACCAGCACGACGGTGTCGCCCATGGAAACGCGCACCGCACCGTCGGCCTGACGGGCCAGCTCGCCGGTCTCCAGCGTGACCGTATGGGAACCGTATTGGAATGACTTACTGACGCTCAAGGTCGAGTCCTCGAATTGGAAATAGGTTCAGCGGAAAACACCAGGGCGGAAAAAATGAAGGGCCGCGCGATCGTGCGGCCCTCCTGGTGCGTGATTAGCGGCGTAGCCCCAGACGCTCGACCAGTTCCTGGTAGGTCTGCGGCTTGGTCTGCTTGAGATAATCGAGGAGCTTGCGGCGCTGATTGACGAGCTTCACCAGGCCGCGCCGCGAGGCGTGATCGCCCTTGTGCGCGCCGAAGTGCTCGCCCAGGCCGTTGATGCGCTCGGAAAGAAGCGCAACCTGAACCTCGGGAGATCCCGTGTCCGCAGGACCGCGCTGAAATTGCGCCAGAATCCCGCTCTTTTTCTCGCTGGTTAAAGCCATTGCAAAACGGTCCTAAGTAGCTGTATCAAGTGCCCGTATAAGGAAGCCCGCAATTTTACCCGTCAAGTGGCCTTCGCCACAAGTTCGCTCCTGCGTTATGCTCGTGCGGCCATGATCCGATCGCTTCTCATCGTCCTCGGCAGCGCGATCGCTCTGGCAGGATGCTCGAGCCTGCCGGCGCCCAAGGGCCCCGAGACCGCCGCGGCGGCCTCCTGTCCCAAGGACGCCCCGAAGGTCGGACCGCAGGCGTGCCGCCCGTTCTCCCGCACCTACAGCGGGCGCGAGCTGCGCCAGACCGGCCACACCAATCTGGCCCGGGCCCTGCAGGCGCTCGACCCGAGCGTGACCACCTCGGGTCCGCCGTAAAGCGGCGGGCCCGGCGCTGCCTCAGAGCGGGGCCCTGCCCGAGCAGCCCCGTCAGGGTTTTTGCGTCGACTGCGCGAGCAGCCGCCGGGGCTGCACCGTTCCGGCAGCGAGCTCCCCGATGCCCATGAACGCGCCGCGCTCGTCGTACAGACGCGCCTTGCCCGCGGCCGTGCCGTCCCACGGCGCGGCCTGCCCGTGGCGGATGCGCTCGGCGCGCCCGCCATCCAGATGCACGGCCGGCAGATGGCCGAGCGGGCGGTCGGCGGGCAGCTCGAGCGAGCACGCATCGCCCTGCCCGCAGCGCTGCTCGAGCGCCTCGAGCGTGTGCATCGGGTCGTGCTCGAACGGCGCCACCCATTCGCGGCGCAGCGCCGCAACGTGCCCGCAGGTGCCGAGCGCCCGGGCGATGTCCTCGGCGAGCACCCGCACGTAAGTGCCCTTGGAGCACACGGTGGCGAGCTCGAGCCGCCCGTCCTGCTGCGCAAGCAGCGTCAGCTCGTACAGCTCGATCGGGCGCGCCTCGCGCTCGACCGACACGCCCGCGCGCGCCAGCTCGTACAGCGGCCGCCCGCCGCGCTTCAGCGCCGAGAACATCGGCGGAATCTGCCGCCCCGGACCGAGAAAGCGTCCGAGCGCCGCCTCGATCGAGGCGCGCGGCAGCTCGGGCACTGCGGCGCGCTCGAGGATCGGCCCCTCGGCATCCCCGCTTGCGGTGCGCGCCCCGAGGGCGAGGGTGAAGCGGTAGCGCTTGCGGCTCGAGAGGATTTCCCCTGCGATCTTGGTCGCCTCATCGAGACAGATCGGCAGCATGCCGGTGGCGAGCGGATCGAGGCTGCCGGCGTGGCCGGCCTTGCCCGCCCCGAACAGCCGCCGCACCCGCTGCAGCGCGGCATTCGAGGACAGCCCGGCGGGCTTGTCGAGCAGCACGATCCCGGTCGGCATCGGCTCAGTGCTTGGCCTGATCCTCGGCCCGGGCCCGGTCGATCAGTCCGCTCAGGCGGGCGGCCTTCTCGGCCGTGTCATCGAGGGCGAACTCCAGGCGCGGGGCATGCCGCAGGCCGAGCTCGCGGCCGGCCTGGCCGCGCAGAAACCCGCCCGCGTGCGTCAGTCCGCGCAGCACCTGCGCCGGATCGAGCCGCGAGGCGAACGGCGCGACGTAGACGCGCGCGAGGCCCATGTCGGCCGACAGCCGCACCGCCGTGATGGTGACGCTGCCCACCCGCGGGTCCTTGACCTCACGGGCGATCAGCTCCGCCAGCACCCGCTGCAGCTGCGACTCGATCTTGCGGACTCTCGCGCCGGCGGCACTCATCACAGCGTCCGGGCCACCTCGACGCGCGCGAAGCACTCGATCTGATCGCCGACGCGCACGTCCTGGTAGTTCTTCACGCCGATACCGCATTCCGTGCCGGCGCGCACCTCCCCGACGTCATCCTTGAAGCGGCGCAGCGACTCGAGCGCCCCTTCGAAGATCACCACATTGTCGCGCAGCACGCGGATCGGATTGTTGCGCCGCACGAAGCCCTCGGTCACGAGGCAGCCGGCGACCACGCCGAACTTGCTCGAGCGGAACACCTCGCGCACCTGCGCCACGCCCACGATCTGCTCCTTGATCTCCGGCTGCAGCAGGCCGGTCATCATCTGGCGCACATCGTCGATGGCCTCGTAGATGATGCTGTAGTAGCGCACCTCGACGCCGGTCTCCTTCATCGCCTCGCGCGCCCCGGAATCGGCGCGCACGTTAAAGCCGATGATCAGCGCCTTGGAGGCCGCCGCGAGCTGCACGTCCGAGACGGTGATGCCGCCGAGGCCGCTCGCGACCAGCTTGACCTGCACTTCATCCGTGGAGAGTTTGCTGAGCGCCTCGCGCAGCGCCTCCACGCTGCCCTGCACGTCGCCCTTGAGCAGCACCGCGACGACCCCGGCCTTCTCCTCGCCGAGCTGCGAGAACACATCCTCGGCACGCGCCGTCTGGCGCGCGAGCTTCACGTCGCGCGACTTGCTCTGCCGATAGGTCGCCACCTCGCGCGCCTTGCGCTCGCTCTCGAGCGCGAGGATCTCCTCGCCGGCGTTCGGGGCCCCGGAGAGCCCGAGCACGACCACCGGCATCGAGGGAGGCGCCTCCTCCACGGGCTGGCCGTTCTCGTCGAACAGCGCGCGCACGCGGCCGAACTCGGTGCCGGCGATGATCGGATCGCCGAGCTTGAGCGTGCCTTTCTTCACCAGCACCGTGGCCACCGCGCCGCGGCCCTTCTCCACGCTCGACTCGATGACCACGCCGCTCGCAAGCCCGGTGCGGGGCGCGCGCAGCTCGAGCACCTCGGCCTGCAGCAGCACCGCCTCGAGCAGCGCATCGATGCCCTCGCCGGTGTGCGCCGAGACGTTGACGAACATGTTCTGTCCGCCCCACTCCTCGGGAATCACTTCCTGCTTGGCGAGCTCGCTGCGCACGCGCTCGGGATCCGCGCCGCTCTTGTCGATCTTGTTGACGGCCACCACGATCGGCACGCCCGCGGCGCGCGCGTGCTGGATCGCCTCGATGGTCTGGGGCATCACCCCGTCATCGGCGGCCACCACCAGGATCACCACGTCGGTGGCCTTGGCGCCGCGCGCACGCATCGCGGTGAAGGCGGCGTGGCCCGGCGTGTCGATGAAGGTGACTACGCCCTTGGGCGTCTCGACGTGATAGGCGCCGACGTGCTGCGTGATGCCGCCGGCCTCGCCCGCGGCGACTTTGGTGCGCCGGATGTAATCGAGCAGCGAGGTCTTGCCGTGATCGACGTGTCCCATGACGGTCACTACCGGCGGGCGCGTCTCGAGCTCGGCCTCCTCGGCGTGCACGCCCTGCAGGTCGGCCTCGATCTGCTCCTCCTGCACCAGCTTGGCGGTGTGGCCGAGCTCCTCGACCACCAGCACCGCCGTGTCCTGATCGAGCGGCTGGTTGATGGTGGCCATCACGCCCAGGTTCATCAGGGCCTTGATGACCACCGGGGCCTTGACCGCCATCTTCTGGGCCAGCTCGGCCACGGTGATGGTCTCGCCGATGTTGACCTCGCGCACGACCGGCGCGGTCGGGCGCTCGAAGCCGTGGCGCGTCTCGGGCGCGCCGCGCACGGCCCGCGATTTCAGCGGACGGCGCTTCTTGAAGCGCGAACTGACATCGGAGGTGACGTGCAGCTCCTCCCGCCCGTAGCGGGTATGCCGATCGTCGCCCGCAGGACGCTCCCGGGCACCCGCCGCCGGAGCCGCCGGCCGCGCAGCGGCAGCGGGTTCCTTCGGCTTGGCCGGCGCCGGCGCCGGCGCCGGCGCCGGCGGCGCCGCGGTCTCGGCGACGGTGCGCTCGGTCGCATGGGCCTGCCGGTCGCGCTCCTCGCGTTCGCGCTCGCGTTCGCGCTCGCGCTCCTCCTGTGCGCGCTGCTCGGCCTGCCGGCGCGCCTCTTCCTGCGCCCGCTTGCGCGCGGCCTCCTCTTCCTCGATGCGCCGGCGGTTCTCGGCCTCGAGCCGCTCGTGCTCGCGCCGCTCCTGCTCGAGGCGCTCCTGCTCGAGACGTTCGGCCTCCTCGGCCTCGCGCCGCTTCTGCTCGAGCTCATCGTGCTGCTTGCGCGCCTGCTCCTCGAGCACGTCGCGCTTGATGTAGGTGCGCTTGGTGCGCACCTCCACGCTGACAGTGCGGGCGCGCCCCTGGGCGCTCGCCAGTTTCAGCTCGCTTTGGGTCTTGCGCCTGAGGGTGATCCGGCGGGGCGCCGCGTCGCTCTGCTCACCACCCCCGCCGTGGCTGCGGCGCAGATGGGTGAGCAGCTCGAGCTTGGCGTCGTCGCTGATGTGATCGTCCGGCCCGCTGACTTGGATACCGGCCTGATCGAGCTGCACGAGCAGCCGATCCACCGGCACCTTCAGGACCTCGGCAAACTGGGCTACGGTCACTTCCGCCATACGTCTTGCACCCCCGGTCAGTGGCTGGGCGCGAACCAGTGAGCCCGCGCGGTCATGATGAGCTTGCCCGCCTCTTCCGGCGCCAATCCCTCGATATCGTTCAGGTCGTCGATCGACTGTTCGGCCAGGTCCTCGCGCGTGCGCACACCGCGGCGGGCGAGCGCGAGCGCCAGATCCGGACTCATGCCCTCGAGCAGCAGCAGATCCTCGGCCGGCATCGCCTGATCGAGCGTCTCCTCGCTGGCGATCGCTTGCGTCAGCAGCACGTCGCGCGCGCGATTGCGCAGCTCCTTGACGATCTCCTCGTCGAATTCCGCGATCGAGGCCAGCTCGCCCTGCGGCACGTAGGCGATCTCCTCGATGGTCGAGAAGCCCTCCTGCGCCAGGATGGTGGCCACGTCCTCATCGACGTCGAGCTGCTTCATGAACAGCTGCACCAGCGCCTTCGCCTCCGAGTCGCTCTTGGCCTCGGCGTCCGATTCGGTCATGACGTTCAGCTCCCAGCCGGTGAGCTGGCTGGCGAGGCGGATGTTCTGTCCGCCGCGGCCGATCGCCTGGGACAGTTTGTCCTCGGCCACCGCGATGTCCATGCTGTGGGAGTCCTCGTCGACGACGATCGAGAGCACCTCCGCGGGCGACATGGCGTTGATGACGAACTGCGCCGGGTTCTCGTCGAAGGGAATGATGTCCACGCGCTCCCCGGCGATCTCGTTCGAGACCGCCTGCACGCGCGAGCCGCGCATGCCGACGCAGGCGCCGACCGGATCGATGCGCGGGTCGCTCGAGCGCACGGCGATCTTGGCGCGCACGCCCGGATCGCGCGCCGCGCCGAGGATCTGGATCAGCCCCTGGCCGACCTCGGGCACCTCGAGCTTGAACAGCTCGATCAGGAATTCCGGAGCGGTGCGCGTGAGGAACAGCTGCGGCCCGCGCAGCTCCGAGCGCACCTCGCGCAGGTACGCCTTGATGCGGTCCTGCGCCTTGACCTGCTCGCGGGGGATCATGTCGCTGCGCGGCACGAAGCCCTCGGCGTTCGAGCCGAGATCGATGTAGATTCCGTTGCGGTCGACGCGCTTGACGACGCCGCTCACGAGCGTGCCGACGCGGTCCTGGTAGGCATCGACCACCTGCTGGCGCTCGGCCTCGCGCACCTTCTGCACGATGACCTGCTTGGCCTGCTGCGCGGCGATGCGCCCGAAGGTGACCGACTCCATCGGCTGCTCGACGAACCCCTCGACCTGGGCATTCGGGTCGATGTCGAGCGCATCCTCCAGGCGCAGCTCCCGGTCGGGGGCCTGCAGCTCCGTGGAATCATCGGCGAACACCTTCCAGCGCCGGAACGTCTCGTAATCGCCGCTGCGCCGGTCGATCGCCACGCGCACGTCCCACTCCTCGCCATGCTTGCGGCGCGTGGCGGCGGCGAGCGCGGCCTCGAGCGCCTCGAAAATCACTTCTTTGTCGACGCCCTTCTCGTTCGAGACGGCATCGACAACCATCAGGATTTCCTTGTTCACTACTGTCACCTCTGCAACTGTCGCCTTCAGCGCCCGCACTCATCAACCGGCCAGTCTCGCCTTGGCCATCTCGGTAAATCCCACCGCCACACGCCCGCCGTCGACCTCGAGCTCGATGCCCGAGTCATGCACCGCAAGGAGCGTGCCCGTATAGCGCCGCCGCCCCTCTCGCGGGGCGGAGAGCTCGACAAACACCCGCGCGCCCACGAAGCGCTCGAAATGCGCCCGTGTGCGCAGCACCCGGTCGAATCCCGGCGAGGACACCTCCAGCGTGTACGCCGTCGCAATCGGATCCTCGACATCGAGCAGCGCCGAGACCTCGCGGCTGACGCGCTCGCAGTCCTCGATCCCGACGCCCTCGGGCCGGTCGATGTACAGCCGCACCGTCGCGCTGCCGCGCCCGGCGCTGTACTCGAGGTCGACCAGCTCGTAGCCGAGCCGCCCGGCCAGGGGCTCAATGAGGGCGATCAGCCGCTCTCGCAATGTCCCCGCCATCGATCCTCCCCGCCTGCCGAGCCCGAAAAAGGTCACGGGCCGTCCGGCCCGCCCGGCCGCCGCGCGCCGGCCGCCGCACTCCCCCGGTGCCGGCACCCGCCCCGGGCGCGCCTGCATCGAGACCGCCCGGCCGTGCCGGTCACCCAAAAAACAAAAAGCCCCTCGGGGGGCTTTCGGTCTGTCACGCTGTCGGAGCCTCGCCCCGAGGGCGCAGCCACTCCGCTCCCCGCGGCCGAGGCCCGCGGAGACGCGCATTGTACGCTGAAGCATACCCGCCGTGAAGGTCTTTATCGTCAATAGGTTCGGATGCCGGGGCCGGCGCCGGCCGCTACCATAGCCGCCCATGAATGATCCGGGAAACCCCTCCGGCGGAGGGGCGGCGCGCATCGACCGCTGGCTCTTCGGGGTACGCCTGTTCAAGTCGCGCTCGCTCGCCACCGAGGCGGTCAACGGCGGGCGGGTGCACGTCAACGGCGCGCGCGTCAAGCCGGCCCACAGCGTCCGTCCGGGCGATCTCGTGCGCTTCGTGCGCGGCGCGGTGGAGTTCGAGTGCACGGTGCAGGAGATCCCCGCGCGGCGCGGCCCGGCCGCCCAGGCGGCCCGCTGTTACCTCGAGACCGAGGCCAGCCAGGCCCGGCGCACTGCCTTCGCCGAGCGCATGCGGCTCGCCGCCGCGTTCGCGCCCCGGCCCGAGGAGCGCCCCGACAAGCATGAGCGGCGCGCGCTGCGCCGCCTGCGCGGGCGCGACTGACTGCCAAGACGCGCGCGCTGCGCCCGTTGATAATACCGGCATTGGCGCCCGGCCCGCCCCGGCGCTTCACGAGGTTCAGTGCATGTCGCTCAGTGTGTTTGACGTTTTCAAGATCGGCATCGGACCGTCGAGCTCGCACACGATGGGCCCGATGCGCGCGGCGCGCGAGTTCCTGCTGGAACTCGACCGCGAGGGGCTGCTCGAGCGGATCGAGTCGGTCACGGTGCGCCTGTACGGCTCGCTCGCGCTCACCGGCCTCGGGCACGGCACGGACCGGGCCGTGCTCATGGGTCTTATGGGCGCGGAGCCCGAAACGGTCGATCCGGACTCGATCACCCCCGCCCTCGAGCGCATCCGCGCAAGCGGCCGGCTCGCGCTGCTCGAGCGGCACGAGATCCCCTTCGAGCAGAAGAGCCACCTGCTGCTGCTGCGCAGCGAGCGGCTCCCCCAACACGCCAACGGCATGCGCTTTACCGCCGCCGCCGCGGGCGCCACGCTGCGCGAGCACGAGTACTACTCGATCGGCGGGGGGTTCATCGTGCGCGCCGGGGAGGACCGTGCGCGCGATGCGCACGCCCGCGCGCCGGCGCCGTATCCGTTCACGAGCGCCCGCGAGCTGCTCGCGCTGTGCCGGGAGAACGGCCTGGAGATCTTCGAGCTTGTGCTCGCCAACGAGCGCGCCTGGGCGAGCGAAGCGAGCGTGCGCGCCGGGGTGATGCGGATCTGGGAAGTCATGCAGGCGTGCGTCGAGCGCGGCTTTCGCCAGAACGGCGTGCTGCCCGGGCCCCTGAAGGTGCGCCGGCGCGCCCCGAAACTCTACCGCCAGCTCACCGAGAGCGGCGCGGCCCGCCCGCTCGAGGCGCTCGACTGGGTGGATGCCTTCGCGCTCGCGGTGAACGAGGAGAACGCCGCCGGCGGCCGCGTGGTCACCGCCCCGACCAACGGCGCGGCGGGTATCGTGCCGGCGGTGCTGCATTACTACCGGCGCTTCGAGCCCGGCGCGTGCGACGACGGGGTGATCCGCTTTTTGCTCACCGCCGCAGCCATCGGCATGCTCTACAAGCAAAACGCCTCGATCTCCGGCGCCGAGATGGGCTGCCAGGGCGAGGTGGGCGTCGCCTGCTCCATGGCCGCCGGCGGGCTGGTGGCGGCGCTGCAGGGCAGCAACGAGCAGATCGAGAACGCCGCCGAGATCGGCATGGAGCACAACCTCGGACTCACCTGCGATCCGGTCGGGGGGCTGGTGCAGATCCCGTGCATCGAACGCAACGCCATGGGCGCGGTGAAGGCGATCAACGCGGCGCGCCTGGCCATGCGCGGGGACGGCAGCCACAAAGTCTCCCTCGATCACGTGATCGTCACCATGCGCCAGACCGGCGAGGACATGTCGACGATCTACAAGGAGACCTCCCAGGGCGGGCTTGCGGTCAACGTGACGGAGTGCTGAGTCCGCTCAGCGCTGCCTGAGCTCGGCGGCCAGCGCGACACGGTTGCGTCCGGCCGCCTTGGCATCGTAGAGCGCCGCATCGGCGCGGTGACGCAGAGTCTCGAGCGTATCGCCGGTGCGGCCGCAAGCCGCCCCGATCGACAGCGTCACCTCGCCGGCGAACTGCGCCCCGTCGGGATGCACGATGAGACTGCGCTGCGCCGAGGAGCGGATGCGCTCGCCGAGGGCCGCCGCCTGGCTGAGGGTCTTGCCGCGCAGCAGCACCACGAACTCATCCCCGCCGATGCGCGCGGCGACATCCTCCGGGGCGAGATGCTCGCCCAGGATCTTGGCGACCTTCATCAGTACCTTGTCGCCGATCACGTGGCCGTGGGTGTCGTTGATGCGCTTGAAGTAATCGACGTCGACGGCGAGCAGCACCACCCGGGTGAGGTCGGCCGGATCATCCTGGCCATCAAGCGCGCGGCGAAAGCCGCCGAGATTAACGAGCCCGGTGAGCGGGTCGCGCAGCGGCTCGGTCTGCGCCCGCTCCAGGCGCTCGATGACCCCGGCCACCTCCTCGCGCTGCTTGGCGAGCTGTGCGTGCAGGGTGCGCAGGGTCGACTGCACCTGCGCGGCCTGCGAGAGCAGATTCCCGAGCAGCGCGCGCACCGAGTCGGTCGGCTCGCTCCTGAGCCGCTCGGTGGCGCCCTGCAGCGCATCGGTGAAGCGCTGCAGGGTCGTTTCGGCCTCGGCCGTATCCTGCTCGGTGCGGCCGATCAGCTCGCGCAGCTCGCGCTGGGCAAGCTCGAACATCTCCACGTCGCGCGCCGCGATGTGCAGCGCATGCAGGCGGCAGATCTCCGCATCGGTGAGGGAATTGGCGGCCGCGATGAGCTTCTCGAGGTCCTGACTGAGCGGCGGATTGAGCTGCCCGGCGTGCTCATACCAGACCGCATAGCTCAGCGGGTGGTACCCGGCCTCGTGCGGTGACATCAACTGCAACGCCCGCCGCAGGATCTCGGCGCTCTCTTCCCTCGACTGCTGGTAGCGCATGCGGCTCGACGGGACGACCCTTGTTTTTACTTATTGTTACAAATTGTAGCACTGCCGCCGCTGCCCTGCACCTGCGGTAACAGGACATCCGTCATCGCGGCCCAATGGGCCGCGATGACGTTGCTCAGTAAACAGCTGACTCGCCGGCGGACCTGCCAGAGCGCTCGGCCCGCGCCGGCTCAGGCGCTCGGCGGTGCGAAGCTCGGCACCGACTTCGGCGCCTCGCCGTTGCCCGCTGCCGCGCGCTGCTCGCGCTTGATCCGCTCGTAGATCTCCTCGCGATGCACCGCGATGTGCTTCGGCGCATTGATGCCGATGCGTACCTGATTGCCCTTGACGCCGAGCACCGTAATGGTCACCTCGTCCCCGATCATCACGGTCTCGCCGACTCGCCTTGTAAGAATGAGCATCTGCTGGTCCTCTCTAGATATTAATGGTCCAAATCACGATCCGATCCGCACGCTTCAACGGGGAACGCCCCTCCCCCCCGTGCCTGCGGATCGGTAGCCCAGAACGAGCTCCCCGTCCTCATGGGTGACGGTGATGGGCTCTATCCGGGCAATGCGGTCGAGCGTGGCGGTCACGTTCCGGGTGCTGAAGGCCCCGCCGACCTGCATGTGGGCCGCGCGCGGATCGGCAATGACGATGCGCTGCGGCGTGTAACGGCTCAGATTGCGCACGAACTGCGCCAGAGGCTCCCCCCGCGTCTCGATGATGCCCTGACGCCAGCGGATCACGTTCGCCGCCAGAACCGGGTGCACGTCGCTGATCAGGCCGACCGGGGAGTATTCGATCTGCTCGTTGGCCGTCAGGCGGCGCATCCACGACGGTTTCGCGCGCGCGCCCTCGCCGAGCCCCTCCACCGAGACCGTGCCGCTCACGACTGTCACGAGCACATCGCCGCCGCGCTTGCGGTACACGTCGAAGCGCGTGCCGAGCACCCGCACCTCGCTGTGCGCCAGCAGAATGCGGAACGGGCGCGTCGGCTCGTGCACCACCTCGAAGAAAGCCTCCCCGCGCAGCAGCCGCACGCGCCGGTTGCCGGGACTGCCCACCCAGCGCAGCCGGGTATCGGTGTTGAGGTAGGCCATGCTCCCGTCGGGCAGCACGACGCTCGCAGTCTGACCGACACCGGTCTGATACGTCCTCGGCAGGTACCCCTGGCCCCACAGCCACAATCCGCCCGCGCTCGCCGCCACCACCACCGCCGTTGCCGCCACGGCGGCCAGCCACAGCGTGCCGAGACTCGGCCGTTGCCGACTCGCTGCGGCCGCTACGCTTGCGGCGAGCATGGCGCGCGAGCCCCCTCTCAGCTCCGCAGCGACATCGAGTATCGCGCGCAACTCGCTGAATTCTTTTGAATTAACGGGATCGTCCAGCCAATGCTCGAGCGCCCGCTGCCGCCCGGGCGTCAGCCCCTGACCCATTCGCGTGAGCCACACGGCCGCCTGCGCGCGCGCGCGCCGCTCCCGCCGTCGTTCAAGGAATGCGCCGAGACTCACTCGACCTCCGCCAAATCAATACCTTGCGATGACAATTGCATCCGGCACTGCTTCAACGCGCGCGTCATGCGCTTATCGACCCGCCGCTCGGAAATCCCCAGACGGGCGGCGATTTCCTTGCGCGGCCTGCCCTGCACGTGCGCCATGACGAACACTGCGCGCAGCGGCGGACTCAAATCCTGGATGACCTGCGCCAGGCGCTGCGCGATCTGATCGGCCATCACCTGCCGGTCAGGCCCGCCGCTGCGATCGGGCACCTCCTCCATGCCCGCAGGACCGCTGATCACCGCGCTCTCCACTCGGCGCCGGCGCAGCTGCATCAGCGCGTTGTTGGTGGCGACCTTGAAGAGCATCGCGCGCGGGAACAGCAGCTCCTCCGGCCGGTACGTACGGTGCAGCTGCTCGTAGGTGTCCTGGGCGACCTCGCGCGCCAGGTCCACGCGGCCGAGCATTTGGGTGAGATAGGCGAGCAGCTGCGCCTCGTGTGCCCGGCACAGTTGCTCGAAGAAGGCGTCCGTCCCCCCCAGCCGGAGAAAGCGCCTGATCTCGCCCGAACGTTTGTCCATTCCCTATTCCTTAACTCCTAGATGCGGCGGGGGCCGGTCCCCCCCCTGCCGATACGAAAAATTGGCATGCGGTGCGCCCCGCGCTAGCATTGAACATAATCCACCCCGGGCGTCCCCTGGGGCACGACAGCGGCTTGCGATCCATCGTCGGTGCACTCGAATAAGGAGTCACGGCATGAACACTCCGACCCCTGCTGAACCTTGCCTGAGCGAGCCGGCCGAGGCGCCGGCGCCAGCCGATCCCCAGAGCGAACTCGTCGAGCTCGGGACGATCAGCGCGACCGAGGGCGGCATCCTCGGCCTGAAATACGACACGGGCGTCGGCTGGCAGTACTACTAGCCGCTGCCCGACGGCGCGCCCTCGCCCCTTACCAGCGCTGGTCGAGTTCGAGACTGACGACGCGGCCGAGCGCCTGTACGTTGTAGATGTCATAGCCGAACTGGCTGTCGACAAACGGCGGGTCGTGATTGAGCGCGTTCATCGCATTCAATGAGACGGTGGTCTGTCCCAGGCGCCCCGGCCTCAGCCGATAGCGCAGGTATACATCGAGCGTGCTCCAGGCCGCCACGACTGGCAGGAGCGTACTGCCGGGGTTGCGGTATGCGCCGGTGTAGTTGACCGTCAGAGCGCCTGCCCAGCCCGGCCGCCGCGCCCCATGGTCGCTCCAGCCGAGCGTGCCGCGCAGGCGCAGCGACAGCGGATTGCCCACGGTATCGAGAATGCTCACCGCCGGGGAGGCCGGCGTGACCGCCTGCGTGAAGGCGAGCACGTCGGTCCCGCGCAACTCGAACGCGAAATGTCCCCAGCGGTTCACCAGGTGATCGCGCGCCTCGAAGTCGATGCCGCGGGTGTGGGTCGTCGCGAGGTTCGCCAGACGCAGATCCACGATGGCCGCCGGCCGGCTCGCCAGACACGTCGAGACCGGCCCGATGTACTGCCGGCTCGTGCAGATCGCGGCGATCTCAGCTGCCGTCGGGTCGCGGTTGATGACCGCGGCCCATTCACTCTGATGCTGCAGGATGCCGAGCGGATCGTCGGAGGCCGGCTGCTCGATCCGGTTCCAGTAATCGATGTCGTAATAGGTCAGCGACACCTGTGCGCCGCGCCACGGCGCGACGTCGAGACCTGCCGTCCACGTGCGCGCGGTTTCCTGGCGCAGATTGGGGTTCGAGCCCTGCTCGGCGAGCACGAGCGCCCGGCCGGTCGGGGAGCTCGGATCGGACAGCACCGCAAGACCGGCCACGTTCTGCGCGGTGTCGTACAGATCGTCGAGCTTCGGCGCGCGGTAGGAGCGGCCCCAGCTGGCGCGCAGCTTCAGCCACTGGGTCGCCGTCCACTGCAGGCGGGCCGTCGGATTGAAGGTGCCGCCGAAATCGCTGTAATGATCGTAACGCCCCGCCAGATCGAGCGTCACCCTCGGTGAGGCACGCCGGTTGTCCGCGCTGCCGATGAGCGGCACGTGCAGCTGCGAGTAGGCCGACATCACCTGACGGCCGAAGTGCTGAGGCACGGGGGTGGCCAGCGGGCTGGCCGGATCCGGCACATCGATCTCGAGCGACTCGGTGCGCCGCTCGAACCCCACCGCGAGCTTCGCCTCCCCGGCCGGCAGCCGCAGCAGCGGTCCGTTCGCCACCAGATCCGTCGAGCGCATACCCGAGACCGAATGCAGCTGGAACGCGCGGCTGAGCGTGCTCAGCGTCGCCGGGGCGACAGCGGCGCTCGCGGCGAAGGGATCGAAGGCCGTGGCCGGATTCGGATCGGCGAGCGCCGCGGCGAGCGCCACCGGGTCGGTCACGCCGTACTCGGTGCTGCGCAGGAACTGCTTGCCGCTCGATTCGCTCACCGTCATCTGCCAGTGAGCCCCGAGGCGGATCGTGGCCCCCGCCGTGCCCGTAAACACGCGCGTCCTGCTCGCAAAGCGCGTCGGCCCGAGCAGCCGCAGAAAGTTGTATGCGACGAGGGTATAGGGAACCTGCGGATAGGGATTGATGTAAAACGGGTTGCTCGGAGGAACCTGCAGCACGGTGCTGTCGGGCAGCGAGCTGCGCGTGGTCCTGCGCTCGGCGTAGCGGCCCTGCGCGAACAGGTCCACGAACGTGCCGATGTGCTGGCTCACCGAACCGTAGAACTCGTGCGCCATGCGATCGGGGAAGATCTGCAGCGCGCTGAAGGAGTTCTGCAGGTTGATGGCGGGACTGAGCCTCGCGGCGGTCAGCGTGCCGGTGTATCCGGCGGGAATGCCGTAGGCCGGCTGCAGGGTGAAGGGATTGAGGATGTTTCCGGGATTGGTGTAATAGGTGTCGTAATTGCTGCCGCCGTAGGGTGTCTTGTCGGTGTCGGCAGCGTATGGACGGGCGGCCGCATCGAGCGGCGTCGCATCCGAGTACTCATAATCAAACATCGCATGCCCGCTGCGCCAGCGCGTGCCGAGCAGCTGCGCGAACATCCATTCGGCCCGTCCGTCGGGCGCGCTCCCGTAGCGCACTTCCGACTGCGCTCCGGTGAAATCATCGCGCATGATGATGTTGACGACACCGGCCACGGCGTCCGCGCCGTACAGCGCCGATGCCCCATCGGGCAGCACCTCGATCCGCCGCACCGCGCTCCACGGAATGGTCGACACGTCCACGAAACCCCCGGTGAGCCCGCCGAACGGCTGGCGGCGTCCGTCGACCAGCACGAGCGTGGCTCCGACGCCGAGTCCGCGCAGGTTGATACCTGCTCCGTACTGATCGTTGTCGTCGATGCCGAGGTCCTCGCGCGGTCCGTTGAGCGAGACCAGCGGCAGCGCGTACAGGGCCTGCTGCACGTTCGGATAGGCGGCCTGCTTGAGCTGCGCGTGCCGGATGTATACGAGCGGCGCAATTGCCGAGCGCACTCCGCGAATGAGGCTGCCGGTGACTTCGACCGGCCGAAGCGCCACCGGGTTTATATCCGCTACCGGATGTGGCCTCAGGGGTGCGGGCAAAACGGCGGGCGCGAGCGGGGTGGCCCGCGCCGGCGGCTGCGGCATCGGCCGGATGATGACCGAGTGCGGGGAATCGAACGTGAAGGTGAGCCCCGTGCCCTCGAGCATCCGTGCGAGCGCGACCGAGCTCTCGAGCCGACCGGACACCGCGCGCGTCCTGAGTTTGCGCACCTCGGGCGTTGCGGCGTAAATGGCCTGCACACCGGACTGATGGTAGAAATCGAGAATGGCCTGCGGCAGCGCTTCGGCCGGCAGATCGAACTGCACCACCGGACCGTCGGCCCAGGCGGACGGCGTCATGCACAGCGATGCCAGCGCTATCCACGCCGTCGGGCCCGCACACCGCCTCACCCGACGCTCCAGAGTCCCGTTTCTGGATGCTTGCTTTGTTTGATCCATGATCCCTGCCGCTTATGCGACAGTGTGCCACATGTTGGGCTGCCGTGACGAGTCCGGTCCTCGCCAACACCGCAGCCACGCCTCGACAGAGGCGTATTCGAGCAACTCTCCAGACTGAGTCTTGATTTCGGCCCGGCCCGCGAGGGCCTGCTCGAGCGGCGCGCGCGCAAGCAGGCCGCAGCGCACCAGCTCGCCATCGAGCAGCAACTCGCGCAGCAGCGGCCGGTTGCGCTCGACAGTCAGGCGGGAATGGGCCTCGATGCCGCCTTTGTTGCGGCGGTTGCGGATCTGCGCCGGCAGCGCCTCACGGAAGGCGCGCCGCGCGATCGCGCGGTCCCAGCCGCCCGCCGTGAGCACATCGACCGGGATGCGCAGACATAATTCGATGAGCGGCTGCGAGAGGAGCGGCGCGATCCGCTCGGCATCACCCGGCGCGGCGAGCGGATCGTAGAAATCAAACGGCGCGAGGACCTGATGCGCATGCCAGCGTTTGCCGCTCGAGGCGCCGCTCTGTTGATGCACAAGCGGATGCAAACAGTACGCTTGGCGCACCGCGGCGCTCACCACGCCGGGAGCGAGCAGCGGCCGGGCGCGCCCGGCCTCATCGCGCGGACCCCAGCGCCGCCGGCCCAGCACTTCGCGTGCCGTGCGGCCGAGCACCCGCCAGAGCGAGAGTTGATCCATCCGCGCCGCATCGAGCAGCACCCCGAGCAGCGCCGGCGCGAGGCCGCGCCGCCGGACAAATTCCGCCGGCGCCCACTCGGCGCGCTCGGCATAGAAGAGCTGATCGCCGCCGTAGCCGATGAAGAGCGTCCCCGCACCCTGCTCGCGCGCCAGCGCGGCCTCGCGCCGGCTGTGCTCCAGATAGAACAGATAGTTGGTCGGCTCGGCGCTCGCCGGCACGGCAAGCAGCGCTGCGAGCTCGAGACCGAGCGGCCGCTCGCGCTCGATGAGTGCGACGCCGGCGTGCGCCGCGGCGAGGCGCGCAAAGTGGCGCTCGTCCAGATCCGTGTGCGGGGGATAGTAGTGAAAACACGTCACGCGCGGCCCGGGCGGCGCCGCAAGACAGGCGAGCAGAATCGAGGAGTCGAGCCCGCCGGACAGCGACAGCAGCAGGCTGCGCGAGCTCGCACCCCAGGCGCGCACCACCTCGCGGGTGCAACGGCCGAGCGCCTCAGCGGCCGCCTGCGGCTCATCGATCGGAGCCGCTGCGGCGAGCGCGAGCGGATCCCACTCGTAGCTGCGAGTCACCCGCGCCTCGCGGTGCCGTACGCACTGCCCGCCGAGCACCTGCGAGACACCCCGCAGGCCGCTCGGAGCACTGTGCTCGCGCAGCAGACACAGACAGGCCGCGACGTAGGCCCAGTCGGGCTCGAACGGCCGCGCGCGCAGGGCACGCACGTCCTCGATCCGCGAGCAGTACACGTCAAGCTCGCCGATGCGCAGCGTATAGCACGGCAGCCCCGCTGACGGGTCCCGCAGGATTCGGACCTCCCGTGAGGCCGGATCGCGCAGTACGGCCACGTAACGGCCCCAGTACCGCTCGATGAGCCGCCGTCCGCCTGAGGCGACGATCGCGTGGCTTTCCGGGGCGTCGATCCGCGCGGGTGCGGCCAGGGAAGTCCCCTCCGTATCCCGTGCGAACAACTCGCCGAGTACCACGCCGCGACCGCCGCGGAGCCGGCGCGCCATGGCGCGGCCCGGCCGCTCGCCGGCGCAGCGCACTTGCAGGCCGGCTGCGCTGAACGCCGTGCGCCACGGCCCCTTGGGCGGCCGCGGTTCGGCGCACAGTCGCGAGGCAACCGAGCGAGCCGCGGGCTCGGCATCATTCCAGACGAACACCACGTATCGGAACATGGTCAGATCCGCAGAATGGCCGAGTACTGGCGAACGTGGTCCGGCAGATCGTTGAACAGGACCGGCCCCAGCTGCACCCAGCAGTGCGCGTGAAACGGCGCCGTGCGCACTCCGAACACCCAGTCCGGGTACAGTCCGTGGGCCTGCAGGAACAGCAGCAGGGTGAGCGAGTCGAGCAGACATGCCCCTCGCGCGGTGTAAAAAAGCGGCCGCAGATACACGAATCTGCCCACCAGCGCCTGCGCGTGCGTCCAGTCGAACTGCGCCTCGGATGACTCGCGGCCCGCCCGGCGCGCGCGCATCCGCTCGAGCACTGGGTGCATGGAGCGAAACTGCAGCGATGCCCGCGCGATGGCCCATGCCCACGCCATGCGCCGGAGATCGCGCCCGCGCGGCGCCGGGCGCTCCTCGAAGTCGAACTCGAGCAGCGACCGGCGCGGCTCTGCAATCTCCACCGGCCTCGCAGGCCGGCCTGCGCGCAGGTCGCTGACCAGGGCCCCTTGCTGAAGCAGCTGCGCCAGTACGGCCGGAGGCGCGCCCTGCGCCGCGGCGGCCCCTGCCCCCCGCGCCGGCCATCCGGCCACCCATCCGGCGAGCCCCTCGGCAGGCTGCACGGCAAAGTAGCGGTTGCGCCGCTCGTCCATCAGCACCGCGTGGCGGCCACACAGGACCACGTGCACGTACCGCGCCAGCCAGTACGGCGGCGCATTCCCGAAATCCCGGCTACTGTCCATATCCCTCCTCCTGCCAGAGCGAGGCCATCGATACGGTTCGTCCCGTGGCCTGTGCATCTGTACCATTGCGCGCCGAAGCCGCCCAGCGCGATTGGCGGCGAATTCGTGCACAAATGCGCCACCGAATTCAATCGGGTTCCCGGTAGGCCTCAGGCGGCCGCCTCGCCCATCTGCTGCGCCCGCCACAGCGCCGCGTACTGCCCCTCAGCCCGCAGCAGCGCCTCGTGCGGGCCCGATTCGACCACCCGTCCCGCATGCAGCACGAATATGCGCTCGGCATGCGCCACACTCGCCAAGCGATGAGCGATGAGCAGAGTCGTTGCCGATCGCGACAGCGCCCGCAGGCTAAGGAGAATGGCCTGCTCGGTACGGCTGTCGAGCGCCGCGGTCGCCTCGTCGAACACATAGATGAGCGGCCGGCGCAGCACAGCACGGGCGATCGCGATCCGCTGCCGCTCGCCGCCCGAGAGCCGCACGCCGCGCTCGCCGATGACCGTGCCGTAGCCCCCGGGTAGCCGACGGATGAACTCCTGCAACTGCGCAACCTGCACCGCCCGCTCGATGTCCTGGTGCGTCGCCTGCGGCCAGCCGACCGCGATGTTATATTCGATCGAATCGTCGAACAGCACCACATCCTGCGGCACCACTGCAATCGCGGCACGCAGCGCCTGCGGCGCGATGTCCGCCAGAGGTATGCCATCGAGACGAATCTGCCCTGCATCCGGCTCGAGCAGCCGCAGCAGCAAGCGCACGATGCTCGATTTCCCCGACCCGCTCTGCCCCACGATCCCGAGCGTCGCTCCCGCCGGCAGCGTAAAACTTACCTCATCGAGCGCAGCGCGACCCGGACCGTAGAGGAGTGTCACGCGCTCGAACTCCAGTGTCCCCCTCGCGGTGCCGTCCAGCTGCACGCCGGTCGCCGGCTCCGGACGCTCGGCGAACAGCGCCAACGCCTTGTCGAGCAATGCCGAGCCATGTGAGAGTCCCTGGACCGCGAAGCCGAGCATCTCGGCGGGGCGCACCATCTGCAGCATGTACGTGTTGACCAGGACGAAGCCACCGACCGTCATCTGTCCGGCGCGTACGCTGTGCAGCGCAAATGCGAGCGTCGCGACCAGAACCAGGGCGAATACTCCAGCGACCGCAAGTCCGTTGGCGGTGTAGCGGCGATGAAAGGCGAGCCACGCCTGCTCGCTGCGCGTCAATGCCCGAGCAGCCTTGCCTGCCGTCAGCCCTTCGGCGCCGAAGGACTTTACGGCCTCATAATTGAGCAGGCCATCGGTCATGACCGCGCCGGCCGCGACCCGGGCCGCGGCCGCTTCCCGCGCCGACCCCGCGATCCGCGCCGCGGAGCGCCCGAACAGCAGTACGTAACATGCTGCCGCGACGGAAAACATCAACAGAAAGACCGGCTGACCGGTCCGCGCGAGGACCACCGCAGCGACCGTCAGTTCAGCGCCCACCGGCAGAACCGTGAACACGAGGTGGTGCAGGATCATCCGCATTCCCTCGAGCGCATTCTCGATCGTCTGACTGACCGCTCCGGTTTGACGGCTCAGGTGATACCGCAGCGGCAGCTGAAGCACGTGCGCGAACATCCGCTCACTCAAGGTGCGCAGGATGCGGCGCTCCGCCCGCGCGTACCGGAGCGCGCGAACTTCGGCGCCCGAGCGCGCCAGCCACTGACTCAAGACATACAAGCCAATCAGGATTCCCGCCGACAGCGGGACATCTCCCGGTCCGGTGAGCCCGTCGATGAGCCACTTCAGCGCAAGCGGCGCAAGCCCATTCATCAGCGCGCCGAACATCACGAGTAGCAGAACCTCTGCCAACCGCCCGCGGACATACGGCGTGATCTCGCGACGCAGCAGGCGCCACACGTCCCGCCAACGCTGCAGGCGGGACCTGAGATTCACTGATCCTCCTCAGAGGTATCCGGCGCATCGGGCACGGCCGCCTCCTCGGCCTCGCCATCCTCGGCGCTGCAACCCTCCCTGACTCCCGCGCGTGTGTGCAGATCTGCTTCCCCAAGTGCAGACTCGTCCGTCCCCATGGCCGCCAGAATCGCCTCTGCCGCGCTCAACAGGCCATCTGGGTCACGCGCGCGCAACCGTAACACCGACTCCTGCAAAGTGCTGCCGTCGCGGCCCAGCAGCGCCCCGATCATCGCGAGCGACACACCGCACCGCACCGCCACCAGCGTCACCAGGCAGCGCGCGTGGCAGATACGTCGCGCCCGCGAGCGGCTCGCGAGCTCCAGCGCGCTGACCTCCTCACGCTCCGCCACGAACCGCACCACTGAACGCAACAGGACACGCTGCCGCCGCTTGCGCAATGCCTGGGCCGGTCGCACCCGATGACGGATGTGCGGCAAGGTCGCCCGCGGCGAGGCGAATGCCAGCGCCAGCTCCTCCTCCACCCCCCGGGCACGCAACGCCCGGTACTGCCGTCGCGCACCCGGTCCGCGCCCCAACTCCTCAAGCACCGCCGAAGCGTCCACCCACGGCATGCTCGCCGGATCGAGATAAGCATCATCCGCGGTCCATCCGCCGCCTTTCAGCGGACGGTGCAGCCAGAGTATGAAATCGGTGCGGAATGCCCGCTGCAGCCGGTAAACCCGCATGGGGCGAAAGACCTGCCCCTCCCGGCTGCGGGCGCGATTGAAATGAAGCGCGTACGGTACGGTCACATAGCGCAGCATGTTGCCGAGCGGAACGAGTGCAGTCTCGATCGCCAGCTCCACACGGTCCGCTTCGCAGCGCAAGCCGAGAATTCGGCCTCCGCACCAGAACAGCATCGTATCGATGCCGTCGGCCATCTTCCGCCAGTCGCCTTCTTCCCGGACGAGTGCCTCCGGTCGACAGCCGCGCAGCACCACATGAAACAACGCCGCGGGTTTGCTCGCCGCTCCCACTCGACCGCTCCTGGTCTTCATGTTGATCCCCCTTCGCGCGCAAATCGTCTCGCTCGCGGGCCGCTTCATTGCGCGCTCTTCGGCAACCGTACCGTCGCCGAACATCTCTGCGTCAGTACCGACAGAGGACAGCATCCCCTGCCTCCCTTCAAAAATACGTTACTCCGAGCTTTGCACCGATGCAACTTCGCGTTCGGCGGCGGATCAAGGATGTTGCACAGGAGCTTGGCGGAATTCCCAACGTTCCCGCAGACACGATGTCACCATCGGCTCTGACTTCCCAACCTCTGATGATTTACGACGGGGATGCGGCACCCGAACAAACCCTGTACCGAGCGACTGAAAGCCAGGCGGAGCAGTTCCCAAGCTCCCCGCCCCTTTACGGCGACACCAGACCTAAGTAGTTGATCGGACTGCTCTCCAGTTCCCAACCTCCCGCATGTGAAGAATCGGAGCGGCCTCCGCTCTCGCGCCTTGCACACTCCTTAGGTCGAAACGGGCCGCCTTGCGCGGGCGATTACATCGCGCTCGCTCTTGACAGACCGCCAAAGCAGTTCTTCCGTGATCACGCCACCCCGGAATCCGGCGCCAGTCCGGGCGTGGTGAGTTCAACCATCCACCTCCACTGAGGAGAATGACCATGACGTACCACGGCAGTGTCTCTTACGACACCAAAGGTATCGACACGCAGCAGACCGAAAGCCTGGGCGTGCCCGGATACCAGTTCTAAAGGGACTCGCGATGCGCGGCTTCGGCCGCGCATCGCCCTTCTGCAGAAATCCCCACTCCCAGGACACCCGACCATGTACCAGCTGGCCCCGCATGTGTTTGCCTGCACCACTGGCCGCAACTGCATGTTTTTGGATCTGCGGCTCGATCGCTATCTGTCCGTTCCACAAGAGCTAATGGACGAGCTCGCGCCACAGATTCACGACTGGCATCTGTCTGGCGTTGCGCAGCGGCGCAGCGGTTCCCCACAAGGCGAACTTACCCAGATCATCAACGACCTGACTGCGGCCGGCATACTGCGCCAGTATCGGCCAGAATTCCGCCCACGAAGGAATCCGCACCCGTCGGCCACACGAGACATTACATCTCAGAGCAACCTCCAAGTCCAAGACATTCCGTCATTCCACCGCGTCACCGCATTTGCGGCGCTCGTGTCTGCGGACGTTGCACTGCGGACTCTGCATCTCTCTCGGATCATCGAGCGAATAGCCGGTCACACATCGTCCTCCGGAACAGTCGTTCACACAGAACGCATGAACACAGCATGCGCACTGACCGACCGCTTTGCGGCACTCCGCCCATGGTATCCACGGAACTACCTCTGCCTGTTCGACTCGCTCGCGCTTACCCTGTTCTTGATGCGCCACAACATACGAGCCGAGTGGATTTTTGGCGTTCGCGAAGATCCCTTTGCCGCACACTGCTGGGTTCAATACGGTGCCGTTGTTCTAAACGATCACCTCGACAGAACACGTCTATACACACCTATCATGACTGTCTGAGTCCACACTGTGGATTATCCCTTTCTTGCAGTCCTTTGGAACCCGCTAGATCCCGCGCAGGCCCCGGTCGCGACCCAATTTCTTGGCGCAATCCGCCTTCAGCCGTGGCGTATAGTGATTGAGCGCGACGGAATGACCGTCTACACACAGTCCTCTCCTATACCATATCTCGCTGCGCAGCCCCTTCGAAACGCTCGCGGCGTCGTCCTCGGGGTACTTTTCGACCGCAACACAAATCAACGGCCTTCGACGCAAGAGATCCGGGAAGATCCCCTTTTCGCCGAACCCGGTCTAGAAACCGTTCACAACCTCGCGCGGCATTATTGGGGCGGATATGTAGGACTCCTGGCGGGCCCCCGCGGCGATTGGTGTGTGTTTCGCGACTGCTCAGGCATGATTCCCTGCTACTACACAGCGGTTCGGGGCGTCACACTCATTTCCTCCGATGCACGTAACTTCTTTAGTTTTACTCGCCTGCCGGATCAACCTGGCCCGCCAGTACCGATAGAGATCAACTGGCGGTACATCGCTGGATTTCTGGCCCACAGCCAATTGCAGATACGCGAGACCGGCCTCAAGAACATCTACGAACTCCTCGCCGGTGAAACTCTCTATATCCGCCGAGGACGGCATTGCATCGAGACCACCTGGAACCCCTCGGCCTTTGCCGCCTTTGATTCCCGGGAGACCCTTGAGGCGCGCTGCGACGCGCTACGCACCACCGCTCAGGCCTGCATAGACGCGTGGGCGAGCGTCCACGATTGGGTCGTACATAGTCTTTCAGGCGGGTTTGATTCCTCCCTGGTTCTCGCACTGCTGCGACACTCTCCAACTCGGCCCCATGTCGTCTGCATCAACCGATATTCCACGGGGCCTGGCGAAGACGAGCGCGAGTACGCCCGTATTGCCGCACGCGCTGCAGACACCCCACTCGTCGAATGGCCATGGAATTTTGGAAATCAGGCTCTCGATCCCTCCTTACTCCAGCTCCCGTACAGCGCAAAGCCCTCCATTCCCGCGCTACTGAGCCCCTTGGAGGCCAACTTCTTCACTGCCTTAAGAGCCGCGCACCCCTTCGATGCGATCTGGAACGGGGAAGGCGGTGACCACCTGTTTCTAGCCATGGCAACTGAACTCATCGTCACCGATTTCCTACGCGCAAAAGGACTCCGACCTCGCCTGCTCGACATCCTATGCGATGCCACCCGTCTGACCGGGCGCTCCATCCCCGGGTTGGCACTGCGCGCCATAAGATTCTCGAACCCAGCCACAGTTCGGCATCCGGAATTTCCCCCTCTTACCCACTCCCTGCTTTCCCCTACCTGTTGCCACCGCGAGGATCTTTGCACTTACATTCAACATCCGTGGTCAAGTAGCAAAGACGACCTATTGCCCGGAAAACGCAGACAGATCACGCTGCTCGCCGACGTACTCCATCGTCTTCGTCCTCTTCCTGGGACACAACAGAGCGTCGAGCTTCAACCCCTCTTGTCGCAGCCCCTCATTGAGTATTGCATTGGAATTCCCTCGTACGATCTGCTTCACGGCGGCCGCACCCGCGGCCTCGCCAGACGCGCATTCGCGAACAACCTGCCTGCTGAGATTATCAAACGCGAGACAAAGGGTCAGACTACCCATCACCTGCTGGGCCTCATGCGACGAAGCCTGCCATTCCTCTCCGGAATCCTGCGCGACGGCACGCTCGCGCAGCAGAATCTGCTCAACGGACCCGCCCTGGAGCCGCTCCTCAATGAGACCCAGTCCGTCAGTGCAGAGAAACTCTTTGCATTACTTTCCTGCGTAGCCGCGGAAGTCTGGGTACGCTCGTGGTGCAATGCCGGCATTCCGCCACAGACCTCTTTGCGACTTCAGCGAGAGCCCTCGCGGTCCACCAACCTTTAGCCGGGACGGAGAGCCCAACACTTCGCAATTGGGCTGATGTTACCGATTGCGGACCGAGCAGGTTCAACTTTGCCCAATAGAAGTTTCGTAACCGGGAAATCCGCGCTTCCGCCGGCACATTGAGCCAATGGAAACTGTGACGGTATACAAAGGATTCCAGCTCTGCGCCCGCCGCACGCCACTCCTCGAGCAATTGTCCCGCCGCCGGATTCCGGCTCACGAATTCCACGAGAACTGGTCCGTGCGGCGGAAGACCGCTGCCTGCAGGATCCATGTCGACGTAGTTCATGATAAAGTGCCGCACCGGAGGGCCTCCGAATCCCCATCGGGAGACAGTACGCCAAAGGCTGTTACCTAAGGAAAATTCGGTGCTGTTCCAATTCGCTGGATCACCGATCTGGGCGGCCACGTATGCTGGATCAACCTCGATCACATGGGCCGCGAACAGCCCCCCGAAGCTCCATCCCATAATCATCGCGCGACTTACGCGCACCCCTTCGGCCCGAACCGCCGGCAAGGCGCTCTCTAGCGTTGAGATTGCTCCGTCCATGACTCGTCGTTCGGATGGAAACCCACGGGATCTGAGCCCCGGAATGTGCGCCCAATTGACTAAGCAAACGCCGATCCCGGCATGCACAAGCCGCGCAATGGGATACGAGGTAATCCATTGTGCATCTCTGGAATACGCTTCTGTGAATCCATAAGCCATGACCACCAGGGGAACCGTGCGCTCTCTTCCACCTTTCGGCAGTGCCAAAAACGCCGTACTCACGTCACCGAACCGATTTCGAATGCGCACGGCACGAAAGCCGAACTTCAGAGCCCTCTGCTCCGGATCAATTCTCGCGAGCGATCTCATGGCCCCGTCTCTAAGATCAACAGCCACCAGAACCGGCGGCTCCGTCAACGTTTGCGCAACACAAATCGCCAGAGTCCGCTCTGCATCGAACTTACAGCCCTCCCCATAGCCGCCCAGATCTCCGCCCGGCCACTCGTATCGCCTCACTACCCGATCCGTTCTCCAGTTCACCTCTTCCAGCCACCAGCGATCCGGTCCAGACACCCCCCTAGATCCCATCACCTGAGCGATCAGAACGTCATGATTAACCCACCACAATCCAGTTACTGCAATCAAATACTGGCCGGCCGAAAGAGCGGCAACCTTTCGCACTCCCCCGTCGCGACGCACAATGTAGACAGCCCGTGATCCATCCCACCCCGCAATGGGATGAGGCCTACTCTTCCATAGCCGCGTTGAAGCGACCGCCAGCCGTCCACTCTCTGACACTGCCAGTGCTCCCAAATTATACAAGGGCAACGCAGGATCAATCCTTCGACCCGTCATGATATTGAACAGCCGCGTTCGAAATGACGCCACTGACGGAACCACAGCAATTGGTGTTCCGCTTCGCCACGCCAATACCGGCGAACTTACAAACCGCCTCATGCTCAAATGGATGCGCGTCTGTCCGGCCCGCAACTTGCGCCGTAACCTGTACATTCGCACGACGGTGTGCGGCACTCTCGCCCACCAAGGCTCTATAAACTGCAGCGTCGACATCGAATCCCTGACTCGTACCGAAACGCGCCTCCCCCATCGCCACACGCGTTGGTATGAGATCATCAGTCTCCGATGCCGGGCATCCCACCCCCGAATTGAGATGGCATGCCGACTCTTCAAGACCACCTCCTGACTGCGCGAGGCGACATCAAGTTCCTCGACCAGTGATTCCACCCCATTCCTGACGAACAATAGGCGCCTATTATTCATCCACACGATCTGCGAGAGCGCGTGCCCTGAATACTCCACCCGCTCAACCCCATGACTATCCCATAGACGACGCACGATGATCTGACTCGATGTCCCATGACCGCCGCATGCATCTACAATCTCCGCGAGTGCGCTGCCATTGGGCGAAATGGCATAGGAAATAATCTTTGAACCCGCACATTGAACGGGGAGCGGCATCCCTCTTGCCACGCCCAGCACACCGGGGATGCAAAGCGCACAGCTGAGTAGAAACCGGTATCCGAACCGCTCAGCGTACCTCACCTCAGTTCCCCTCACTATCGATTTACTTGGCACCACGCCGTCGCCCACCACCGCTTGCCGATTCGCCGTGCTCTTCATGCCGCGTCTCGCCTTACCAACGCACCGCAACCGTCGCACTAATGAATCTCCCGATTGCGTTTGCGTTCGTGGGGTCGTATCCCAAGTAGTCGCTAATGACGCGGACCGGAGGCGGCGCCCGATTGAAGCAATTCAGACAGGAGACATAAAGACGCGTCTTTCCCCAATGGCCCGCTCCGGTGAACCCCCTGAACAGGCGGTATGAGCCCGTGAGATTCACTGTCGTCCACGACGCGACGGGAACCGGATGCCCCGTTATAGTGTCCTCGTAATGGTTGACATAGTTGAGCGCCGCAGTAATTCCCCACGCTGCACGATTGACTTGAGCCGTCACTCTTCCGCGAAAGTTGACGGGATTATTGACAGTATTGAGGACACTGTATGCACGTGCTCCTGGCACGCTTCTATTCGTAAACTCGAATATATACGCCCCATTGAATGAAACATTGTAACGAAATTCCCCCGCGTTCCCACCATAAGCCACCGTGGTCAGCAATCCACTGCTGCGCGTCTCCCCCACATTCTGAAATCGGTCGTTGACGACCGCGACTGCGTCCGAAAGAGCCCGAGCCGGCCCAAAACCCGGCAGGGTTGTTATGTTCTCATACGAATACTGTGTTCCCGCGAGGTTCTCCAATTGCACGAACGACGGATTCCGCTGGATGTACGGAGAATACAGACTCCCTTGATCAAGGGAGGCCAACAGAGGAATTCCAAGATCGACGATTCTGTGTTTGAATCGAACATGGTAATAGGTAACGTGTGCGGAGAATCCCGGAAGACTCGCGGGCGTGACATCCACACCCGCCGTCCACTCAGTGGACTTCTCGGCCGTCAATCGAGGATTTGATCCACTGAGATAGAGCGCCGCCACAGTTTCGCCCGCCGGCAGTTGCGGCTCAGGAGAATTGACCAACGCCGCATACTGAGCGCCGTACAATTGATAGAAATTCGGCGCTTTGAACGAAGAACTTATCGTTCCACGCAACCTGACGCCCGCGAATGGCTCCCATGCGATCCCTGCCCTTGGATTAATGGACGTTCCAAAGTCTGAATACCGGTCGACCCGCCCAGCCAAATCCAGACTCGCCGCCGGCGTTCTCGAGTCCTCCAAGGGAGGCAGCAATGGCACTGACGCCTCCATGAATGCGGATTCGACGGTGCGATGTCTATGAATGTCATTCAGACTGTATAGCCCTGTGTACAAATCTGCCAGCGCCTCGTAGCGCGCTTGTATTCCCACAGCACCCTTAAACGAACCCGCCGGCAGGTTGAGAACCACTCCGTTTGCGACTAAGGATGCCGTTGACAATGTGTTGTCACCGGACAGAGACCCGTCCATTGTGGTCAAACGCGTATCGTTTCCTCCGTACGAGAGCCGAGTGCGCACCGTCCAGTCTTTTGGCAGTAATACGGAAGACCCGACGGCGTAAGAATATTGTGCACTCTCTGCATGACCCCAGAATGGCTGTCCGCCGATCGCACCCAAGTCAGTGTTGCGTCGATGTGAGTAGAACGCATCCGCGTCCAGCTTCCACCGGGAGGTCATGGACTGATCGGCAGTGAGATAAGCACTGTTTTGGGTAAGTCCTGGCGTCAAGAAGCCTGGAGCCGCCGCAGCACTGAATTCACGGTCCACGACATTGAGAGGTGTCTCATCGTGGTATTCATAGGAAATCAGTGCGTGACCCGATTCCCATTTCAAACCATACGATTGCGTGGCGCGGTAGTCCTTCAGCCCACCCTGGGTAACCGAGCCGTACTCCAGGGAGGTCTCCCCGCCGCTCTGGCGGTTCCTGAGAACGTAATTGACGACCCCTCCGATCGCGTCTGCGCCGTAAATTGCCGATGCGCCGTCTGTGACAATGTCGATCCGCTTGATGGCGCTCAATGGAATCACGGATATGTCAGTAAACGCACCATTTAATCCAGCGGGTGCAAGCCTGTGGCCGTTCACCAGAACGAGCGTCGAGTCGTATCCGAGGCCCATTAAATCGACCGCGGCTCCGAACCCGAAATTTCCGGCGTCAGTTTCACTGTGGAGGTTGTTTTCCTCCGATCCCATCGAGTTGAAATTCTCCGGCAGCGCATCCATCAGTTGCTCGACGCTCTGGTAGCCGGATTCCCGGATCTGCCGGCGCGTGATGCTGATGATGGGCTCAGAGGGCGGTGGCCCGCCGCTGATGTGCGTTCCCGTGACGA
>JAJYUL010000062.1 GCA_021792555.1 Pseudomonadota bacterium
GCTAGTCCTCGAGGCCCGAACGTCTCCTAACGCACGATTTCGTCATCCGTGAAGCGCAGGTTCCGATCGAGCGACCTGCGGAAGATCATCCGGGAACTGAATCCAACGATACACGATGACGAGAGACTGCTCCGCGAGGGGCTGCCGCTCAGTGGGAGACTGAGCGATGTTCTTGAACTTCTCCTCGCCAGTGCACCCATAGAAATCCGCTGGATAGGAGTCCCATTGTGGACCAAGCGTGTCATAAACACGTTCTCGCCAACAGTGCTCCGTGCGACGCCAGCTCACCTTGAGTTCTGGCGTCCGAATCCTTCGAGCGAGTTCCTGCACGGCAAGCACTCCCCGCGCAAAGCAGCATCGCCTCTGCTTTCTCCAATGTATGTCCTCGACGCTGTCTGTCGGCGCTCTCGTGTACTCAAATGCGGTTGATCGTCGATCGCGGGAACGTGTCGCGCGCGAGCGCCGTGCCGCCGGAGCTGATTGGGCGCATCGCGCCCACCCGGACCGAGGGGATCAATCCGCCCCGGGACCGTCAGCTTCCCGATGGAGCAATACGCCGAGCAGCTGCTGCCGCTGTCACGTCCAATCAGGCTCTTACTGAGCGGTATCGCGAAATTCCCGAAAAGAGCGCTCTCGCGCCAACGCCGCCCATTGCCCGGGCACTGAGCCGGAGACGGCGGATGCAGCCTACGCAAAGCCACCACCTGTGATGCTTTTCCTCTACGCGTAGGAATCGCGGCGGCGCGGACGGCCGCTGCCGGGCCCACCGCACGAGAGCGTCTCGAAGCCGACCGGCGCCGCTCGGAGCCGGAGTGAGCCGGTGGACGGTGGATGCCCGCGTGCGGGCTTGCGCCGCGGATCCGGCCGACCTGCTCTGCAGAAGGCGTCGGGCATTCCGGCACGCGGTGATGCGACTGAACTCATCGTCCGTCCCGCAGTCGATCGCCTGGAAGGCCCGTGCGCGCGCTCGCGCCGGTCTCCTATCCTGAGGCGGACGTCGCACTCGCCGGTGACGTGCGCCCCGCAGGTCACTGCGCTCGACCTCGATCCCGTGCTCGAGCACGCCATCGCCGTGGGCACCGAGCCGTTCCTCCGGCCCGGCGATGCGCCATGGCGCAGCAGCCCCCGCACAATGCGAAGGGATCTTCTGGGATGCGGAGCGGACCGGATGCGCGAGCGCCATCGCACCTGAGGTCTGGCCCGCGGAGCGAATCCGCTCCGTCAATGATCTGCCGGCGGGGGCCTAACGCGCGTCCACCGTGCTGCGCAGGCTCTCGCTCACCCCATCGTTCGGGCCGTTCAGCGAGGCGCTGTTCCAGCCGCCGCCGAGCGCATCGATCAGATCGGCGCTCGCCACCAGGCGCTCACTCTGCAGGCTGACCGCGGTGATCTCGGCATTGAGCCGGGCGGTCTGGGCGGTGAGCACGCTCGCGTAGTCGGCCACCCCGGCCTTGTACTGGTTCAGGGTCAGAGTCTCCGAGCGCTTTGCGTCGGCGACCGCCTGGAGCTCCTCGGCATACTCGCTCTGCAGGAAGTGCAGCGAGGCGAGGTCATTCTCCACCTGCTGGAAGGCCCCGAGCACGGTCTGCCGATAGGTCGCGACGGCCTCATCGTAGGTGGCGCGCGCCTCGCGGGTCTGGGCGAGGGTCGCACCGCCGTTGAACAGGTTCAGCGCCAGCTGCGGCCCGAACGACCACACGGCGTTGCTGGCCTTGAGCAGGCCCGAGAGGGCCGATGAGGCGAAATCATACGACCCGGAGAGCGTCAGGCTCGGGAACCAGGCCGACTCCGCCACGCCGATGTCGGCATTGGCGCTTGCCATGGCGCGCTCGGCGGCGGCGATGTCCGGGCGGCGCAGCAGCAGCCGGGAGGGCACGCCGGCCGGCACCACCGGCACGCGCGCGGCGAGGTGGCCCACCGCGAGGGACAGCTCCGAGGGCGCCCGGCCGATCAGCACCGCGATGGCGTGCTCGAGGTTGGCCCGGTCGAGCTTCGCCGTGTCCTCCTGGGCCTGGGTGCTCTCGAGCTGGGTGCGCGCGGCATACACGTCGGCAAGCGTCGTGACGCCCGCATTGACGCGGTTCTGGGCGATGCGCAGGGAGACCTGATCGTCCTTCACGAGGCTCTTCAGCAGGCGCAGCTGCTGCTCGGCGGCGCGCAGCTGGAAGTAGTCCTGGGCGAGAGTCGCCTGCGCCGAGAGCCGCGCAGCGGCCACATCGGCCGCGCTCACCTGCGCGCGGGCGTTGGCGCTTTCGAGCTCGCGGCGCAGCCGTCCCCACAGGTCGACGTCCCAGCTCGCGCTCGCCCCGGCCTGGTCGGAGGTGCGCGCCCCGCCGAAGGTGAACTGCGTCGCCGCCCCGCCGCCGCTGCGGGTCTGGCTGGCGCCGAGGTTGATCGAGGGGAACAGGCTGCCGCGGGTGACGCCCGCGGCCTCGCGCGCCGCATAGTAGGCGGCGACCGCGGCCTTGAGGTTCTGGTTCGACACCGCGACCTGGCGCTCCAGGCGCGAGAGCACCGGATCGTGATAGACCGTCCACCACGCGCTCGGCACGATGCGCGCGGGGACTGCGGGCTGCCAGCCGCGCGCCGCCTTGAACAGCGGGGACGGCGGCGCGGCCGGCCGGCGGTAGTTCGGGCCGACCGCGCAGCCGGTGAGCGCCAGAGTCAGGCCGAGCGCGAGCAGCGGCGCGGTGCGACGGATCATGGGGCGGATCTCCCTGCGGACAGAGCCAGCGCGCCGCGGCGCGTGAAGGTCCTGGCGAACCAGAGCCGGAAGCGGTCGAGGTACAGGTACACGATGGGCGTGGTGTAGAGGGTGAGGATCTGGCTGATGGCGAGCCCGCCGACCACCGCGATGCCGAGCGGGCGGCGCATCTCCGAGCCCTGCCCGGTCATGAGCGCGAGCGGCAGCGCGCCGAGCATCGCCGCGATGGTGGTCATCATGATGGGCCGGAAGCGCAGCAGGCAGGCCTCGTGGATGGCGCGCGCCGCATCGACGCGCTCCTGGCGCTGCGCCACGAGCGCCACGTCCACCATCATGATGGCGTTCTTCAGCACCACCCCGATCAGCAGGATCACCCCGATGAGCGCGATGAGGCTGAACGGCTCACCGAACAGCAGCAGCGCCAGCACCGCGCCCACGCCGCTCGAGGGCAGCGTGGAGAGGATGGTGATCGGCTGCGCGAGGCTCTCATAGAGCATGCCGAGCACGATGTACACGGCGGCGAGGGCCGCGAGGATCAGCAGCGGCTCCTCCTCGACGGTCTGGCGGAACACGCGCGCGTTGCCCGCGAACTGCCCGTGGATGGCGATCGGCACGTCGAGGTCGCGCAGGGTTCGCTCGATGGCGGCGGTGGCGACCCCGAGCGGCTCGCCCACCGGCAGGTTGAACGAGAACGTGGTGGCGACGAACGGCCCCTGGTGATTGATGGCGAGCGGGGTCAGGCCCGGCCCGTAGCTCGCGAAGTCCGACAGCGGCACCATGGTCTCGGGCTGGGTGCTGAGGGCGGTGCCGGTGGAGGCTGCGCCCGTGGTGGCGGCGATCTGGTTGAGCGCGTAGTTGCGCGCCGCCGTGCTCTGGGTGACGCCGGGGAACTGGAACGCGCCCACCGCCGCGGCGCTCGCCTCGGTGCCCGAGAGCGCCCCGCCCGAGGTGCTCACGTACAGGTCCTTCAGCGTCGAGGGCTTGTTCCAGAACTTCGGGTTGACCTGCATCACCACGTGGTACTGGTTCATGTCCTGGTAGATGGTCGAGACCAGCCGCTGCCCGAAGGCGTCGTAGAGCGTGTTGTCGATCTGCGAGAGGTTCAGGCCGTAGCGGGCCGCGAGCGCGCGGTTGATGTTGAGCTTCACGTCAAGCCCGCCCTGCTGCTCATCGGAGTTCACGTCGCGCAGCTGGGGGTCTTTCTTCAGGGCCTTCTCGATCTTCGGCGCCCAGGTGTTGAGCAGCTGCAGGTTGTCCGAGAGCAGCGTGTACTGGTACTGCGCGTAGCTCTGGCGCCCGCCGGAGTGGATGTCCCCGCTCGAGTGCAGGTACAGCCGCGCGCCGGTGAACCCGGCGAGCTTGCGCCGCAGCCGCGCGATCACCTGCGCATCGGTGAGCTTGCGCTCGGCGAGCGGCTTGAGCGTGATGAACATGTGCGCGGTGTTGGCCCCTCCCCACCCGCCCCCGCCGGTGAAGCCCACCACGTGCTCGACGGCCGGATCCTGCCGCACGACGTTCACGACGTAGCGCAGCTTCTGCTGCATCACCTGGAAGGAGCTGCTCTGCCCGGCGACGAGAAAACCGCTGAGATCGCCCGAGCTCTGCTGCGGGAAGAAGCTCTTCGGCACGATGGCGAACAGGTAGAAGTTGAGCCCCACCACCCCGAGCAGCGCCAGCATCACCATGCGCGGGTGGCGGATGGCGATCCCGAGCGTGTGGTCATAGAACTCGCGCGTGGCGTTGAACGCGCGCTCGACGGCGCGGAAGAAGCGGCCCTGCTTCGGGTGCGGCCGCAGCAGCCGGCCGCACAGCATCGGCGTGGTGGTGAGGGAGATGATGAGCGAGAGCGCCACGGTGACCGCGAGCGTGAGGGCGAACTGGCGGAAGATCCGCCCGACGAGCCCGCCCATGAGGATGATGGGCGTGAACACCGCGATCAGCGCCAGGCTCATCGAGAGCACCGTGAAGCCCACCTCGCGCGCCCCCTCGAGCGCGGCGCGCAGGCGCGGCTCGCCGGCTTCGATGTGCCGGGTGATGTTCTCGATCACCACGATGGCGTCATCGACCACGAAGCCGGTGGAGACCGTGAGGGCCATCATGGAGAAGTTGTTCAGGCTGAAGCCGAGCAGATAGATCACCGCCAGCGTGCCGATGAGCGCGAGCGGCACGGCCACGGCCGGCACGAGGGCGGCGCGGGGGTTGCGCAGCATGACGAGCACCACCGTCACGACCAGCAGCACCGCGAGCAGCAGCGTGATCTCCACATCGTGCAGCGAGGTGCGGATCGAGCCGGTCCGGTCGTGCGTGACCACCAGATGGATCCCCCGCGGAATGGACGCCCGGATCCCCGGCAGCAGCGCCTTGATGCGATCGACCGTCTGGATGACGTTCGCATCGGGCTGCTTGCGGATGATCATGAGCACCGCGCGCTGCCCGTCGAGGAGCCCGAGCGTGCGCACATCCTCCACGCCATGTTTGATGGTGGCCACATCCCCGAGGCGCACCGGCGCGCCGTTGCGGTAGGCGATGATCAGCTTGCGGTACTGCGAGAGCTTGGTCGCGGTGTCGTTGACGTAGATCTGGTAGCGCCGCCCGTCGAAGGACAGCGCCCCCTTGGGGCTGTCGGCATTCGCGGCGGCGATCGCCGCGCGCACGTCCTCGAGCCCGATGCCGTACTTGAAGAGCTGGCGGGGATTGAGGTCGACGCGGATCGCCGGCAGGGAGCTGCCGCCGATGTCGATGTTGCCCACCCCGGGCACCTGCAGGATCTTCTGCTGGATGATGGTCGAGGCGGCGTCGTACACCTGGCCGATGGGCAGGGTCCTGGAGGTGAGCGCCAGGATCAGGATCGGCGCCTCGGAGGGATTGAAGGCCCAATAGCCCGGATCGGAGCGCAGCGAGGCCGGCATGTCCTGGCGGGCCGCCTGGATGGCCGCCTCCACGTCGCTCTCGGCCCCGTGGATGTTGCGCTTCAAGCTGAAGATCAACACGATCTGCGAGTTGCCCTCGGTGCTGCGCGAGGTCATCTGGTCGATGCCGGCGATCGAGCTCAAGCGCCGCTCGAGCGGTGTGGTGACGCTGGTGGCGACCGTCTCGGGGCTCGCCCCCGGCAGAGTCGCGTACACCACGATGGCCGGGAAGTCGACCTGCGGCATCGGCGCGACCGGCATCAGAAAGTACGCCACGAGTCCGGCGAGCGCGAGCCCGCAGGACAGCAGCGTGGTCGCCACCGGTCGGGTGATGAACAGTCGCGAGACGTTCACGGCGAGTCGATCGGCACAGGTCCCGAGGCGCGCACCGGCACGCCCGCCCAGGCCTTCGCCCGGCGCGAGAGCCGGTCGAAGAACAAATACACCACCGGCGTGGTGAACAGCGTCAGCAGCTGGCTCAGGAGCAACCCGCCGGCGATCGACAGACCGAGCGGCCGGCGCAGCTCCGAGCCCGTGCCGGTGCCGAGAATGAGCGGCAGCGCCGCGAACAGCGCCGCCACGGTGGTCATGAGGATGGGCCGGAAGCGCAGCAGCGCCGCCTCCCGGATCGCCTCGCGCGGGCTCCTGCCCTCCACCCGCTCGGCGTTCAGCGCGAAGTCGATCATCATGATCGCGTTCTTCTTGACGATGCCGATCAGCAGCACGATGCCGATGATGGAGATGATGTCCAGGCTCTCCCCGGCGGCCATCAGCGCGAGCAGCGCGCCGATGCCGGCCGATGGCAGCGTCGAGAGGATGGTGAGCGGGTGGATGTAGCTCTCATAGAGCACCCCGAGCACGATGTACACCGTGGCGATCGCCGCGAGCAGCAGCAGCACCTCGCTGGTCAGGCTCGACTCGAACGCGAGCGCCTCGCCCTCGAAGGTGGTCGAGATGCTCACCGGCAGGCCGATCCTGCGCTCGGCGGCGCGGATGGCGCTCACCGCCGCGCCGAGGGAGGCCCCGGGGGCGGTGTCGAAGGAGAACATCGCCGAGGGGAACTGCCCGAGGTGATCGAGCGTGAGCGGGGCCTCCTTGACGGAGATGCGCGCGATCGAGCCGAGCGGCACCTGCCCGCCGCCCGCCGAGGGGATGTAGAACGTCTTGATCGCCTGGAGCGTGTCGGCGAGCGTCGGGTTGGCGGTGAGGATGACCCGATAGTCGTTCGATTGGGTGTAGATCGTCGAGATGATCCGCTGCCCAAAGGCATCGTAGAGGGCGTTGTCGATGGTGGCATCCGTGATGCCGAAGCGCGCCGCCGTGCTGTGATCGACGTCGATCTGGATCGTGCGCCCCTCTTCGGTGAAGTCCGTCGAGACGTGGGCCAGCGCCGGGGAGCGCCTGAGCGCATCGAGCAACTTCGGCACCCAGGGCGTGAGGATGGCACGGCTCGCCGCCCCGAGGATGAACTGATAGCGGGCCCGGCCGGCGATGGAGCTGATGGTCAGGTCCTGCACCGGCTGCAGCGACAGCTGGATGCCCGGCACCTGCCGGGCCGCCGCGAGCAGCTGGTTCATCACCGTGGTGATGCCGGCGGCCCGCTCGTCCTTGGGCTTGAGGTTGATCAGCATCTGCCCGTCGTTGACCGTCATGTTGTTGCTGCCCACCCCGATGTACGAGGTGAGGCTGACGACGTTCGGGTTGCGCCTGAGCGCCGCGGCGAGCGCCTGCTGACGCGCGGCCATGGCCTTGAAGGAGATCGAGGGCGGGCCCACCGTGGTCGCCTCGAGCAGGCCCGTATCCTGCAGCGGGAAGAAGCCCTTGGGGATCACGATGTACAGCAGCACCGTCAGCACCAGTGTGCCGGCGGCGATCCACAGCACCAGCCGCTCGCGCGCGAGCGCCCAGTCGAGCCCGCGCCCATAGGCGGCGATCAGCCGATTGAACCACGCCTCGGCCTTGTGCGCCCACGCGCCCTGCTTGCGCAGAGTCTGCTGGTGCGGGCGCAGGAGCTTCGCGCACAGCATCGGCACCAGGGTGAGGGACACCGCGGCGGAGATCAGGATCGAGATCGCGAGCGTGATCGCGAACTCGCGGAACAGGCGTCCGACCACCTCACGCATGAACAGCAGCGGGATCAGCACCGCGATCAGTGAGATGGTCAGCGACACGATGGTGAAGGCGATCTCGCCCGAGCCCTCGAGCGCCGCCTCGAGCGGACGCTTGCCCTGCTCGATGTGCCGCGAGATGTTCTCGATCATGACGATGGCATCATCGACCACGAACCCCGAGGCGATGGTCAGGGCCATCAGGGAGAGGTTATCGAGGCTGAAGCCCGCCAGGTACATCACCGCGAAGGTGCCGATCAGGGACACCGGCACCGAGAGGCTCGGGATGATGGTGGCCGGGACGCTGCGCAGGAACAGGAACATCACCATGACCACGAGCGCCACAGCGAGGGTGAGCTCGAACTGCACGTCATCGACCGAGGCGCGGATGGTCTGGGTGCGGTCGGTCACCACCCGCAGGCTGACGTTGGCCGGCAGCGAGGCGCGCAGCTCGGGCAGCAGCGCGCGGATGTGGTTCACCGTCTGGATGACGTTCGCCCCCGGCTGGCGCTGGATGTTGATCAGCACCGCCGGGGTGCTGTTCATCCAGCTGGCGAGCTGGTTGTTCTCCGAGCCCATCAGCACGCGCGCCACGTTCTTCAGGTACACCGGCGCGCCGTTGCGGTAGGCGACCACGATGTGCGCGTACTGGCTCGCGGTCGTGATCTGGTCGTTGGCGTCGATGGTGTAGGCGTGCGCGGCGCCGTTGAAGTTGCCCTTGGGCGCATCCGAGTTGGCGTTCGCGATCGTGGTGCGCAGATCATCGAGGCTCAGCCCGTAGGCGGCGAGCTGGTTCAGGTTCGCCTCGATGCGCACCGCCGGCTTCGGCGCGCCGTTCAGGCTCACCAGGCCGACGCCCGAGACCTGGGAGATCTTCTCCGCGATGCGCGTGTCGGCGAGGTTCTGCACCTGGGTGATCGGCATGACGCTCGAGGTGAGCGCGAGCGTGAGGATGGGGGCATCCGCCGGGTTCACCTTGGCGTAGATCGGCGGGGCGGGCAGCGCCGCGGGCAGCAGCCGCTGCGCGGCGTTGATGGCCGCCTGCACTTCGGCCTCGGCCACATCGAGGTTCAGGCTGAGGTCGAACTGCAGCGTGATCTGCGAGGCGCCGGCCGAGGTCCGCGAGGACATCTGGTTCAGGCCCGACATCTGCCCGAACTGCCGCTCGAGCGGCGCGGTCACCGTGGTGCTCATCACATCGGGGCTCGCTCCCGGCAGGAACGTCGAGACCACGATGGTCGGATAGTCGACCTCCGGCAGCGTCGAGACCGGCAGCATCAGGTAGCCGATCGCCCCGAGAATGACGATCGCGACCATCAGCAGCGAGGTGGCGACCGGCCTCAGGATGTAAGGCCGGGACGGATTCATGCGTGCCGCCCGCGCGGCTTGCCCCGGGCAGGCCCGTGCCAGGCGGCCTTGCCCCGCCCGGCGGCCGGGTGCTCGCCCGGAATGCGCACCTTGGCGCCGTTGCGTAGCTGGTCGGCTCCGTCGGTGACCACGGTCTCCCCGAGCTGCAGGCCCTTCTCGATGGCGATGAACGGCCCGTCGCTCGGGCCGGTCTCGACGGTGCGCAATCGCACCGTGTCATTGGGCTCGACCACGTACACGAAGTTGCTCGACGGCCCGTTCTGCACCGCCGCGCCCGGCACCACCAGCTGGTTCTTCAGCGTGCGCAGGATCAGCTTCACGTTGACGAACTCGTTCGGGAAGAGCTGCATCTGATCGTTGCTGAACAGCGCGCGCATCTCGAGCGTGCCGGTCGTGGTGTTGATCTGATTGTCGATGCTCGAGAGGCGCCCGGTGGCGATCAGGTGGCGCATGTCGCGGCTGTAGGCCTCGACGGTGAGCGCGCGCCCGGCGTGCATCTGGCGGAAGATCTCGGCGAGGTCGCTCTCCGGCACCGTGAACAGCACCGACATCGGGCGCATCTCGGTGACCGTGACGATGGGGGTGCTCTGGTCGGCCTGCACGAGGTTGCCGAGGTCGACCTGGCGCAGCCCCACCCGGCCGCTCACCGGCGAGGTGATGTCGCAGTAGGAGAGGTTCAGCCGCGCATTCTCGACGGCGGCCTGATCGGCCTCGACCTGGGCCTTGTCCTGGCCCACGGTGGCGCGCTGATCGGTGTAGGTCTGCTCGGAGACCGAGTCCTGGGCGAGCAGGCGCTTGTAACGGGCAAGATCGAGCTCGGCGCTCGCGAGGGCGGCCTGATCGCGGGCCAGCTGGCCGCGGGCCTGATCGAGCGTGGCCTGGTACGGCCGCGGGTCGATCACCGCGAGCAGCGCCCCGGCGTGCACCGACTCACCTTCCGTGAAGGCGATCTTCACCAGCGGCCCGGTGACCTGCGGGCGCACGTTCACCGTGGCGAGCGGCGTGACGGTGCCGAGGGCCTCGATGACCACCGGCACGTCCCGGGCGGCGACCTTGGCCACCGCGACGGGCAGCGGTCCGTCGCCGTGAAAGCGCTTGCGCTCGGCGTCCTTGTGGCCGCGGTAGATCGCAAAGCCGATGAGCGCAAAAAAGGCCGCAAGCCCGATCCAGGCAATCCGCCGGTGACGGCGGATGGCAGCCAGATCGGGGGCAGCGGGTGCCAGATCGGGCTGGCCGCCGTCGTGAGATTCCATGGACGCTGAGACTACCATTGCGCGCGTCAGTTCAGCCGAATGCGCCGGGTAGAAAGCTCAAGATTTGTCAGGCACTTGTGCCGACTTTGGCGGTCCGTTCGAGCCGCGCGCAGCCCGTCGATCCCGGCCCACGGTTCACCGCAGCGAGCCGCCCGCCACGGCAAATTCCGGCGTACCGCACGACCGCGAACACGACGGATGGGTGTGACCGCGCTGCCCACAGCAGCCGCCTGCGCTGAAGCCGCCTAGCCAATCACCTCCGCCCGCGCGCCGCGCGGGCGCGGCGCCCCCGTGGACTGCGGCGAGGGTGGCGGGAACCTGAGGCCAGCAGGTTGGCCCTAGGCGCTGACGGGCGTCCTCGGGACGCCTGGAAATGATTCGGCTAACGATTCAAATGTGTTCTATTCCATTGATTTTATTATTCTTGTTTAATTTATTTATCTATTCTATTATCTATTCATGCCGCGCACTGATCGCTTAACTGCACTGACCCAAGCCCTCGCAAGAGGCCCGGCCGCAGCCCGTGAACTGATGCGCACGCTAGAGGTATCCCAGCCCGTGCTCTCACGAGCGTTGAGCGCCTTGCGCCAGCAAGGGCGGGTCGTGCGACTCGGAACAACACGCGGGGCTCGGTACGCTCTCGCCCGGGGCGTCAACGGCATCGGCGCCCGGTGGCCGCTTTACCGTATCGACGAGAACGGCCGACCCATAGAGATCGGTCTTCTGCACGCCCTCGAACGCGATCACTTCTACCTGCCGCAGGGGCCCGCTCGTCTGCGCGGGCTCAGCGAGGGTCTGCCCTATTTCCTGCAGGACGCGCGGCCGGCCGGATTTCTCGGCCGCGCCGTGCCGCACCAGTTCCCCGAGCTTGCCCTCCCGCCGCGCATCGCCGACTGGAGCGACGATCATTTACTCGTATACCTCGTCCAATGCGCCGCCGAGAACCTCGGCGACCTTGTGCTCGGTGAGCGCTCCATCGAACGATACCTTGGCGGCGCACCGCGCAGCGCGATCATCGACCCGCGGCAGCGCGCGAGCCGCTATCCGGCCTGCGCGGCCGAGGCGATGGCGGGCAATCCGGCCGGTTCCTCCGCCCACGGCGAGCAGCCGAAGTTCCTCGCGCGGCTCGATGAGGGCGATCGCAGCACGCACGTGCTCGTGAAGTTTTCCCCGCCGCGCTCAAGCGATGCCGGGCAGCGCTGGGCGGATCTGCTGGTGTGCGAGCACCTCGCGCACGAGTTGCTCTCGAGCGCCGCTTTCCCCGCGTGCCGCTCGCGGCTGTTCGACTTCGAGGAGCGAACGTATCTCGAGGTCGAGCGCTTCGATCGCCTCGGCGCAGACGGACGCCGCGGAGTGGCCTCTTTGTACGCGATCGATGCGGCGCGCTACGGAAAGCTCGACCGCTGGAGCGAGTGTGCGCGGCGCCTCGCGGCCGAGCGGCTGCTGTCGGCCGAGGATGCCGAGCGGATCGCGCTGCTCGAGGCGTTCGCCATGCTGATCGGCAACACCGACCGACACTTCGGCAACGTGACGCTGTTCGACCGCTACGAAGGTCCGTTCGAGCTCGCCCCGGCCTACGACATGCTGCCGATGCTGTACGCGCCCCAACACGAGCAGATCACCGGGCGGACCTACGTGCCGCCGACGCCGACGGCCGCCCTGCTGCGTGTGTGGCCGGCCGCCCGGGCGCTCGCCGAGCGCTACTGGATGCGGCTCGCCGCCGAGGCGCGCCTCAGCGCGTCGTTCCGGGAAATCTGCGCGCGCAGCCTCGAGGCGCTGCGCGCCGCGGGGGGAGTTGGCGGGACGCCAATTGACGCCACACGGCGCTTCACGCATTTTACGTGAATGGTCGCCAAAGCGAACATCACGGTAGCGATCGAGCCCGGGCTTCTGAAGAAGGCGCGGGCAGTGGCCGCGCGGCGCGGGCAGAGCGTGAGCGCACTGCTCGCCGATGAGCTGCGCGAGCTGGTCGAGGACGAGGCGCGTTATGCCTCGGCGCGCCGGCGGGCGCTGTCGCTCTTTGAGCATCCTCTGCCCCTGGGGGGAGCGCCCCTGCGGCGCGAGGCGTTGCATGAGCGCCGTCGCGTTCGTTGACAGCAACATCCTGATCTACGCGCACGACCGGGATGCCGGCGTGAAGCGTGAGCGGGCGATGGCGAAGCTGCGCGAGCTGTGGGAGTGCCGGACCGGCCGGCTTTCCGTTCAGGTGCTCGAGGAGTTTTACGTGAACGCAACGCAAAGGCTCGCCACACCCATTGCGCGCTCCACGGCTCGGGAAGTCATTCAGACCTATGGCGTGTGGGTGCGCCACGCCACGACGGTCGAGACTGTCACCCGCGCCACCGAACTCGCGGATCTGGCCCGCATTTCGTTCTGGCACGCACTCATCGTGGCATCGGCCGAGCAATCCGCTGCCGAGGAGCTCCTGAGCGAGGATCTGAGCGACGGCCAGGCGATCGCCAGCATCAAAGTCGTCAATCCGCTGCAGCCCGGCCACGGGGTCAACGACGGCGAGAACAGACGATAGGCGGTTCTGAGGGCCGGCGAGCCCACTGCCCTGCCCCGCAGGGCACGGGATTCATCGTGCGCGTG
>JAJYUL010000014.1 GCA_021792555.1 Pseudomonadota bacterium
AATCTCAGCACGCAGCAGATGCCCTCGCCACGGCGCTCCTGGCGCCACCCGCACAGCTCATACCCTTCCCACCCGCCAAGGGCCGAAATACACTCTTCTGGGGCCACGGCCGCCCTCCTGCCTTCTTAGTGCCTGGTAACACCAAGTTAGCAGTGGCGGCCGTTCGCCTCACCTCACGCGCACGGCCACCCCGGAAACGGGAGAAGAACCTTTTTATCGCCTCGTGCCGGGCGGGCGCGCTCAGCCGATGAGCTGCTCGATCTGCGGCACGATCTCGAACAGATCGCCCACCAGGCCGATGTCGGCGACCTCGAAGATCGGCGCCTCCGGGTCCTTGTTGATCGCCACGATGGTGCGCGCGTCCTTGATGCCCGTGAGGTGCTGGATCGCCCCGGAAATGCCGATGGCGATGTAGAGCTCCGGGGCAATGATCTTGCCGGTCTGACCCACCTGCAGCTCATTCGGCGCGTAGCCGGCATCCACCGCGGCGCGCGAGGCGCCCACGGCGGCGCCGAGCTTATCGGCGAGCCGGTAGAGTATCTGGAAGGACTCCGCGCTGCCGAGCGCCCGGCCGCCGGAGAGGACCTTCGCGGCGGTCTGCAGATCGGGCCGGTCGCCGCCGGCGGTGGACACCGACACGAAGCGCGTGTGCGCCGGCGGCTCGACACCCGGATCGGCCGACTCGATGGCCGCCCGGCCGCCCGCGCCTGCGGCCTGGTAGGAGGCCGTGCGGACCGTGCCGACGACCTTGGCGCCCTCGAGCACTTCCACCGTGATGATGGCATTGCCGGCGTAGATCGGCCGGCGGAAGCGCGTGGCGCTCTCCACGGCCATGATGTCGCTCACCTGGGCGGTGTCGAGCAAGGCGGCGATGCGCGGCATCAGGTCCTTGCCGAAGGTGCTCGAGGGGCCGAACACGTGCGAGTAGGGCCCCGCGAGGGCGGCGATCTGCGGGGCAATTGCCGCGGCGAGCGGATGCGCGTGCAGCGGATGCTCGAGGGTCAACACGCGCTCGACGCCGGCCAGCGCCGCGGCCTGGGCGGCTACGGCCGAGGCGTCCGCCGCACAGACCGCGATCGTGATGTGCGCGTCCGGCACCGTGGCGGCGCAGGCTACGCATTTGGCGGTGGCGACGCTGAGCGTGCTGCCGTCGTGTTCGGCGACGATCAGGATGTTGTGGCTCATTTACAGCAGTCCTTTCTGCTTCAGGGCGGCGATGAGCTCGGCGGCGTCTTTCACGCGAACGCCTTTCTGGCGTTGCGCGGGCGGCTCGAAGCGCAGCGTCTTCAGCTGCGCGCGTGCAACGACGCCGAGGGACTCGAGAGTGAGCGTCTCCAGCGGCTTTTTCTTCGCCTTCATGATGTCCGGCAGTTTGACGTAGCGCGGCTCGTTCAGGCGCAGATCCACGGTCACGACCGCCGGCAGGTCGACTTCGAGCGTCTCGAGTCCGGCGTCGATCTCGCGGGTCACCTGCGCCTTGCCGTCGGCGATGTCGAGCTTGGAGGCGAAGGTGGCCTGCGGGCGATCCCACAGCGCCGCGAGCATCTGGCCGGTCTGGCCGTTGTCATCGTCGATCGCCTGCTTGCCGAGCAGCACCAGAAAAGGTTGCTCCCGCTCGGTGAGCGCGCGCAGCACGCGCGCGGTGACGAGCGGCTCGAGCGCAGTGTCGCTCTGCACGTGCAGCGCGCGGTCGGCACCCATGGCGAGGCAGGTGCGCAGCTGCGCCTGGCAGTCCGCCGGGCCCACGGTGACCACGACCACCTCTTCGGCCGCGCCGCGCTCCTTGATGCGCAGCGCCTCCTCCAGCGCAATCTCATCGAAGGGGTTGACGCTCATCTTGACCCCCTCGGTGAGCACCCCCGATCCGTCGGGCTTGATGCGAATGCGCACGTTGTAGTCGACCACGCGCTTGATACCGACCAGTATGCGTTTCATTGTCCTGCCATAAGCTCGAGAGAGTCTCGGCAATATAGCAGAGGATCGCGCTAAACTGAGTCAATGCTCGGTTACGCATTACGCCGTATTGCGGGGATCGTTCCGGTCCTGCTGATCCTGCTGACCGTGTCGTTTTTCGTCATACGTTTGGCGCCGGGCGGACCGTTCGCCTCGGGCCGGGCGCTGCCGGCGCGCACGCGCGCGGAGCTCGAGCGGCTCTACGGGCTCAACCGGCCGCTGCTCGTGCAGTACGGGGACTATCTGCGCGCGCTGGCGCACGGCAATCTCGGTCCCTCCTACAGCATGCGCGATGAGACGGTCGCCGGGCTGATCGCCTCGGGGCTGCCGGTGAGCGCCGCGCTCGGGCTGGCGGCCCTTGCGCTCGCCGTGCTCAGCGGGGTGCCGCTCGGGGTGCGCGCCGCGTTGCGCCGCGACGGTGCGCTCGACCGCTCGCTCGCCGTGTTCGCGGCGCTGACCCTGGCCTTGCCGAGTTTCGTCACCGGCCCGCTCCTGGCGCTCGCCTTCGGGCTGTGGCTGCGTTGGCTGCCGGTGGCCGGCTGGCAGCCCGATACGCCGCGCGATCTGATTCTGCCGGCGGTGACGCTGGCGCTGCCGCTGTCGGCCTCCATCGCGCGGCTGATGCGCGCGAGCCTGCTCGAGGTGCTCGGTGCGAGCTACATCCGCACCGCGCGCGCGCGTGGGCTCGGGCGCGCGCGCGTGCTGTGGCGCCATGCGCTGCGTCCGGCGCTGGTCCCGGTGGTGAGTTATCTCGGGCCGGCGGCGACCTATCTGGTCACCGGCTCGCTGGTGGTCGAGACGGTGTTCGAACTGCCGGGCACCGGGCGCTACCTGGTGCAGGGCGCGATCGACCGCGACTACACGCTGGTGATGGGCATGGTCCTCGTATACGGCACGCTGACGCTGCTGGCCAATCTCGCCGCGGACCTGATACATGCCTGGCTCGACCCGCGCGTGCGTCATGAACCGCTCTGAGCGGCGCCGTCCGCGCGCGATGGTGCTCGCCGCGGCGCTCATCGCCGTGCTCGTGCTGCTCGCGCTGTTCGGGCCCGAGGCGAGTCCGTACTCCTACAGCGCGCTCGACTGGGCGCACCTGTCGATCCCGCCGGGCCTGACCGCCGAGCACTGGCTCGGCACGGACTCTCTCGGGCGCGATCTGTATGTGCGCACGGTGTACGGACTGCGCCTCTCGCTCATCATCGGCGTGCTCGCCACCGCGGTGAGCGTGCTCATCGGGGTCGCCTGGGGGACACTCGCCGGCTGGGTCGGCGGGCGGCTCGATGCCTGGATGATGCGCGTGGTGGATGTGTTGTATGCGCTGCCGTACCTGTTCATCGTGCTGATCCTGGCGGCGCTGTTCGGCCGCGGCAACCTCGCGGTGCTGCTGCTGGCGATCGGCGCGGTCGGCTGGCTGACGCTCGCGCGGGTGGTGCGCGCGCAGACGCTCTCGCTGAAGCGCCGCGAGTTCATCGAGGCGGCGCGCGCGGCGGGCCTGAGCGGCCCGCAGGTGCTGTGGCGGCACGTGCTGCCGAACCTGGCCGGCAGCATCGCGGTGTATGCGACTCTGATGGTGCCGCAGATGATCGTCTACGAGAGTTTCCTCAGCTTTCTCGGGCTCGGCGTCGAGCCGCCGCGGGCGAGTCTCGGCAGCCTGATCAACGCCGGAGCGCGTCAGATGCTCACCGCGCCCTGGCTGCTGCTCGTGCCGGCGGGCGTGCTCATCGTGCTGCTGCTGAGCTTCAACATCCTCGGTGACGGGTTGCGTGATGTCCTCGATCCAACCAGACGGTGAGTGCGGGGCTGAGCAGCGCGAGCGGCTGCTCGGCATCGAGGAGCTGCGGGTGCGCTTTCCCGGGGCGGGGCGAGCCGCGGTCGATGGCGTGTCGCTCTCGGTGCGCCGCGGCGAGTGCCTGGGGGTCGTCGGGGAGTCGGGCGCGGGCAAGAGTCTGACCTTTCTCGCCGCGCTCGGCCTGCTGCCCGAGGGCGCCGAGGTCAGCGGCCGCGTGCGGCTCGGGCCGCAGGAGGTGCTCGGGCTCAGCGAGCGGGCGCTCGATCGCATCCGCGGCCGGCGCGTCGGGGTCATCTTTCAGGATCCGATGAGCTCGCTCACGCCGCATCTGACCATCGGCGCGCAGCTCGCCGAACCCATCGCACGGCACAGCGGCCTCGGCAGACGCGCCGCGCGCGCGCGCGCGCAGGCGCTGCTCGAGCGGGTACAGCTGCCCGATGCCGCCCGCAGCATGCGTCAATACCCGCACGAGCTCTCCGGCGGCATGCGCCAGCGCGCCATGATCGCCATTGCGCTCGCGTGCGAGCCGGAGCTGCTGATCGCCGATGAGCCCACCACGGCGCTCGATGTCACGCTGCAGGCGCAGATCCTCGCGCTGCTCGCACAGTTCAAGCGCGAGCAGCGCATGGGCCTGGTCCTGATCACCCATGACTTCGGGGCGGTGGCGGGCGTTGCCGATCGGCTCGCGGTGATGCGCGCCGGAGAGGTGATCGAGTCCGGTCCGGTGGCGGCGGTGCTGAAGCACCCGGGCGAGCCGTATACGCGCGAGCTGCTGCGCGCGGCGGGCGAGCCGCCCGCCGCGCAGCCCCCGCGAGCGGCCGGTGCGGACGGCGCGGCGCCGGTGCTGTCCGTGGAGGGACTCGAGGTGCGCTTCAGGTACGCCGCGGGGCTTTTCCGGCGGCGCTCCTGGCGGGCGCTCGAGGCGGTGACGCTGACCCTCGGGGCCGGGCAGTCGCTCGGGGTGGTGGGCGAGTCCGGCTGCGGCAAGACGACCCTGACGCGCGCGGCGCTGCGGCTGATCCGCGCCGAGCGCGGGCAGGTGCTGTGGCTCGGGCAGAATCCGGCGCAGCTGTCCGCGCGGCGCATCCGGCGCCTGCGCCGCGATCTGCAGCTGATCTTCCAGGATCCGCTCGGGAGCCTCGATCCACATCTGAGCGTCGAGCAGCTGGTGAGCGAACCGCTCGAGATCCACCAGAGCGGGCTCAGCGCCGCGCAGCGGCGCGAGCGCGTGCACGCCATGCTCGCGCGGGTCGGGCTCGAAGCGGCGCTCTACGCGCGGCGCGCGCACGAGCTCTCGGGCGGGCAGTGTCAGCGGGTTGGCATCGCCCGCGCCATGATCCTCGCGCCGCGCCTGCTGGTGTGCGATGAGCCGCTGAGCGCGCTCGATGTGCGCGCGCAGCGGCAGATCCGGCTGCTGCTCGCCGAGCTCAGCGCCGAGCAGGGCGCGAGCCTGCTGTTCGTCAGCCATGACCTCGCCCTGGTGCGCCACCTGTGCGAGCGGGCGCTCGTGCTGTACCTCGGCCGTATGGTGGAGCTAGGTCCGACGGACGCGCTCTTTGCGCGCCCCCTGCATCCCTATACCCGCGAGCTCATCGAGGCGATCGCGCTGCCCGATCCGGACCTGCAGCCGGCGCGGCTGGCGAAGGTGCGTCTCGGGGAGCCGCGGCGGCTCGAGCAGCCGGGCGGCTGCGCGTTCCGCATGCGCTGTGCGCATGCGACGGCCGTGTGCGCCGAACGCATTCCGCCCTGGGTGAGTGCCGGGCAGGGCCGGTGGGTGGCCTGTCACCACTTCAGTGATTGGGCCGATGATATGCTTTCGGGATGAACGAGCCCACCATCCGTCCGAGCGAGAGCCTCCGTCACGTGCGCTACGAGATCCGGGGGCGCCTGGCGCGCCGCGCCCACGAGCTCGAGCGTCAGGGCTACGAGATCGTCTCGCTCAACATCGGCAATCCGGGCGCGTTCGGCCTGCGCACCCCCGAGACGATGCGTCTGGCGATGATCGAGAACCTCGGCGAGGCCGAGGGCTACTGTCATCAGAAGGGGATCTTCCCGGCCCGCGAGGCGGTGGTCATGCAGCAGCAGGCGCGCGGGGTCACCGGCGTGACGGCCGAGGAGGTGTTCATCGGCAACGGGGTGAGCGAGCTGATCAACCTGGTGCTGCGCGCGCTGCTCAATGACGGCGACGAGGTGCTGGTGCCGAGTCCGGACTATCCGCTGTGGACCGCCGCCGTGACGCTGAACGGCGGGCGCGCCGTGCATTACCCTTGCCGGCCCGAGAACGGCTTCGTGCCCGATCCGCAGGAGGTGGCCGCACTGCTCACCCCGCGCACGCGGGCGCTGGTGGTGATCAACCCCAACAACCCCACCGGCGCGGTCTATCCGCGCGGGGTGCTCGAGGCGCTGGCGCGCCTCGCCGAGCGCGCCGGGCTGGTGGTCTTCAGCGACGAGATCTACGACCAGATGCTCTATGACGGGGCCGAGTTCATCCCCATGGCGACACTGGTCGAGGACACGCTCTGCGCGACGCTCTCGGGCCTCTCGAAGGTGTACCGCGCCTGTGGCTACCGTGTGGGCTGGGCGGTGTTCTCCGGGCGCACCCGCGCGGCGAGCGAATACCTCAATGCCATTGACCTGCTGAGCTCCCTGCGGCTGTGCAGCAACGTGCTCGCCCAGTGGGCGGTGCAGACCGCCCTCGGCGGCTACCAGAGCATCCGCGACCTGGTGAGCCCCGCAGGGCGCCTCTACGAGTCGCGCGCCGCCATCGTGCGCGCGGTCGAAGCGAGCCGTTTCCTGCAGCTGAAGCAGCCGCCGCAAGGGGCGATGTACGCGTTCATCGGGGTCGACCCGGCGCAGCTGCCGCTGTTCGACGATCAGCGCTTTGCGCTGGATCTGCTCGAGCAGAAGCACGTGCTCGTGGCGCCCGGCGTCAGCTTCAACGTGCCGTACCGCAATCACTTCCGCGTCACGACGCTGCCCGACAGCGCGCAGCTGCTCGAGGTGTTCGGGCGCATCGAGGATCTGCTGGCGAGCTACGCGGCGGCGCTGCCGGCGCCGGACAACGTGGTGAGCGCGAGCGCCCGGTTCAGATGAACGGACCTCGCGTGATTTATCTGAAGTGATTTCTCAAAAATAATCAGCACGATTTTGTTTTGATAAAGGTTCCGTCTCATCTCGCAGCCGTGATCGAGGCGGGGGGCACGGTGGTGACGCCCACCCGCCAGCGGGCGCATGCGCTGCGCCTGGCCCATGCGGCCGCCGAGCTCGCGCGCGGACGGCGCGTGTGGCCGAGTCCGGATGTCGTGCCGCTCGAGGGCTGGCTGACGCGCGAGTTCGAGCGGCGCGCGGCCGCTGAGAGCGCCGCAGGGATGCCGCCGCGCCTGCTGCGGCCGGCGGAGGAGTGGCTGCTGTGGCGCGAGTGCGCGGCGCAGGCGGCCGGCTCGCTCGAGCTCGTCAACCGCGGGGCGCTTGCCGAGGGGCTGCTCCGGGCGAGCCGCCTCGCCGCGGAACTCGGCATCGATCTCGGCGGGTTGCGTGCGCTGCCCGGGAGCGAGACCGCCCTGCTGCTCGAGGTGCAACGCGCGCTCGCCGAGCGCACCCGGGCGCTCGGAGCCTGTTCGCTCTCCGCGGTGCTGCGCGCCGGCGGTGCGCTCGGGGACGAGCGGCCGGTCGCATTCGGCGGCTTTCTCATCCCGACCCCGAGCCTGAGCGCGCTGCTCGCGGCGCGCCGCGCGCGCGGTTGGGAGACTCACACCGGCCGGGCGGCCGGGCCGGCCGCGCGGCCCGAAGTGGTGTGTGCGGCCGATGAGATGGAGGAGCTCGACCGTATCGCCGGCTGGTGCCGGCAGCGGCTGCGCGCTGCGCCCGAGGCGCGGCTGCTGGTGGTGCTGCCGGGCGCGGCGGGCCGCTGCGCGCGCCTGGCGAGCCTGATCCGCCAGGGGCTCGATGTGCCGCGCGCCGACGGGGCGGCGCAGGCGGGCATCGTCGGCATCGAGGGCGGCGAGCCGCTCGCGCGCCAGCCGGCGGTGAGCCAGGCGCTCGGTGCGCTCGCGCTGCTCGGCGGGCAGACACTGCCGCTCGAGGGCCTGCTCGAGTCGCTCCGCAGCCCCTTCTGGCGCGAAGCGCCCGAGGGGCGTGCGCGCATCGACCTGTGGCTGCGCGAGCAGGCGCCGCCGGCGCTCGAGCGGCGCACCCTGCAGCGGCTGCTCGCGGCCGCGCCGCTCGCCGCGGCGCACGCCCTGGACGCCCGCATCCAACAGGCCGCCGAAGCGCTCTCGAGCGCCTCGGGTTCGCCGCGGGAGTGGTCCGAGCGGTTCCAGGCGGCGCTCGATGCGCTCGGCTGGCCGGGCGCCGAGGCGCCCGACAGCCCCACCCAGCAGACTTTCCTGCGCGTGCGCGAGCTGCTCGATGAGTACGGGCAGCTCTCGGCCGCCGTGCCGCGCCTTGAGCGCTCCGAGGCGATCGAGCGGCTGCGCGAGCTGGCCGCGCGCACCGCCTATCGGCCGGCGGACGACGATGCGGCCGTGACCGTGACGAGCGCATTGGCCGATCCGGTGGCGCACTACGACGGCATCTGGATCGCCGGTCTGCGCCACGACATCCTGCCGCAGCCGCCGGATCCGGACGCGTTCCTGCCGCTCGCCGCGCAGCTTGCGGCCGGCTGGCCCGCAGCCTCGGCCGAAGGTCGGCTGCGCGAGGCGCAGGCGCTGCTCGAGGCGTGGCGGGCGGCCACGGAGCATCTGGTGCTCTCCGCGCCGCTGCGCGCCGAGGACGTCACGCTGCTGCCGAGTCCGTTGCTCGCGCCCTGGCGCAGCGCCGGGCCGGACCGCTCCGCGCCGCTGCCGTGGCTGCCCGAACGGATGCACCGCGCCGGGCAGCTCGAGCCGTGGCGCGATGCGGGCGTGCCGTGGGACGGGCCCGCGGCGCTGCCCTCGGGCACGCGCACTCTGGAGCTGCAGAACGCCTGCCCGTTCCGGGCCTACGCCGAGCTGCGCCTCGGCTGCGAGCCGCTCGGCGCGAGCGAGCCGGGCGTGCCCTCGGATCTGCGCGGCCGGCTGCTGCACGCGGCGCTGCAGGGCCTGTGGCGCGAACTCGGCGGCGCGGGCGGACTGGCGGCGCTCGATGCGCAGCGCCTCAATGAGCGCATCGAGGCGTGTGTCGCGCGTGCGGCCGGGGAGCTGCTGGCCGGACAGAGCGCGCCGCCGTCGCAGCCCTCGCTCGAGCGCGAGCGCAGGCGCGCGGTGCGCCTGATCCATGCGCTGTGCGAACTCGAGCGGCAGCGCCCGGCCTTCACGGTGCGCGACACGGAGTTCGCCACGGAGCTGACGCTTGCCGGGCGGCGCCTCACGCTGCGGATAGACCGCATCGATGATCTCGAGGACGGCGCGGTGGCGATCCTCGACTACAAGAGCGGCAGGCCGGTGCGCGCCGACTGGTACGGCGAGCGGCCCTCGCATCCGCAGCTGCTTGCCTATCTGGCCGCGCTCGGGCCGTCGGTGCAGGCCCTTGCGGCGGTGCATCTCACGGCGCGGGAGATCGGCTTCGAGGGCATCGCCGCGCACCCCGAGCTGCTGCCCGGGGTGGAGACGGTCAAGTCCGCCGGCGAGGGCACGGATGCGTGGCGCGAGCGTCTCGGCGCCTGGCGCGCGGTGCTCGAGCGCCTGGCGGGCGCCTTCGCCGACGGCGAGGCCGGGGTCGATCCGAAGCCGGGCGCCTGTGACTACTGCCATCTGCGCTCGCTCTGCCGCATCGACGAGGCGCATGCCGCGGCGGCGGCCGCTGAACTCGAGCCGGAGCCCCGCGCATGAGCGACACGCAGCACAGTGCCGCGGAGCGCGAGGACGAGACGGCGCGCGAGCAGGCCACGGACCCGCGCGAGTCGATCGTCCTGCAGGCGCCGGCCGGGTCCGGCAAGACCACGGTGCTCACGCAGCGGATGCTGCGTCTGCTGGCCGAGGTCGACGATCCGCAGGAGATCCTGGCCATCACCTTCACCCGCCGGGCCGCGGCGGAGATGCGCGAGCGGGTGTGCAAGGCGTTGAACGGCGAGACCGGCGACGGCGCGCTCGGGCAGCGGCTGCGCACCCTCGCCGCGGCGGTGCTTAAGCGCTCGGCGGCGCGCGGCTGGCGGCTGCAGGAGGATCCGTCGCGCCTGCGGATCCAGACCATCGATGCCTTCAATCTCAGCCTCGCCAACCGGCTGCCGCTGGCCGCGCGCGCCGGCGGGCCGCTGACGCTCGGGGAGCGGCCGCAGGCGCTGTACCGGCTGGCGGCGCGCGAGACGCTGCTCGCGGCCGAGCACAACGCGCAGCTCGCGCAGGATGCGGACCTGTGGTTCGAGCGCCTCGACAACCGTTGGGGCAATCTCGAGGGGCTGCTCGCACAGATGCTCGCCGAGCGGGCGCACTGGCTGCCGCACGTGCTCGGCCACGCGCCCGAGGGGCTCGGCGAGCGGGTCGGGCAAAGCCTGCGCCGCGTGGTGTCGGACACGCTGGCCGCAGCGCTCGGGCTGTTTGATGCCCCGCTGCACGCGGCGCTCGAGCGCCTGCCGGGTGTGGGGCCGCTCGCGGCCGAGGCGCAGACCCTGCCGGCATGGCAGCGTCTGACGGAGCTGCTGTTGACACAGAAGGGCGAGTGGCGGCGCACGGTCAACCGCAAACAGGGCGCCGAGTATGCCGATCCCACCGCGCGGGCGGCGCTGCTTGAGTGCATCGGGGCCCTGAGCGGCCTTGCGCCGGCGCGGGCGGCGCTGCTCGAGGTCGCGGCTCTGCCGCGGCCCGAGCTCGCTGGCGCCGATGCGGCCGCGCTCGCGGGGCTCTCGCGCCTGCTGCGCGTCGCGGCGGCCGAGCTCGAGGTGCGCTTCGCGCTCGAGGGGCAGGTCGACTACACGCGCATTGCCGGGGCGGCCCGCGCGGCGCTGAGTGAGGAGGGTGAGCCGAGCGATCTGGCGCTGCGGCTCGGGGTGCGCCTGCGGCACATCCTGGTCGATGAGTTTCAGGACACCTCCGCGCAGCAGACCGAGCTGATCGCCCGGCTCACCGCCGGATGGGAGCCCGGCGACGGGCGCACGCTGTTCGTGGTCGGCGATCCGATGCAGTCGATCTACATGTTCCGCGAAGCGGAGGTGGGCTGCTTTCTCGCGGTGCGCGACCGCGGCATCGGCTCACTTGCGCTGCGGCCGTTGCGCCTGATGCGCAATTTCCGCTCGGTGCCGGCGCTGATTCAGTGGTCGAACCAGACCTTCGGCGCACTGTTCCCGGCCGCGGACGATCTGCGCGCGAGCGCGGTGCGTTTCACCCCGAGCGTGCCCGGCAAGCCGGACTCCCCCGGGGCGGGCGAGTCCGGCACGCCGGTGGAGCTGCGGCTGTTCGCCGGCGGCGGGCGCGATGCGCAGAGCGAGGCGGTCGTCGAGCGCATCGTGGCGTTGAAGGCGGCCGATCCCAACGCGTCGATCGCGGTGCTGGTGGCCGCGCGCCGCCACGCCGAGGGCCTCATCGCCGAGCTGCAGGGGCGCTGCGTGGAGGCGGTCGGGGTGCACCTGGTGCCGCTCGCGCAGGTGCCGGTGGTGCGCGATCTGGTGGCGCTCGCGCGCGCGTTGTGTCACCTCGGCGACCGCACTTCGTGGCTGGCGGTCCTGCGCGCTCCCTGGTGCGGCGTGACGCTCTCGAGCCTGACACGCCTGTCGCGCCGGCACGATGCCGAACTGCCGTGGGAGGCGATGCGCGATCCGGCGCGAGTGCTCGAGTGCGAGCCGTCCGAGCGTGCGCGGCTCGAGCGCGTGCGCGCGGTGCTGGCTGACGCGCTGGCGCGGCGCGGACTGCGGCCGTTTGCCGACTGGCTGGAGGAGACCTGGCTCGCCCTCGGAGGGGCGGATGCCTATCCGCGCGAGGCGCTGCATCATGCGCGCGCGTTCTTCGAGGCGGTCAGCGAGCGCGGCGCGGACCTCGAGCGCGAGGGCGCCGCTGCGCTCGATGCGCTGCTTGAGAGCCTCTATGCCGAGCCGCGCGCCCGCGGCGCGCATCCCGTGCAGATCCTCACGGTCCATCACGCCAAGGGACTGGAGTTCGATCACGTGTTGATTCCGGGGCTGGACCGGCGCGGCAATCACGACCGCGAGCCGCTGCTGCGCTGGCTCGATCTGCCGCGCGAGCAGGCCGGCGAGAGCGATCTGCTGCTCGCGCCGGCCCCGCCGGTCGGCGCGGACGATCCGCAGGGCATCGGCGTGTTCGTCAAGCGCCTGCGCGAGCGCCGCAGCGCCCATGAGCAGCTGCGTCTGCTCTATGTGGCGGCCACGCGCGCGCGCCGTTCGCTGCATCTGTACGCCACGCTCAATCCGAAGGACAACGGCGATCCGCCGCGCCCGGAGCGCGGCACGCCGCTTGCGCGGCTGTGGCCGGCGCTCGGGCCGGGATTTCTCGCCTCGCTCGGCGCGCACCCCGCGCCCGCCGATCCGCCCGCCGCCGCCGCGGGCGCGCCGGCGGGGGTCCGTCTGAGCGGGGCGTGGCGCAGCGCGCAGTGGCCCGAGCCGCCGGCCCTGGCGCGAGTGCCGCTTGCGGGCCAGTCGCTCGAGCCGCCGGAGTTCAGCTGGGTGCAGCAGACCGCGCGCCACGTCGGCACGGTGGTGCATGCCGCGCTGCAGTCCTTCGCCGCGTGCGAGGCGCTGCCGCAGCGTCCGGCGATCGAGGCGCGCACGGCGGCGTACCGGGCGCAGCTGCGCCGCTTCGGGGTGCCCGAGAGCGAACTCGATGCGGCCACGGCCCGGGTGATCGGGGCATTGAGCGCAACGGTCGAGGATGCGCGCGGCCGCTGGATTCTCGCCCGGCACCGCGAGGCGTTCAGCGAGCGGGCCCTGATGGGCCTTGCCGAGGGGCGGCTGCGCAGCGTCGTGATCGACCGCTCGTTCATCGACGAGCAGGGTGTGCGCTGGGTGATCGACTTCAAGACCAGCGTGCATGAGGGCGGAAGCCTCGAGGCGTTCCTGGCCCGTGAGGTGCAGCGCTATCGTCCCCAGCTCGCCCTCTACGCGGCGCTCGCCGGCGCTCTGGGCCCCGAGCCGGTGCGCGCGGGGCTGTACTTTCCGCTGCTCGGGGTGTTCCGCGAAGTCTGAGCGCGCTCAGTACGTGCCGGCGAGCGCGAAGGGGCGGCGGCCATCGGCATCGGGCGCGCCGAGGTACTGCAGCGCCTGCAGCAGCGAGGGCGCGGCGCCCGCGCGCGCGGCCACCTGTGCGCGCAGCACGTAGCCGGGCTGGCCGGTCAGGCGCAGCGTGCCGGTGAGCGCGAGCGGTCCGCCGAGATCGTGCAGACGGCCGACGGGCTCGTCCGGACTGTCCGGAAACGTCACGGCAAAGCTGCCGAGCGGGGTGACCTCACCGCTGCTGTCGATCAGATGCCGCACCGTGACCCGTCCCTGCAGGCGCTCGACCGCGCCGTCGCGGGCCACTTTGAGTCGCGCGATGTCCGCCTCGAGCGTGCCGGTGATGTAGGGCGGGAGAATCGGCAGCAGAGCGGGCTCGAGCGGCAGGCGCGCGTGCAGGTCGCGAGCGCGCAGCGGACCGTGCCTGCTTACGCTGACCTCGCCGCTCGCCGAGGCCGTGCCGCGCACCGCGGCGAGCTGCGCGCTGAGCCGCCCCCGCAGCAGCGCCCGCGGGTGCACCTGCCAGGTGAGCTGATCGAGCGCAACGCCGCGCACGCGCGCGCCGCTGCAGTAGCCGTTCCAGAGCGTGCCGGCGACGCTGGCGCAGGTGAGCTCGGGGGCGAGCTCGGGCACCACCCACCCGGCCGGCAGGTGCCAGAGCAGCACGGCCGCGAAGACCAACACGGCCAGCAGGATGATGGAGAGGCGTTTCAACGCTCAGGGCCGTTTCAAATCGAGCGAGGCGTTGACCATGCCCGCCGCGCCCGCCGTCTCGATGCGCGCGGCGCTCACTTCGATGCCGTCGCGCTCGTGCAGCCGCGCGAGCCAGCCGATCATCCGGTCGAACGGCGCGTGCTGCAGCTGCACGCTGAGCTCGTCGGCGCCGTTCGGCGTGCTGCCCGCGAGCGTCGCGCCGAGGCCCGCCTGGCGCGCCGACTGGTCGATCACGACGATCATCGGCAGCGCCGGCCCGCGGCGCGCGGGCCCCGCCGCGGCGAGCTCGGGTGCGACGCGGCGCATCCAGGTGAGCTCGGCGCTCTTGCGCGCGACACGCTGGTGCAGCGCGGCCACGTTGCGCTCGAGCGGCAGGACCACCGCGAGTACGAACAGCACCACGGCGATCGCCCCGCCGATGCCGAGCACGCGCCGCTCCCGCGCCGAGAGCGTGCTGAGCGAGGGCATGGAAAACACTGCCATGGGTCAGCTCCCGTGCCGCATGCGGATGCCGCCCTCGAAGCCGCCTTTGACCGCACTGCCGCCGGTCAGTCGCGCCTGCCAGCCCGCCCGGGTGAGCGACTGGGTGAGACGGTTCAACGCCTCGACCGAGGGGGCGGTGAGGCTGAGCGTCACGGTGCCGTTCTGGAAGCTCAGTGACTTCATCTGCAGGCCCTCGGCGCCCGCCCGCGCCTGCGCGAGCGCGCCGAGCGCATCGAGAAAGCCGCCGCCCGCTGCGGCGGCACGCACCTCGGCGAGCCGCTGCGCCATGCGGCGGCGCGCCTCGGTCGCATCCTGCTCCCCGGGCATGGCTGCATGAAACACCTGCGCGATGGCGCCATCCAGGGCGCGCTCGCGCCGGTGCAGCACGAGCAGCTCGGCGCCCTGGCCGAGCAGATGGACCGCAACGAGCGCAACGAGCAGCCCGGCCGCCCAGCGCCACGCGCGCCAGCCGGAAAGCAGCGCACGGCTCGGCGCATACGGGCCCTGCAGCAGGTTGATGGCCTCGGGGGCGGGCAGGGCGCGCGCGAGCAGCTCGAGCGCATCGCCCGGGAGGCGCTGGACCTTGAGCGCCTCGAAGCGCTCGCGCAGCGCCTCGACCGCGGCCGCATGGCGCTGCCATTCGGCCGCGCCGGCATAGAGAATCAGCCCGCGCGTGGCCTCATCGGCGCGCGCCAGCTCGAGCGCCTCGCCGAGCGCATCGGCGGCGAGCATCACGATTTCCCCCGAGGGGGTGCGCACGGTCACCGCCTCGCGCTCAAGCAGCGCCACGGCCTGGGTCGGGTTGTGCGGCAGCAGCTGGCTGTCGGCATAGAGCGCGGCCGGCTCGATGCCGGCGGCGCGCAGCGCAGCGAGCCACTCGTCCATGCGCTTGCGCGCCACGACGGCCACGGGCGTGCGCGCCGCGCCGCTGCGCCGGCCGATCGCGAAATGCAGCGTGTCGATGTCCTCGGCCAGCTGCTCCTCCAGCGCATAGGGCACGAGCTGCTGCAGCTTCACGCTCGAGCGCGCCGGCGGCAGCTGCGCCTGCGTCAGCAGCACATCGGCGCCGGGCACGAGCACGATGACCGCCCGCCCGCCCGCGCGCGCCGCGGCGAGGCTGAGCGGTCCGCTCTCCGGGGAGGCCCCGGCGGCGCCGACGGCGAGCCAGGTCGCCTGCTGGAGCGCACCCTCGGGAAGCCTGAGCACGAGCGAGTCGGCCATCTGGCAATCCTAGCCCAAGTCAGTTGGGCGTGTCGCTGCGCAGAATCGGCCGCACCATGCCGTTGGAATCCCGGTACAGCAGCGAGTACAGGACGAACTCGGTGCCCTGCGAGCGGATGACGCTCGTCAGGCGGAACCAGCTGGATTTCTGGTCGAACAGCTGCTGGAAATTGCTCTGCGGCACCCCCGGGGTGGCGCCCCCGGCGCCGGGGGTTGCCGACAGCACGTTCGACATGGCGGTCTCGAATTCACTCAGCGTCGGGAAACACCCGCCGGCGGCGGCGCGGTCCTTGGCGAACTGGCGCGGGTCGGCGCTGAATTCGGTGTGGCCGAGATAGGCATCGAGCACGTAGGGCGAGGCGGTGCACACGTTAAGCGGCGTGCCCACCGGCAGCGCCGTGACGTACGGTGCGATGCGCTCGAAGCGCGCGCGGCCGAAGCCCGGCAGCGCCAGCAGCTCGCTCGAGCTCGTCACGGGCAGGTTCGGGGTGTGGTAGGGCGGGTCCATCTCCATGTAGGCGCTCTCGGCGGGCGCTCCCGGGATCGGCGGCGTCGGGCTCTTGTCGATCCAGTTGACCCAGTCGTCCGCCCACTGCGGCTGCAGGCCGAGGAGCGTGAGCAGCCGGCGGAAGGCGTTCAGCTGCTGCGTGTTCACCGTGACGCCGTCGGAGGCGACGAGGTTGTTGAGATTGAACCGTCCCTGCAGATCCTCGAGCGAGGCCTGCAGCGTCACCCCCGGGGCGACCGGAGTCGGCCCGATCGGCTCGGCCCAGGGCTGCTCGAGGTCGGTCATGGACGGCTGGCTGCGGTAGGTCTGCTGCAGCGCGTACGCGGCGAACGCCTCGGTGCCTTCGGTCACGAGCAGCGCCTGATCGTAGCTGAACGCCCCGATGGTGCGCCGGGCCGTCATGGCGTTGTGATAGGCGAGCGTCGCGGCGATCATGGTGGCGAGGGCCACCAGCAGGATCGCCACGAGCAGCGCCACGCCGCGCTCGCGGGGCGGTGCCGGCGGGCGGGAGCGGGCGCTCATCCGGCCACCTCGAAGATGCGCACGATCTTGCCCCACTGGCGCGTGTCGAGCGTGACCTTCACGGCGAGCGGGCGCATGCGGTAGTAGGCATCGAGGCTCGCCTCGGCGCCGAGCGCCGGCGGCGGCCACTGGCGCAGCCACTGCCGATCGAGGTTCATGTAGCGCACGTCGACCCCGCGCAGGTGCTTCAGCAGGTCGCGCTTGACGGGCCGGTCGGTGAGAGTCGGGTCGAGAACGTTCCAGTGCTCACGGATCAGCGTGCCGTGTTTGAACACGTAGGCCACCCGCTCGAGCTCGGGCCGCTGCAGTCCGAGCGGATTGCTCCAGCCGCCGCGCGTGAGCACCACGAGCGGCTCGGTGGAGGGGTTGCCCATCAGGGCCGGCTGCCAGCCCTGGCCGTTCGGGGAGCGGACCGGGCGCGGCGCGAGCTGCACGAAGTCCTGCTCCATGATGCGCAGCGCCGTCTGCAGGGCGAGCAGCTGGTGCTGGTCGCGGCGGATCGCCCCGCGCGCGCGCAGCGCCTGGGTGATCACGCCGTAGCCGATCGCGAACATGATGGCGGCGATGAAGATCGCCACCAGCAGCTCGATCAGGGTGAAGCCGCGCGGCGCGCGCGGCGGCGGCCGCAGGCTCATGGCAGCGCCATGGGTTGAGCGAGCGGCGGGGCCGCCGCGCCGGCCGCCGCGCCGGCCGGCACGCCCGCGATCGGTCCGGGGATCCATTGCGGGGAGAGCGGGTTCGGCGGACCGATCGCCTGGCCCATGTAGCCGGTGACCGTCGCATACCACTCGTGCGCGTGCTTGTTCTTCGCCGGGCGCGTGCTCACCACGATGCGCTTGACGCCCGGGATCGGCGTGTCGATCACCTTCTGCTGCCAGCGCCACTTGCGCTTGGCGTACTCGACCTCGCCGGTGCTGGTGCCCACGTGGGGCATCACGCCCGTGAGGCGCACCCGCTCGACCTGGTTGAGCGCGACCCATTCGGCGAAGGTCTTGTGCCGCAGGTAGAGCGTCGCCTGCGCCGAGGAGGTGAGTGCCTCGAGCACCGCGGCCATGCCGATCGTCACGATGGCGAGGGCGACGAGGACCTCGATGAGCGTAAAGCCGCGCGAGGCGCTCATGAGGCGTGCTTCTCGCCGAGGCGCTGCTCGATGATGCGCCCGTCGCGGTCGGGTTTGATGAGGAAGCCGCGGTGCGTGCCGGCGCGCTCGACGGTCACCTCGAAGGAGGACAGATCGCCGCTCGAGTACAACACCACCTGCGGGGCGAGGGCGTCGGCGTGCGCGGCGGGGCGCTTCTTGAGCCTGACCGTGCGACCATCGACCACCACTTTCAGGCGCACGCCGGCGGGCAGGCGCCGCGGGCGCAGCGCGCTGTCCCCCGTGGCGGCGCGCCACTGATCGTGCTGCTCGGAGAACACCACGAATTCGTATCCCTGCGCATCGAACACGATGCCGTAGTCGCGGGTCTGCAGCTCGGCCTGCTCGCGCGCGTAGTGCATCAGCGACACCAGACGGTGCCCGGCGGTCTCGAGCGCCGGGTCGTGTCCGCCGAGATTGAGCGACAGCAGCACCCCGGCGGTGACGATCCCGATGATCGCCAGCACCACCAGCATCTCGAGCAGCGTGAAGCCGCGCGCCGGCGAGCCGGCGCAAGCCCGCGCGCGCACCGCCGCCGGATCAGTTGTTGTTGCCGAGGTTCCAGTTGCCGATGTCGGCGTTGTCGCCGGTGCCGCCGGGCTGGTTGTCCGCGCCGTAGGTGAACAAGTCATAGGGCAGCCCGTGCGTGCCGGGATACACGTAGTGATAGGGGTGACCCCAGGGATCCTTGACCAGCCGCTGGATGTACGGGCCGTGCCAGTTGGTGAGCGCCGGATCGTTGGGGCGCTTGACCAGCGCCTCCAGGCCCTGCTGGGTAGTCGGGTAGACCGAGTTGTCGAGCCGGTACTCGGTGATGGCCGTCTCGAGACTCTGGATGTCCTCCTTGGCCTTCGCAACGCGCGCCTCGTCGACTTTGTTCACCACCTCCGGGACGATCACCGCGGCCAGCAGGCCGATGATGACGACCACCACCATAATCTCGATCAGGGTGAAGCCCCGTGCGCGCCCGGCGCGCGTGCTGAGCCGCGCCTGCAGACGCTCGATTCGCTGTGTCATGGATCTTCCAGGTTCGCTCGCACGCGCCGCGGCGCGCCAAACCGCGATGATAACAAATGAATACCCGCGGGCCGCGCCAAAGAGGCCCTCTCGGTTCGACCGGCGCGCGGCGGGGCGGTTCCGGCGCCGGCGCCGCCCGCGCCCCGGCTGCGGCGGGCACGGTATACTCGCGGCGCCTTTGGTCATCCAGGATCCGTGCATGGGGTTTGGTTTTGTCTTTCCGGGCCAGGGCTCGCAGTCGGTCGGCATGCTCGCGCAGCTCGCCGGCGGGGCCGATGGGGCGCTGGTGCGCGATACCTTCGCCGAGGCCTCCGAGGCGCTCGGCTACGACTTGTGGGCGCTCGTCGCGGGCGGTCCGCCGGAGCGGCTGAACGCCACCGAATGCACCCAGCCGGCCATGCTCGCCGCCGGCGTGGCGCTGTGGCGGCTGTGGCGTGAGCGCGGCGGGCCGCAGCCCGAGGTGGTGAGCGGGCACAGTCTCGGGGAGTTCACCGCGCTCGTGGCCGCCGATGCACTCGCCTTCGCCGAGGCGATCGCTCTGGTGCGCCTGCGCGGGCAGCTCATGCAGGAGGCCGTGCCGCTCGGCAGCGGCGCGATGGCCGCGATCCTCGGGCTCGAGGATGGGCAGGTGATCGAGGCCTGCCGCGCAGCGGCGGACGGCGAGGTCGTCGAGGCGGTGAACTTCAACGCTCCCGGGCAGGTCGTCATCGCCGGGCAGCGCACGGCCGTCGAGCGGGCGATCGAGGCGGCCAAGGCGCGGGGCGCGAAGCGGGCCGTGATCCTGCCGGTGAGCGTGCCCTCGCACAGCAGCCTGATGCGCCCGGCAGCCGAGCGGCTCGCCGCGCAGCTCGCCTCGGTGGCGTGGCGCAGGCCGCGCCTTGCCTTCGTGAGCGCGGTCGATGCCGCCGAGCACAGCGATCCGGATGAGCTGCGCGCGCTGCTCGTGCGCCAGCTGTCCAGCCCCGTGCGCTGGACGGACACGGTGCGCGCGCTCGGGGCGCGCGGCCTGCGGCAGATCATCGAGTGCGGCCCCGGCAAGGTGCTGACCGCACTGAACCGGCGCATCGAGCGCCGAGCGGACCTCGAGTGCCTTGCGCTCGAGGACGATGCCTCGCTCACCGCCGCGCTCGCCGCGGTCGGCTGAACCACCTCTTCTGATCGGGAACAGTCTGATGCTGCAGAACGATGTTGCTCTGGTCACCGGCGCCTCGCGCGGCATCGGCCGGGAGATCGCCCTCGCCCTCGGCCGCGCGGGCGCGCGGGTGGTCGGCACGGCCACCACGGCCGAGGGCGCCGCGGCGATCGGCGCGGCGCTGAAGGAGGCCGGCTGCGCCGGCCGCGGGGCGGTGCTCGATGTGTCGGCCGCCGCCTCCATCGAGGCGCTGCTCGAGGGGCTGGAAGCGGCCGGGGAGATGCCGACCATCCTGGTCAACAACGCGGCCATCACGCGCGATGCGCTGCTGCTGCGCATGAAGCCGGAGGACTGGGATCAGGTGATCGCCACCAATCTCACCTCGGTGTTCCGCCTGAGCAAGGCGTGCCTGCGGCGCATGATGAAGGAGCGGCGCGGGCGGATCGTGAACGTGACCTCGGTGGTGGGCCTCACCGGCAATCCCGGCCAGGCCAATTACGCGGCCGCCAAGGCCGGCATTCTGGGGTTCACCAAATCGCTCGCCAAGGAGGTCGCCTCCCGCGGCATCACGGTCAATGCCGTGGCGCCGGGGTTCATCGACACGGACATGACGCGCACGCTCGGGCAGGAGCAGCGCGCGGCGCTGCTCGCGCAGATCCCGGCCGCGCGGCTCGGCAGCGCCGCGGAGGTGGCCGCCGCGGTGCTGTTTCTGGCCTCCCCGCAAGCCGGCTACATCACCGGCGAGACGCTGCACGTGAACGGCGGGATGTACATGCCCTAGGGCGCCCGGCGTACGAGCGGTGGATTTCGTCTGAAAAATCAAGCACTCCCGGGCCGCAACGGCGAGTGGCGGTCGGTGGGGTGTTCCCCTAAAATACCGCGCCCCTGTCGTGCCTCGGCCGGCCGGGACGTTCGAGTCCATTCACACAGACATAAGGACCCATTTCTAATGAGCACAGTTGAGCAGCAGGTCAAAGCCATCGTGGCCGAGCAGCTGGGCGTCAAGCAGGAGCAGGTGACCAACGACGCCTCCTTCGTCGATGACCTCGGCGCCGACTCGCTCGATACGGTCGAGCTCGTCATGGCGCTCGAGGAAGAGTTCGAGATCGAGATTCCCGACGAGGACGCCGAGAAGATCACCACGGTCCAGCAGGCGATTGATTACATCAACGAGCGGCGCAGCAAGGCCTGAGCGGCCGCGGCCGGTGCCCGCCCCGTCGGCGCGGCGGAACTCCCCGGCGATCCAACGCTTCAACTTGAACCAAGACGGGTAAAGTGTGAGCAAACGTCGAGTCGTGGTGACGGGACTGGGCATCATCTCGCCCGTGGGCAGCGCCGTCGAGAAGGCCTGGAAGGCCATCCTCGCCGGTCAGAGCGGCATCGGGCCGGTGCAGCGCTTCGATGTGTCGGCGTTCCCCGTGCGCTTTGCCGGGGAAGTGCGCGATCTGAACCTGGAGCAGTACTTCGATCCGAAGGAACTGCGCCGCATGGACGATTTCATGCACTATGGCGTTGCGGCCGGCGTGCAGGCGGTCGAGAACTCGGGGATCGACTTCAGCAAGCTCGATCCCACCCGTTGCGGAGCGGTGTGCGGGGCCGGCATCGGCGGCCTCGGCACCATCGAGCGGGAGTTCGCCGAGTACGTCAAGACCGGCAACCCGCGCAAGATCTCCCCGTTCTTCGTGCCGGCGAGCATCATCAACATGATCTCCGGGCACCTGTCGATCCGCTTCGGCCTGAAGGGGCCGAACCTCGGCGTGGTCACCGCCTGCACCACCTCGACGCATGCGATCGGACTGGCGATGCGCACCATCCAGTACGGTGATGCGGACGTGCTGATCGCCGGCGGCGGGGAGATGGCGACCACGGTGTGCGGACTGGCGAGCTTCGCGCAGGCCAAGGCGCTCTCGCGGCGCAACGAGGACCCGCAGCGGGCGAGCCGCCCGTGGGACCGGGACCGCGACGGATTCGTGCTGGGTGACGGCGGCGGCGCGGTCATCCTGGAGGAGCTCGAGCACGCGCGAGCCCGCGGTGCGCACATCTACGCCGAGCTCGTCGGCTTCGGGATGAGCGGCGATGCCTACCACATCACCCTGCCGCCGGAAGACGGCGAGGGGGCGCGCCTGGCGATGGTCAACGCGCTGCGGGACGCGGCGCTCAATCCGAGCGACGTGCAGTACATCAACGCCCACGCAACTTCGACCGTGGCCGGCGACAAGGCCGAGACGCTCGCGATCAAGCGCGCCTTCGGCGAGCACGCCCGGCAGGTGGCGGTGAGCTCGACCAAATCCATGACCGGCCATCTGCTCGGTGCGGCCGGTGTGGTCGAGGCGATCTTCTCCATCCTCGCGATCCGCGATCAGGTGGCGCCGCCGACCATCAACTACGAGAACCCCGATCCGGAGTGCGACCTGGATTTCGTGCCGAATACGGCCCGTCCGATGCGCATCGACATCGCGCTGTCGAACTCCTTCGGCTTCGGCGGCACCAACGGTTCGGTGATCTTCAAGCGCTTCACCGGCTGAACGCCGCCGGCAGCGCGCATTGATCGTTCGCGACCTAGAGCTTGCGCCGAAGGTGCTGCGAGCGCTCGCGGCGCGCCATCCGCAGCGCTATCCGCTGCTGCTCGACAGCGCCGCCGACGGTGCGCTCAGCCGCTTCAGCCTCTTACTGGCCGAACCGCGCGCGGCGCTGTGGCTCGATCGCGCCGGCACGCTCGGCGCCGAGGGGCTCGCCCCGGGGCTGCTGCGCCCGGGCGCGGGCTTTCTCGATACTCTTGAGCAATGGTGGCTCAGCGAGCGTGCGCCGCGCGGCGAGAGCACCTTCGGCGGCGGTTGGGCCGTGTACCTCGGGTACGAGCTGGCCGCAGAGATCGAGCCGCGGCTCATTCTGCCGCCGCCGCCGTTTCCCTGGCGCGCCTTTGCGCTGCGCTGCCCGTGCGCGCTCGTGCATGACCGGCTGCACGGCACGCTGCGCATTCTGGCTGAGCCGGAGGCGGCCGATAGCCTCGGGCGCATCGAGGCCGATGCGCAGCGCGTTGCCGAGAGCGCCCTCGGCGCAGGCGGCGAGCCCTCGCTCGTCGAGGCGATCGAGGAAGAGCCGGCGCAGGAGTATCTCGGGCGCGTGCGCCGCGCGCAGCACTACATTGCTGAGGGGCAGATCTATCAGGCCAATCTCTCGCGCGCATGGCGCGCCCGGCTGCGCCCGGGCGCAGCGCTCGCGGAGGTCTACGAACGGCTGCGCGCGGCCAATCCGGCGCCGTTTGCGGCGTGGGCCCAGTGGGGCGGCGCGTCGATTCTGAGCTCATCGCCCGAGCGGCTCGCGCGCATCGAGAACGGGAGGATTGAGACCCGGCCGATCGCCGGCACCCGCGCACGCAGCGGAGTGCCCGAGGCGCACGCGCGCGAGGTCGACGGGCTGCTCTCGCACCCGAAGGAGCGGGCCGAGCACGTCATGCTGGTCGATCTCGAGCGCAACGATCTCGGCCGGGTCTGCACGGCCGGCAGCGTGCGGGTCGAGGAATTGATGACGATCGAGTCCTACCGGCACGTGCATCACATCGTCTCGAGCGTTACGGGGCAGCTCGCCGAGGGTCTGACGCCGATCGCGGCGCTGCGCGCGCTGTTTCCCGGCGGCACGATCACCGGCTGCCCGAAGATCCGCTGCATGCAGATCATCGCCGAGCTCGAAGGGACCGGCCGGGGCCCCTTCACCGGGGCGCTCGGCTGGCTCGGCCGCAGCGGGGATGCGGATTTCAACATTCTGATCCGCACGCTGTGGACCGATGGCGCCGCGCTCGAGCTGCGCGCCGGGGCGGGCATCGTCGCGGACTCCGATCCCGAGTACGAGCTCGCCGAGACCCGCGCCAAGGCGCGCGGGCTGCTGGCGGCGCTCGCGCCGCATGCCGCACGGGATGAGCGGACGTGAGCGGCGAGGTGATCTGGTCGGAGGGCCACGCGGGCGGGAGCGTCTCGGCGCTCGACCGCGGGCTGCACTACGGCGAGGGGCTGTTCGAGACCATCGCGTGCCTCGGGCGGCGGCCACGCTTTCTCGCGCTGCACCTCGAGCGCCTGGCGCTCGGCTGTGAGCGGCTCGGGCTGCCGGCTCCGGCAGCGGGGCGGCTGCGCGAGCGGATCGAACAGGCCGCCGCCGCGGTGCCGCGCGCGATCGTCAAGGTGCTGCTGACGCGCGGGCCGGGCGAATCGCGCGGCTACCGCTGGGGCCGGGAGGCGGGCACTTGTGTCATCATGCGCTTTCCGTGGCCCGAAGCCGATGCGGCGCAACGGCACTCGGGCGCGCGGGTGCGGATCGCCTCGATGCGCCTCGGGGAGAACCCGGCGCTGGCCGGCATGAAGCACTGCAATCGCCTTGAGCAGATCCTGGCGGCCAATGAGCCGGGCAGCGCCGAGGCCGATGAGGCGTTGATGCTCAGCACTTCGGGACAGCTTATCTGCGGAACCATGACGAACGTGTTCTTGATTGACGGGGAAGGGGACGCGGTGCGGGTGCGTACGCCCGAGCTACGCACCTGCGGGGTCGCAGGCGTGATGCGGCGGGCGCTGATGCGCGAGGCGGCGCGCGCGGGGCTTGCGGTCGAGGAGTGCGCCCTGGGGCTCGAGGATCTGGCCGCGGCGCGCGAGGTGTTCCTGACGAACGCTCGGGTGGGTCTGTGGCCGGTGCGCTCGCTGCCGGGCCGCGAGCTCGCGCCCGGGCCGCTCACCGCCCGGCTCGCTGCGCTCATGCAGCCGCTGCTCGAGGCGCCGGCCGATGGCTGAGAGCGCACCGCCGCGGCGCCGCGCGCGCACCGTCCTCGCGCTGCTCGTGATCGCGGCGCTGCTCGCCGGCGGCGCTTTTGCGGCGCTGAAATACAACTATGACGCCGCCGGACCGGCCGATCACACCGTCCGGGTGCAGGTGCGGGCCGGTGACACGCTGCATAGCGTGTTCAGCCGTCTGAGCGCGCTCGGGGGGCTGCCTCATCCGCGCGCGGTGGAGCTCTACCTGCGCCTCACGGGTGCGCAGCCGCGCATGGAGATCGGCGTGTATGACATCCCGCCGTACTCGAGTCCGGCGCAGATCGTGCGCATGTTCCAGGAGGGCCGGGTCGTTCTCGACAAGCTCACGGTGGTCGAGGGGTCGACCTTCGCGCAGTTTCTGGCCGAGCTCGATGCCGATCCTGACATCGTGCCGAGCCTGCGCGGCAAGAGCGATGCGGCCATCATGGCCGCGCTCGGCCACCCGGGACAGAAACCCGAGGGGCGGTTCTTTCCCGACACCTACAGCTTCTCCCCCGGCACCACGGACCTGACCATCCTGCAGATGGCGTACCAGGAGATGGCCAAGGAGCTGGCCAAGGTCTGGCGCGAGCGCAGTCCCGGGCTGCCGCTCGCGAGCCCCTACCAGGCGCTGATCCTCGCCTCGATGATCGAGAAGGAAACGGGCGTCGCCGACGAGCGGGCGCGCATCGCCGGGGTGTTCATCAACCGGCTGCGCCGCGGCATGCGCCTGCAGTCCGATCCGACGGTGATCTACGCGCTCGGCACGCGCTACCACGGCGCGCTGTACGCGCGCGACCTCGAGGTCAAATCGCCCTTCAACACCTACCTGCATGCCGGCCTGCCGCCGACGCCGATCTGCCTGCCGGGGCTGGCTTCGCTCCTGGCGGCGGTGCATCCGGACAAGACCCGCGACCTGTACTTCGTCGCCACCGGCAAGGGCGGCCATCACTTCTCCCGCACGCTCGCCGAGCACGACATCCAGCTGCGCAAGTACATCCGCCAGCTGCGCCGGGACCGCCTCGCCGAGCAGACGCACACCCCGGGACGGACGCAGTGAGCGGCGGGGTGTTCATTACGCTCGAGGGGATCGAGGGGGCGGGCAAATCCACCGTGGCCGCGTGGCTGTGCGAGTCGCTGCGCGCGCGGGGACTGACGGTGCGGCTCACACGGGAGCCCGGCGGCACGGAGCTCGCCGAGCGGGTGCGGCGCATCGTGCTCGAGCGCGGCCGCGAGCACGTTTCCGGAGAGGCCGAGACGCTGCTGATGTTCGCCGCGCGGGCCATTCACCTCGACAATCTCGTGCGCCCGGCGCTCGATGCGGGTGAGTGGGTGCTGAGCGATCGGTTCACGGACGCCACACGCGCCTATCAGGGCGCGGGCCGCGGCCTCGACATCGACTGGATCGAAGCGCTCGCCGCGCGGGTGCACGGCGATCTGACACCGGACTGCACGCTGCTCCTTGATCTGCCGGTGGCGCTCGGGCTGAGGCGCGCGCGCGCGCGGCGGGGCGAGGATGATCGCTTCGAGGCCGAGACGCAGGCGTTCTTCGAGCGGGTCCGCGCGGGCTACCTCGCGCTCGCCCAGCGCGAGCCTGAGCGCATTCGCCTCATCGACGCCGCGGCGCCCATCGCGGTGGTGCGCGAGCAGGTCGCTGCAGCGCTACGGCCCTGGCTCGGCGCGCCCGAGGGCCGGTCGTGATTCCCTCCTGGCTCGAGCCGCAGATCGAGCGCCTGCGCGCAGCGTTCGCGGCCGGCCGGATGCCGCACGCGCTGCTGATTCACGAAGCGCCGGGGGCGGGCGGGGAATACCTCGCCTATTGGACGGCGCAATTGGTGCTGTGCACCGAGCCGGCGCGCGCGCCCTGCGGGGTCTGCCCGGCATGCCGGCACGCGGCCGAGCGGCAGCACCCGGACCTGATCCGCGTGACTGCGCTCGGGGAGTCCGCGCAGATCCGCATCGAGCAGGTGCGCGAGCTGGCGGCCGATCTCGCCCTCACCGCCCACCAGGGCGGCTACAAAGTGGGCGTCGTCTCCCCGGCCGACGGCATGAACCGCTTCGCCGCCAATGCGCTGCTGAAGACGCTCGAGGAGCCGCCGCCCGCGACGCTGCTCGTGCTGGTCGCGAGCGTGCCCTCGCGCCTGCCCGCCACCATTCTCAGCCGCTGTCAGCGCCTGCGGGTGCCGGCCCCGCCGCGCGAGCAGGCAGTGGCGTGGCTCGAGGCGACGCGCGGGGCGGGCGAGTGGGGACAGGTGCTTCAGGTGCTCGGCGATGCGCCATTGCTCGCCGCGGCGGCCGACCCGGCCGCCCTCATCGCCACCGCCGCCGAGATGCGCCGGGAACTCGAGGAATTCGCCGCCGGCGGGGGAGATGCGGCCGCGAGCGCCGAGCGCTGGAGCCGCGATGAGGTGCCGCTGCGGCTCGCCTGTTTTGAGAATTGGCTCACGGATCGGATTCGCGCCGAGCTCGCCGGTCCCGCCGCCGTGGCGGAACTGCGCGCCAGCGCGCACTCGCGCGCCGCCGGGCTGACTATAAGAGAGGCGTTCGAGCTCCTGGACGCGGTGCGGGAGCTCAGGTCATCATTGGACGTGCCGATCAATCGGAGTGTGGCGCTCGAAGCGCTGCTGCGGCGCCTCGCGGCGCGCCGCGCGGCGTGAATACGGGGCGCCCGGGCGTGGCAGTGAGCGCGAAGCTGAGGATGAGAACGTGAGAGCCGGTGCCAACAAGCCGAGTCTGCTGACGCTGACCATCAAGGACAAGAGTGCCCTGTACCTGGCCTACATGCCGTTCGTGAAGAACGGCGGGCTGTTCATTCCGACCAACAGCAACTACCGCCTCGGCGATGAAGTGTTCATGCTGCTGAACCTCATGGGCGAGGATGAAAAGCTGCCGGTGGCCGGGCGCGTCATCTGGGTGACGCCGAAGGGCGCGCAGGGCAAGCGCACCGCCGGCATCGGGGTGCAGTTCAGCGAGCAGGACCACGGCCAGACGCAGAAGAAGATCGAGACTTATCTCGCCGGCGCGCTGCAGGGCGACAAACCGACGCACACCATGTAGAGGCGCCCCCGGGCAGCGCGCTCAGGCGCTGCGGCGCATGGCCTGGGGATTCTGGTTCAGTCCGCCGTTGAGCACGTAGGCATCGAAGCCGAGCTCGACCAGGATGAAGGCCGCCGCGCAGCTGCGCCGCTCGGTGTCGCAGACCACCACGTAGGGCACGTTGCGATCGAGCGTGCCGAGCTTCGGGCGGATGAAGCACAGCGGAATGTTGAGCGATCCGTCGATCGCGAGCGTCTGGTACTCACGCGGCATGCGCACATCCAGCCACTGCCCGCCGTGCGCGACGATTTCCTGCGCGCGCTCGTAGCTCACGCGCTGCAGCAGCGGCTCGCTCATCAACTGGCGGAAGTCCTCACTGCCGAGGCGCATCAGCGCGCCGTCGGTGAGCATGCACACCGTCGCGTTGCGCTTGGCCTCGGCGATGAGCGCCTCCTCGCCGAAGGTGTCGCCCACGGTCAGCTCGGCCAGCTTCAGACCGGTGCGGTTCAGGGGCGTCTCGCGCGTGACGAGGCACTTGCCGCTGACGATGACGTAGAAATAGTCGCCGTCCTGTCCCTGGCGGATCACCGTCTCGCCGGCCTTGTACGGCACGCGCTCGAGACGCTGGAAGATCGCCTGCAGGTTCGCCGGGGGAATCTTGTGGAAGGCCTTGGACGTGAGCAGCGTCGTCATCCAGTCATCGCCGCTCGCGCCCTCGAATTCCTGCTTCAGCTCGGCGACCTCGTAGATGCCGGTCTGGTCCCAGGTGATGGCCACATCGAGCAGCTCGCTGTCGATCGAGAGATACTCGACCGTATCGAGCGCGCGCGCCGTGGCGCCGCGGGGGCTGCCGGGGCACAGGGGGGCTGCGGCCTCGCTCGAGCCGCCGCTGACCGTGCCCACCGGCTGTCCGTGGTGCTGAATCTCGAGCCGTCCGGAGACCAGCCATAGCGTGCGCGCGTCGAGGTCGCCTTCCTTGAACAAAGTGTCCCCGCCGGAGAGGCTCCGCAGGCTGATCTTCTTGGCGAGCGCGGCAAGGCTTTCGCGCTTCAGCCCATCGAGCGGCACGAACTGCCTGAGCAATCGGACGCTGGGGGCCCGCTCGTCAACGATGTCGGTTTCCCAAGACAGTTTAGTGACGTCCGGTGAGGCGGCGCGATCCGCCGATGAGCCCCGATCGTAATGCGCCCACCGTGCGCCTGGCCCGGGCACCGTTCACGATTTTGCCGCCCGGGCGGCCGTTTCGGCGCCATCCCCGCCGGCAGCGGCGAGCAACGCCCACCCGGCATCCGGTTGGAAGCGTTCCCCGTAGCGCTCGGCGAGGCCGCCGAGGCGCTCGACGACGGCATCGACGCCGCGCGCGCGGGCGTAAGCGAGCGGCCCGCCGCGAAACGGCGCGAAACCGGTGCCGAAGATCACAGCCGCATCGATCAGGTCGGCATCCTGCGCGATGCCCTCGCGCAGGCAGGCGACGCATTCATTGACCAAAATCAGGATCAGCCGGTCGGTGAGGTCCGCCGGCGCGGACGCGGCCGCCGCCGGTTTGACCGGCTTGCCGTCCCGCCACAGGTAAAAGCCGGCGCCGCTCTTGCGGCCGAGCTTGCCGAGCTCGATGTGCTCGCGCAGCACGGTCAGGTCCGGCACCGGGCGTCCCAGCCCCCGGGCGATGCGCTCACCGACCTGCGCGGCCACGTCGAGGCCGACCACATCGGCCAGCTCGACCGGCCCCATCGGCATGCCGAACGCGAGGGCCGTCGCATCGATGGCCGCGAACGGCACGCCTTCGGCGGCCGCATACATCGCCTCCTGCAGATAGGGCATCAGCACCCGATTGACGATGAACCCGGGCGCGCTGCGACACGGCAGCGGCAGCTTGTCGAGCTTGCGGGCGAAGGCGCTGGCGGTCTGCACCGCCTGCGGGTCGCTCGCGCGGCCCGCGACGACTTCAACGAGCGGCATCTGCGCCACGGGATTGAAGAAGTGCAGCCCCACCAGGCGCTCGGGCCGCGCGAGTCCCGCGGCGAGCTCGCCGATGTCGATGCTCGAGGTGTTGGTCGCGAGCAGCGCCGTGGGCTTGAGGCGCGGCTCGAGGGCGGCGAACAGCGCCCGCTTGGCCTCGAGGCTCTCGACGATCGCCTCGATGAGCACGTCCGCGTCCCCGACCGCGGCCCCTTCGGGGTCCGCGCTCAGCCGCTCGGCGGCCGCCGCGGCCTTGTTCGGGTCGCGCAGCCGCTTGGCGATGAGCTCCCGCGCCCGCGCCAGCGCCGGCTCAATGAGCGCCGCCTCGCGGTCCTGCAGCGTGACCCGGCAGCCGCGCAGCGCGGCCCACGCGGCGATGTCCCCGCCCATCACCCCGGCCCCGACCACGTGCACCCGCTCGAGCGGTGCGGCGCTCTTGCCGGCGATCGCCTTGAGCCGGTCCTGCAGCAGGAAGACACGGATGAGGTTGCGGGCCGTGTCGGTGGCGAACAGACGCGCGATCGAGCGCGCCTCGCCTTCGAACGCCCCCGGGCCGTGCGCCCCATAGCGGCTCCACAGCTCGATGATGGCGTAGGGCGCCGGATAGTGCTCGCGGCGCGCCTTGGTCGCCACGCGGGCGGTGAGCGAGCTCTGCACGAACGGGCGGATGAACGGCCAGCCGAGCACGCGCTGCGTGAGCGGCGCGCGATGCGGGGCTGGGCGCTGGTGGATGAAGGCGCGGGCCGCCTCACGCAGCTCGTCGGCCGCGACCAGCCGGTCGATGAGCCCGAGGCGCAGCGCCTGCGCGGCGCGCACCGGCTTGCCGGTCAGCATCAGCTGCATGGCCGCGGTGACGCCGATCAGCTGCACGCTGCGCACCGTGCCGCCGAAACCCGGATGAATGCCGAGCTGCACCTCCGGCAGACCGAGCGCCAGGCGCTCATCGCCGACGGCGACGCGATAGCGGCATGCCAGGGCGAGCTCCAGGCCCCCGCCGAGGGCGAACCCGTGCAGCGCCGCGACGGTCGGGCAGGGCAGCGCGGCCAGGCGATCGAGCACCCGCTGGCCGGCGTGGATCAGCCGGTAGCCGCTGTCCTCCCCGGTGATGCGGGTGAACTCCTTGATGTCGGCGCCGGCGATGAAGCCGCTCTTCTTCGCCGAGAGCACCACGACCCCGGGCGGATTGCATCCGCGGAGGGTCTCGAGGTGTCCGTCGAGCTCGCGCAGCACCTCGCTCGAGAGGACGTTGGCCGAGGAGTCGGCCTTGTCCGCCCACAGCCAGACGATCCCCTCTGCATCCCGCTCGATGCGCCAATGCTGGCCGCGCTCATCGCTCATGCCCGTGCCCCCTTGTGTCCGTTGCCGCCGCTCAGGCCGCCGTCGGCTCGGCCGAGCGCGCCGCGCGCACGTGAAAATCGCACACCAGCGGGCGGTGGTCGGAGAAGCGCACGTCCGGGACGCGGAACTCGCTTACCTCGATCCCCTCGCTCACCAGAATGAAGTCGAGCTCGATGCGCGGGGCGCGGGCCGGATACGAGGGCAGGCCCGCGGAGTTGGCGCTGCGCAGCCCGGCGGCGCGCATGAACAGGTAGATCTCGTGCGTTCCCCAGAAGGTATTGAAGTCCCCGGCGATGATCACGGGCTTGCGTGACTTGACGATCAGATCGTGCAGGGAGCGCAGCTGATACTGGCGGTGGCGGAACTTCAGCGACAGATGCACCAGAAAGACGCACACATCCTCGAGCTCGAGCTCGATGATCAGCCGCTTGATGCCGGTGTCGAAGTAGTGGAAGCGCTCCCCGTGCACGTGCGGCGCCGACAGCAGCGCATTGCCCTGCTTGCGCACGATCGGCAGCAGGGTGTTCACCGAGGAGGTGCCGTACTTGCACTGGAACGTCGAATAGTGGCCGAGCTCGGCGGCGATGTGCTCGGCCTGGTTGACCATCCCGGTGCGAATCGAGCCGCTGTCGACCTCGATGAGCCCGACCACATCGGCATGCTCCTCGCGCAGGAAGCGGGTGATGCCGGAGAGCACGCGCGGGTTGCTGCGCAGATAGCCCGCCCCGGGCAGCGGCAGGTGAAACGCCGGACCTGTGCCGGTGGCGTAGCGAATGTTGTAGACGACCAGACGCACCGTGGATGGCCGGCTCCGTGCCGCAAAAAACCCATTTTATGCAATTGCGCCGCCGGCTGCAGCCGGCGGCTTGCCGCACTTCGCAGCAGCGGCCGCTTGTGAGACACTGCCTGAGCTTACGGAGAACCCTATCGCATGTCGCAGGCCAATCCGATCCGCCTGTTCGTCACCCATTTGTGGGCGCCCGCCGACGATTACCTGCGGGTTTTCGAGTACCTGGAGAGCTCGCGGAACTTCTTTTACAAGAATTTCAGCGATCCGGACCGCCGTCCCGCCGGCGACCGCGAGGCGCAAAAGCAGGAGCTGCGCACCCAGATCAGCCCGGTGGAAGTGGTGGTCGGCCTCTCGAGCCTGTTCGCGCAGGACCAGGACCTCGTCACCTTCGAGCTGCTCTACGCCCAGGCGAGCCAGAAGCCCGTGGTGCTGATGAAGCCCTTCGGCTCGGGCAAGGCCGTGCCGAAGGAGCTGGCCGACCTCGCCGACGAGGTGGTGGACTGGGATGAGCGCGCGCTTGTCGATGCCATCCGCCGCCAGGCCCGCCACGAGGACACCACGCGCTGGGACACCATCGAGTTCAAGCTCGACTGAGCCCGGCCCCCGCGCCGCGCGCACTCTCGCGCGCGCGACACGGGGGGAAGCTTCCCCGGGGGGGACGGGGATCCTTAGAAGCGAACCGAGATCGTGCCGTAGACCGCGCGCGGCGGCCCCGGATAGGCGAGCGCATATCCGGAACTCGCCGTGCCGTACAGCCCGCCCGCCGAGATGTACTCGAAGAAGTTGTAGCGCTTATCCAGCGCGTTCATGACTTCGAGCTTCAGCTTGATCGACTTCACCGTGTTGCCGTACCACGACGAGGGCAGCGTCGCGGCAAGCGCGGCGTTCAGCACGCCGTAACCGGCGATCTGCTGATTCGACGGCGCGCCGGCGTTGTTGTCGAAGATGTACTGCGGACCGACATACTGGTACCAGGCGCGCGGCTTGAGCGCAAATCCGTTGGCGAACCGGTAGGTCCAGTAGGCGCCGATATTGAACGTGCTGTCGGGTGTGTCCGAGACCGGCAGGCCCGAGTAGTCGGTGGTTCCGCCGCCCGGAGGCGTGAACGCGTAGGAGTTGAAGTTCGCCTTCTCGATGTTCAGGTTGGTGAACATCTTCAGCTCGTGCCAGTTGGCTTCGGCGGAGAAATTCACGCCGTGATAGACCGAATCGCCCGTGCCGAGGCCGAGGAAGTCCCCGCCGGAGCTGTTCACGCCGATGATCTGATTGCTCAGGTGATCGTGATAGTAGTTCACGTTGATGAGCACCCGCTGGAAATCGCCGATCGCGGGCCAGAAGAGCTTCATGCCTGCCTGGTACTCGAGGCTGCGCTGCAGGATGTCGCCGCCGACGGGCTGGCTCTGATAAAGACCGCCGCCGCCGCCGACCTGCGGGAGGCGATAGGCCGTCGCCCAGTTGCCGTACACGGCGAGCCAGTGCAGCGGCTGCCAGCGCACGCTCACGGAAGGCTCGGTCTTGTCGTAGTTGGTCTGTGCGGCCGGCAGCTCGCCCTGGTCATGGCCGCTGAACAGCCCGAGCCCGTTGGGGTTCGACGGGGTGGGCTGGCTCAGGATGTCCGAGAGCTGGAATTCCGTCGGGCCGTACGGGTAGTAATCCGTGTGGAAGCTCACGAGGCGGATGCCCGGGGTGATCGTCAGGCTCGCGATCGGCGTGATCGCATCCTGCAGGAAGGCCGCCAAGTCAGTGACGTGCCAGTAATCGCTGCGATGGTTGGCGTTGGGCACCGCCGCTGAGCCGCACACGCTGGTGCCGGCCGGAATGCTGGCCCCGCTCGTCAGGTTGATGACGCTCGGGGTGATGACGCATGCGCCCGGGTTGTAGAACTCGTTGCGCGAATTGTACACGGTGTTGATGAAATAGCCGCCGACTCCGATCTGGTTGTACGGCAGGTAGATGTCGCTCCAGATCTTGTCGCCGTACATGTGCGAGAACGGGTTGTTGTGCTCGTACAGATTGCCGGGGCTGTTCAGGCCGAAATTGTTGTAATGGATGTGCAGCCGCTTGCCTTCCCGGTACCACAGCTGGTTGTGCAGAGTCATGCGCGTGCTGACCCGGATGTTCTGTCTGGCGTAGGCGAGCCACGTGCGGTTGATGTCCTCCTTGCGCCAGAGATTCTGATTGACGGTCATGAAATATCCCGTGGTCGCTTCGCTCAGCAGCGCCGCGGGCGCGCCGATGCCGTTGATGCTGAGGCCGGGGACCGGGGTGAGCGGCAAGGGCGCCGGCCGCCAGCCGCGGCCGGCGCCCAGATAGGCGCCGAAGCTGATGCTGCTGCCATCGCCGAATTCCTTGCGCGTCTTGAAGAACCCGGCATAGTTGCTGGTGGGCCAGGCGAAGCCGTCCGGGGAGGTATGGAAGCTGTTGGCGCGCCCGGCACCGCCGGCGATCACCGTCTCCCAGCCGTCGATCTTGCCGGTCTGCACGATCAGATCGGCGTTCTCGGTGCTGAAGCTGCCGCCGGTGAGCTGCAGGAAGCCGCCGGCCTTGTCAGAGGGCTGCACGGGCACGAAGTTCACCCCGCCGCCCATGTTGTTGTACCAGCGCGTCTCGGGATCGCCCGGGCCGTAAGTGATGCGGGCTCCCTGCAGCAGTGCGGTCTGCGGGAGCTGCGGGGTCTCCCACAGTCCGGTCGCGGCATTGACCATGGGGATGCCATCGAAGCTGATCGCCAGGTTGCCGTTGTCGACGGTGCCGGGGGACACGCCGGCCCAGCCCTGATTCAGGCCGTTGATGCTGATGCTCGCCTTGGTGCCGCCGGTCTGGCCATAGCCGGTCACGGCGATACCCGGGGCGAAGGAGAGCGCCTGCGCGGCGCCGCCGACGACTCCGGCGGACTTCAGCTGCTGACGGTCGAGCGCCTTGTCGCCGTAGGCCGATTCGTAGATGGATTTCTGCTTGAGGCTTTTCAGCTGCAGTTCTTTGGCGGTGACCACGATCTCCTGCAGCATGGCCATCGCGGGCATCGGCGCGGGTGCGGGCACAGGGGCCGGCGCGGCGTGTGCGGCGGCGGACGCGAGGGCGGTCGCGACGGCCAGAGCGACGCTCGAGCCATTCGTGACGCGGCGGGAGAGGGGACGAGTCATGGTGCGCTTCCTCGTGATGTTTTATTAGTCATGCGCGGCCGACACCGCGCACCGAGGAGTCGCACACTAGAGGGTCAGGATGACACTCCCGTTGCGTATTTGTTGCAGAAATATTTCACCGCGGCGCCGTTGCAAGGGGCCGCGTCGCGGGCGCGCGCGGATGCGCCGCGCCCGCCGGCAGCGCGGCCAGGCCTGTGGCCCTGCCGGCTGCCGCCCGCACGGGTCGGGCCGGACGGCTCAGCCGCCGGGGTTCGGCGCCAGCACCCGAATGCGGTTATCGATGTCCTGCACGCCGAGACAGGCGTCGGCCATGTCCTCGATCGCGTGCTTCATGCCCCGCTGCGGCACGGTGCCGTCGAGGATGACCTTCCCGTTCGCCACCTCGACGGTGACCTCGCTCGAGTCGATGTGCCGGGCCCGCATGAGCCGGTCGCACAGGTCCTCGCGGATGCGCGCATCGGAGCGCTGGTAGCCCTTGGGGCCCGGGGGGTAGCGCCGCGGCGGTGCGGCGCGGCGCAGCAGCTCGCTCGGCGGGGCGGCCGGCGGCGCGGCGCTTTCCCATTCGGTCCCGTAGAGATCGTGCAGGTACTCGAGCTCGAGTTCCGTGGGGGTCTCGGGGGCCTCCTCGCCAAAGCCGTAGTATCCGCCGGTGAAGCCCGGGCCGCTGGTGTAGCCGGCGACGCCCGTGCCGTAGTAGCGGGGCATCGGCTCGGCGGTGAACGGCTCGCGGCCGAACAGCTTCTCGCTCGAGAGGATGCGCCGATGCGGCGCGGGCGGCTGCCCCGCCGCGGCACGGCCGAAGTGTCCCCGGCGGCCTGCGGCATTCGTGGATGGTTTGTTGCGGCTCATGAGCGTCTCCTGGCGCGCCTCGCGCCTTGGGGCTAGCAGACCTGCCCACGACTTTGGCGGCACGCGGCGTGCGCGGCAATCGTGGCAAGTGCGCAGCCGTGTGCGCCGTGCCTCGGCACAATGCGCAGCGCGTTGCGGCGAGTGCGCATTGCCGGCCCCCAGGGCGGCTCCGAACATGGCGCTCCATGACATCACTCACTGCGCTGCGCAGCAGTGCGCTGTTTGCGGGCCTCGATGAGCCGACCCTGAAGCGTTTGCTCGCCTCGCTTGCCGAAGAGTCCTGGCAGGCCCGCCGCCAGATCATGGGGCCGGGCGAGTCGCTCGATCGGTTCCGGCTGATCGTCTCGGGGCGGGTCAAGATCGTGCGGTCCAACTCCGTGGACGGACGCGAGCTGACGTTGTGGCTGCTGGGGCCGGGTGACGGGTTCGACGTGGTGAGCCTGCTCGATGGCCTGCCGCACGCCGTGAGCGCATGGGCCCTGGGGCCGGTACGCACGCTCTCGGCTCCCATGGCGCAGTGGCGCGCATGGCTGCGCGCGCTGCGCCCGCTCGATCTCGCTGCACATCGCTACAGCGCCGCGAAGCTGCGGGAAGTGGCTGACCTCGCCGCCGACCTCGCCCTGCACGACACCTCGACGCGCTTGGCGAACCTGCTGGTGCGGCACTTTGACGGGCGCCAGAACAATCTGCTGCACGATCTGCCGCAGCACGAGCTCGCCGCGATGATCGGATCGGTGCGCGTCGTCGTCAGCCGGATCCTCGCGCAAATGCGCGCCCAGGGCGTGGTGCAGCTGCACGATGGGGCGATTCGGGCGGTGGATCTGCGGCGGCTGCTGGCGAGCGCCGAGGCGCAGCTCGGCGGCCGTCCGCCTGGGCCGCTCGAGGCCGTTAAGCGGCACGGCTGAGCCGCGCCGGCCATCGCCCGGCGAGGGCCGCTGCCCGTGTAACCTGAGTGACACCTGCCGGGGTCGAGCCGGCATTAGGATGGGCGCACGCCAGGAGGTGTCCGTGCTTGCGCCCTCGCTGTTCGAACGCGCCCTTCAGTCCGCGCCCGATGCGATCGTCATCACCGACGCCGCCGGGCGCATCATGTTCGTGAACCATGCGGCCGAATCGTTGTTCGGATACGACGAGGCCGAGCTGAGCGGTGAGCCGATCGAGCGGCTGCTGCCGGCGGCGCTGCGGGCTCGGCACAGCGAGTGGCGCGAGCGGTTTCACGCCTCGCCCCGCAGCCGTCCCATGGGTGCGGGACTCGATCTGCGTGCCAGGCGGCGCGACGGTACGCAGTTCGCCGCGCAAATCGGGCTCAGCCCCGTGAGTGACGGCGAGCGCACGCTCGTCATCGCGGCGATTCGGGATGTCACCGAGCGGCGCCGCGTGGAGGCGGAGCTCGGCGCGGCGCGGGAGGCGGCCGAGCGGGCCCGCCAGAGCGCCTGTGAGGCACGCGATCGGGCCCATCGGGCCGATCAGGCCAAGAGCCGCTTTCTGGCCACCGCGAGCCACGATCTGCGCCAGCCGCTGCAGACACTGGCGCTGCTGAACGGAACGCTGCGGCGCCTGACGGGCAATCCGGCGGTGATCGAGGCGCTCGGGCAGCAGGAGCGGGCGATCGGGGCGATGTCGCGCCTGGTGAACGCGCTGCTCGACATCGGCAAGTTCGAAGCGGGCGCCGTGCGCGCGCAGATCAGCGAGTTCCCCGCGCGAGCGCTGCTCGAGCCGCTGCGTCAGGAGTTCACGCCGCTCGCGCAGCACAAGGGTCTTGACCTGCGCCTCGAGGCACAAGACGGCATGCTGCGCACCGATGCCGCATTGCTCGAGCAGGTGCTGCGCAACCTGCTGTCGAACGCGCTGAAATATACCCGGCGCGGACAGATCACCCTGCGCTGCGTGTTCGAGCCGACCCTGGCGTGCATCGAGGTCGCCGACACCGGCATCGGCATCCCGCAGGAGCAGCTGGCGCTGATCTTCACCGAGTTCTTCCAGGTCGATACGCCGGCGAACATGCCGCGCAGCGGCTACGGGCTCGGGCTGAGCATCGTGCACCGCATCGTGAGCCTGCTCGGCGTGAAGCTCGAGGTGCAATCGGTGCTCGAGGCCGGCTCCTGCTTCCGCCTGGCGGTCCCCGCCGGCGCGCCATCGTCAGAGGCGGCCGGCACCGTCCCGGCGGTCTCGGCGGCGCCGCCCGCGGCCGCCGCGGCGCGGATACTGCTGATCGAGGACGAGGCGAGCGTGCGCGTCGCCACCGAGCTGCTGCTGCGCGCCGCCGGGTACCAGGTGCTCGCCGGCGCCTCGAAGGCCGATGCGCTCGAGCAGCTCGAGCGGGATGCCGGCGTCGATCTGCTCATCAGCGATTTCCATCTGGCGAGCGCCGCGACCGGCGTCGAGGTCATCGACGAGGTGCGTGCGCGTGTCGGTGCGCGGCTGCCGGTCATCTTGTTCAGCGGGGACACTTCGGCGAGCGTTCAGGGGCTGCAGCCCGATCCGCACTGGCGCATCGCGCGCAAGCCCCTGCACGCCGAGGCGCTGCTCACGCTGATCGGGGAGCTGCTCGCTCCGTGAGCGCACCGCCTCAGCGGTGCGCCCGCGGGTCGGTCGAGGCGAGAAACTGCAGCACCGCCCGGTCGAACAGTCCGGGGTATTCCCACAGCGCGTAATGCGAGGCGAACGGCAGGATCAGCTCGCTGCCGAGCGGGATGGCGCGCGCCATGAAATCGGTGTCGCTGCGCTTGATCATGTCCCGGTCGCCGTCGGCGATCCACACCGGGGCGCGGATGCGCCCGAGCTCGGCTGCCGTCAGGTGCGGCTGGGTGGCCCACAGGCTGGAGATGCGCCGCTGCACCTGCGCATAGGCGCCGGGGGTCGGGGAGAGCCGCTCGTACTCCTGCCGGGACCAGGCGCCGCTCAGCGCATCGACGCGCCGCTCGGCGGCGCTCTCGTGCGCCTCGATGGCATTCGGGGTGGCATTGGCGCCGTAGGCGAACACCGAGACCACCCGGCGCGGATCATGAATGGCCATTTCCAGTCCGATGATGCCGCCGTCGCTGTAGCCGATGATGGCCGCGCGCGGGATGTGCAGCGCGCGCATCAAACCTTCGGTGTCGCGCGCCATCAGCCGGTACGTGATGCGTGTGCCATCGCAGGTGCTGCGGCCCTGGCAGCGGCTGTCGAACACCACCGCACGATAGCCGTGCGCGGCGAGGAAGGGCGCGAGATACCCCCAGTCGTCGCTCGTGTCCAGCCCGCCCTCGATCAGCACCACCGGCGGGCCGCTGCCGAGCTCGCCGTACCACAGACGGATCCCATCGACGGCCACGTAGCCGCTGTGCGGTGGCACCGGCAGCACCGGCGGGGTGGGGAAGGGCGGTACCGGCCGCGCCGCGGCGGCGGCGCCGAGCAGCGCGAGCAGCGGCGCGCCAAGGACAAACTTGCGCAGGTTCGGCATACAATTCCGGGCGACGGCGGAGGATCCGGCGATGATCGCACGGGACCGGACAGCCGCCAACGCGACACGGAGCGACTCAGGTGAACAGCGCATCGGTGACCCGCAACGATCTTCCCGCCGCCCCGCCCCGGGCAGGGGCGTGCCGATCGCGTCTCTGGCGAGCGCTCGCATGCTGCGCGCTGCTCGGGCTGCTGGCAGGCTGCGCCAGTCCGCCGCAGCACTATCCCTCGGCCACCGCCGAAGCGCGCATCGGCAAGCCGCTGTTCAATCTCGAGATGCGCTGGAGCATCCCGTCCGGGCTGCACGAGGTGCACGGCGAGCGCGTGGCGACCTGGCAGTTCAATCAATACAACTATGCCGGCTGCAGTGTGACGGTGCGCAGCGACCGGCGGGACATCATTGAGGGAGTGAGCTGGACGAAGGGCTGCGGTCCGGAGCCGAAGAAGAAGGCGCTGACGAAGCACTAGCGCTGCGCACAACGGCGCCGCCTGCGGGCGAGGCGGCGAGCGGCCTCAGGCGCCGGCGCTGAGACGGCTCTGTACGAAACGCGCAGCGCCCTCGAGACTCGTCAGGCTCGGGTAGTCGCGCTCGGGGATTTCGAGGCCGAATGCCTCGCTCACGGCCGCCGCGAAGTGCAGCGCGTCCATCGAGTCGAAGTCGAACTGGTCGCGAAACGCGCGCTGCGGCTCGATACTCTGCGGCTCGATGTCCGGCGCGATCTGCCTCAGCAGTGCGAGCAGTCGGGTACGGATCGCGTTGATGTCCATGATGGTACGCCTTGCGGTCAGAGGCTCTGCGGATCGGCGAGCAGCGCGGCGATGCTGCGCAGGAACCGCCCGCCGAGGCGTCCGTCGGTGACACGGTGGTCCGCCGCGAGCGCGAGGGTGATGAGCGGACGGACCTCCATCCTTCCCTCGATCACCCACGGGGCATCTCGGATCGCGCCGGCGCCGATGATCGCGACCTGCGGGGGGTTGATGATGGGATAGAGGACATCCACCCCGTCGGCCCCGAGGCTGGTGACGGTGATGGTGGCGGAGGTGAATTCCCCCGAGCGCAGGTGGCCGGCTCGCGCGCGGGTCACGAGCGCGCTGAACTCGCGCATCAGCGCCGCCAGATCCTTGGCGTGGGCATCGAGCAGCGCCGGGGCGACGAGCCCGCCGCCGCGCACGGCGATGGCCGCCCCGACGTGCACGGCGGCGGAGCGCTCGAAGCGGCCGTCGCGCCAGTAGCCGTTGAATCCTTCCAGCCGCGCCGCGGCGAGCGCCACGGCCTTGAGGATGAGCACGGCCTCGATGAGCCGCTCGCCGACCGCAAGCTGTGCATTGTGCTGCGCGAGCCAGGCGCGCGCCGGACCGAAATCGAGCGTGTGCCCGAGATAGTAGTGCGGAATCTCACGCTTGGCGCGCGCCATGGCCGCGCCGATCGCCTGGCGCATCGCGGCGCGCGCCTCGCCCGGGGCGGCCGGCCGGGCGGCGGCGAGGCTCTCGATGTCCTGCAGGTGCACGATGGCACCGGGCGCTGCGGCGTGCGCGAGCGTCTCGGGCGCGATGCCGAGTTCGTGCGCACGGCGGCGCGCCGCGGGCGAGAGGCGCACCCGCGCAGCCTCGGGTGCAGTCACGGCCGCAGCGGCGGGCGGGGGGGCCTCGAGTGGCGGCGCCGGCGCACTCGGGGGCTGCGCGCTCAGCTCGGGCGCGCGGGCGGCGCCCTCGAGCTCAAGATGCGCCATGACCGCACCGACCATCAGCCGCGCCCCCGGCGCGGCCACGAACTCGCTGATCGTGCCGTCCTCGTACGCCTCGAGATCGATCAGACCCTTGGTAGTCTCCACGGTGGCGATCGCCTCGCCGCGATGGATCGGCTCACCGGGCTGCTTCAGCCACTCGGTGAGCGTGGCGCTCTCCATGTCGGCGCCGAGGGAGGGCAGGCGGAACTCGACCCGCATCAAGGACCCCTGGCGCTTGTGAGCAGCTCGCGCGCGGCCGCGGCGATGCGCGCCGGGCTCGGCAGCGCCGCCTCCTCCAGGTGCTGGGCGTAGGGGATCGGCACTTCCGCGGTGCACAGCCGCGCCACCGGCGCGTCGAGCTCATAGAAGGCCTGCTCGACGATGCGCGTGACGATCTCCGCGGCGAGGCTGCCGCTGCGCCAGCCTTCATCCACGATGAGCGCGTGATGCGTGTGGCGGACGCTCGCCATGATGGTCGCCTCATCGAGCGGCCGCAGGGAGCGCAGATCGAGCACTTCGGCCTCGATGCCCTCCGCGGCGAGCGTGGCGGCGGCGGCGAGGCACTTGTGCAGGCTCCAGCCGTAGGAAATCAGCGTCACGTCGCGGCCGGTGCGGCGAATCGCCGCGCGCTCGAGATCGACCTGCTCGAGTCCCTCGGTGAGCGTGCCTTGCATGTTGTACAGATACAGGTGCTCGAACAGCAGAACCGGATCGGGCAGCCTCAGCGCCGCGGCGAGCATGAAGCGCGCATCATCGATCGTCGCCGGCACCGCGATCCGCAGTCCCGGGATGTGCGCGTACCAGCCTTCCAGACTGTGCGAGTGCTGCGCGCCGAGCTGGCGCCCGGCGCCCGTGGCGAGCCGGATCACGAGCGGCACGTTGAGCTGCCCGCCGGACATGTGCGAGAGGGTCGCGGCATTGTTGACGATCTGATCGAGCGCGAGCAGGCTGAAGTTGACCGTCATCACCTCAACGATGGGCCGCATCCCGCCGAGCGCCGCGCCGATGCCGGCGCCGACGAACGTGGATTCGCACAGCGGGGTGTCGCGGATGCGCTCGGCGCCAAAGGTCTCGAGCAGGCCCTTGCTCACCGCATAGCTGCCCCCGTAGCGGCCCACGTCCTCGCCCATCAGGAATACCCGCGGATCGTCCCGAAGCGCGGCATGCAGGGCCTCGCGCACGGCGTCGCGATAGGTCAGGGTCACGGGCGCCTCAGCGGCGGTGGCGTTCTGCATAGACGAAACGCTCCAGGCTGCTCACCGGCTCCCACGGGGAGCGCTCGGCGAATGCCACGGCCGCATCGACCTCTGCGTTGCACTCCCGCTCCAGGCGCTGGTAGTCCTCCTCGCTCATCAGGCCGAGGGCCTTCAGGCGGGTCGTGAGCGTGATGAGGGGTCCTTTCTTGCGCCACTGCTCGACCTCCGCGCGGTCGCGGTACAGCTGCGGATCGAACATCGAGTGCGCCCGGAAGCGGTAGGTGCGCATCTCGAGCAGCACCGGCCCGCCGCCACCGCGGATCCCGCGCGCCGCGTCCGCCACGGCCGTCTCCACGGCGAAGACGTCCATACCGTCGAGTGCGGCGGCGGGAATGCGGTACGCGCCGGCCTTCAGGCTGATGTCGGTCTCGGCCTGGGCCCGATCGAGCGCGGTGCCCATGGCGTAGCGGTTGTTTTCGCACAGGAACAGCACCGGCAGACGCCACAGCGCCGCGAGGTTGAGCGACTCGTGGAACTCCCCCTCGGCGACCGCGCCATCGCCGAAGAAGCAGGCGGTGAGCGCCGGCTCGCCGCGCAGCTTCTGCGCCAGCGCGAGTCCGACGGCAATCGGCAGTCCGCCGGCGACGATGGCATTGCCGCCGTAGAACTTGCGCGTGACGTCGAACAGATGCATCGAGCCGCCTCGTCCGCCGCTGCAGCCGGTCTGCTTGCCGAACAACTCCGCCATCACCCGGTTCATCGGAACGCCGCGCGCGAGGGCGTGGCCGTGCTCGCGGTAGGTTGAGACGATGGCGTCCTCGGGACGCAGCGCCGCGAAGGCCCCCGCCGCGACGGCCTCCTCGCCGTTGTAGAGGTGCAGGAACCCGCGGATGCGCATCTGGCCGTAGAGCTGGTAGCAGCGGTCCTCGAAGGCGCGGATGCGCAGCATGGCACGCAGCAGCGCAAGTCCGTGGGTCTGTGTCAGCGCGGGGGCGACGAGCGCGTTCACGGGCGGCCCTCTAGGGTGGACAGGTCGCCCTCGGGCAGGCCGAGTTCGCGGGCCCGCAGGAGGCGGCGCATGATCTTGCCGCTGCGCGTGCGCGGCAGCGCTTCGCTGAAGGCGATCTCCCGTGGCGCAACGGCAGCCCCGAGCAGACGGCGCGCGTGGCCCAGGATCGCGCTGCGCAGCGCCTCGTCCGGCGCGACCGCGCTTTTGAGCTCCACGAATGCCTTGACCGCCTCACCGGCGATCGGGTCGGGAATGCCGATGACGGCTGCCTGAGCGACGGCCGGATGCTGCATCAGGGCGCTCTCCAGCTCGAACGGGCTGATGAGGTGGCCGGCGGATTTGATGACATCATCGGCGCGGCCGATGAACCAGAAGTATCCGTCGCGATCACGCCGCGCCAGATCGCCGGCGAGGTACCACCCGTCGTGAAAGCTGGCGCGGTAGCGCTCGGGATTGTCGAGGTAGCCGCTGAACATCGACGGCCAGCCCGGCCGCAGTCCGATCTCCCCGACCTCCTCGGGCGAGCTGACCACCTGCACGCCGCGCTCGGTGCGCCGCAGCACCGCCGCCTCGATGCCCGGTACCGCCCGGCCCATCGAGCCGGGCACGACGCCGCAGGCGGGGAAATTGGCGATCATGATCGCGCCGGTTTCCGTCTGCCACCAGGTGTCGTGGAACGGCTGGCCGAATGCCTCCACGCCCCAGAGAACCGCCTCGGCGTTGAGCGGCTCGCCGACGCTCGCCATCAGGCGCAGCTCCGGGTACCGGTGCGCGCGCGTGAGCTCCAGGCCGGCCTTCATGAGCATACGGATGGCCGTCGGCGCGGTGTACCAGACGTTGACGCGCTCCTCGGCGAGAATCCGGTACCAGCGCTGCGGGTCGAACTCCTCCTGGTCGACGATGAGCGTCACGCCGCAGGTGAGCGGGCCGATCATGCCGTAGGCGATGCCGGTGACCCAGCCCGGGTCGGCGGTGCACCAGAAGACCTCCTGCGGATGCAGATCGAGCACCAGTTCGCTCGTGGCGTGTTGCGCGATGACGGCCGCGTGGGTCAGCGTCACCCCCTTGGGCATGCCGGTCGTGCCGCTGGTGAAGTGCAGCAGCGCCACATCCGTGTCGTGCGTCGGGGCGGTCTCGTACGAGTCCGATGCCTGGCGCATCAGCTCGGCGAAGTCCGTGGTGCCCTCGGGCAGCTCCTCGTGCGGATCCTCGCGCACGATGAGCACGTGGCGCAGCGCCCCGAGGGCGGCACGGATCCCGGCGACCTTGCGCCGGTAGAACGCGCCGCTCGTCACCAGCACCTGGATGTGCCCGAGCGCCAGGCGCGTCTTGAGCGGCTCGGGGCCGAAGGCGGAGAACAGCGGGCAGAAGACGTTGCCTGCCTTGAGCGTACCCAGTGCGACGGTGAACAGCTCCGCGCTGCGCCCGAGCAGCGTCGCAACGGGCGCACCGCGCGGGATTTCGAGCGAGCGCAGGGCGTTGGCGAAGCGGTTGCAGCGGCTCTGCAGCTGCGAATAGGTGATGTCGAGGCGGTTGCCGGCGCGGTCGATGAAGCGTGCAGCCAGCCACACGCCGTAGCCGCGCTGCACCCGCCGATCAATCGCCTCGTAGGCGATGTTCAGGCGCGGGTCGGACCCGCCGGTGAGCGCGATGCGGGCATTCTCCCAGGTGAAGGTGCGCCGCGCCGCCTCGTAGTCGAGCAGATGATGGGTCATACCGCGCGGCGCGGCGCGGCCGGGTATGCGGCTTTCGGCCATGGCTGTCCTCCGCGGCAGTGATTCTCTGGCGGACTGCGGCAAAGTCGATCCGCGCAAGTACGTAGGGACCTACCCCGGCACGGACGCCTGGGCTCGCATTCGCCGGTGCGTAAAACTGCGGATGTTGACCGGTGAGCGAATCCGCTAGGGTCGCAGTCAGTCTGTTATGAACGGTGCCAACGCGCTTGCAGCGGGAGGCGCAATGAAGAGGCTCTGCTTTATCTCCCCCGACGTCGAGCGCACGCGCAAAGTGGTGAACGCGCTGCGGGCGGCCGGCGTGGGCGGCTCGAACCTCATGGTTATCGCGCGCAGCGACATTCCGCTCGAGGAGTTGCCTGCCGCCGGTATCGACGAGACCGACGCCACCCCGGGCCTCGCCCGCGGCTTGGCCGCAGGCGGGGTGATCGGTGCCCTGGCCGGCATCCTGGTCATTGCCTTCGAGGATGTGGGGCTCGCGCTCGGCGGCGGGGCGATTCCGCTGTTTGCGCTGTTCGGCGCGGGCGTCAGCGGGCTCGCCACGCTGCTTGCCGGCGCCTCGGTGTCCAGCTCGCGCCTGCACCGGTTTCAGCAGGCGATCCAGGGCGAAGGGAAGATTCTGCTGATGGTGGATGTCGCAGCGGCGCGGGCGGAGGAGATGAAGGAGATCGTCCGCAAGAGCGAGCCGGCGGTGGAATTCGCCGGCGAAGAGCCGCCGACGCCGATCATTCCGCCCTGAGCCGCGGCGTATACGCCGGATGGGCACAGGCGCGGTTCGCAGGGCAAACAGACCTCAGAGCAGGAGGTGTGCCATGCCGATCGATTTTGAGCGTGCACGTCTCGTGCCGAGCGCAGTGTTCGCGTCCCCGTGGGATGTGGTCGCCTGCCCGGACCTCTCCCGGGAAGAGAAGGTCGATGTCCTGCTGCGCTGGGCCTACGATGCGGCGGAACTCGCGGTCGCCCGCGAGGAAGGCATGCCCGGCGCCGAGGACGATCAACAGGGGCAGATTCTGAGTGCGCTGCAGGCCCTGCAGGAGCACATCGACACCGAGCGGGCCGGCCCGACGAAGCATCACGGCCTGCTGTCCTAAGGCGCGCCGGCGCATGCGATCCGCTCGGCAACGGCGCGCACGGCAGTGCGCACCGGCTCAGAGAGCGATTCTCCCGCGCCGTACGAGAGCCCCTCGATGGCATAGACCACGCAGCGTCTCGGCAGCACCCCGAGCGCTCTGGCGAGCTCGATGGCTTCGGCGAGACCGATGCCATGGGTCGAGGTGGCGCCTGCCAGAGACGGCAGGATGGCAGTTGCCACATCGAAGCGCTGCACGGTTCCCGCCGGCAGCCCGGATGCACAGGCGTCGATGAGACAGACCTCGCGTGCGCAGCCGAGCAGGGCCAGCAGCGCGGCCGGCTCCCCGTCGCTCTCGATCAGCTCGATATCGGCCGGCAGCCGGCCGCGCAGCTCGGCGATGCACGCGGGGCCGGCCGCGTCGTCACCCCGGTAGGGGTTGCCGAGGCCGATCACCAGGCGGCGCAGCGTCGCGCCGCTCACCGCTCGAGGACCTCGAGCTGAAGAAAATGGGTGGCGCAGGAAATGCACGGGTCGTGATTGCGCACCAGCTGCTCGCAGCGCTGACGCAGCTGCTCCTGCGGCAGCCTCAGGAACTGCGTGCCGAAGCGGCGCAGATCCTCCTCGATTGCGGCCTGGTTCTGGGCGGTCGGCGGCACGATGCGCGCTTCGCTGATCGTGCCATCGGCGCCGATGCGGTAGCGGTGGTAGAGGAGTCCCCGCGGCGCCTCGGTCGCCGCGATGCCCATGCCGCTACGCGGCTCGAACTCGCAGGCCGGCGCCTCGGGCTCCTCGTACTCGGCGATGATCCGCAGCGCCTCATCGCAGGCATACAGCACTTCCACGGCGCGCACGACGATGCTGCGGAACGGATTGGTGCAGCGGGCGGTGAGCCCGGCCGCCCGCGCCGCTTCCTGGGCGATGGGCGAGAGCCGCTCGAAGTTCAGGCTGTAGCGGGCGAGGGGGCCGGTGAGGTACGCGCCGCCGGCGCGCAGCTGCGCGTGCAGGGCGGTCGATCGGCGCACCTGTGTCTCATCGATGTGCGCCTCGAACTCCCCGGGCGCGATGTCGAGCCCCTGGTTCGAGGCGATCCGGCCCTCATTGAACGGATATTCCGCGGGATGGCGCAGTGCCACGAACGTGTAGTCGCGGTCGCAGGCGGGGAACTCGAAGCCGGACGTCCAGCGAACGGTCTCGAGGGCCGCCTCGCGCGCCCACTTGAGGCGCTCGGCGAGCGGGGCGAGATCGCGCTTGCGCGGCACCCGATAGAACCCGCCGACGCGCACCGACACCGGATGGATCTCGCGTCCCCCGAGCAGCGCCAGGATGTCGTTGCCGGCCTGCTTCAGAGCGAGCCCCCGGCGGACCGCATCGGGGTGCTCGCGCGCCATGTCGATGCCGCTCGCGTAGCCGAGAAAGTCGGGTGCATGCAGCAGAGTGATGTGCAGCGCGTGGCTCTCGATCCACTCCCCGCAGTACAGCAGCCTGCGCAGAGCGCGCACCGGGCCGCTCACCTCGATCCCGAGGGCGCTCTCCACGGCGTGCACCGCGCTCATCTGGTAAGCCACGGGACAGATGCCGCAGATGCGGGCGGTGATGTCAGGCGCTTCGGTGAGCTCACGGCCGCGCAGCAGCGCCTCGAACAGGCGCGGTGGCTCGAAGATACGCAACTCCGCGCGCTCGATTCGCCCGTCGCGCACGAGCAGGCGTACGCCGCCTTCGCCCTCGACGCGGGTCAGCTGCTCGACCCGTATGGTTCTATTGGGCATGACGCTCACTCTCGGTGCGGAATGCCTCGGCATTGGCGTTGAACGAGCGGTACAGGCGCAGCAGATGAGCCCGGTCGAGACCGAGCGTCGCGAGCGCACGGCCGAGGGCCAGGGTGTTGGGCGATTCCTGCGGCCCGTAGCAGCCGTAACAGCCGCGCTGGAAGGCCGGGCAGATCGCCCCGCAGCCCGCCTGAGTCACCGGTCCGAGGCAGGCCGTGCCGTGCGCCACCAGCACGCACGCGCGGCCGAGCGACTTGCAGTCGATGCACACGCTGTGCGTCGGGACCGCCGGGCGGCGTGCGGCCAGGAACGCGCTGATCACCTCGAGGAGCTGGCGCTTGTTGACCGGGCAGCCGCGCAGCTCGAAATCCACCGGCACGTGCTCGGCGATCGCAGTCGAGGTCGCCAGCGTGCGGATGTACGCCGGATGAGCGTAGACGGCGGCGGTGAATTCGCGGATGTCGGCGAAGTTGCGCAACGCCTGAATGCCGCCGGCGGTGGCGCATGCCCCGATGGTCACGAGCCGGGTGGAGCGCCGCCGGATCGCGACGATGCGCTCGGCGTCGCGCGGCGTGCTGATCGAGCCCTCGACCAGCGAGAGATCATAGTGCCCGCGCATCGGTGCGGTCGCCGCTTCCGGGAAGTAGGCGAGCTCGAGCGCCTCGCCGAGCGTCAGCAGCTGCGGTTCGCAATCAAGCAGGCTTAACTGACAGCCGTCGCACGAGGCGAACTTCCACACTGCGAGACGGGGCTTTGCCTTCGGGGTGCGCATCACAGCTCCCGCACTCGCAGCGTCGCGGCCAGCCGGTCGTAGCGCAGCACCGGGCCGTCACGGCACACGAGCAGTCCGCCGAACTGACAGTGTCCGCACAGGCCGATGCCGCATTTCATGTTGCGCTCCATCGACAGATAGATCGCCCCGTGCGCGAGCCCGCAGGCCGCGAGGGCGTCGGCGGCAAAGCGCATCATGATTTCCGGGCCGCAGACCAGCGCCAGCGTGCGGCTGGGATCGAAGCGTGCGTGGGCGATCAGACCGGTCACGACCCCGACATGCCCCTGCCACGGTTCAACCGTGTGGTCGACCGTCACCTCGACCGCCAGGTCGCCGCGCTTGCGCCACGCATCGAGCTCCCGGCGGAAGAGAATCTCCTTCGGGCTGCGTGTGCCGTAGAGCAGGGTGATGCGCCCGTAGCGGGCACGCTCTGAGAGCAGGCGGTAGATCGCGGGCCGCAGCGGGGCGAGCCCGAGTCCGCCGGCGACGAGCACCACGTCACGGCCGCTCGCCTCGCTCATCGGCCAGCCGGTGCCCAGGGGGCCGCGGATGGCGAGCGAGGCGCCCGGGCCGAGCCGCGTGAGGGCGCTCGAGACGGGCCCGACGGCGCGGATGGTGTGCACGATGCGCCGCGGGTGCGCCGGGTCGCCCGAGAAGCTCACCGGCACTTCCCCGATCCCGAAAGCGGTGAGCATGTTGAACTGGCCGGCCTCGAACGCGATCGGCTCATCACGATGGCCTTCGAGTTCCAGAGTCCAAACGTCCGGCCCATCGCGCCGCCTGCGTCGCACGCGCACGACGCGCGGGCACATCGGGTCGGCTGCGGGTGAGTACATCGTGGCCTCAGCCGCGGGCGCCGTAGACATCGAGCAGCTGCAGCCGCGCGGCATGCAGGCGCTGAACGAGCACCGGCATGAAGCGCTTCATCAGCTCGTAGCCGAGGTCGTGATCGGCCTCGCTCTTCGTGCGCAGGCAGGTCGCATCGATGGAGACGGCGCGCACCAGCTCGAGCGCCTTGGCGTCATAGGTCCATCGGTAGGGGGGAATGAGCCATGAGACACCCACGAGCTCACCCGGCCCGAGCGTCTGGAACGTCACGGTGCCGCGCCCCGGTCCGGACAGCTCCAGCACGACTCGCCCGTGGCGCAGCAGATAGAACTGCTCGGCGCGCGCGCCCTGCTGCAGCAGATACTGTCCCGGATCGAAGCGTGTGTTCTTCGCGCAGTTGCTGATCAGATGGGTGTAGGCCGGATCGATGCCGGCGAAGAACGGATGTTCGGTGATGATCTGCTCGATGCCTTCCATTACCGTCTCCTCAGGTCGGCTCGCTCGCGCGAATCGCCGTCACTTCCTCCGTGATGTCGATGCCGACGGGGCACCAGGTGATGCACCGACCGCAGCCGACGCAGCCTGAGCTGCCGAATTGCTGGTGCCAGGTGGCGAGCTTGTGGGTCATCCACTGGCGGTAGCGCGAGCGCGTGCTTTGGCGGACGCTGCCGCCGTGCAGATGCGCGAAATCGACCGTGAAGCACGAGTCCCACCTCTGGGTGCGCGTCGTCTCCTGGCCGGCGAGGTCGCTGGAGTCCTCGGCCGTGGTGCAGAAGCACGTCGGGCAGACCATCGTGCAGTTGCCGCACGCGAGGCAGCGGTCCGCAACCTCGCTCCAGCGGGGATGCTCGAGGTTGCGCAGCAGGACTTGCGGCAGATCGTCGGACGGCATCTTCCGGCCCATGTGCTCGGCGGTGTGCTGAACGACTGCACGTGCCGCGGCGATCTCAGCGTCGGTCGCCGCCCGGTGCGCAATCTCCGCGAGCACCGCGCGCCCGCTCGATGTTCCGGCCTGCAGCACAAACGCGGACGAAGCGGCCGCGGTGAGTTCCGTCAGCGCGAGGTCGAACCCGCCGGCGAGGCTCGGCCCGGCGTGCATCGAGGCGCAGAAGCAGGTGCCGCCGGCGACCGCGCAGTTGACGGCAACGATGAAGGTATCCGCGCGCCGCGCCCGATAATGCGGATCGCCGGGCGCGGTGCCGAGCAAAACACGGTCCTGTATCGCGATGGCGCGCAGTTCGCAGGCGCGTACCCCGATGAGCGCGAGGCGGTGCTCGCCGGGCGGCTCGCAGCGCACCTGCAGCGTCTCGCCGTCGCGCCGGGCGCTCCACAGCGGCTCTCGCGGGGGATGCAGAAACTGCTTCCAGCTGTGCGGTCCGACCGCATAGCCGAACAGCGCCCGATCCTCGCGACGCCTCAGGCGGTAATGCCCGCCCGACTGCTCGTCCGTCCACCCGCACGGCAGATCCTGCACGGAGGCGATCTCATCGTAGCCGATCACGCCCTCGTGCAGAGTGGGGCCGAGAGTGCGGTAGCCGCGCTGCCTGAGCACGCGGAGCAGCTGCTCGAGGCCTTCCTCTGTCAGAACCTGGGCCGAATCTGCCTGCCAAGACATGGGTACCCATCCGCCGCCGGTCGGGTGGCGATGCCCTCATCATCGGGGGATTGGGCGTTCGGACAATACGCAAATGCCGGCATGCGCGCGTCCGAGGGGTGAGCGCGGCGGCGGGCGCGGCACGCGGCGTTCGCGCTGTCGTCGCCATCGGCGAGCCCCTGCGGAGTGCGTAATTGCGCGTATTTCCGCGCCGTGTTGCGGGGCGCAGGTTGTGCCGCACAGAGCCCGGGAGACATCCGCAATGAACAACGCTGTCGGCCGCGCGCAGATCGGCCAATGGTATCTGCGCTGGGACAAGGGCGAGCTGTTTCACGTGATCGCCAACGACGAGCGCACGCACACCATCGCCATCCAGACCTTCGACGGCGATATCGACGAGATCGACGAGGCCGCCTGGCAGGGGCTGCCCATCGGGTTTGCCGAGCCCCCCGAGGATTGGACCGGACCGGTCGATGACGTGGAAGTCGACGATCTCGGCTATTCCGAGACGGAGATGCAGGCCGAGGACTGGGAGGAGCCGCTCGAGCCGCTGCGCAAGGGCGTGGAGGAATGGCAGGACGAGCGGGAAGAGAGCGATCGCGATCCCGAAGGGGAGGGGATGCCGCCGCTGCTGCGCGATGAGCGCGAGGCGCGCTGAGGGCTCGCGGTGCCGGGTCCGTGGCACGTGCGCGTGACTCGGGTATCATCCGGCGCAGGCGCTGAGGAAGGAATGAGCCGATGGCGGGGCATCAAAGATGAGCGCCGGACGCGGCTCCGCGTACCTGCGCGCGGGAGTCGTGAGTGTCCGGCCGGTGGTGCGGATTGTCTGGCGCACGCTGTTGGTGTTTGCGATCGTCGGGGCGATCGCGTGGGCGCTCGGGCGCAATGCGGCGGTGCTCGTCGTTCAGCTGCTGGTGCTGGCGTTGCTCGTGTTTCGTGCCAGCCAGTCGCTGCGCAATCCTCGCCAGCGAATCGTGCTCCGCGGGATCCGGCCGCGGCACTTCGCGCTCGCGCTGCGCGTGCTCGCCGGCGTGTTGATTGCCGTGCTCATGCTGCTTGCGCCGAATACCGTGCTGCGTTGGGGATGGTGGGAGTCTCTCGGCGGGACCGGCAACGTGATTTTCGCGCAATCCTCCCATCCGGCCGAATGGATCTCGCGCGTTGCGCTTCCGATCCTAATCGTGATCGCGCTGCTGGTCTCGCTGAGTCTGTTTGCGCTCCACGAGGAGCGGGCGTTCCGCCGCGGGGATGAGGCCCGTGGCACTGGGGAGCGCCTGTGGCGTTCGCTGCTGTTTGGCTTGGCGCACCTCGTCATGGGCATCCCGATCGGGGCGGCGCTCGGGCTGGGTGTCGGAGGATTCGGGTTCAGCCAGGCGTATCGCCGCCGGTGGCGCGAAAGCGGCTCACGCCTGCAGAGCGTGCTCGAGTCGGCCCGCGTGCACCTCGCCTACAACCTCATGCTGGTGAGCCTTGTCGCCGCGACGCTGATCGGCGCCGCGTTCGTCCACCGCTCACCTGCGGCCGGCCGAGGGCACGCTGCTCCTGCCGCGGCAGCCCCTCGTGCCGGGCTCGGTCGCGCCTCCCCCCGGTACGCGTCGTTCACGCCACCGCCGACCGCCAAGCGAACGCGAGGGCCTGCCGCAGCCTCGCGCTGAGGCTCTCAGGGACCGGTCGGTTCACGGCGGGGCTGCGGCTGCGCAGGCGTGCCGCTATTTCGGCCCCGGACGTCGACCGCACCGAAGGTCCGCACCGCGGCAGGCTAGCCCGGCCGATGAGGCGCAGCGGGCGAGCGGGCCATGAGTTTGGCGGCGACGCGCTCGAGTCCGACGCCGGAGCGGCGTGCTTCTTGATACATCTTGTGCCGGATAATCCACGCGCCGATCAGGGGCGGGACCCAAAATGCCGGCTGCAGCTCGAGTTGCATGTCGAGGCACGTGGGCGCGGGCCCGTCGCGGCAGGGCCGCACGGTCCAGCGGGCGCGGCCGGATCTGAAGTCCCCGCCATGAGGCACGAGCGCCGCGCGCAGGACTCCGCCCCGTGCATCGGGGGTTGCTGTCATGATCTGCTGCTGGTGCAGGGTCTTGCAGAAAATCCAGACGCACGCGTGCACGGTTGCGAACAGGCGGACGCGGTGCGGCTGTGCGGTGGGCACGATGCGCACGCGGCGCAGGTCGGGGTTGTAGCGCGGCATGGCCGCATAATCCTGCAGCGCCGCGAACACCGCCCACGGCGGGGCATCCAATGCCATGCGCACGGCGATCGCAAAGTGCGAGCCGTGCCGGCTCGCGTGCACGGAGAGGATTCGGGCGGCCCAGGCCGGCGCGGGCAGTCCCGCGACCACGAGCGCCAGCGCGAGCGCGAGGCAACGCCGCGGCGGGCCGCAGCGCATACCGACCCCGCGCGGATAATTGCCGATGAATGCGTGGGTCTCGAACACGGCGGGTCTGTTTGCGAAGTGCAGGCGGCCGAGCAGTCTGCCGCCGGCGGCGCACCGCGAGGATACCACGGTCATTTCGATCGGCAGTGCAGCCGTGGCGTGCGGTGAGGCTGTGCGCTGGACGGGCGGCCCGTCATGCCTCAGAGTCCCCGGGCAGGCGCGCCCGTGCGCGGCATCGGCTTCGGCACTGCTCAGGAGCACCGATGAACTACGAGCTGTATTACTGGCCGACGATTCAAGGAAGAGGCGAGTTCGTGCGCCTGGCCTTCGAGGAGGCCGGCTGCGGGTACGTCGATGTGGCGCGTCAGCCCGGCAGGGGATCCGGTATCCCCCGGCTGATGCGCTTTCTGTCGGGTCAGGAAAGCGGCGAGTTGCCCTTTGCGCCGCCTTTTCTCAAGGCCGGCCGGCGCGTGATCGCACAGACGGCGAACATTCTGCTCTTTGTCGGTGCCCGCCACGGCCTCGCGCCGCAGGCCGAGTACGGTCGGCTCTGGACCCATCAGCTGCAGCTGACGATCGCCGACCTGGTCGATGAGGTTCACGATACGCATCACCCGATCGCCGCGAGCCTCTACTATGAGGAGCAGAAGCGCGAGGCGCGGCGGCGGGCGCAGGATTTCCGGGACAGCCGCCTGCCGAAGTACCTCGGATACTTCGAGCGCGTGCTCGAGCGCAACAAGGGCCGCCGAGGCTGGCTCGTCGGCTCTCAGCTGACGTATGCCGACCTGTCGCTGTTTCAGGTGTTGGCGGGACTCGAGTATGCGTTTCCCCGCGCCATGCGGCGGCTCTCGCGCCGCCATCGGCGGATCACCGCGCTGCGGCAGGCGGTCGAGGAGCGGCCGAGAATTGCCGCCTATCTGCACTCGCAGCGCCGGGTGCCGTTCAGCGAAGCCGGCATCTTCCGCCACTATCCGCAGCTCGATGCCCAATAGTGCCTAAGCGCTGCCGGGGCAGTTTTTCCTTCACCGCCGGTGCGCGGCCGACATCGCGCTACGGGGGCTGCGCGCCGAAAACTGACATTTGTCCTCCCCGGACCACTACGGGAGTTGACGCTCCCGGCTCTGCGCATGATGAAATTACACGCGCCGGCGCATGGGATTTGCTCAGGAGGCGAGACGGTTGTATGGCGCACTACCGGTTCCAGGTCGTTTACTTCGAGGCGACGCGCAGGTGCAATCTGCGCTGTCCGTACTGCATGACGGGAAGCAATGATGCGAGGAAAGTGCGCCGCAGCGTTCTCAATGAACTGACGCTCGAGGAGATCCGCGAGCGGATCCTGATCCCGGCCCGCCGCCTCGGGGTGCATACCATCGGCTGGAGCGGCGGGGAGTTTCTGCTGCGCAAGGATGCGCTCGATCTGCTGCGCCTGACCGTGGACATGGGCTATCGCTGCTCCGTGCTCAGCAACTGCAAGAAGCTGACCCGAGAGCGGTTGGAGAAGATCCGTGACGTGACGGACGGGCGCGCGCGAATCGTCGTCGGTCTGAACGCGGTGGATGAGGAGAACAAGCAGACCCGCGACAGCGAGTCCGACCGCACGCTGCAGGTGCTCAAGGACTGCGTCGAGCTCGGCCTCGGCCAGCACGTCGTCGTCACCATCGGCAAGTACAATACGGAGAGCTTCGAGAAAACGATCGAGTTCATCGTCAAGCACAACATCGCCTACAACCGCTCGCCGCTCGTGCCGCGCGGCTCGGGATCGCAGTGCTTCACCGAGATGGGATTCGACAGGGAGGATCTGCGCGAGCACTTCCATCCGGTGCTGCGCCGCAATCCGCACGGCTATGTGAGCTACACGCCTTTTTTCCTCTCTCCGCAGCTGCACGCACAAGTCTCCGGCGGCATCCGCAACAACACCGTGCCGCAGAACCCGGCCATAGGCTGCTGGGCCGGAACCTGGCTCACCATCAATGCCGAGGGGCACGTCTCGGTCTGTCCGGTACTGCTCGATGTGCTGAGCGCCGGCAGCGTGCGCGATCTGCCGCTCGATGAGCTTGTTCAATCCAGCACGCTGTTTGCGAACATCACGGACCGCTCGCGGCTGAAGGGCCGGTGCGGCCGCTGCCGCTATCAGTACACCTGCGGCGGGTGCCGGGCGATGGCGTACTTCCACAACGGCGATTACATGGGCGAGGACCCCACGTGCTTCTTCGATCCGGTCGATCGCTCGACCGTGAGCGAGCACGAGGAGGAGACCAACCGCGTGTTCAAGAAGTATCTCCTGATCGCGCGGGCCGCCGGAGTCTATCAGCCGCCGAGGAACGAGGCGGCGCAAGGCGCCCCCGCGCGCAGCCTCTACGGCCGATAGGGATTGTCGGCCTGCGCAAACCTCGACTGTCCCGCGTGCGGCCTGCGGCCGGCGCGGGGCCTCGGACCCGCACTGCAGGCGCGCTCGCGCGCGCAGCACACTGGAACCACACTGATGCTAGATGTCAAGACCCTGACCGGACTTTTGCAGACCAATCGGGCTGTCCCGCGCGCCATCACTTACCTCGAGGGCGAGAGTGTCTCGCGCACCGTAACGTTCTCCGATCTGCACGAGCGCGCCCTCGGCATTCTGTATCACCTGCAGCGCATGGGGATGGGCCCGGGGGATAAGCTGATCCTGCTGCTCGGCGACAACGAGCAGTTCATCGACGGATTCTGGGCGGCGGTCATGGGCGGGATCATCCCCGTGCCGGTGGCGGTCGGGATCAGCGATGAGCATCGGCAGAAGCTCTTCAGGATCGCCGGGCTGCTCGGTGAGCCGTTCCTGTACACCGAGCGGCGCGCACTTGAGCGTCTCGCGGCGTTCGCCGCGCAGAGCGGACTGTCGGGGCGCTTCGAGCGATTGCGCGCGCGCGCCTTTTTCGCCGACGACCTGGAGGACATCTCGCGGCCCGGCGAGGTGCACACGGCCAGACCGGAGGAGGTGGCGCTCATTCAGTTCTCCTCCGGCTCGACGAGCGAGCCCAAGGGTGTCGTGCTCACCCATGCCAACATCCTCGCCAACGCCCGGGCCGCGACGGAAGTGGCGGGCTTCACCGAGAAGGACATCAGCCTCTCGTGGATGCCGCTCACTCACGACATGGGGCTGATCGGCTTTCACCTGTTCATGTTCGCGAACCGGGTGCATGCGCACCTCATGCCGACGGACCTGTTCATCCGCAGGCCGCTGCTGTGGCTGCAGTTCGCGAGCCGGATCCGGGCGACGATCCTCTGCTCGCCGAACTTCGGCTACAAACACTACTTGAGAGCGCTGGGGGAGCGTCCGGTCGAGGGGCTGGATCTCTCGGGCGTCAGACTGATATTCAACGGCGCTGAGCCGATCTCCGCGCCGCTGTGCGAGCAGTTTCTCGAGCGGCTCGCGCCGGCGCGCCTGGCGCGCACTGCGATGTATCCGGTGTATGGCCTTGCTGAGGCGTCGCTCGCGGTGAGTTTCCCGCCGCCCGGAGCGCCGCTGCGGCGGATCGCGGTGAACCGCCAGCGCCTCGGAGTGGGCGATGCGGTCGAGCAGGTGGACCCGGGCGCCCGGGAGAGTGTGCAGCTGATCGGGGAGGGTCGGGCGCTGCCGTATTGCAGCGTGCGCATTGCCGATGAGGAGGATCGGCCGCTGCCGGAGGAACGGGTTGGTCACCTGCACATACGCGGCGAGAACGTGACGCAGGGCTATTACGAGAATCCCGACGCGAACGCCGCCGCCTTCAGCGCAGACGGATGGCTGCGTACGGGGGACCTCGCCCTCGTGCACGGTGGGGAGCTGTATCTGTGCGGCCGGGCGAAGGAGATCATCTTCGTCAACGGGCAGAATCACTACCCGCACGATCTGGAGTCCGTTCTCCAGCGGATCGAGGGTCTCGAGCTCGGCAAAGTGGCGGCGGCTGCAGCGCGCCGTCCCGGGGAGGACCTGGAGCGGCTGGTGCTGTTCGTGCTGCACCGCGGTGCGCTTGAGGAGTTCGTGCCGCTCGCGGCCGCGGCCGCGCGCCTCGTCAACGAGCAGACCGGGCTCGAAGTGGTGGACGTGGTGCCCGTCAAACGCATCCCGAAGACGACCAGCGGCAAGATGCAGCGCTATCTGCTCGCGCAGAGCTATGCCGACGGGCAGTTCGACGGCGAGCTGGAGGAACTCGCGGCGCTGCGCGATGCGCAGCGCGGAGCCGGTTGCGCGACGCGCGGTCAGATCGAGGCGATGCTCAAGACGGTCTGTGAAGCCGCACTCGGCGGCAGGCGCGTCGACGTGCACGACAACCTGTTCGAGCTCGGGGCGAGTTCACTGAAACTCATCGAGATCCACGAGCAGATCGAGCGGGAGTATCCCGGTCAGATCGATCTGACCGAGCTGTTCGATTTCCCGACGATTGCCGAGCTCGCCCGTCACCTGCAGGGCAAACTGGCGGTCGCGGCCTGAGCGGGCCGCCTCGGTCAAGCGCGCCCGGCCGGCAGCGCCGTCCGCCGCAATGAGCTGCTTCAGGGATGTCGCACGCGGAGCGCTCATGAGGCATCCGATCATTGTCCGTCGGAGTGCTCATCGGCTCAACTCGTAGGTCGCCATGATCAGCCCGGTTGAGGTCGCTTCACTCGTGAGAAGCTGCATCGCGACGGGATGCGCAGTGCTTCCGAGGAGCCTTTTACCCTTGCCGAGCACCAACGGAGATATCAGCAGCACGAGGCGGCCGATGAGATTGGCGTCCAGGAGTTGCGGATAGAGGGTCGAGCTGCCCCACAGGATGATGTCAGGCCCGTTGCCCGCCTTGATTCTCTTTAGCTCTTCGATGCCGCTCAACCGGTGACTATTGGCCCAGACAAAGTTGCCAGTGCCGCTTGTCAGCACGTACCTGTTGGCTTTGGTAAACACGGTGCCAATCGGATTATTCTCAGGAGCATGCGGCCAGTGGCCGGCGAAGATGGCGTAAGTCCTGCGCCCGAGCAGAAGGTCATTGGGCATCTTGCATGTTCGTCTCCGAGTTCCGCACGCCGTTGTTCTCGGCGCTGCCGATCTGCAGGGGTGGGCCCAGTTGATCGCAACGGCGTGCCGGGCGGGCGATCTCGGCGGGAACGCCCGTCGGTTCGAGTGCTCTGTCGTACGCGGCGCGCAGCTGCAGAGCGTATCCCCGCCGGCACAACGGGTCGGCGTGGGTCGCATGACAGGCGTGATGGCCGGCCGGTGCGCACGACAGTCGACTGTTCTCGCGCCGGATCCGGTCGTTGGCCTTGTGGTGGTGGTCAGCCATGCTCGGGGGTTGGATGACTCGGCGTCGGCGGGCCACCGCTCGAGGGCGGCGCGAACGTCTCGGCCGCCGTCTCTTCAGCTCTGGGAGCGGCAATCCCGGGGCGCCGTCCCATGATGGGTGTTGGAAAAATATGGCGGTCCGGGACGACCAGCCGCCTCAAGCCCCGCTCGGACTGGCATTTGCGTCCAGCGCAGCCTATTGTGCCGCCTCGTCCTCCGTGCGCCGGAGGCTTGGCGCGCGATGCGTGCGGCGCGACGGGGCAGGGTGGGCGTTGCTTGCGGGTGAGGTGGGTGGATGGCCGAAGTGCTCGAATGCGACGTGTGCGTCATCGGGGCCGGCGCGGCCGGACTGTCCGTGGCGGTCGGCGCCGTACAGCTCGGTGCGCGCACCGTGCTGTTCGAGAAGGGCGAGATGGGCGGGGACTGCCTCAATTACGGCTGCGTCCCGTCGAAGGCGCTGCTCGCTGCGGCGCACGCCGCCCAGACGGTGCGGGACGCTCGACGGTTCGGGTTGCGCTGCGCCGAGCCGCAAGTCGACTTCCCTGCCGTGATGACCCACGTGCGGGAAGTCATCGAGCAGATCGCGCCGCACGATTCGGTCGAACGTCTCGAGGGGCTCGGGGTGCGTGTCGTTCGAGCCGCGGCCGCCTTCAGCGGCCCCAACGAAGTGAGCGGCGGCGCACTGCGGGTCCGGGCACGGCGGATAGTGATCGCCACCGGCTCATCGGCGGTCATCCCGCCGGTGCCGGGCCTGAGCGACGTTGCAGTGCTGACCAACCAGACGCTCTTCACGCTGCAGGAGCGCCCCGCGCACCTGCTGATCCTCGGCGGCGGACCGGTCGGAGTCGAGATGGCGCAGGCCTTCCGCCGCCTCGGCAGCGCCGTGACGGTGTTCGAGCAAGGCCGGCTGCTGGCGCGCGATGAGCCGCAATTCGCTCGTGTGCTCGCCGAGCGGCTCGCCTCGGAAGGCGTCACGCTCCACCAGAACGCGCAAGTCACGCGAGTCGCCCGCGCGGCAGACGGCATTGTCGTGACGTTCGGCGAAGGCCGCGAAGTGCGCGGCTCGCATCTGCTCGTGGCGGCCGGCCGGCGGCCGCAGCTCCGAGAGCTCGCGCTCGAGCGTGCCGGGGTCGAGCACACCGGCGAGGGAATCACCGTCGATGCGCGCCTGCGAACGACGAACGGGCGCGTGTATGCGCTCGGTGATGTGATCGGCCGGCCGCAGTTCACGCATTCGGCCGGCTATCAGGCGGGCATCGTGATCCGCAACGCGCTGTTCCGACTGCCCGCCAAGGTCGATTATCGCGCCTTGCCCTGGGTCACCTACACCGACCCGGAACTCGCGCACGTGGGACTCACGGAGGCCGAAGCGCGTGAGCGGCTCGGCCCCTCCGTGCAGATCGTGCGCGCCGATTTTGCGCACAACGACCGAGTGCGGGCCGAGCGGCAGACGGACGGCGCCATCAAGGTGGTGACCGACAGGCGCGGAACCGTTCTCGGCGTCGACATACTCGGCCCTCATGCCGGTGAGCTCATCGGACTGTGGAGCCTTGCGATCACGCGAGGGCTCAAGCTGAGCGCGTTGACCGGCATGATCCTGCCTTATCCGACGCGCGCGGAGATCTCGAAGGCGGCGGCAAGCGCGTTCTACGTCCCGAAGCTCTTCAGCCCCTGGCCGAAGCGCCTGGTCCGCCTGCTGCTCGCTGTGAGCTGAACGGCATGGCCTGCGCGCTCGAACCACAAGCCGGGGTGCTCGAGCTGTCGGTCGTGATTCCGACGCTCAATGCGGCAGGCCATCTGGCGCAGACGCTTGCGGCATACAGGGGCGTGCGCGAGATCATCGTGATCGATGGCGGATCCTCCGATGACACGCGCAGCGTTGCGCAGAGCGCCGGTGCGCGGGTCGTTTCGGCCGAGCGGGGCAGAGGCCCGCAGCTGCACAAGGGCGCGACGGAAGCCCGCAGCGAGTGGCTGCTGTTTGTGCATGCCGATACGGTGCTGAGCGGACAGTGGCGCGGCGACATTCAGGCGTTCATGGCCGCGCCATCCAATCGTCTGCGTGCCGCGACGTTCCGCTTCGGACTCGATGAGGCGAGCGCCAGGGCCCGCCGGCTCGAGCGCCGCGTCGCCTGGCGCGTGCGGCGTTTCGGACTCGCCTACGGCGACCAGGGATTGTTGATTCACCGCGATCTGTACCGTGCGCTCGGCGGTTTTCGGCCCTGGCCGCTGATGGAGGATGTCGATCTGATTCGGCGCATCGGCCGCAGCCGGCTCACCGTGCTGCCGTCCATCGCCCGCACCTCGGCGCAGCGCTGGCGCCGCGACGGCTGGCGGCGCCGCAGTGCGCGCAATCTCGGCTGCCTGACGCTTTATTTCCTAGGCGTCCCGCCGCGCGTGATCGCCCGGCTCTACGGCCGGTAAAGCATGCGCTGGCGCGTGACTTGCGCGCAGGGGCGATAGAGAATGCGGCCGATCACGGCGAGGGGAGCAGAGTATGGGAACCACACACACGGCGGCGGCGCTCGATGCGGATTTTGTCCGCGCCCAGTTTCCCGCTTTCAGTGAGCCGACGCTCGAAGGCCAGGCATTCTTCGAGAACGCCGGCGGCTCATATGCCTGCGCGGCGGTCATCGGCCGCCTGCACGAGTACTACCGCCGTCTGAAGGTCCAGCCGTACTACGCGTTCGCGGCGTCGGCGGAAGCCGGCCAATGGATGGACGCGGCGCGCGCGCGGCTCGGTGAGTACCTGGGTGTGCCGGCAGGCGAGGTGCAGTTCGGGCCCTCCACCTCGCAGAACACCTACGTGCTCGCGCACGCCTTTCGGACCCTGCTCAAGCCCGGCGATGAGATCATCGTCACCAATCAGGATCACGAGGCCAACAGCGGCGCCTGGCGGCGGCTGGCGGACCTCGGTGCAGTGATCAAGGAATGGCGCGTGGACCCGCAGACCGGCTGTCTCGATGTGCGCCAGCTCGATGGCCTGCTGTCGCGCCGTACGCGGCTGCTTGCTTTCCCCCATGCCTCCAACATCGTCGGGCACATCAATCCGGTTGCGGACATCACCGCAAGGGCGCACAGTGTCGGGGCGCTCACCGTGGTCGATGGAGTGTCCGCGGCGCCGCATGGCCTGCCCGATGTGCGCGCATTGGGCGCAGACATCTATCTGTTTTCCCTGTACAAGACCTTCGGGCCGCATCAGGGTGTCATGGTGCTCAGCCCCCGGCTTCTCGAGCAGCTCGGCAACGAGAGTCACTACTTTAACAGCCACGAGCCCTTCAAGCGCCTGGTGCCGGCCGGCGCGGATCACGCGCAAGTGGCGGCCTCGCGCGGCATCGCCGAGTACTTCGATCTGCTCGACGCGCACCATCGTCCGGGTGGCGCCCCTGCCGAGCGGGCGCAGCGCGTGCGCGAGGCGCTGCGCGCCGCCGAGCTGCCGTTGCTGTCGAGTCTGCTCGAGTTTCTCGCGCGCCGGACGGATCTGCGGCTGCTCGGCCCCGCGCAGTCGGCTGAGCGGGCCGCGACGGTCGCTTTCGTGCCCCGATCGGTCACCCCCCGGGAGCTCGGCGAGCGGCTCGCCCGCCGCGGATTCATGATCGGGTATGGCGGGTTCTATGCCGTGCGCCTGCTGGAGGCGATGAATGTCGACCCGGCGAGGGGCGTTGCGCGCATTTCGTTCGTGCACTACACGACGGCGGCCGAGATCGACGGGCTGATGGAGGCACTCGAGGCATCCCTGCGCGGCCCATGATCGAGACTTCCCGTGCGGGAAGTCTCGCAACCGGTTGCTGTGTATGGGTCGGGGCGCGGCAGATCGTCAGATTGCGGAAGTTCCGTATGGCCCCGGAGGCCGGTCCCGGCGCGATGATCCATCTGGGGCTGTTGATGCAGGCGCTCGCGGACTGCCTCGCGCCTGCCCCGATGGCAAGCCGGCCGATCGGCTCAATGTGAACCGTCGTGAGGTTGCCCCGCGGCGTATCGCGGATGCATTGCGCCGCGTGGTGCTGATCGAAAGCGGTGCGTGAGACGCCTGTCATGCGCTGCGGCAGGAGAAGCACGATGCATGACCTCGAGCACAGCCATGCCCATTCCGCCGGCGCCGCCGGCCGCGCGGCGCCGGGGCCGCAGGCAACGCGCGCACCGCTTCAAGGGCGGGGTCGCTCCACCGGCGCACCGTCCTTGCTGTACACCTGCCCGATGCACCCGGAGATTCGGCGCCGCGAGCCGGGCAGTTGCCCCATCTGCGGCATGCCGCTCGAGCCGGTGCAGCCGGCGGCCGCCCCGCTCGGCAATCCCGAGCTGCGCGACATGACGTGGCGGTTCTGGATTGGACTGGTGCTCGCGCTGCCCGTCGCGGTGCTCGATATGGGCGCGCATCTGCACGCCCAGCCGCTGCGGCAGTGGATCGCGCCGCGGACATCGATGTGGATACAGTTCGCTCTCAGCACGCCGGTGGTGCTGTGGGCCGGGTGGCCGTTGCTCGAGCGGGGGTGGGTCTCTGTGCGCCGCCGCTCGCTCAACATGTTCAGTCTCATCGCGCTCGGGGTGTGTACCTCGTACGCCTACAGCCTGGTGGCGATGTTCGCGCCCGGCGTATTCCCGGCGAGCCTGCGCACTGCGCAGGGCCTCGTCCCGGTGTATTTCGAGGCGGCCGCGCTCATCACGGTCCTGGTTCTGCTCGGGCAGGTGCTCGAGCTGCGCGCCCGCGAGGCCACCGGCGGGGCGATCCGCGCGCTGCTGAACCTGGCGCCGAAGACGGCGCGGCGGCTCCGGTCGGATGGGGGCGATGAGGAAGTGCCCGTGGATGTGGTGCGGCTCGGCGATCGCTTGCGCGTGCGCCCCGGGGAGGCCGTGCCCGTCGACGGGGCGGTCCTCGAGGGTACAAGCGCAGTGGATGAATCGATGGTGACGGGCGAGTCGGTTCCCGTGGCCAAACAGGCCGGCGATCGAGTGATCGGGGGCACGATCAACGGGACCGGGGCGCTCGTGATGCGCGCCGATCGAGTCGGCGCGGACACGATGCTCTCGCGCATCGTGCACATGGTCGCCGAGGCGCAGCGCAGCCGCGCGCCCATCCAGCGCTTGGCCGACGTCGTTTCGGGCTGGTTCGTGCCGGCGGTGGTTCTCTCGGCGCTCGTGGCGTTCGTGCTGTGGATCGCGCTCGGTCCTCAGCCGCGAATCGCGTATGCCATCGTGGCGGCCGTGTCGGTGCTCATCATCGCCTGTCCGTGCGCGCTCGGCCTCGCCACGCCCATGTCCATCATGGTCGGTGTCGGCAAGGGCGCAACCACCGGCGTGCTGATCAAGAACGCCGAGGCCATCGAGCGGCTGGAGAAGGTGGATACCCTGGTGGTGGACAAGACCGGGACGCTCACCGAAGGCAAGCCGAAGGTGCTTGCCGTTTCCCCGGCGGCGGGGTTCGATGAAGCCACGGTTGTGCAGCTGTCCGCCAGCCTCGAGCACGCAAGCGAGCACCCGCTCGCAGCCGCGCTCGCAGCCGCTGCACGCGAGCGAGGCTATCCGATGCAGGCGATCGCGGAGTTTCACTCGGTGACCGGCCAGGGCGTGCTCGGGAAAGCGGCCGGCCGCACAGTAGCGGTGGGCAACGCGGCGTTGCTTAAGAGCCTGGAGATACCGCTCGGGACACTCGAGCTTCAGGCCGAGCGTCTGCGCAGCGAGGGCGCGGCAGTGATCTTCGTTGCGATCGACGGGCGCGCGGCCGGCGTCATCGCCGTCGCCGACCCGATCAAGGCCGGCACTCCGCAAGCGCTCGATCTGCTGCGCCGCGAGGGCATCCGCATCATTATGGTGACGGGCGATCATCGGGCCACCGCCGAGGCGGTCGCACGCCAACTTGGCATCACCGACATCGAAGCCGAGGTGCTGCCCGAGCACAAGAACGCCATCGTCCGTCGACTGCGCAGCGAGGGTCGCGTGGTGGCGATGGCGGGCGATGGGATCAACGATGCTCCCGCACTCGCCGAGGCCGAGGTTGGGATCGCAATGGGAACCGGCACCGACGTCGCCATGCAAAGCGCAGGAGTGACGCTGGTGAAAGGGGATCTCGCCGGCATCGCGCGCGCACGGGCACTGAGCCGCGCCACGATGCGCAACATTCGGCAGAACCTCTTTCTCGCCTTTATCTACAACGGCATCGGGATTCCGATCGCCGCCGGCGCGCTCTATCCGCAGCTCGGGATTCTGTTGAGTCCGGTGATCGCCGCGGCCGCGATGAGTCTGAGCTCGGTCTCGGTGATCGGCAACGCCCTGCGGCTGCGGTTCGTGCGGCTTTGAGCGCGCATCCGCGTGGCAGCCGCGCCCGATGATGTGACAAATCCATATGGCCCCACGCCGGGGATGATGCTCAACATGCTCGGCAGGATGCGCGGCGCGGACGCACACCGCGGTGTGCGCAAGGCGGACGGTTGCGCGCTGGAGGTCGAGTGATGTGGGGCAATGAGATGATGGGTGGCGCCTGGTGGGGCATGGGCCTGTATATAGGCCCGTTCTGGGTTCTCGCTCTTGCGGCGGCTGCGGCGCTCGTCCTCGGGGTGATGCGGTGCGGCTCGGCGGCGCACCACTCGCTTCACCGCGGGAGTGCGCGCTCGATTCTCCGGGAGCGCTATGTGCGCGGCGAGATCGGCCGGGCGGAGTTCGAACAGAAGAAATGCGATCTGCGCAGCTGAGCTGCGGCAAGTCATCGGTCGCCTCGATCGGCGCACCGACGACGCACTGGTGCAGATCGAGCGGACGAGGGTGCAGATCCAGGAGACGCTTCTCGAACTGCGCCTGGATGAAGCTCGGCGTCTTGCCGATCTCGACGCGCTGACCGCCGTGCGACTCGCCGGCGCGGATTGAGTGATCCGGCAACCGACCGCGCCGCACGGCCCGCATGCCCGCGCGTCGATGGGAATCGCCATGCAGCGCTGCGTGCGCTCCCCATCCGGCCTGGGGTAGAATACTGGGGTAGAGTATACGGGCCGGGACGATGAGTCACACCACACGCGGAAAAGCGAAGCTCTTGTCGCGAGTGCGCCGCATTCGGGGCCAGGTAGAGGCTTTGGAGCGTGCGCTGCAGGCCGAGCACGGCTGCGCGCAGGTTTTGCAGCAGATCGCCGCGGTGCGCGGCGCGGTCAATGGCCTGATGGTGGAGGTGATGCAGGAGCATATCGAGACCCACCTCGCCAGTCCCGAGATCGCGAGCGATGCGCAGCGTCGCGAGGCAGCCGATGAGCTGATCGAAGTAGTCCGCACCTACCTCAAGTAGGCCGACAAGCAGCCCGATTGGCGCAATGAATTCAGGGCGATCCATGAGCGAAACACAGCATCGTGCCACCGAGCCGGCTTCGCACGCTCATGCACCGCTTAGCGCCACCGATACCCTCGTTCAGGCCAGAGCCGGTGAGCCGGGGGCCCCTGCCGAGCGGGCGCACGCGCCGCCGCACCCTGACGATACGCACGACCACGACCCTGAGCACGGATTCTCGTGGGTCGAGGGCGCGCGCATTGCGTTCGTCGCGCTCGCCGCCGCGGCCGTGTGGTTTCGTCTCTGGGAGCCATTGCGATCGCTCAGCGTCATCGGGGTCCTCGGGCTTGCGGTCGGCGGCTGGCCGATCTTCAAGGAGGCCTTCGAGAATCTGCTGGCGCGGCGCATGACGATGGAGCTGTCGATGACCCTCGCCATCGTGGCGGCTGCGGCCATCGCGCAGTTCTTCACCGCGCTGGTGATCACGCTGTTCGTGCTCGTCGCCGAGGTCCTCGAGGGCATGACCGTCTCGCGCGGCCGGCGCGCGATCCGCGCGCTGCTCGATTTCCTGCCGACGGCGATTGCCGTGCGCCGGCCGGGCGGGGTGGCCGAGATCGCTGCCGCCGAGCTCGCCGCGGGCGATGCCGTGCTCGTCAACCCCGGCGGGCGCATCCCAGTGGACGGTACGGTGATCGCCGGGCACTCGTTCGTCGATCAGTCGCGCATCACAGGAGAGTCGCTGCCGGTGGAGAAGACGCCGGGCGGGGCCGTCTTCGCCGGCTCGATCAATCAGTCCGGCGCGCTTGAGATCCGCGCCGAGCGCATCGGACGCGACACCAGTTACGGCAAGATCATAGAAGCGGTCGAGCAGGCCGAACGCTCGCGGGCTCCGGTGCAGCGCCTGGCCGACCGTCTCGCCGGATATCTGGTGTATTTCGCGCTCGGCGCGGCCGCCGTCACGTATCTGGTGACGCGGGACATCCGCTCGACGATCTCGGTGATCATCGTCGCAGGCGCCTGCGGAATCGCTGCCGGAACACCGCTTGCGATCCTCGGGGCGATCGGCCGGGCGGCCCGCAGCGGGGCCATCATCAAGGGCGGGCTGTACCTCGAGCAGCTCGGCCGCATCGACACGGTGGTCCTCGACAAGACCGGCACGCTCACCTTCGGACAGCCAGAGGTGCGCGCGCTGCACCCGACCGCGGGCACCGATCCGATGGTGCTGCTCGATGCCGCCGCGTCGGCCGAGTTGCGCTCGGAGCATCCGCTCGGCAGGACGATCGTTGAATATGCGCGCACCGCCGGGCGCACCGTGGAGGAGCCGCAGCGCTTCGGTTACCAACCCGGCCGCGGTATCGATGCCGAGCTCGCCGGGGAGCAGATACTGGTTGGGAATCTCGCTTTGCTGCGCGAGCACGGTATCCGTGTGCCCGATGCGCTCTCGGCGGCGCATCGGGGCTCCTCGGAGGTCTACGTCGCGCGCGCTGGCGCGCTGCTCGGTGCCATCGAGATTGCCGATCGGGTGCGGCCGGAGGCGAGCGCGGCGATCGAGGCGATCCATGCACTGGGGGTGCGGACCGTTCTGCTCACGGGGGATGCGCAGGCAGTGGCGGAGTGCGTTGCCGCTCAGCTCGGCATCGCGGAACTCGCCGCCGAGCTGCTGCCGGAGGACAAGCGCGACTACATCCAGCGCCTCACGTGCGAGCGCCGCACGGTGGCGATGGTGGGCGATGGAATCAATGACGCGCCGGCGCTGATCGAGGCACAGGTGGGCATCGCCATGGGTTCGGGGACCGATGTGGCCCGGGAAAGCGCCGATGTGGTCCTGCTCGGCAACGATCTGGCGAAATTCGCCGAGACGCTCGCGATTGCGCGGCGCACGCGGCGGATCATCTGGGCGAACTTCGCCGGCACCATCGGT
>JAJYUL010000015.1:0-44634 GCA_021792555.1 Pseudomonadota bacterium
CTGCATTACCCCACGGGCCGGGTGGCATTCGGCTGGGCCGCGCTCCTCGGCGTGGCGCTGCTCGCCGCCACAGCCGCGGCGGGCGAGCTCGCGCGGCGCATCCCCCGGGCCGCGGGCGTCGTGGCCGCGTTCGCGGCCGCATTCGGGGTCTACGAGGGCGTGCTCTGGGCGGTCAGCCGCATGGTGGGCGCCGCGCAGGGCGCATTTACCGCCGGTATCCTGACCGAAGTCTTCGTGCTCAACGCGGTGACTTTCGCCGCCTTACTGCTGGTCGGGGCGCTCACTGCGCGCACCGCCGGGCGCGCAGTGCGCCTCGATGCAGCACATGCGCCGCGCCGAGCGGCCTGATCCACATCCCGCCTGCTGAGCGCTGCGCCGGCCGTCACAACGGCCGGCGCAGCACCTGATCACTCTCGCACAGGCTTGCGCACGCGCACGAGCCCTTCCTGCGCGGTGCTGGCGACCAGCCTGCCGTCGCGCGCATACACCCCTGCACGGGCAAAGCCACGTGCGCCCGAGGCGCTCGGGCTCTCCACCGCATAGAGCAGCCAGTCATCCACCCGCAGCGGGCGGTGAAACCACATGGCATGGTCGATGCTCGCCATGACCAGCGCGCCGCTGAAGGAGGTCTTGCCGTGCGGCAGCGTGGCCGTATCGAGCAGGAAGTAGTCCGACAGGTACGCGAGCAGTCGCCGGTGCAGGCCCTCGTCGTCGGGCAGGCGGTCCACCGCCCGGAACCACACCTGGCGCGCCGGAGGGGCGCGGCGCGCCATGAGCAGCTCCATCGGCTGCACGAGGCGGAATTCGAACGGCCGCGGCCGCTCGAGGAACCGCCGCACCGCCTGCGGCAGCCGCTCGAGCAAATCCGGCGGCGGGCGGCTCGCATCCGGCAGCGATTCCGGCGGCGGCACATCCGGCATCTGGATCTGATGCTCGAAGCCCTCTTCGACGATCTGGAACGAGGCGGCCATGTTGAATATGGGCGCGCCGTGCTGGATGGCCACCACCCGGCGGTTGCAGAAGGAATGACCGTCGAGACTGCGGTCGACCTGGTAGACGATCGGCGCGTTGAAATCCCCGCGGCGCAGGAAATACGCGTGCAGCGAATGCACGATGCGCCCCTCGACCGTGGCGGCGGCAGCGGTGAGCGCCTGCCCCAGCACCTGCCCGCCGAAGACCTGCGGACTGCCAATGTCACGGCTCTCGCCGCGGAACAGATCGACCTCGAGCCGCTCCAGGTCGAGCAGTTTGATCAAATCGGCCAGACGGGGATCCATCGGGGCTGCCTCCGCGCGCGGCGCGACGCTCAGTCGGGAACCCCCAGCCGCTGATGCATGATCGGACTGGTGGTGGTGTACTGCAGGAACTGGCGCTTCTCGGGATACAGGTGATGCTGGATGGCGAAGGCGGCCAGCGCCGCCTCGTGGAAGCCCGAGAGGATGAGCTTCTTCTTGCCCGGGTAGGTGTTGATATCGCCGACGGCGAACACCCCCGGCATGCTGGTCTGGAATTTCTCGGTATCGACCTTCAGCGCGCGCTTGTCGAGCTCGAGCCCCCAATCGGCGATCGGCCCGAGCTTCGGATGCAGGCCGAAGAACACCAGCAGCTGCTCGGCCGGGAGCGGCTCGATGCCGCCGTCGGGCCGCTTCACGCGCACGCCGCTCAGGCGCGCCCCGTCCGTGAGCAGCGAGTGGGGCACGGCTTCGTAGCAGCGCATGCGTCCGGCGGCGACGAGCTCGCGCATCTTCACCACCGAGGCCGGTGCGGCGCGGAACTCGGCGCGCCGGTGCACCAGAGTGAGGCTCTTGGCCTTCCTCTCCAGCTCGAGCGTCCAATCGAGCGCCGAATCCCCGCCGCCGAAGATAACGATGTCCTTGCCTGCGAGCGCGGCGGCGTCTTTGACGCGGTACTGGATGGCGCCGCCCTCGAACGGCTCGGCGCCCTCGATGCCGATGCGGCGCGGTTGGAACGAGCCGACGCCGGCGGCGATCACCACGGCACCGGCATTGAAGCGCGTGCCGGTCGCGGTGCGCACGTCGAACCGGCCGTCCTCGCGGCGCGTCAGACCCGTGACCTCCTGCCCCAGGTGGAACTGCGGGTTGAACGGCTTGATCTGCTCGAGCAGCCGGTCGATCAGTTCCTGGGCGCCACACACCGGCAGGGCCGGAATGTCATAGATGGGCTTTTCCGGGTACAGCTCCGTGCACTGCCCCCCGGGATGCGCCAGCGAGTCGACGACGTGCGCGCTGATCCCGAGCAGACCGAGCTCAAACACCTGAAAGAGCCCGCAGGGCCCCGCTCCGATGATCAGCGCGTCGGCATCGATGGGTGCGCCCGGCTGCGGCGCTGGATTTGGCGTGCTCATCTGGCTCACTTCGCCCCCATGGGGTGCAAAGTCGCCATTTTACCGAGCTTCAGCCCGCGGTGCGCCGCTACGCGCGGCCCGCGTTCGAGTCCGTCGGCGTATGGAAATATTCGCTCTCGGCGGCCAGCTGCTCGATCAGGCGCTTCAGCTCCGCCATGCGCCCTTCGGCCGTGCTGATCGGCATGCAGTCCTGGCAGCGCGGATCGCCGCAGGGCTGGCGTGAATAGAGCCAATACTGCAGAGCGCCGGCGAGCAGTCCGTCGGCGATGTCCCACAGATCGGCGTCCCGGTCCTTGTCCGCGATCTTGTTGCCCAGATCAACGGCCTTGGTGAATGCAGAATCGAACGTATCAGCGATTTCGGTCATGGGCCTCGTTCCCCCACAGGCCGCTAGTATACGGCAATAGGCCGCGCCACATGGGGGCTGCGGCCCGGCCGCGGCGGCGCGCTTCAGGTCAAGCCCGAGCGCCCCCCGACGGCGATCCTGCGGCCGCGGCACGCACGAACGCATCGCGGGCGCGCACGCCGATGTCGGGTTGGTCGGTGAAGAACCCGTCGATGCCGGCGGCGAGAAAGCGGCCGATTTCCTGCTCGAGGTCGCCCTGCTCGCGCTGCGCTCCCGCGCTGCGCGCCTCGACCGGCAGGAACGCGTTCTCCGCGCGAAACGTCCAGGGAATCACTCTCAGGCCCTGCGCATGGCTGTCCGCGACGAGGCGTGTCGGTCGGGCGAGCCGCCCGGCCGCATCGCGCGGGATCACGAGCGATTTCTCCGGACCGATCGCGGCGGCGTAGGCGGCCACCTCGGCCAGCCCCGAGGGCGTCGTGAGATCGGCAAAGGTGAGCGGGCGGCCGGCCGCGCGCGCGTCAAACGGCGCGCCCTCGGACTCGATCAGCTGCACCAGGGGCGCGCGGGTCAGCCCGCTCAGCGTGCGCAGGATGCCGGGCTCGAACGACTCGATGAACACTCCCGCCTCGGGCGCGGCGCACCCGTGCGCCTCGAGCACGCCGAGCAGCGCTTCGGCCATGGGCAGGCCGCACAGGGCAAAGTGCGTCGCGTGCTTCACCTCCGCATACAGACCGACCGGCGGGGCAGGCGGCAGGCCGAGCGCCGCGGCGCGCGCGCGCCGCTCGCGGTCGGCCGCGGCGCGCAGCAGCAGAATCTCCTCGAGCGTGGCGATCTCGAACTGTCCGTCGAAGCGCGTGTTGTGCGGGCGCAGCGCGGGGATGCGCTCGCAGGCGCGCAGGCTCTTCAGCTCCTCGAGCGTGAAGTCCTCGCTGAACCAGCCGGTCACCGGCTCCCCGTCGATGCGCTTGGTCACCCGCCGGGATGCGAAGCGCGGCCGGCGCGCGACATCGGTCGTGCCGCCGAGCTCGTTCTCGTGGCGCGCCACGAGAACCCCGTCCCGGGTCATGACCAGGTCCGGCTCGAGCGCGTCCGCCCCCTGCTGCAGCGCGAGGTAGTAGGCCGCCAGTGTGTGCTCGGGCAGATAGCCGCTCGCGCCGCGGTGGCCGATCACGACGGGCATTGGCATGACGTGCTTGCTACACTCCGGGTGTGCTGCTCACCGAACATGACATTTACCTGTTTCGCGAAGGCACCCATGGCCGGGCCTACGAGAAACTCGGTGCGCATCTGCAGCCGGCGCTCGAGGGTCAGCCGGCGGGCACGCATTTCGCGGTGTGGGCGCCGAATGCCGCCTCGGTCTCGGTCGTCGGCGATTTCAACGGCTGGAATAACCTCGCCCATCCGCTCACCCCGCGCGCGGACTCCTCTGGCATCTGGGAGGCGTTCGTGCCCGGCATCGGCCCCGGCACGCTGTACAAGTATCACATAATCTCGCACCAGCAGGGCTACACGGTCGACAAGAGCGATCCGTTCGCCTTTCACTGCGAGACCCCGCCGCGCACCGCCTCGGTGGTCTGGGACCTCGGCTACGCCTGGGACGATGCCGACTGGCGCGCGCGCCGCGCCGAGCGCAACGCGTTGAGCGCCCCCTGGTCGATCTACGAGCTGCACCTCGGCTCGTTCCGCCGCGTGCCCACAGAGGGCAACCGGCCGCTCAACTACCGGGAGCTCGCCGAGGCGGTCGCCGCGTACGTCACCGACATGGGCTTCACCCACGTCGAGCTGCTGCCGGTGATGGAGCATCCCTTCTACGGCTCGTGGGGCTACCAGGTGACGGGGTACTTCGCCCCGACCTCGCGCTACGGCACGCCGCAGGACTTCATGTACTTCGTCGATCACCTGCATCAGCGCGGCATCGGGGTCATCCTCGACTGGGTGCCCTCGCACTTCCCGGCCGACCAGCACGGGCTCGCCTTCTTCGACGGCACCCACCTGTACGAGCACGCCGATCCGCGCCAGGGGCATCATCCGGACTGGAAAAGCTCGATATTCAACTACGGCCGCGCCGAGGTGCGCAACTTCCTCCTGAGCAGCGCGCTGTTCTGGCTCGAGACCTATCACATCGATGCGCTGCGCGTCGATGCGGTCGCCTCCATGCTGTACCTCGATTACGCGCGCCGCCCGGGCGAGTGGATTCCCAACCGCTACGGCGGGAACGAGAATCTCGAAGCGGTGGAGTTCCTCAAGCAGATGAACCTCGCGGTGTACCGCGATCATCCCGACACCCACACCATCGCCGAGGAATCGACCGCCTGGCCCATGGTCTCCCGCCCGACCCATCTCGGCGGGCTCGGCTTCGGCATGAAGTGGAACATGGGCTGGATGCACGACACGCTCAAGTACTTCGCCGCCGATTCGGTGTACCGCAAGTACCAGCACAACAAGATCACCTTCAGCCTCTGGTACGCCTTCAGCGAGAATTTCGTGCTGCCGCTCTCGCACGATGAGGTCGTGCACGGCAAGGGCTCGCTGATCGGCAAGATGGCCGGCGATGACTGGCAGCGCTTCGCGAACCTGCGTCTGCTCTACGGCTACCTCTGGACCCACCCGGGCAAGAAGCTGCTGTTCATGGGCGGGGAGTTCGCGCAGCGAAGCGAATGGCAGCACGAGGGCAGCCTCGAGTGGCACCTGCTCGAGTTCGCGCCGCACCAGGGCGTGCAGCGCTGGGTGCGGGACCTGAACCGCCTGTACCGCTCGACCCCGGCGCTGCACCAGCGCGACTTCAGCGCCGAGGGGTTCGAGTGGATCGATTGCGACAACGCCGACGACAGCGTGATCGTCTACCTGCGCCGCGGCCAGAGAGCGCGCGATGTCGTGCTGGTCGCATGCAACTTCACACCCGTGCCGCGCGAGCACTACCGGGTCGGCGTGCCGCTCGCCGGCAAGTGGCTCGAGCGGCTGAACAGCGATGCGCCCGAGTACGGCGGCAGCGGCATCGGCAACCTGGGCATGACCGAAGCGCACGAGCACGCCTCGCACGGCCGGCCGTATTCACTCACGCTGCGCCTGCCGCCGCTCGCGGTGGTGGTATTGACGCCCGAGTGAGACCTGAGCGCCGCGGTCAACCGGCAGACACCCGATGCGTTAGGCTCATCGGCAGGGGCGAATCGGAAGGAGCGTGGCCCATGCGACACTCGATCAGACGACTGCTCACCGCGGCGCTGCCCGCCGCTGCGCTCGTGCTCGCGTCCTGCTCAGGCCTGCCGCTCGCCGAGCGTCAGGCTGCCCGGCTGCAGCGCTACGAAGCCTATGCCGGCAAGCCGGTCCGCGAGCTGCGGTGGTACACCGGCTACAAGCGCTGGTCGCCGCTCTCCGCGGACAAGCTGCTGGTGTGGACCAACCTCAATACCCCCTACCTGGTGACCGTCTATCACCCCTGCACCAATCTGCTGTTCGCCCACGGCATCGGCATCACCTCGACGGTCGATATCGTGCAGGCGCGGTTCGATTTCGTCACCGCGGACGGCTGGCGGTGCATGATCTCGACCATTCAGCCCATCGATTACCAGCGCATGCAGCAGGACGAGCGCAAGGCGCACGCGGCCCGAGCGCACAGCGCTCAGCGGTAGCCGCGGGCCTGCAGATCGAACAGCCGCGCATACAGGCCGTCCGCGCGCAGCAGCTCCTCGTGACTGCCCTGCTCGAGAATGCGGCCGCGCTCGAGCACCACGATCCGCTCGGCCGTGCGCACCGTCGAGAAGCGGTGTGAGATCAGAATGATCATGCGCTCGCGGCCGAGTTGACGGACGTGCTCGAACACCTCCGCCTCCGCCTGCGCGTCCATCGCCGCGGTCGGCTCATCGAGCACCAGCACGTCCGCGCTGGTGCGCATCAGCGCGCGCGACAGCGCCACCTTCTGCCACTGGCCGCCGGAGAGCTCCCGTCCGTCCTGAAACCACTTGCCGAGCTGGGTGTGATAGCCGGCGGGCAGCGTCTCGATGAACTCGCTCGCGCGAGCCTTGACGGCCGCCTCGCGCCAGCGCGCCTCCTCGTCGAAGGCTCGCTCGTCGCCCGCGCCGATGTTGTGGCCGACGGGCATCTGATAACGGGCGAAGTCCTGGAAGATGACCCCGATGCGCTCGCGCAGCCGCTGCTCGTCCCAGTCGGCCAGATCCGCCCCGTCGAGCAGGATGCGACCGGAGCTCGGGGCGTACAGGCGCGTCAGGAGTTTGATCAGGGTCGTCTTGCCCGAGCCGTTCTCCCCGACCAGAGCAAGCGTGCTGCCCGGGCGCAGGTGCAGCGTGATGTGCTCGAGCGCCGGGGTGTCCGTGCCCGGATAGACGAAGCTCACGTCCTCGAAGCGGATGCCGTCGTTCGGCTGCGGGCCGGCGCGCACCGTGCCGGGCGGCGGCGGCACGTAGGTATCCAGATACTCATAGAGCGTCGAGAGGTAGAGATTGTCCTCGTACATCCCGCCGACCGCCGAGAGCATCGCCGAGACGTCCGTCTGCCCCTGCCGGAACGCCGAGACGTACATGGTCATGTGCCCGAGCGTGATGACCCGCCGCACCGCGCTCAACGCGATCCACGCATAGGCGGCGTACAGCGTGACGGTCGCCACCAGTCCGAGCAGGAAGCCCCATACGCCGCGCCGCAGCGTGAGCGCGCGGTCGGCCCGGTAGAGCCGGCGATAGATGTCGCGGTAGCGCTCGAGCAGACGGGGTCCGAGGCCGTAGAGCTTGACCTCCTTGGCATAATCCTCGCGCGCCAGCACGGTCTCGAGGTAGGTCTGCATGCGCGTCTCGGGCGAGCGCCAGCGGAACAGCCGGAACGCGTCCCCGGAAAACTTCGCCTCGGCGATGAACGCCGGCAGACCGGCCAGCAGCAATGCGAGCACCGCCCAGGGGGAGAACGCGGCCAGCATGACGGCGAAGCTGATGAGGGAGATGCCGTTCTGCGCCAGGCCGAAGGTGCGCGTGACCAGGCTGACGGGCCGGGTCGAGGCCTCGCGGCGCGCCCGCGTGAGCTTGTCGTAGAACTCGGAGTCCTCGAAGTGACGCAGCTCCAGCGTCACGGCTTTGCGCAGAATCATCTCGTTGACGCGCTGTCCCAGCTGCACGCGCAGCAGCGAGCGCGCGAGCGCAAGGCCCCGCTGGGTGGCCGCCAGCGCCGCGACCAGCACGCCCTCGAGGATCACCCACTCGAGCACCGCGTGCACCCCTGACCCGCGGGCGCGGATCGCCGCCACGACCGCATCGACGACCCGCCCGGCGGCGTAGGTCACCGAGACCGGCAATACCCCGGCAAGCAGCGTCAGGGCGGCGAACGCGCTGGTGAGCTTCCAGTTGGTCGACCAGACCAGCTCGACCGCGTGGCGGCTGTAGCGGAACACGCCAAGAAAGGCGCGCAGCGTGAGCCCCTCGGGCGGCGGCGGAGCGGAGGGACGGCGGGCGCTGGCGGCGATGGGCATCGTCTGTCGGACTTGGAGGCGCGCCCGGCCGATTGCAAGCTCGGCTCAGCGGCGCGGCCGCCCGCCCCGCCAGTCCGCGAGGATCTCGCGCGCGGCGTTGTGGCCCGGCGCGCCGGTGACGCCCCCGCCCGGATGGGCTCCCGAGCCGCACATGTAGAGCCCAGCGAGCGGCCCGCGGTAGTGCGCGTGCCCGAGCATCGGGCGGGCTGAGAACAGCTGATCGAGGCTGAGCGCGCCGTGGAAGATATCCCCGCCGAGGAGCCCGAAGGTGCGCTCCAGATCGAGCGGACTCATGATCTGCCGCCCGAGCACCGCGCGCTTGAAATTCGGCGCGTACGCATCGACGGTGTCGATCATCAGATCGGCGACCGTCTCGCGATGCGCATCCCATGACTGCCCGTCCGGCAGCTCGGGCGCCACGTGCTGGCAAAACAGGCTCGCCACGTGCGCCCCCGGGGGCGCGAGCGTGTCATCGAGCGTGGACGGGATCACGAGCTCAACGATCGGGCGGCGCGACCAGCCGTGCATGCGCGCATCGAAGTACGCCTGCTCCATGTACCGCAGCGTCGGGGCGAGAATGATCCCGGCGGTGTGATGATCGGCGATGTCCCGCGCGGGCAGGCAGCTGAACTGGGGCAGCTCGGCTAGCGCGACGTTCATGCGGAAGGTGCCCGAACCGCAGCGCCAGCGGCCGATGCGCGCGCGGAAATCCTCCGGCAGCGCGCCCGGATCGAGCAGCTTCAGATACAGCAGCTTCGGATTGACGTTTGCGACGACCACGCGGGCACGCACCGCCTCGCCCGCCTCGGTGCGCGCGCCGAGCACCCTGCCCCGCTCGACGAGCAGCTCCCGCACGGGGCTCTCGAGCCGGATCTGCACCCCCCGCGCCTCGCAGCAGCGGGCCATGGCCTGCGTGATCGCGCCCATGCCGCCGATGGCGTGGCCCCACGCGCCCTTCTTGCCGTTCACCTCGCCGAAGGCGTGATGCAGCAGCACGTAGGCGCTGCCGGCAGCGTACGGACTGGCGTAGTTGCCCACGACACCGTCGAAGCCATAGACGGCCTTGATCGGATCGCTCTCGAACCAGCCGTCGAGGTAATCGCCCGCGGAGCTGGCAAAGAGCGTCAGCAGCTCGCGCCGCAGGGGCAAGTCCAGACGGCTCAGGCGCCCGCCGAGACGGGCGGTGCGCAGCAGCTCCGGCAGCGCCTCGCGCCAGCCGCCCTCGACCACGTTCGGCGGCGTGAGCAGCACCAGCTCGCGCAGCACATCGGCGATCGCCTCGAGCCGCGCCGAATAATCCCCGAGCCGCGCGGCATCGCGCGCCGAGAAGCGCGCGACCTCGGCGGCCGTACGGCCCGCTCCGACGGCCAGATAGCGGCCATCCTCGGTGGGCAGGAAATTGCCCAGGCGCCGCTCGACGATGCGCAGCCCGTGCCGGGGCAGCTCGAGGTCGGCGATCACCTTGGGATTGAGCAGCGAGACGGTGTAGGAGGCCACGGAGTTGCGAAAGCCCGGATGGAACTCCTCGGTCACCGCCGCCCCGCCGGGCACCGCGCGCCGCTCGAGCACGGTGACGCGCAGGCCCGCCGCGGCCAGATAGGCGGCACAGACGAGCCCATTATGGCCGGCGCCGATGATCAGCGCGTCGCAGTCGGGCGTGGCGGAAGGCGCAGCGCGCATGGAATCCCCTGAAGACGCTCAGAGCTTGAACTGGGCGGCATCATAGTGCGCCGCCGGGCCGGACGATACGCGAATCTGCCCGCACTGCCAGAACGTGCTAAGATTCGAAGTCTTTGTCACCCGGCCGCGATGCGGCCCCGCGGTCCCTCATGAGCCAGCCCATCCGCAACATCGCCATTATTGCGCACGTCGATCACGGCAAGACCACCCTGGTCGACTGTCTGCTGAAGCAGTCCGGCACCTTCGCCGCGCATGAGAAGCTCGCCGAGCGCATCATGGATTCGAACGACTTGGAGCGCGAGCGGGGCATCACCATCCTCGCCAAGAACTGCGCCATCGAATACCGCGGCACGCGCATCAATATCGTCGATACCCCGGGACACGCGGACTTCGGCGGCGAGGTCGAGCGCGTGCTGTCGATGGTCGACGGGGTGCTGCTGGTGGTCGATGCGGTCGACGGCCCCATGCCCCAGACCCGCTTCGTCACGCGCAAGGCGCTCTCGCTCGGCCTGAAGGCCATCGTCGTGGTGAACAAGATCGACCGTCCGGGCGCACGCCCCGACTGGGTCGTCGATCAGACGTTCGAGCTGTTCGACAAGCTCGGCGCGAGCGACGAGCAGCTCGACTTCCCGGTGATCTACGCCTCGGCCCTGCAGGGGCGCGCCGGCACCGACCATGCCGCCCCGGGCGAGGACATGAGCGCGCTGTTCGAGGCGATCCTCGCGCACGTGCCGCAGCCTGCCGCGGACGAGGCGCTGCCGCTGCAGCTGCAGATCTCCACTCTCGATTACAACAGCTACGTCGGGCGCATCGGCATCGGCCGCATCCGCCGCGGCGTGATCCGCCCCGGCCAGAGCGTCGCGCTGCGCTACGGCGCGCAGGAGCGCGGCGTTGCCCGCGTCGGCCAGGTGCTCACCTTCACCGGCCTGCAGCGCCACCCGGTCGAGGAGGCGTTCGCGGGCGACATCGTCGCGGTCACCGGCATCGAGGAGGTCAACATCGGCCTGACGGTGTGTGACAGCGAGTCCGCCGAAGGGCTGCCGCCGATCCGCGTGGACGAGCCGACGCTCGCCATGAACTTCCAGGTGAACACCTCGCCGTTCGCCGGCCGCGAAGGCAAGTTCGTCACCAGCCGGCAGCTGCGCGAGCGGCTGCAGCGCGAGCTGCAGAGCAACGTCGCGCTGCGGGTCGAGGACACCGACTCCCCGGACGTGTTCCGGGTGTGCGGCCGCGGCGAGCTGCACCTGACCATCCTCATCGAGAACATGCGCCGCGAAGGCTACGAGCTGGCCGTGTCGCGCCCGCAGGTGCTGACCCACCTGGTCGACGGGGAGGTGCACGAGCCGTTCGAGGCGCTTACCGTGGACGTCGAGGAGGCTCACCAGGGCGCGGTCATGGAGGCCCTCGGCCGCCGGCGCGCCGAGCTCACCGACATGGCGGTCGACGGCAACGGGCGCGCCCGGCTCGAGTACCGCGTGCCGGCCCGCGGCCTGATCGGCTTTCAGGGGGAGTTCCTGACGCTGACGCGCGGCACGGGCCTGATGAGCCACATCTTCGACGGCTTCGCGCCGGTCAAGGGCGAGATCCCCGACCGCCGCAACGGCGTGCTGGTGAGCAACGAGCAGGGCGAGGCGGTCGCCTACGCGCTGTTCAATCTGCAGGAGCGCGGCCGGCTGTTCGTCTCCCCGGGCGAGAAGCTCTACGAGGGCATGATCATCGGCATCCACAGCCGGGACAACGACCTCGTGGTCAATCCCATCAAGACAAAGAAGCTGACCAACATCCGCGCCGCCGGCAAGGATGATGCGATTCTGCTCACCCCGCCGATCGAGCTGACGCTTGAGTACGCCGTGGAGTTCATCGCCGACGACGAGCTGGTCGAGGTCACCCCGAACTCCATACGCATCCGCAAGCGGCACCTGAAGGAGCAGGACCGGCGGCGCGCGCAGCGCGACCCGAACGCCGACGCGCAGGCGCTCAGCGCTTGAGCAGGCGCTCCATGCGCGCCACGAGCGTCGAGGGTGAGAGCTCCAGCACGCGGGACAGTTTGAACAGGGTGGTCAGCGTCGGCTGACGGATGCCGCGCTCGATCTGGCTGACGAAGGTCCGGTCGACGTCCGCGTACAGCGCCAGCTGCTCCTGCGAGACGTTCTGGCGCCTGCGCTCCTCACGCAATACCCGGCCGAAAACGGCGGGAATCGGATTGACACTCGTGTGACGCGGCGCCTTCATGCCGACCTTGCGCTTGGCCCTTCGGGCGGCGCGAAGATGCGGCTCGCTGTGGGATTTGGTCCACGGGATATAGTCGTCAGCCGGGCCCCGAAGCGCGCCCCGTCGTGCACCGCCCTGCCCCTTCGCGGCTCCCCGCGGCCCCGGGGCACGCCGCCGCCGCGGCGCATCGCCGACCGCACAGGGGCCTCGCCCGCTCCCGACCCGTCCCGCGCTGGCGCGGTGCGGCACGGGCCACCCAGGGGTCCGTAAGCCTCTGATAATGCTGAGCCCCTGACGGCAGCACACCACGCGTTGTGGTTTTGCAACAGAGAAAAACGCGCCCGTAAACGCTCGACGCGCACGCTATTGCGCTCGACGCCACAGCCGCTATTGCATTGAAATCATGACATCGATATCATTTGTTATCGATGTCATCGACCCTGCGGTGGCTGACATCGGTCATTTCAGCGGTATTTCGGGGGGGGACCGCCGTGCTCTGTCTACTCGGGCCTGCATCGGCCGCAGCCGGATCGCCTTGCGCGACGGTGCGCCCGGCGCACGCCCGTGAACACAACGCACGGCGGGGCGGCAGGGGGATATATACCGATGTGCCCGCGGTACACGACCCGGGCGCGCTGCCAGCCGCAGCGCACGGACTGACCAGTCCTCAGGCGCCGATTCCACTCACGGAGACTCCTTTGTTGCCGACGCGCGCGTCAGCCGGCGCGGCAATCCCAATCTGACACGTCCAGCTTTCCGATAGGAGGATCTTGCATGAGAGTGAACCAGAAGAAGGCGCCCCGCGGGGGCGTCGGTCCGGCCCGGCGGATGGCGGCTGTGTCCGCCGTGCGCGGCGGACAGCGAACCGCCGCCACCAACAGCGTCGCGGCGGTCGTCGCCGGCATTCTCGGCGGCGCCGCGGGGCTCGCCGTCGCGCCGGCCTACGCCCAGAACGCATCCACGCCGCCGCCGCAACCGACGATCAACGCGGCCGCCATCCAGAGCTCACAGAACCTCCAGGAAGTCGTGGTGACCGCAACGGCGACCCACATCAAGCTGCTGAACGCGAGCTACAACATCGTGGCCGCCAACCGGCAGCTGATCCAGGAAGCCAACCCGCTGAGCTCGGCCGACATTCTCAAGCTCTCCCCCGGCATCTGGCCGGAGTCCACCGGCGGGCAGACCGGCGCCAACATCGAGGTGGCCGGCTTCCCGAGCGGCGGCGATTCCCCGTTCTTCACCAACATGATCGAGGGCATGCCGCTCTACGGCACCCCGTCCCTGTCCTTCATGGACTCGAGCTCGCTGTTCCGCCTCGACGACACCATCCAGCGCATCGAAGTCGTGCAGGGCGGCCCCTCGGCGATCTTCGGACCCGGGCAGATGGGCGCCACCGCCAACTACATCCTGCGCACCGGCTCCTCGACCCCGCGCGGCGAGGTCAAGGTCACCTATGGCGACCAGGGCCTGTGGCGCACCGACATGTTCTACGGCTTCCCGATCGCCCACGGCTGGTACGGCAGCGTCGGCGGCTTCTACCGTGTGTCCAAGGGCGTGCGCGCCCCGCAGTTCCCGGCCGACAACGGCGGACAGTTCACCGCCACCCTGAAGCATGACCTGCACAACGGCACACTCCTGTTCTGGACGCGCGTGCTCGACGACAAGAACCAGTTCATGGCGCCGTTCCCGCTCATCGAGAACTCGAGCGGCTCGTACACCCCCTACCCGGGCTTCAATCCGCTCACCGGCACCTACGGCAGCTACGCCATCCAGAACGTGACCGTGCCGAATCCCGCCGGGGGCTTCGAGCAGGCCAATCTCGCCAACGGCCGCGGCGGCAAGCTGTACTTCCTCGGCAGCGACTACGACCAGAACATCGACGGCTGGCGGCTGCACAACGGCTTCCTGATCGACGGCGGCGGACTCGACACCAACGCGCTGTTCTCCGGCACCAATCCGCGGCCGCTCAGCTACTATCTGTACGGCTGCCAGGTGGCCGCGCCGGCCGGCTTCTGCAACGGCACGACCGCAATCGATGCCAACAACCTCGGCCCGAACGGCCAGGGGCTCCCGCTGAACTATGACGTGTCGGCGGTGTACGCCGGCACCGGCAATCCCGTGCCGATGAGCCAGAGCGTGATCTCGCAGGGCTGGTGGTACATCCAGAAATCCCTGCAGAGCATCACCGACGAGTTCCGCGTCACTCACAGCCTCTTCAAGGGCGATGATCTGACGCTCGGGGTGTATCTGGCCCGCTACAGCATGAACGACAACTGGTCGCTCGGTAACCAGATGCTCATGACCAATCAGAGCAATGCGACGCCGATCCTGCTCAGCTACGTGCAGGGCGGACAGACCTACAATCTCACGAGCTCGCAGGGCTTCGTCAACGACAACAACAATTACAACATCCTCGAGCACGGTGACGGGCAGAATATCGCCGGCTACTTCTCGGATCAGTGGCGGCACGGCCCCTGGCTGATCGACCTCGGGGCGCGCCTGGAGAACGTCAACATTCACCAGCGCACGTGCAACACGACGCCGCAGATGCTCTCCGGCCCCTACAACCTGTGGGACAACGCGGTGCCGGTCTGCAACGGCACATGGAACTACGAGCATTATGTGCGCACCCGGCCGACGTTCACCGGCGGCATCAACTACGACTTCTCGTCGCACATGAGCGCCTACATCCGTCTGAACAACGGCGTGCACTACGACGACTTCGACAACGGCATCCGGGGCGCGAACGGACACTTCGGCCCGCTGGAAGTGATCCACAACTACGAAGTCGGCTTCAAGTATCAGAACCCGTGGCTGTTCGCGGACATCAGCGGCTACGAGCGCATCTTCGACGGCCTGCAGACCACCGCCACCAATGCTCAGGGCGTCGGCATCCCGGGCGATATCGTCACCTTCGGCGCCATCACGCACGGCATCGACTTCAACGGCTACGTGCGGCCGTTCAAGCACGCCACCGTGCGCGTGGTGGGCGACTGGATGCAGGGCCACTACCGCAACGCCAATTCCTGTGCCCCGTACTTCACCATCAACGGAGCGCCGGCCTGCGCCAACATCAGCGGCGCGCCGCTGCAGCGCCAGCCGGACTTCCAGATCCGCGTCACCCCGAGCTACGCCATCCCGACGAGCTGGGGGGTGGTGCAGGCCTGGCTCAACTATGAGTACGTCGGCCAGCGCTACGAGGACCTGGCGGGCCTGCAGCCGCTCGGCACCTACAGCGATATCGGCGCCGGCATCCTCGCCGAGGTGGGCGAGCACTGGCAGTTCGCCGTGCAGGGCACGAACCTGACGAACACCATTGCGCTCACCGAAGGCAATGCGCGTCAGGCAGGCCGGTCCCTCGGCGTGAACAACGTCCTGCTGGGACGGGCGCTGTTCGGCCGGGAGATCAACTTCAGCGCCGAGTACAAGTTCTAAGTCCGTGCGTTGCAGCCCTCGCGCCCGGCCGGGCGCGAGGGCTTTTTCTTGCCCGCCCGGTCCGCCGGCGCGGACCGCACGGGGTGCTGCACGGAGGTCTTCCGTGCGAGAATTCCACTCCATGTCGACCCCGTCCGAACCGGCATCCCGGTGAGCGCCCCGCCTGATCTGCTCGAGGAGATGCGCGCCATCGGCGCGCTGCTGCAGGCGGGCCAGCTCGGCCCGGCACGCGAGCGGCTCGAGCGCGTGCGCGAGGCTCATCCGACCTACGTCGAAGGTCTGCGCCTGCTGGCCGGCACGCGCATGGCGCTCGGCGAGACGGCGGCGGCCGAGGCGCTGCTGCGCCACGCACTCGAACTCGACCCCAACTGGCCGCCCACTCTGACCACCCTCGCGGAGCTGCTGCTCGCGGGCGGCCGGGGCGATGAGGCCGAGCCTCTGCTGCGCCGCGCGGCCACCGGCTCACCGGCCGACCCGCGCGCCGCGTGGGTGCTCGCGCGCCGCTACTGCGATTCGGGTCAACCCGCGCAGGCCCTCCAGATCGTCGCGCCGTTCTGCGCCGGCGAGCGCCTCGACGGAGCGCTCGCCGCGCAGCACGCCGCTACGCTGGTTGCGCTCGGGCGCGCCCAGGAGGCAGTCGCTTTCTACCAGGCCCGCAGCGAGCGCTCGCCCGATGATCCCGCCGCGGCGCAGGCGCTCGCGATCTCGCTCGGCGCCACGGGACGGGCAGGCGATGCCGGCCGGGTCGCAGAGCGGCTGCTCAAGCGGGGCATCAGGAGCGCGCCGCTCTGGCTCGCCTACGCGCGCGGCCTGATGGCCGAGGGAGCCGAGGCGCGCGCCGAGGAGGCGCTGCGCGAGTGCCTGCGGCTCGATCCGCGCCTCCTCGAGGCGCACAAGCACCTCGCGCAGCAGGTCTGGGTGCGCAGCGGGGAGCTGCGCCTCGCCACGGCCTCGCTGGATGAGGCGCTCGCGAAGTTCGCCGAGGACGACGCGCTGTGGGGCGCCAAGGCGGCGATCCTGCAGGGCGCTGGCGACGCGCGCGGCGCGTACGCGTGTCTCGCGCCGCGCACCGAGCGGCCGCACGCCTCGCCGGCTCTGCTGGTGCGCGCCGGCCTGGCCGCGCTCGAGTTCGATCCGGACGCGGCGCTCACACTGGCGGAGAAGGCGCTGCATGCCGACCCCGGCAGCGCCCCGGCGCGCACGCTCCTCGCGGCCGCCGAGCTCGGCGTGGGGCGCGCTCACTCGGCGCTCGAGCACTGTGAGCAGCTGCTGCAGGCGGCACCGGACGATCAATACCTGATCGCGCTGTACACCATCGCCCTGCGTCTGCTCGGGGATGCCCGCTACGGCTCCCTCTGCGACTACGCCAACCTGGTGCTGCCGCTGACGCTGAGCGCACCGCCCCCGTGGACGGATTTGCCGCACTTCCTCGCCGATCTGCGCGCGGCACTGAACCGGCTGCACGATCCCAACGGCCACGCGCTGCTGTTCCAGTCCCTGCGCCGGGGGACCGAGACGACGCAGGATCTCACGCGCAGCCGTGACCCGGCGATCCAGGCGCTGTTCGGCGCGTTCCGCGCGCCGATCGAGCGGTACCTGCAGCACATCGGCCGCGGTGACGATCCGCTGCGCCGCCGCAACGGCGCGGGCTGGCGCTTCAACGGCAGCTGGTCGGTGCGCCTGCGCGACCGGGGCTTTCACATGAGCCACGTGCACCCGCGCGGCTGGATCTCCTCGGCCTGCTACATCGAGCTGCCGGACTGCATGGCCGAGGGGCGCTCGGACCAGGGGATTCTCTCGTTCGGTCAGCCCGGCATTCTCACCTCCCCGGCGCTCGAGCCCGAGCACGCCGTGCGGCCCGAGCCCGGCATGCTGGTGTTGTTTCCGTCGTATTTCTGGCACGGCACGGTGCCGTTCGAGAGCCCGCAGGCGCGGCTCACCGTGGCCTTCGATGCGGTCCCGGGGCGCTCGGCGCCCTGAGCCCCTCCTCGCACTCAGTCAGGCTCACAGACCGCGCGTGCAGGCCTCGACGAAGGCGCGCAGCTTGGGCTGGTTGCGGCTCGCGCGCGGGAAATAGATGAAGATGCCGTCCTGGGCGGGCGAGTACTTCTCCAGGACCGGCTCGAGGGCGCCCTGCTCGAGGTCCGAGGCGACACTCAGCGTTGCCGTGTAGATCAGCCCCATTCCCTGCCTGGCGAGCGCGCGCAGCAGCGCCCCGTCGTTGACCAGTACAGAGCCCGGCGGGTCGATGGCGACCGCCTGCCCCTTGCGCTCGAACTCCCAGCGGTAGATGTCGCCGACCTCCGGCCTGCGGTAGCGAATGCACTCGTGCCGCGAGATGTCCTCCGGGACCTTCGGCCGGCCATGCGCCGCGAAGTAACTCGGCGCCCCGAAGACGAGCCAGCGAAACAGCCGCGAGACCCGCACCGCCACCATGTCGCGGTCGATGTACTCCCCGATGCGCACGCCCGCATCGTAGCCGGCGCCCACGAGGCTTCCGTGATCATCCTCGACGGTGATCTCGACACGCACCGCCGGATACGCGCGGCGGAACACCGGCAGCACGGGCTCGATGACGTACGCGACCGCGAAGCGCTGCACCAGCAGCCGCAGCGTGCCGCTCGGCTGTGCGCCCATCTGCAGCAGCTCATCGAGCGACTCGGTGATGGCATCGGTGGCCGGTCCCACCCGGCCGAGCAGGCGCTCGCCCGCCTCGGTGAGCGCGACCGAGCGGGTCGTGCGGTGGAACAGCGGCAGCCCGAGCCGCCGCTCCAGCGCCTGCACGGCCTGGCTCACGGCCCCCGGGGTGACGCCAAGTCCGTTGGCCGCCTTGCGGAAACTGCCGTAGCGGGCGACGGCGAGGAATTCGGACAGACCGACGAAGGCGTCATTGCGCGGCACGGGCCAGTCCCGGCAGAAGGGACCGACAATTTAGTCTGACTGAACAGCGCATGCAATGAAAACTCACTTACGCAGAACAAAGCAAGGGTCTAGGCTATACGCATCCCGCTTCAGGAGACCGTCCATGCGCTACCGGACACTCGGCAACACCGGCCTGCTCGTCTCGGAAATCTGCCTCGGCACCATGACCTTCGGCGGCCGCGGGTTCTGGTCGGCGATCGGCGGTCTCGACCAGTCGCTCGCCGACCGCATCGTCGGGCGCGCGCTCGATGCCGGAGTGAACTTCATCGACACGGCCGACGTGTACTCCGAGGGCCTCTCCGAGGAGATCACCGGCCGCGCGATACGCAACAGCGCCCGCTCCCGCAGCGACCTGGTGCTCGCCACCAAGGTGTTCGGCCCGACCGGCCCGGGGGCGAACGACCGCGGCGCCTCGCGCGGCCACATCATGGATGGGATCAAGGCGAGCCTGAAGCGCCTCGGCACCGACTACGTCGACCTCTATCAGATCCACGCGCTCGATCAGATCACTCCCCTGGAGGAAACCCTGCGCGCGCTCGAGGACCTGGTGCGCCAGGGCCACGTCCGCTACGTGGGCGTGTCCAACTGGTCGGCCTGGGCGCTCATGAAGGCCCTCGGCATCGCCGAGCGGCACGGCTGGGTGCGGCCCGCGATGCTGCAGGCCTACTACTCCATCGCCGGGCGCGATCTCGAGCGCGAGATCGTGCCGCTGCTCGAGAGCGAGCGGGTCGGGCTGATGGTGTGGAGCCCGCTCGCCGGCGGCCTGCTCTCGGGGAAGTTCACCCGCAGCGGCGAGGGTCCCGCCGGCGCGCGCCGCGCCAGCTTCGATTTCCCGCCGGTGAACCGCGAGCGGCTGTTCGACTGCGTCGATGTCATGCGCAAGATCGCCGAGGCCCGCGGCGTCTCGGTGGCGCGCATCGCGCTCGCCTACGTGCTCGCCAAGCCGTTCGTGACCTCCGTGATCATCGGTGCGAAGACCCTGGAGCAGCTCGAGGACAATCTCGCCGCCGCCGCCGTGCGGCTGAGCGGCGCGGAGCTTGCCGAGCTCGACGCCGTGAGCGCGCTGCCGCCGGAGTACCCGGGCTGGATGATCGAGTTTCAGCATCAGCGCTCGCGGCTGCCGGAAGACAAGCCGCAGGAGAAGAAGTAGCACGCACTCCGGCCGGTGCGCCCCGCCAGAGCCCAAGGAGGAAACCCCATGACTCACGCAACGAAAGTCTGGTTCATCACCGGCGTCTCGCGCGGCTTCGGCAAAGCGCTCGCCGAGACTCTGCTCGCAGAGGGCGCAACCGTGATCGGCACGACCCGCAGCGGATCGGCGCCGATCGACCCCGCGCAGGGCGCTCTCACGGTCCTGCCGCTCGAGATCACCGATCCGCGCGCCGTGCGGCAGACCATCGATGCCGCGTACCGGCTCGGGCGGGTCGACGTCATCGTCAACAATGCCGGCTACGGACTGCTCAGCTCCGTGGAAGAGGCGACGGAAGCGGACATCGCCCACCTGTTCGAGGTCAACTTCCACGGCCCCCGCCGCGTGATCCAGGCGGCGCTGCCCCATCTGCGGGCCCAGCGCTCGGGACACATCGTCAACATCACCTCGATCGCCGGCCTGGCGCCGTCGGCCGGCTCCGGCTACTACGCGGCGGCGAAGATGGCGGTCGAAGGCATGTCGCAAAGCCTCGCCCAGGAGCTCGCGCCGCTCGGTATCCGCGTGACTCTCGTCGAGCCGGGCGCATTCCGCACCGACTTCCTCTCGGAGCATTCGATCCGCCGCAGCGGCGGGGCGGGCCTGGCCGATTACGCCGCCACCGCAGGGGCCGCCCGGGAGCGTCTCGCGGCGATGGCCGGCAAGCAGCCCGGGGATCCGGCGCGCGCGGCGGCGGCCATCATCGAGGCGGTCCGCTCCGATGCGCCGCCTCTGCACCTGGTGCTCGGGCCGGACGCCTATCAGCGCACCCGCGAGATGCTCCAGGCCTTCTCGGCAACGCTCGAGGCGTGGAAGCACGTGAGCCTCGGCACGGATTTCGGGCGCGGCTCGGCGAGCTGACGGGGTGCGCCAGGGACTGAGGATCGGCGCGGCCTAGGCTGCCTCGCCGCCGCTCGCCGCATTGGCATTGAAGGCGATGCAGATGCGCGGCTCATCGCCGCAGTGCGGCTCGACGTAATGCTCCATCCAGCACGGGAACAACACCAGCAGGCCCTCGCTCGGGGCAAGCTGGATGTCGCAGTGGCCGTTCGGCACCGGACCCTTGACCGCGCTGTGCAGCACGCCCGGCCGCGGATCGCGGAACACCAGCGCGCCGGAGCCTCTCGGCACCCTGAGGTAGAACGACCCCGACAAGAGCGATCCCTCGTGCATGTGCAGGAAGTTGAATCCCCCGCGGTCATGCATGTTGATCCAGGACTGGAGTGTGAAGCGCTGCTTGCCGAGCCCCATCTCACCGAGCGCCCGCTCGCACGAGAGCGCGACCGCCTGGCGCAGCGGGGCGAGAATCGGCTGCTCGAGCACCGTCATGCCCTGACTGTTCCAGCCGCTGCGATTGGTGCGCCCCGCGGGCGTGGGCTGCTCGGCGCGCAACGCCTGCACCCACGCGACCCACTCGGCGAGCCGCGGCTGCAGCGCCACGAGGCGCGCCTGCCAGATCCGGGTCGGGAACAGATCGTAGGACTCGAGCGCGGCAGCGCCGCCGCCTGAGGCACCGCCCGGCGAGGTGGAACTCACCGCCACGTGATCACCACCTCGTTGCGGATGCTGTGCGCCGGAACACGAATGCGCGCCAGGCGGCGCGCGGCGTCCCAGCGGACCGCCTGCACGCTGCGTCCATCGATGGTGAGCGAAGAGGGCCGGTGCCGCGTATGGATGCCGAGCGCATAGCCGCGCACCGCCAGCTGGCCCTGATACGTCCCGCGCGTCGGCCCGATGATCAGCCGGTGCCGCCCGCCCCGCGTGCGGTACACGATGGGCGTCAGCGCATACTGGCCCTTGCGGTAGTCGAACGACACGCCGTCGTCCTGGTACAGATCGAACCGCCCGCTGCCCGACCCGAACACCTGCAGCACGAGCGGATCGAGCGGCTTGGCATCGGAGTAGGCGCTCGGCTCCTGCTCGGGAATCACCGCGCCGGCGCGCACGAACACCGGAGTGTCGCTCACCCGGTAGCGCGCGGTGTAGGTCTTGCCGCCCGCGTAGTGCTTGCCCGTGAAGAACTCGAGCCACTTGCCCGGGGGCAGATAGACCGCGCGCACCCCGCTCTTGTCCAACACCGGCGCGACGAGCAGGTCAGCGCCGAGGAAATACTCGTGCGGGTGACGGTAGGCCTGCGGACCCTGCACGCCCTCCAGATACAGCGGCCGCATGATCGGCAGGGCCCGCCGGTGCGCGACCCACGCGTAGGTGTAGAGATACGGAATGAGTTCGGTATGCAGCGTGAAGTACCGGCGCATCAGCGACACGCCGCGCGACCCGTAGGTCCACGGCATGCGCAGGTTGCCCTCGAACGGGTTCTCGTGCGCGCTGTGCATGCGCAGCAGCGGGCCGAAGGCGCCGAACTCGATCCAGCGCGCGTAGAGCGGGAAAGGAATCTTGCCGCCGTGGAACCCGCCGATGTCATGGCTGATGTAATCGATCAGCTCATTGCCGCCCCGGGCCGAGAAGGCGACCTCATACGCCAGCACCGGCCACTCGGAGTAGGTGTCGCCGGTGAAGAACCCCGGATAGCGCTCGCTGCCCCAGCCGCCGTAGCGCGCCAGGATGAACGCGCGCCCGCCCGTCTCGCGCTCGGTGGCGCGATAGTACAGCTCGTTGGTCCACAGCTGCGGATTCAGCCCCGGCATGCGCGCCGCGCCGCTGCCGCCGTCGACCCACCAGAAGTTCACGCCCTCGTGCACGAGCGGCGCATGCAGGTCGCGCATGAACACGCTCGCCTGCAGGTGGTTGGCGAGATTGAAGCGGATGGGCGGCGGCGGCGGGACGTTGCGGATCGCGGTCGGCCCGAATAGCAGCCCGCCGCCGCGCGCTCCGGCCTGCACGCGCAAGGCGATCTCGTTGACCTTGCCGGGCGCGAGCGTGTTCGAGATGTCCGCGTAGGTAAGCCGCTGCGGCCACTGCACGTGGCTGTGCGGCACCCGCTTGCCGTTGACGAACAGCTGATAGGAGTGCTCCACGCCGCCGAGATACAGATACAAATGCCGCGGCATGGTGGCGGGCACCTGCACGGTGGCGCGGTACCAGGCGGTGCCGTTGCTCCCGCGCAGCAGCTGCGAGCGCCATGTGAATCCCACGCGCACCGGCCGCCAGCGCACCGCGCTCGCCTCGCCCGGCGTGTACGGGCCGGCGCTGAACTGCCACAGCCCGGACAGGTCGAGATCGAAGGTCGGCTGCGGCGGCAGCGGCCGGCCGAGATCGTGTAGCACCTCGGGCGCATGGCTGTCGTGGTAGGACAGGCCCGATTCCTCGGTGTTGGCGTAGCCGGGGTGGTCGTTCAGCGCGAGCTTGAAGCCATGGCCGTGCAGCCAGCGCATGAAGCGGCGCGGATGGGGGATGAGCGGACTCCAGTCGTAGCCGCCGTCCCAGCCATAGTTGTGCCAGCCGAAATCGAGCACCAGCGTGTCGACCGGAATGTGCTCGCTGCGCAGCCGCTCGAGCTCGCGTTTGATGTGCCGCTCGCCGTAGCGCGCGAAGGCCGGATTGCGCACCACGGGGGAGTCGGGGAAGTACTCGAAGTTCAGGTCCGTCACCATCGGCCCGAGCACGTAGCGCGGGATCATGGGCACGGGCCCGCAGAGCTCGGCGTACTCGCGCAGCGCGCGCCGGTAATGCGCGCCGTAGGCGAACAGATACCAGTCCTGATCTTGGGCCGGCGCGCGCGGCTCGATCCAGGTGTGCTCGGCATTCCACACCGGCGTGCCGCTGTCGTTGATCAGCCCGTAGCCCGAGCGGCTGAGCAGCCCCGGCTGCGCGGGCGCGAGCGGCACATCAATCCCCGGAATGATGTCGTGCACGGGGCTCTCGAGGTCGGAGTTGCCGGGCGGCAGATTGGCCCGGCTCACGTTGTCGAGCGAGTAGGTCAGGCCGCCGAGGTTCAGCGGATCGCGCTGACCCGGGCGCCAGCTGTGCGCCGCGCCCGGCGCGCCCTTCCAGGTGACCTCGAGATTGCCCGGGGTGAAGCGGCCCGAATGCAGCCGGTAACGCACCGTCAGCGCATCGCTCGCGGCGAACATCCACCCGCCCTGCTGCCAGAGGCGCACCGTCACGCTCGGCCAGTGCCGCTTCTCGATGACCACCGAGGGGGCGTTGACGAACCGGCCGTCCGGCGAGTACTCCATGCGCACCAGCGAGGGGGTGAGGAATTCGAAGCGAGCCTTGCCGGCCACGACCGCCGAGCCGTGCTGCACCGGTCCGCGCGCGCATGCCGCAAGCAGCAGTGCGGCCATGCCGGCCGCCGCGATGCCGAGGCTCCGCAGGCCGCCCAGAGTCGTTCGTTGCGCCGCTGCGCTCATAGCACCCTCCGTTTCAGCCGCACCGCACCGTTCGCGCCGCGCGTGAGAGTGATATCGAGGCGCCGGCCCCGAAAACTCACCTCACGCAGCGTCACGGATCGCCAGCCGCGCGGCAAAACCGGAGTGTACGCGTCCACGAGCCCTCTGGGGCGAATGCGCAGGCCCGTTAGGCCGTAGATCAGACTCTGCAGATAGCCGCCCGAGCCCGTCAGGAACGGCCCGACGTTATTGGTCGCCGTCTCGGTGCGCACGTTGAAAGGCGGTTTGAGCGTGCCGCCGGTCAGGTAGAGCGCCAGACGCCGTCCAGCCTCGGCGCCGCGACCGACCTCGGCGGCGGCGGCCACGCACGGCAGAATCCCCATGCTCACCGCAGCCACGCGGCTCGAGGGAATGGGCCTCACCGCGTAGTCGTAATCGCCCCGGGCGAGAGCTGCGGACAGGGGCAGATCGAGTGCGGGCAGGAACAGCAGCGGCAGCGGGCCGCCGCCGAAGGCCGTGCTGCCGGCCGCGGCGGCGGCGCGGGAGAGCTGATACGGCAGATGATGACCTCCGCCCGGAGCGAGCGGAATGTCCATCGCGCCGGCAATGCGGCGCCAGCGCGGATCGGCGCGCTTGCCGAGCACCCGCGCGGCAGAGGTGGCGATGCGCAGCGCCTTGGCCGCCACCATGTTCGTGAAGGTGTCGTTCGGTATGTCGCCGTGCGCCTCGGACACCGACGTCACGTGCAGGATGCCGTAGCGGCCGGTGCGCGCGTCATAGCTCGCACGGCTCGCAAAGAAACGGGCCACCGCGCGGATCACCGGCCAGCCGTGCGCACGCAGCCATGCTCGGTCGAGCGTGGCCAGGTAGTACTGCCATTGCGCGATCGCAATCTCCGCGTTGACGTGGATCTCGCTTTCGGAGAGCGCGTACGCCGAGTACGGCGTCTGATCGCTGCCGTTGTACGGATCGGACTCCCAGGGATACATCGCCCCGGCGTAGCCATGCGCGCGGGCGCGCGCCTCGGCCGCCGCCAGCGTGCGCTCGCGGAACGCGAGCAGCGAACGGGCGCGCCGCGGATGCAGCAGCAGCAACGCCGGATACACCCAGGTGTCACTGTCCCAGAACACGTGCCCGGCATAGCAGAGCGTCAGCCCGCAGGGGCCGACCGCCCAGCCCGTATCCGGCGTGGTATTCGCCAACAGGTAGTAAAGCGCCGAGTGCGCCACCTGCTGGGCCTTGGGGTCACCGTCGATCACGATGTCCGCCCGCCACAGCCCGTGCCACGCGGCGCGCTGCTGCGCCCACAGCGCGGCAAAGCCCTGCGCGCGCGCGGCGCGCACGCGGCGCAGATCGCGGGCCGCGCTCCCGCCCCATCCTGCACGCGAGACGGCCGCGAACTTGGTGAACGTGTACGTCCGTCCCCGCTCGACCTGCAGGCTCACCTCGAGCGCGGGCCCTTGGCGGCCGTGCCGCACCCGCACCGCCGCGCCGGCGGGCAGCGCAACGGCGGCCGCCATGGCGACAGGCAGACTGTTGGCCGCTTTGCCCGCGAGCCACACCGTGCGCGCCGCAGCCGACCCGCCGCCGCAGCGTACGGCGACATAGCCCGGATACCACAGCGCGGCCCGATCAGGCGTGGCCGGCGGCCGGGGCGTGAGCGTCAGGCCGTGCGCGGCCAGCGCGCGATTGACCTGCGGGCCGTCGAGGCGCGCGAGCGCGAAGCGCGGCGCATGCTCCGGCCAGACCGTCAGAGGGAAGGACAGTCTGACCCGTCCGCGGTATCGCGGAGTGATGCTCAGACGAATCACGCCGAGATGCGGTTCGGCCTCGCTGAGGAAGCTCACGACCCGCACCGCCGTCACCCGCGCATGATCGACATAACGGTAGCGTGTCGTCAGCGTCGCATCGCGCAGATCGAGCGTCTGCCGGTAGCGGCGGAAATGCGCCGCGCTGAGCGGCGCGCGGTTCAGCCACGCGGCCCCAGGGGGATCAGGATTGAAATCGATCGCATTCCAGCCGGGCAGCAGCGCCGGACGGGCGATGTCCCCCGGCGTGCGGTCCATCAGCCCGACCATGAAGGCCTGCGTCGCAGCGGTGCCGCGCCGGGCGGTGAGTGTGGCGAGGTAACCGTTGCCGAGCATGCCCGGGAAGTAGCTCGCCAGCCCGGCGAACCCCACGCTCAGGCGGAACCCGCCCGCGGCCCATGCGCTGCGGCCGCTCCCCGCGCAGAGCAGCGCCGCACAGACGGTTGCGCTCAGGCGGACGGGCCGCGGCCACCGGTCCGCGCGCGCCATGGCTAGCGGGCTGCGGCCCTTGACCCGGCCATTCCGGCCGGCGGTTTGATCGCCAGATACACGGTGCTCCACAGCTGCGCCGCATCGGCCTCCGAGGCATCCGAGCTCGCCGAGCCGAACGGACGGATGTGGTAATGGCCCCCCTGGTAGGTCCACGACCACAGCTCGGTGTTGGCCATCGAGCGGGTCGCGTGGATCACCCGCCACAGCGTGCGCTCGGCCTCGCGCAGCTCGGCACGCACCGCGGGCGGCAGATCGGCCCGGCGCAGCTGCCGTGCGAGGCCGGCGGCGAGCAGCGCCTGCTGCCAGGACCATACGACGGTGCCGTGGTAGGCGTGACGCGTGAGCTCCTTCTGCAGAGTCGGCGGCGCGTAGGCGGGATTGGCGACCACCAGGCCGGCCCCCGTGATCAAGCCCGCGGGGAACGGGCGCATCAGCGCGCGAACCAGCCGGGCGAGATCCTGCGGGGCGGGCTTGCCGAACAGCAGCAGGTAGCCGACGTCCGATTGCATCACCGGGATCGGGCGGCCTGCGCGGCTCAGCGAGAGCGCCGGGAACTTCACCGGGCCGCGGCCGAGCGCATTGACCGCCGGCTGCGCGGGGATCCGATCGAGCGCGGCGTAGCGGCGCACGTCGCGCAGCGCTACCGCATGCGGCACCGTGACGGCGAACAGCTGCGGCGCGCGCCGGCTCCAGACCTGCGCCATGTGAGCCGCTTGCGCAAACCAGGGCCGCTCTGCGGCCGTCAGATACGGAGAGAGCAGACCGCTCGCGTACAGCCGCGCGATCGCATCGAGCGCAGCCGGCACGAGCGCGGCGTTGACGTCGTAGGGATAGTATCCGCCGCCGAGACCGGTGTTGCTGTCGCGCCAGTCGCCGACCGGAACACCGGGCTTCAGCCCGATCAGATGCCCCACACGCGGATCGCGCGCGAACGGCGCGGCGCTCTGGAGCACGAAGCGCAGATTCTTCACGAGCGCCGCGCCGTGGCTGCCCTGGCGCTGCTCGGGGCCGCCGACGGGAGCGGCGAGGAACGCCGCCGCGTGCGCGCGCTCGCGCGCGCTCAACAGCCAGGCGGCCGCATCGGGCGCGAGCATGTAGTTCTCGTCGATCATCAGGTAGGTGTAGCTCGGCGCGGCCGAGCGCACTCCGCGCTTGAGGTTCTCGAGCACGGCCTCCTCGCCGATGTCCTCCTCGTGCGCCACCTGCCCGTGCGGCGAGAGCCGGGCGAGCACCGAGTCGAGCGCGTCATCGATGGCGCCCGCGGTGAGCGCCGGCATGAGCAGCCGCACGCTCATGAGCGTGTCGCGGCCGAAATAGGTGTCGAAGCGCCACGAGCCGGCGAGAAATTTCTGTCGGTACGCGAGGAACGTCAGTGTCTCGCGCGCCGCGCGGCTGCCCTGGTGGGGGTGGCGCAGCAGCTGCCGCCCGGAGAGGGGCGTCAGCGGCGGCTCGCCCGTCAGGCCCGTCACGCGCAGCCGGATGATCCCGGCGCGATCGGCGAGAATGCTCGTGCCGTGCACGCGGCCGCGCAGCACCTGCAGCGTCAGCCGGTAGGCGGCGCCGCCATCGAGGCGCTCGCGTGACCAGGCGATCTCACGCGGACCGCTGCGCGGGGCCGTCGCGATGCCCGCGGGCAGCCGGCCGAGCGAGCCGTAATCGCGCAGCACCCGGATGCTCGAGAGCACCGCCTGGTGCACGCGCAGCGACGGATCGCCTGTGAGCTGCACCACGGCGGACAGGCCGTAGAGCGGACGGCCGTGCGCATCGTGCGAGCGGACCGGGTGCAGCCGCCCGAGCAGACGCCAGCGTGCCCAGTGCGGCTCGGAGGCAAACCAGACCCCCACTCCGCTGTCGCCGGCGGGAAACGCGACGATGAGACGCGGATGGGGTCCGGAGCGCAGCACCAGGTCGCCCGCGACCGGGCCCTGGCGCAGGAACGCGTTGAAGAAACGGCCCTGACGGACGGTAAAGGCCAAGGGGCGCGCGGCCGCACCCGCCGGCGGGCAGGACAGGGCGGCACACAGCAACAGCGCAACCGAGCCGCTCCAGGCGGAGAGTCGAATTCTCATGGGCACATTCCTCTGACAGCCTGCCGCCGGGCCGTTGGATCGTATTGCAAGGCTTTCATGACATCGATATCATGATGGTATCGATGTCATGCCGGCGTCGCAACCGGCACCGACAAGAGAAGATTCAGGGCGGTCCGCCGAGCGGCGGGCGCGGCGTGAACTTGGAACGAGAGGGGGATGGGGTGAACAAACCGGCAGAGCCGTCGCTTGAACCCGGCGAACTCATCCTAACGCATTGATTCGAGGACAGCCCGCTCAACGCCGTGGGCAGACGGCGTGCGGGACGTCGTTTTCCCAAACCGACCGGTATCCATGAGCATGCAATCGAGGAATCCCATCCGGGGAATGCGCCGCGCGGCGGCGCTCGGGGCGGTACTGGCTCTGGCGGGCGCCGCCACAGCCGGCGCGACACAGGCCTTCTACGCGACCCCCGCGAAACTGTTCGGCCCGCTGTTCGTGCGCGTCCAGATGGATGCCGTCTTCCCCGACGGCAAGACCTTCGTCGACGCCGTGCCGAAGGCCCCGCCCCCGGTCATTCTGCGTCGCTTCCGCCGGAGCAATCCGCGCACCCGCGCGGCGCTGCTGCGCTTCGTGGAGCACAACTTCACGCTGCCGCCGCCCGACCGCACGCGCGTTCCCAAGACCCCCACGCTGCGGGCGCACATCGCGGCGCTGTGGCCGCTGTTGACCCGTCCGGCGACGGTGCCGCCGCTGTACTCCTCGCTGCTGTACGTGCCCAAGCCCTACATCATCCCCGGCGGGCGGTTCCGGGAGTTCTACTACTGGGACTCGTACTTCACGATGCTGGGACTCATTCCCGACGGGCGCATGGCCAACGCACGGGACATGATCGATGACTTCTCCTACCTGATCCGCACGTACGGGCATATCCCCAACGGCACGCGCACCTATTATCTGTCACGCTCGCAGCCGCCGGTCTATTACCTGATGGTCGGGCTGCTCGACCCGCGCGATCCGGCCCACGCCTGGGCCGATCACCTCGCGACGCTGCGCCGTGAGTACGCGTACTGGATGCGCGGCTCGGCGGGGCTGCGCCCCGGGCAGGCCCGGCGCAACGTGGTGGCGATGCCCGACGGAGCCGTGCTCAACCGCTACTGGTCGGAGGCCGACACGCCGCGGGACGAGTCGTACCGCGACGACGTGCTGCTCGCACGCGCCTCGGGCAGGCCGCCGGCACGCGTCTACCGCGATCTGCGCGCGGCAGCCGAAAGCGGTTGGGACTTCAGTTCACGCTGGCTCGGCGACGAGCGGCACCTCAGCACCATCCGCACCACGGACATCGTGCCCATCGACCTCAACAGCCTGTTGTATGGGATGGAACGGGCGATCGCACGCGGCTGCGCCGCGCGGCACGATCTGGCGTGCGCGCGCAGGTTCACCGCGCGCGCCGCGCGGCGCCGACGGGCCATCGACCGGTATCTGTGGAACGCGCGCCGCGGCTACTTCTCCGATTACGACTGGCGCACCCGGCGGCAGACCGGTGAGCTCAGCGCCGCGACGCTCTATCCGCTGTTTGTCGGCCTGGCCGATGCGCGCCAGGGCAACGCCGTGGCCGCCGTCACGCGGGCGCAGCTGCTGCAGCTCGGCGGCATCGTGACCACCACCATCGTGACCGGTCAGCAGTGGGATGCGCCGAACGGCTGGGCGCCGCTGCAATGGATCGCCGTGCAGGGGCTGCGCCGCTACGGCCATCCGCACCTCGCCTTTCGCATTGCGCGCCGCTGGGTCGCCACCGTGCGGCGCGTCTACCGGCACACCGGCAAGCTCGTCGAAAAATACAACGTCGAACGCGATCTGCCGGGTGGCGGCGGCGAATATCCGCTGCAGGATGGCTTCGGCTGGACGAATGGCGTGACCGAGGCTCTGCTCACGCTCTACCCGCGTCTGGATCACTCCGCGAGCGGCGGCGCACCGTAACCCCCTCTGGGCGCCTCCGCCGGGCTCTCGGACAAGGATGTCCGCAGAGTCTCGAGCCGGACTCAACGGCTTACGACCCCGCCCTTGCGCGCGGCGGGATTGATCTTCCGATTCTGTCGTTCTGCCGATTATCGACTAGCTTGCCCAGGCAGGCATCGCTAAGATCGATTGTCTAGCGCCCGATTGGCCGCAATGGAATCCGCGCCACTGACGTGGCTGGCATCTAGGAGTCCTACTCTTGCCCCCCGAGACGCATTTGTCAAGAAGTGCAAAGAAGTGCACGCCGAGCCCGCGGGGCCCGGCGAAGCGCTTTGCGCCTCTGCTCATCGCTCCCGCCGCCGTGTTACTGGCGAGCTGCGGCGCCTCGAATTCCAACAAGGCGCCGGCCGCCGCGCCGGTTGTGACCGTCGTCACCGTCGAGCCGCAGCAGGTGCCCCTGACGGCGCAGTTCGTCGGGAGGCTCTCGGCCTACCGCGAGGCGAACGTGTTGGCGCGGGTGGCCGGTGTGCTGCTGAAGCGCCGCTACAAGGAGGGCGCGCAGGTCAAGGCGGGCCAGCCGCTGTTCGAGATCGATCCGGCGCCGTACCGCGCCGCCCTGGATGCGGCGCTCGCCGCCCTCGCCCAGGCCAAGGCCAACGCCGCGAACGCGGCCGTCACCGCGCAGCGCGACCGGGCGTTGATTCATGCGCACCTGGTTTCCGAGCAGCAGCTCGACACCGACGAAGCCGCCGCCCGCTCCACCGCGGCGCTGGTCAAGCAGGCCGAGGCGAACGTCGAGGCCGCGCGCATCAATCTCGGCTACACCAACGTCACCTCGCCGATCAATGGCATCGCCGGTGAACAGCAGGTCACCGAGGGAGCGCTGGTCGGCCAGGGAACCCCGACCCTGCTCACCACCGTCGATCAGATCAACCCGATCTACGTGAACTTCAACGAGCCGGCGTCGCAGCAGGAGGAGCTGACAGCCGCGGCTGAGGCCGGCCGCATCACCCTGGCGGGCCCGCAGGCGCAAGTGCAGCTCACGCTGCCCGACGGCACGCCCTACGGCCAGCCCGGCCATCTCGACTTCCGCGCCGCGAGCGTCGATCCGGCCACGGGCACCATTGCGCTGCGCGGGGTGATTCCCAACGCCGACCACCGTCTCCTGCCCGGAATGTTCGTGAACGTGCGCCTGAGTCTCGGCCGCGCGGTTCACGCCTTCCTCGTGCCGCAGGCCGCGGTACAGCGCGACAATTCCGGCAGCGCCTATGTCCTGACGGTGAATGCCGAGGACACGGTGGTGAAGAAGGCCGTGAAGACCGAAGGCACCTGGGGCACCGATTGGATCGTCTGGCACGGGCTCGCCCCGGGCGAGCGCATCATCGTGTCGGGCATCCAGAACGCCCAGACCGGCAAAAAGGTCACCCTCCGGGCCGAGACCGGCGCCGGGGGCGCAAGCCGCTAGGAGCCGCGCGTGCCGCAGTTTTTCATCGACCGCCCGGTGTTTGCCTGGGTCGTTGCGATTCTCATCTGCCTGGGCGGGGCCATTGCGCTCAGCCGCCTGCCGATCGACTCCTATCCCGACGTCGCCCCGCCGCAGGTGGTCATCAGCGCCAGCTACCCCGGCGCGAACGCCAAGACCGTCGAATCGACGGTCACCCAGGTCATCGAGCAGCAGCTCACCGGCATCGACAACCTGCTCTACTTCACCTCCCAGTCGAGCTACGGCCAGTCGCAGATCACGCTCACCTTCGCCACCGGCACCAATCCGGACATCGCCGAGGTGCAGACCCAGAACCGCGTAGCGCTCGCCGCGCCCCTGCTGCCCGCGGAGGTCAACCAGCAGGGCATCAAGATCAACAAGTCGAGCGCCGGCTTCCTGGCGGTGCTCGCGCTGCGCTCGGGGCCGGGCGGACCGGACCGGGCGGCGCTCAATCACCTGGTGGCCGCGCACATCATCGACCAGATCGCGCGCATCCCCGGCGTCGGCTCGGCCAACCTGTTCGGCTCGGATTACGCCATGCGGATCTGGCTCAACCCGAACGCGCTGCACGCCTACGACATGTCCGCCTCGACGGTGCTGCAGGCCATTCAGGGCCAGAACCTCCAGGTCGCCACCGGCTCGATCGGCGCGGCGCCCGCGGTGCCCGGCCAGCAGACCACGGCCACCGTCACGACCCAGGGCTGGTTCAACACGCCGCAGCAGTTCCGCAACATCCTGCTGCGCACCAACCCCAACGGCACCTCGGTCTATCTGAAGAACGTCGCCCAGGTGCAGCTCGGGCTGCAGAATTACTCCTTCTCCGGCACGGTGAACACCACGACCGTGGCGCCCTTTGGCATCCAGCTGCTGCCCGGCGCGAATGCGCTGACGGTGATGAAGCTCGTCGAAGCGAAGATGCGCCAGCTGCAGAAGTCCTTTCCACCCGGGGTCACGTGGTTCGCGCCGGTCGACTCGACGATCTTCATCAAGGCGGCGATCAAGGACGTCGGACTGACGCTGCTCGAGGCGTTCGCGCTGGTCTTCGTGGTGATGCTGGTGTTCCTGCAGAGCTTCCGCGCCACGCTGGTGCCGATGCTGGTGGTGCCGACCGCGCTGCTCGGGGCGATGATCGGGGTGTACGCGCTCGGCTACTCGATCAACCAGCTGACGCTGTTCGCGCTGGTGCTGGCGATCGGCATCGTGGTCGACGATGCCATCGTGGTGGTGGAAGCCGTCGACCGCATCATGCGCGAGGAGCACCTGCCGCCCAAGGAAGCGACGCGCAAGGCCATGCGCCAGATCACCGGGGCGATCGTCGCGATCACGCTGGTGCTCGCGGCCGTGTTCATTCCGAGCGCGCTGCAGACCGGCAGCACGGGCGTCATCTACCGCCAGTTCGCGCTCACCATCGCCCTGTCGATCGCCTTCTCGGCGATGCTGGCGCTATCGTTCTCGCCGGCATTGTGCGCCTCGCTGATGCGCCCCGAGCATCTGAAGGCCAATATCGTGTTCCGCAGTTTCAATCGGGTGTTCGAGGGCACGCGCGCGGCGTACGTGCGGCGCGTCTTCCAGTCCGTCACGCACCTGCCGCGCTGGATGGCGGGCTTCGCGGTGATGCTTGCGCTCGGGGTGTTCCTGTTCGTCAAGCTCCCGGGCAGCTTCGTGCCCGACGAGGACCAGGGCGACATTATGGCGAGCGTGGAGCTGCCGGCGGGCGCGACGCTGCAGCGCACCGAGGCGGTGCTGCATCACTTCTATCAGATCATGATCAAGAACCCGGCGGTGCACGACGTGTTCCAGCTCGCCGGCAGCGGTTTCGCCGGCAACTCCGAGAACGCCGGCCGCGCGTTCATGCACTTGGTGCCCTGGAGCGATCGCTCCGAGACCGCCAACCAGGTCATCCGCTGGGCGAACGCGCAGGCCAAGAAGCACATCCACGATGCGCAGATCTCCGTCGTGAACAAGCCGACCATCCAAGGACTCGGCCAGTTCGGCGGCTTCGACTTCTACCTCGAGGACCGCGCCGGGCTCGGGCGCAAGGCGCTCAACGCGGCGGCCAACACCCTGATCGCCAAGGCCAACGCCGATCCGCGGCTCTACAACGTGCGCATCAACGGGCTCGCGCCCGAGCCGGAGCTGTACCTGCACGTCGACCGGGTGCAGGCCCAGTCGATGGGCGTGTCGGTCCAGCAGGCCTATCAGGCGCTGCAGCTGATGCTGGCGCCGGTGTTCGCCAACGACTTCATCTACGACGGACGCGTCGAGCAGGTGCTGGTGCAGGCGGCCGCGCCCTATCGCATGGGCACGCGCGACCTGCAGCAGTTCTACGTCGAGAGCTCCTCAGGCTCGATGGTGCCGCTGTCGGACTTCGTGCAGACGCGCTGGACGGTCGCAGCGCCCGCGCTGACCCGCTACGACGGATATCCCGCGGTGGAGATACTCGGCTCGGCCGGCCAGGGCTACAGCTCCGGACAGGCGATGAGCGAGATGGAGCGGCTGGTCACGCGCAACCTGCCGAGCGGCTTCGGGTATGACTGGGCCGGCCAGTCGCTGCAGGAAATTTTCTCCAGCGCCCAGGCGCCGATGCTGTTCGCGCTGTCGATTCTCGTGGTGTACCTGGCGCTCGCGGCCCTCTATGAGAGCTGGAGCATTCCCGCCTCGGTGCTGCTCGCCGTGCCGATCGGGCTCATCGGCAGCGCCGCAGCGGCGACGCTGCATGGCCTCTCGAACGACGTTTTCTTCAAGATCGGACTGATCACCATCATCGGACTGACGGCGAAGAACGCCATCCTGATCGTGGAATTCGCCGTCGAGCAGCAGCGCCAGGGCCGCAACCTGCACCACGCCGTGCTCGAGGCGGCGCGCCTGCGTTTCCGTCCCATCATCATGACCTCGTTCGCGTTCATTCTCGGCGTGTTTCCGATGGTGGTCTCGACGGGAGCGGGCGCCAACGCGCGGCACGATATCGGCACCTGTGTGGTCGGCGGCATGCTGAGCGCCGCGGTGATCGGCGTGCTGATCATCCCGCTGTGCTACGTGGCGGTGCGGCGCCTGCTCGGCGACAAGCTCGATGCACCCGAGCAGATCGGGGCTACGCCGCCGAGCGAGCCGTAAAGCGCCGCCACAGGTAGTAGATCGGGATGCCGGCCACGATGACCAGCAGCGTCACGCCCGTGTCGCGCGGGTCGGTCACGAGCGCGTTCGCCAGCATGCCGAGCGAGGCGAGCAGAAACACCGCGGGCACGAGCGGATAGCCCCAGGTCCGGTACGGCCGGGGCAGATCCGGACGCGTGCGCCGCAGCACGAATACCCCCGCGACGGTGAGCACGTAGAAGGGCCACAGGCCGAGCACGAAGCGGTCGGCGAGCTGCGCGAAGTCGTTCTGCATCACGTAGACGCAGCCGAGCACGGTGGCAACCCAGATCGCCACCGAGGGACTGTGGAACCGGGGCGAGACCCGCCCGACGCTGCGGAACAGCAGGCCGCGATCGCCCATGGCGAAGATCACCCGCGAGCCGGTCATGAGCGAGGCGTGCAGTCCGCTGAATGTCGCGAGCAGGACGATGGCGGCGATCACCGCCGCGTCGGCGCCGCCGATCAGCGGAATGTGCTGCGCCACCGTGGTCGCCACCAGCGGCGCGTGCGCGATCGCAGCGGCGGGCAGCGCGTACCAGAAGCCGAGGTTCACCACCAGGTAGACCAGCATCACGCAGCAGGTCCCGATGATGAGGGCGAGCGGCAGCGTGCGCTGCGGCTCGGCGACCTCCCCGCCCATGAACGACAGATCGGCCCAGCCGTCGTACGTCCACATCACCGGCACCAGCGCGGTCGCGATCAGCGACAGCTGCGGCCCGCCCCGCCAGATCACCCTGTGATGCGCCGCGCCGGCGCCCGAGACCGCGGTGAACGCCAGCAGGCCGAGTACGAGCAGCGCGCCGTATTTCGCCGCAGTGGCCGGGGTGAGCACCGCGACGGCGCGCTTGACGCCGACGTAGTTGATGGTGCCGACCACGAGGATGGTGGCGGCGGCCACCAGATGAACTTGCTCGGGGCTGAGCGGAATGAAGTAGCCGAGGTACTCGGCGAATATGGTCGAAGTGGCCCCGAGCGCCGAGGCGCGGATGACCGCGAGCTCCGTCCAGCCGAACAGGAACGCCGGCAACCGCCCGTAACCCTCGAGCAGGTAGGCGAAAATGCCGCCCGAGCGCGGCATGGCGGCGGCGAGCTCGGCCACCGAGAGCGCCCCGGCAAGCGCCACGATGCCCCCGAGCGTCCAGCAGAGCATCGCCGGCCCCGGCGAATGCAGCATGCCGGCCACGGTGGCCGGCACGCGGAAGATGCCGCTGCCGACGGTGACCCCGACGAGCACCGCCACGGCGCTCCACAGTCCGACGGTGCGCGGCATGCGCTCACCCCAGGGATCGGCGGCGGCAGTCGATGATGGTTCGCCGGCGGGTGGCGCCACGAGGATCCTCCGGTAAATTCCGGCAGGATAGCAAACACTTCGGCGGCGCGGGCGCGCCTCAGTATCGGCGGGCGAGCGCCTCGATGTCGGACCGCTCGGCGCCGATCGCCTGATAGAGTGGCACGTGCCGCCAGCGCGGTCCGCCGTTGACGATGGCGGCGAAGGCGATCCAGCCGCCGTCGCGCTTGCGCAGGTAGCCGGCGATGCCGCACACCGAGCGCGGGTTGTCGAGCGTGCCGGTCTTCAACGCCACCCGGTTCAGCCACGCCGAGTTGCCCTGGCGCAGGAACAGAAACGGCGCATCATGCGGCGCGACGAGACCCGCATAGAACGCCGGGAAGCGGCGGGTGTCATGGTATTCGTACATCAGCAGCCGGACCAGATCGTTCGCCGAGAGCCTGTTGTCCGTGGTGAGACCGCTGCCGCTGTAGAGCGGCGGCGGCCCCAGGTTCGGCGGATCGCCGTACTCGGTGCGCGCGACGAAATCCGCCAACAGACGGCTGGCCGAGGCGAGCGTCTCGTGCGGCTGCGTCACCGCGCCCATGTCGAGCGTCAGCACGTCGGCGATGTAGTTGTTGGAATACTGCAGCATCCGCCACAGCTGCTCGCGCACCAGCAGTCCGTCGACCCGCGCCAGCATGTGCGCATGCGCGGGCGGCTGCTCGAAGCGCACCACGACCGGGCCCTCGACCTGCACCCCGATCTCGCGCAGCGCCTCCTTCAGCAGCAGTCCTGTGCCGCGCGCCGGATCGGACATGGCGCGATAGACGCGCTGGCCGTCCCCCATGGGAACGTCTCCGCCCACCGCGATCGTGTCCTCGCCGTTTTGAGTGCGCCGCTCCACCCAGAACGTCTGGCGGTAGCCGCGCGGCACGGTGCGGATATGACCGATCACCGTGATCGGCAGATGCGTCACGCCGCAGCCGCCGACGCGGGCGTTCGTCCACGGCGCGGTGGGCACGACCCGCACGCACCAGGTCCCGAAATCCACGCCGATCGCCGAGAGCGGTGCGTTGTAGGCATTGTCGCTGCGCACCAGCGCGGCGCAGCGGTCGTGATTGGCGCAGGCCACCGTGCCGAAGGGCAGCGGATCGACGACGAGCGCCCCGGTGACCGTGTGCAGTCCGGCTCCGCGCGCCTCGGCCGCGAGCTCCCACAAGGACCGGTCGTCGAGCGACGGATCCCCTGCGCCGGCGAGCACCAGATCGCCCCGCAGCACACCGCCCTCAAGCGGCTGCGCCGACAGCAGACGGGTCTGGAACTGCTCGTTGGGCGGCCACTCCTGCAGCACCTCGGCCGCCGTGGCGAGCTTGGTGAGCGAGGCGGGCGTGAGGCGCTGGTCCGGATCGAGCTGCTGGATCACCTTCCCGGTGCCCAGATCCACTGCCATTGCCGATACCAGCGCGCCCTGGCGCTGCAGGCGCGCCAGCGCGGCCCACTCGGCCCGGGCGGGCAGCGTGGCGAGCAGCGATACCGCCGCGAAGAGAAATGAGATGTGTCTCAGGCGCATGCGTGCCGATTATGGTAATTCAAAGTCGCCGAGGAAGGGTGCCGTCCAGCGCACAGATTGCGCGCCGGAACTCTCATTGCCGTGTTCCGGCCGGCGCTTGCATGCATTGCCGAGAGAATTGGCGCGCCCGGAGAGATTCGAACTCCCGACCTCATGGTTCGTAGCCATGCGCTCTATCCAACTGAGCTACGGGCGCGCCGCAGACCGCCGCGGCATCCGCAGTCGCTTGCGCGAGGGTACTGAACGGCGGGGGCGCGCATCCTAGCACGGCTGCCGCCGCAGGCAAAATCAATAAAGCAGGGCGATGGCCACGCCGGCCAGGGCCACGGCGAGCAGCGCCACGGCCGGCTTGCGGCAGGCCTTCATGCCCCCGAACGCCACGGCGTAGACCGCCTTGAGCACGTTGTTCGACGAGGCGGCGATCAGGATGGCGGCGGCGATGCTGCCGAGCGACATGCCCGCCACGCTGCCCTGGGCCAGATTGAGCACGAAGGGGTCGATGTCGGTCACGCCTGAAATCGCCGCCAGACCAAAGACCCCCGGCCGGCCGAACGTGGTGCGCACCCAACCGGAAGCCAGCGCGACGGCCACGAACAGCGCCGCGAACGTCACCGCCGCGAGCAGTTGCAGGGGATTGGCCACGGGCAGCTTGGCGGCCGCCTGCGCCGGAGCCGGCACGCGCCGCCACCACAGGACGGCCGCAATCGCCGCGGTCAGCCCGAACAGCGCCGCGGTCGGCGGCAACAGCAGCAGAGCCAATGGGCGATTGAACAGCGCCACGACCACATCGATCCGCAGGTACATGATGGCCGTGGCGACCACCATGCCGACCGTCAGCTCCGGCCGCTCCGTTGCCGCTTCGCGCTGCGCCCGCGCCAGCACCACAGTCGTGGCGGTCGAGGAATATGCGCCGCCGAGAATCGAGGGCGTCAGGGCGCCGCTCGCGGGCACGTAGCGCTGCAGCAGATAGCTCAGGTACGACAGGCTCGAGACCGCCACCAGCGCCAGCCAGACCTGCAGCGGCGTGATCGGCGTCCACGAGACGACGGCATGGTCGGGCACAAGCGGCAGGACGATGCCGACCAGAATCAGGAACTTGCCGAGGGTGTAGACCTCATCGCTCGAGACCCGCTGCGCCAGCCGGTGCAGCGGACTGCGGCTCTCGACCAGCAGCACCGCCGCCACCGCGGCCGCCAGCAGCACCCAGGACGGCTGGGTGAGCGCCACCGGACCGAACGCGTAGGTCAGCAGGTTGACCGCCGGCACGACGAGCGTCGGCCGGTTGCCCCCGAGTGCGTACTCCCCGCGCAGATGCGCGAACAGCCAGAGGGCCACGGCCGCCAGGCCGACGAGAAACGGTCCAAGCGAGGGGGTTTCGAGCAGATACAGCAGCGCACCGAGCAGCGTCAGCAGCGGGAAGGTGCGGATCCCTCCGGGCGGTGCGCTCGCCTCACGCTTGTAGACCCCTTCGAACGCCAGGCCGACGAACACCGCCATCGCCAGCGCCAGACCCAGATGGGTCGCCAGCATCAAGGGCGTGAAACCCTTGACCAGAGGCGGCGCCGGCACGCTCAAGGGCTCTCAGCCGGCCGGCCCGCGGCCTTCAGCTCGATGCCGTTGCCCTCGGGATCCTGCAGATACAGCGATGGGCCCTCGCCCTGTGCTCCGTAGCGCACGGCAACTTCTCCGGTCTGCACGCCCCGGTCGAGCAGATACGCGCGGATCTGCGCGGCCTCGAACGGCGAGATGAGCAGACACACGTGATCGAGGTTCGGCGCCGTGCCGCCGGCCTCGTCCGGCGCGCCGGCCAGCGCCTTGCGCGGTACCACGTCGATCAGACAGCGGCCTGCGCGCAGCTGCGTCAGGCCGATGTCGCTCCGCTCACGCTCCACCGGACAGCCCAGCACATCGCGGTAGAACGCGACGAGGCGGCCCGGATCGCGCGCTCGCAGCACGACGTGATCAATGCCCGTGATGGCGAACGGGACGGCGGAAGAGTCGAGCCCACTGCGCGTCGGCATGGTCGCATTGTAGGCCAGGCCCGGCCGCGCGCGGGCGCACCGATGCGCTGCCGTCGAGGCTCGATGCCGCCCGGCGCAGTATTCCGGCGGAGCACCCCAGCGGCCCGATCATTCGTATTCATTTGATTTTGCAGATATTTCACCAGGCGGACGCCGCAAGCGCGGCCGACCGCCGCGAGCCGGCCGCGGGATCTCTGCAGCGCTCAGCCGAGCCGCAGAAGCCGCTCGAGGGCCAGGGACTGCTCGAGCGTGTCGGCGAGCCGATCCAGCATGCGCTCGCGCCGTGCGGCGTGATCGAGCTGCACCGGCGAGTGCAGGCCCGCCCATCGCAGCAACGCAGCGCACGCACCCGGCGCCTCGAACACACCATGCACATAGGTGCCGAGGATCTGGCCGTCGGCGGACACGGCACCGTCGCAGCGGCCGTCATCGAGCATCAGCAGCGGGCGCTGCAGCGCCGGGCCGCTGCTGCAGCCCATGTGAATCTCGTAGCCGCGGGCGTGGGCCTCCTCGAGCGTGAGCCGTCCACTCACGTTGCGCAGCTGTTTCTCCCGCGCCAACACCGTGCCGAGCTCGAGCCAGCCGAACCCCGCGCTGCGGCCTGCCGGCCCCTCAATGCCCTCCGGGTCGTCGATCGTGTCACCGAGCATCTGAAAGCCGCCGCAGATGCCGAGCACCTTGCCGCCGTAGCGCAGGTGCCGCTCGAGATACTCGCCCCAGCCCCGCTCGCGCAACGTGGCCAGATCCGCGCGCACCGACTTCGAGCCCGGCAAAATCACCAGATCGGCCGCGCCGAGCGGGCGCGCCTCCTCGGCGTAGCGGAACTCGATCTGCGGATGCAGCCGCAGCGGGTCGAAATCCGTGTGGTTGGAAATCCGCGGCGTGACGGGCACGAGCACGCGCAGCGCAGCCGGCGCGCCCGCCGGCTCGAGCGGTTCCCGGCTGATCCCGTCCTCGGCGTCGAGCTGCAGCCCTGCGAGGTACGGCAGCACGCCGAACACCGGCCTGCCGGTGCGCGCCTCGAGCCACTGGAGTCCCGGCTCGAGCAGCGCCCGATCGCCGCGAAAGCGGTTGATAACGAAGCCGGCGACCCGGGCGCGCTCGGACGGCCCGAGCAGCGCCAGCGTGCCGATGAGCTGCGCGAACACCCCGCCGCGCTCGATGTCCGCGATCAGCGCCACCGGGCAATCGACCGCCTCGGCAAATCCCATGTTGGCGATGTCGTTGGCGCGCAGGTTGATCTCCGCCGGCGATCCGGCCCCCTCGACCAGAATGAACTCGTAAGCGGCGGCGAGGCGCCGGTAGGAACCGAGCACGGCATCGCGCGCAATACGCTTGTAGTCGTGATACTCGCTGGCCGAGAGCTGCCCCACCGGGCGCCCCTGAATGATGACCTGTGCGCCACACTCGCTGTGCGGCTTCAACAGCACCGGGTTCATGTCGCTCGTCGGGGCGATCCCCGCCGCCTGCGCCTGCAGCGCCTGGGCGCGCCCGAGCTCACCGCCGTCGGCGCCCACCGCGCTGTTGAGCGACATGTTCTGGGGTTTGAACGGCGCGACACGCACGCCTCGGCGCTTGAGCACGCGGCACAGGCCGGCCACCAGCGTGCTCTTGCCGGCGTCGGATCCAGTGCCCTGGATCATGAGCGTGCGCGTCGTCATGATGCGCCGCTGCGCGATGAGCGAGCCATCGCATGCGCGCACCCGGCAATAATCGTTTGCAGCCGATGCAGGCCGTCGGTCAGCGCCGCGGGCCCCGGCTGCAGAATCTCGCTGGAGGCAATCGCGAACAGCCGCCCGGCGCGCACCGCGGGGATGGCATCCCATCCCGCCCGCTCGCGCACGCGCTGCGGATTGAATTTCTTGCCGCACCACGAGGCGATGAGCACGTCCGGCGCGCGCCGCACCACCTCGAGCGGATCGGCAATGATGCGCTCGCGTGCATGGGGGTGGACGGACAGCTCCGGGAAGCATTCCTCGCCGCCGGCGATCGTGATGAGCTCGGCGACCCAGCGGATGGCGGTGATCAGCGGCTCGTCCCATTCCTCGAAGTACACGCGCGGCCGGCAAGGCAGCCGCGCCGCCTCGCGCCGCGCGTCCGCGAGCGAGCGGCGCAGCCGTCCGATGAGTGCCTGCGAGCGTCGCTGCGCGCCGATCATGCGGCCGAGCATGCCCATGAACTGAAAGATCTCCTCGACACTGCGCTGATTGAAGATGTGCACGTCGAGTCCGGCGCGGATCAGATCGGTGGCGATGCCGGCCTGCAGGTCGGAGAAGCCGAGCACCAGGTCGGGCTTGAGCGCAACGATGCGCTCGATCTTGGCGCTGGTGAACGCCGAAACCTTCGGCTTCTCGCGGCGCGCCTCGGGCGGCCGCACCGTGAACCCCGAAATACCGACGATGCGGTCCTGCTCGCCGAGGAGGTAGAGCAGCTCCGTGGTCTCCTCAGTCAGACACACGATGCGACGCGGACCGATGGGGGCGCGGGCGCTCATACCGCACAGTGCGCGCAGGAAAGGAGCGTGTCGCCGCGACGGGGCCAGTAGTGCTTCATGAGGTAAACAGCGCCGCCGCCGCCCTCGGGTTCGAGGGCCAGTAAAAGTGAATGTAACTCGCCGTCAGCGCATGCTCGCGGAACACCGCCTCCCCGCAGCCCCCGTGCTGCGTACGCCCCTGCCAGCGCGGCGCAAGCGCGGTGTGCAGACGCGAGTGATGGAAACTGTGTCCGCGCAGCTCGCCCTGCGGGAACTCGACGCTCTGCAGCGCGAGCGCCTGCAGCCGCGGTTGCATGACCGTCTCCCCGGGCAGCACACCCGCCATCGCGTGCCGCCGGCCATCGAGGTCGGTCAGCTGCTCGAACAGCAGCATCATGCCGCCACACTCGGCAAGCAGCGGCCGCCCACGCTCGATGTGGCGGCGCAGACTCTCGTGCAGCGGGCGATTCGCGGCGAGCCGCTCGGCGTGCAGTTCGGGGTAGCCTCCGGGCAGGTAGAGGGCATCGGCCGCTGGCAGCGCCGGATCGCGCAACGGAGAGAAGCCGACGATCGTCGCGCCCATGGTGCGCAGCAGATCGAGGTTCGCCGCGTAGAGGAAAGAAAACGCCGCATCCTGCGCAACCGCGATCCGCATTCCCGCAAGCAGCGGCGGCGGCGCCTCGGGCGAGAGCCCGGTGCCGAACGGCACCCGCGGGATCTCCTCCAGGCGCACGCTCGCGGCAATCGCATCCGCCGCGCGATCGAGACGCGCGTCCAGATCCGCCACATCGTCGGCCTGCAGCAGTCCCAAGTGACGCTCGGGAATCGCGCACGCCGCATCACGCTCGAGCGCGCCGAGGAACCGGATATCGCGCGCCGGTCCGCAGAGGCTCTCGGCGAGCATGGCCGCATGCCGCGCGCCGCCGACGCGATTGGCCAGCACACCGTGCACCGTCAGTCCCGTGCGGTACGAGCACAGCCCGAGCGCGACGGCCCCGAACGTGCGGGCCATCGCGCCGGCATCGATGACCAGCAGCAGCGGCAGACCGAACTCGAGCGCCAGTTCCGCGCTCGAGGGCTCCCCGTCGTAAAGCCCCATCACGCCTTCAACCAGGATCAGATCCGCTTCGCGCGCAGCCTGGCGCAGCAGGTCGCGGCAATGGGCGCGGCCGCCCATCCACAGATCGAGCTGACCGACGGGCCGATGCGCGGCGCGCGCGAGAATCATCGGATCGATGAAATCCGGCCCAGTCTTGAACACCCGCACCCGCAGGCCCCGCCGCGCGGCATGACGGGCCAGCGCGGCCGTCACGGTGGTCTTGCCCTGACCGGAGGCGGCAGCGGAAACGAGCAGCGCAGGAACGGCCTGACTCATGAGGTCCGACAGCGCAAGGCGCGCATCAACGCGCGCGCACGCGCAGAGCCCTGCGCGCCGGCGCGTAGCGGGTGACGACGACATGACCCACCGCCACCAGCCCGACGTAGCTGCCGGTCACCAGCAGGAACCTGCCATACCAACTCGTGAAGTTCAGCCACCATCCCGCGGCGGTCGGGTCGCTGAGGCGGCCGCCCAGCCAGTAAAAGCTTCCCTGCGTCAGCAGGAAGCACACACTGAAGCTCGCCAGGAGACTCCCCACGAGGCGCGCCAGGTCGCCCGGACGGTGCTGGTAGCGGCTGCGCAGCCAGGCCCCGCCCAGCCACAGAACCGAGTAGGCCGGCACGATGAACCAGTACGCGAGCGTCACACAGTAGTCGCTCACCCCGTAGAAGCGGATCGCGGCGAAGTCGATGACGACGGCCTCGAGCAGCAGCGCCGCAAGCACCCAGGGGCGCTGAGCGGTCAGATAAAACCCCGCGGCGAAGAACACCGCCCAGGACGCATCGGGCGGCGCCCACGCGCTGCCGAGATGGCCGAAGCGCGTGGCCGCCATCGCCAGCGCCAGGGTGAGGTAGGTGCCTGCCTGCCAAAATTTTGACGATTGCATCGGATCACTCCCTCGAGCGCACTGCCGCGCCGGCGTGAACTTCGCATGGGTGTCGGACATGGATCACCTCTGTGGGTCTCAATGGCCGCAGGCGACGTCCGCGCGGAGAGGTTCGCCGCGGCAAACGGCCGCCCCCCGCCCTGGGCCGGGTGTGCGGCACGGACAGGCACAAAGAAGGGGCAGCGGCCGCGACGACGGCCGCAAGAGACCGCGCAGGGGCGGCACGAGCCCTGCCCCTGCCCTCAGGCCGCGGCGCATCAACAGTCGGATGGTTCACCGGTCCACTCCTGCACGCGCTCCACGCACGTTGCGTCTGATGCGGAGCGGCACGGACAGGCACAAAGAAGGGGCAGCGGCCGCGACGACGGCCGCAAGAGACCGCGCAGGGGCGGCACGAGCCCTGCCCCTGCCCTCAGGCCGCGGCGCATCAACAGTCGGATGGTTCACCGGTCCACTCCTGCACGCGCTCCACGCACGTTGCGTCTGATGCGGAGCGGCACGGAC
>JAJYUL010000015.1:44644-67238 GCA_021792555.1 Pseudomonadota bacterium
ACCGCGCAGGGGCGGCACGAGCCCTGCCCCTGCCCTCAGGCCGCGGCGCATCAACAGTCGGATGGTTCACCGGTCCACTCCTGCACGCGCTCCACGCACGTTGCGTCTGATGCGGAGCGGCACGGACCGGATCGAGACAGAGAGTCGCGACATCCCGGACATCGCGAACGGTCTGGCTTCGCCCAACGCGAGCCGCCCAGTGTGTCTCGGCCGGTCTCCGGGCTCGCGAGTGGAACTCGTCCTGTGGACCGCACCTTCCCGCGCCTGCCGGCACAGTGGTGTATTGCGGTCCCGGTCTCGCTTACCGTTGCGTGGGCAGCGCCGGACTGGCGTTCGTGTCCCGAACGCGCACCGGCTTCCCGTTTCACCCCAGGGCCGCTGAGGACCCTGGGACACCTGAGACGCGAAGCAGTCTACGCGGCCCCCCGCGGGCGCGCAACCGTGCCCTCTGGCGGATTGCGGTGGCCGACGTCCATGGTTAGCGTACCCACGACACTCAATGTCTGGGAGAGGCGCGTATGGATCTCGGACTTCGCTCGAAGCTTGCGCTCGTGACCGGCTCGACGGCGGGCATCGGTTGGGCCACCGCTGAGACGCTCGCCCGCGAGGGAGCGAGCGTCATCGTCAACGGCCGCACGCCGGAGCGCGTCGACGCCGCCATCGGACGGCTGCGCGCCGCCCTGCCGCAGGCCCGCGTGCAGGGCATCGCGGCCGACGTCAGCACCGCCAGCGGCTGCCGCAGTGTGATCGAGGCGTTCCCCGAGCTCGATATCCTGGTCAACAACATGGGGATCTTCGCGCCGAAGCCGTTCGGTGAGATCTCCGATGCGGACTGGATGCATTTTTTCGAAGCCAACGTATTGAGCGGCGTGCGCCTCGCGCGTCACTACGTCGAGGGCATGCGCGCCCGCAACTGGGGGCGCATCGTGTTCGTGTCGAGCGAGTCGGCTCTGCAGATTCCTGCCGAAATGGTCCATTACGGCGTCACGAAGACCGCGCAGATCGCAGTTGCACGCGGTCTGGCCGAAACCCTCGCCGGCACCAACGTGACCGTCAACAGCGTGCTTCCCGGACCGACCGCTTCCGAGGGGGTCGGTCGCTTCGTTGAGGAACTGGCGCGCTCCGCCGGCAAGGATCCGGGGAGCATCGAACGGGAGTTCTTCGCCACGGCGCGCCCCTCTTCGATCATCCAGCGCTTTGCCAGCACCGAAGAGGTTGCCGCACTCATCGCTTACACGTGCAGCGCGCAGGCATCGGCCACCACCGGAGCCGCCCTGCGCGTCGACGGCGGAGTCGTGCGCGCGATCGCCTGAGGGCCAAAGCCGGGTCAACCCCCGCTTCTGCCGCCGGTCCGTCAACACCGCTCGGTGTGCAGCGCGGCCTCCCGTTGCGGGCGGCCCTCTTCGGAGCGCAGCTCGCATTGCGGATGCGTGTGACCCGTTACGCTCGGCGCGCAGGAGATCATGCGCCCACCGATCGGTTGGCCTCAGCCGGTCCGGATCGCCCTGCCGCGACTGTCCGTCGTGTTGGCCCCGGATCGCCGGCAAGCCGAGCGCGATCTGCCGGCCGGCCATGCGCACTGGCCACTGCGGTGCGCACAGCACGCCGCCGAGAACGGCAACGACACCGGCGCCCGGGCGCATGTCGTCCAACTTCGCGCGCAGGGCCCACAGATCGCCGTCGATGCGGGGAAGTGTCGCGATCTTCCGCAGCGCACGCGCGCTGCGCCCGGCCGCAAGGTTGTGCAGCCGATGTGCCTTGCGGGCTCGTGCCGGCGAACACCTCCGCGCTGCGGGGCACATCGGCCTCGGCGCTCACCGTCGCGCTCCGACGACATGCCGTGTCACGCGCATTCAGCAGAAATTCAGCTCAGGAACAGATAATCATCGCCGACCGAATTGCGCGAAGGAGCCCGCACATGAAATTCCGATCAGTGTTGTTCGCGTCTCTCGCCGGCTGCGCGATGACGACTCCCGCATTTGCCCAGATGCATCTGACCGGTGGATTCCAAGGTCTCGATCCGTACGTCGGAGCGAGCATCGGCCTGCTGCGCTACGACGAGAGCGGGCTGTCCTCACTTTCGCCGAGCGTGCTCGTGCTGCGCGCAGGCATCCCGCTGACCTCGTTCTTCGCCATCGAGGGGCGATTGGGCACGGGCATCTCCAGCGACCAGACGAACGGCGCGTCGGTGAGCGCCGGAACGTTCGGAGGCGCGTACGCCAAAGGCTCTCTCGCGCTTACGCCGAAATTCTCCATCTACGGCGTCGCCGGCATCGCGGTGATGAATCTGCACCGCAACTTCCTCGACGGCGACACCACCGACACCGGACTGTCTGCCGGCGCGGGCGGAGATGTGAAGCTGACACAGGATCTGGGGCTGAACTTCGAATGGACCTATCTGCCGAGCGGCAGCAATGCCGGGCACTCCTACAACTCGAACCTGTTCTCCGTGGGCGTCAACTACGACCTGTGAGCGATCCGCCGGTGAGCCCGGCGAATGTTCCCGGCCTGCCGCGCCGGCCAGGGGTCCGTGCGTCTCGCACGTATGCGCACAGAGACTGCCGAGCGGAAGGCCCGCCGCTGCGGCGCGCAACTGCGGCTGCAGCGGCCTCCCCGGCCGGCGCGCGGCGCCTCGCAGCGGTGGTGCGGCTGTTGAACAGCGGACACTTCGGGTATCCTCATCGAAACAGAATAACAGGGGCTCATGATGAGGAAGTCAGGTCCAGGGCCGCGCTTGCCGGGCCGGTTCGCTGCACTTGCGCTGCTCGTTCTGGCCATGGCGGTGGATGCGCTGCCGGCGCACGCGGATCTGTACGCCGCGAGCCGCTACTACAAGAAGGGCGAGTATGCGCGTGCGTTCCATGAGTTTCTGGCGCTGGCCCGGCTCGGCCAGCCGCTGGCTCAGTTTGACATCGCATACATGTACGCTCAGGGACAGGGCACGCCGCAGAGCGCCATCCACGCGTATGCCTGGGCGAAACTGGCCGCGCAGAACGGCCAAGCCAAGGCCGTAACGCTCGCCCGGGAACTCCGAGCGACGCTTGCTCTGGCGCCGGGCTCGAGGCGGGTCGCGCGGTGGATCACCGCCCCCTACACGCCGGCTGCGCTCGCACGGACGCTGCTGCCCGAGAGCCACCTGTCCGCGGCTGCGCGACAAGCGTACCGCGCGAAGGTGCGCGCGTGCAGGCCGGTGAGAACGTACAAGCCCGACTTTCCGTCGCAGGAACAATGGAATGGCGAGCAGTGGGGCCTGATTGAGACCTTCACCGTCCTTCCTGACGGGACGGCACGCCTGCCGCATGTGCTGTTTCAGCTGCCGGTGTCGGCTCACCACCGGGACTTCGATGCGCTGGCGCGTGAGAGCGTGCTGCGCAGCCGCTTTGCCGCGCGCCCGGCCGGATCCGCGCCGGTCACCTGCTCGATCGCGTATCAATTCGTCATGTGGAGCCTCAGGGCGACAGACTACCCGGGCCTGGAGTCCTATCTGTATCGGGTTAGACGCGGCGCGAAGGCAGGCGATCCGATCTCTGAGCTGAACTATGGCCTGTTGCTGATGGGCGGCTTGCCCCAGCTGCGCACGGATCGGCACGCCGCGCTGTCCTGGTTCGTCAAGGCCGCCCAGGCGGGCCTTCCCCTCGCCCAGTTCGAGACCGGTGCTGGCCTGCTGATGGGGGTAGGTCTCGCCGGATGGGACAACACCTGGGACGTGGCCAAGGGCCTGCGCTGGCTGCACCTTGCGGCCGCTCAGCACGAGCCACACGCCGAAGTGCTGCTCGCCCAGTGGCAGCTGCACGGAAAGCCCAGTCTCGCGACCGTCCGGCAGGCCGTGCAGTGGCTGAGCGAGGCGGCTGCACAGGGCAATCGGTTCGCACGGCTGTATCTGGCCGCTGTGCTCGCCGCCTCGCCGCAGCCGGCGATCCGTGATCCGCAGCGAGCGCTCGTGCTCGAGAGCGAAGCCGACGAGCACAGTCTCGGGGTGGACCCCACGGGACTCGAAATCCGTGCCGCAGCGCTGGCCGCCGAGGGCCATTTCATGCGCGCGGTCAAGGTCGAGCGTCAGGCGATCCAGCGCGCCCGCAGGCTTCGCTGGAATCTCGCGCCGCTGCAGCAGCGGCTGGCGCGCTACCAGGCCCACCGAAGCTGGTACGGCAACCTGCTCGATTATGGCGTGATGCCCCCCGCCGGGACCGCCCGCAGCGCCCGGGCGGCGCGCAGTTAGATCGTGTGCTCCGCCGCCGCGCGCGGGTACGCCCGCGTGATGTGCAGGTAGGGCGCCAGGCCGTCGAGAAATCCCTTCGCGTCAAACAGTGCTGCGGGAGCATAGGCACCGCCCGTAGTTGGAGGCTGCGCGAGGAGACGGATGCAGGCCAGCACCACGATCGGCGCGGTGACTGCGTAGATGTCCTGCCCGGCGGCGCAGATCCGGGCGCTGCGGCCGTTCGTCACGGCATGCACGTCCATCACGAAGCGCTGCGCAGAGCTGCCGGAGAACCCGATCGCAGGCGGCGGGGTACGGGGATCCTCGAGATCGCGCAACGGCGCAAGGTTCATATAACTGCACACTTCGCAGGCTGCGATATGACTGTGGATGAGGATGACCTCGGACAACGGCACCGCGAGCACCGCCTGCATACCGAACGGCTCGGGGAAAGGCCATTCTCGCTGCGCTTGCCGCTGCGGAATGGGGCAGAGTCGGCCGTCCGAGACGATCAGTCGACGCGCTGCATTGCGCTGCCCTGTCTTGCGCGTCCCGTTGGTCGGATGCCAATAGTCCAGTGCCACGCCGATGTCGATGCGCTCGACAGCGCAGCTCCCACCGGTCGCATCTGCAGCGAGCAGATCCGCGAGTCCCCCATAGAACGCCATGCCTGGCAGGACCACCGTTCCTCGCTGCTGCGCTTCCTCGTGGTACGTCGCCAGCGTCTGGCGCACGGATCGCTGCTCGGCGGTGATGTCCAGGTAGTGAATCCCGGCGCGCAGCGCCGCCTCGACCAGTGCGGGCGCGGTGTCGAGAAATGGGCCGGCACAGTTGATCAGCGCGCATGTTCCGCGCAACGCCTCATCGAGGGCATCCGGGTCATCGCACGCGGCCTGCCGCCACTCACCGTGCTCTGCGCGAAGTGCATCGATCGGCAGCGGTGCTTTGTTGCGCCCGATCGCGACCGTCGGGTACCCGCGGCGCCCGAGTTCGCGCAGCACGAACTTGCCTGTGTGACCCGTCGCGCCATAGACGGCAATGGGTTTCGGATTCATGGTCGCGCCTTTACTCGCTACCGATCGGTATCGCATAATAATACCGATCGGTAGCGTCGTCAATCGGGAGTGAGTCTGGAGCAATGCGCAGCGACCATGTAGATTCGACGCGGATGCGCCAACGATTCAGGAGCCGCCTTGAAGAACGCTCGTGACGAAGAACTCGATACCGCAGCGCGGGTGCTCGCGACCGCCTCTCGGCTGTTCTATGCGCATGGCGTCCGCGCCGTTGGAGTCGAGTGGATCGTCGCCGAGTCGGGGGTGGCCAAAACGAGCCTGTACCGTCACTTTCACACCAAGGACGATCTGGTCGCAGCATTCCTGGAGCGGGAGGACAGCGAGTTCTGGAGCCAATGGGACGAGGCGGTCGCGCACGCCGGCGGCGATCCGATGCGCGAGCTGATGGCGCTGCTCGATTGGATCGGACGGCGGGTCAGCCGTGATGGCTATCGCGGCTGTCCCCAAATCAATGTCGCAGCCGAGTTTTCCGACCCCAATCACCCGGCGCGCAAGATCCGCGCGCGCCATAAGGCGGCGATGTTTGCGAGACTCCGCACCCTCGTCGAGCGCATCGGGGCGAGTCACCCGGATGATGCGGCCCACCAGGTCGCACTCCTCATCGACGGCGCATTTACGAGCGACGGGCGTCTAATGCGCATCGGAGCAACGAGGATTCTTCAATCTGCGGCGCGCGCGCTGCTCGAGAGCGACTCGCTTGCCGCCGGGCATGCCCGCACCCCGGCGAAACGCACGGAGCGGACACGCTAGGCGCTCGGCCGAGGACGATGCGGCGCGGGCGCACCGGCGCCCCCAGCCCTCGAAAGCGGCATGCAATCTCGAGCGCTCTGAGTGCGTGGTGACATCGCCCGCCCTGCGTTGCGGCCACCCTCAGAACCGCACGTGTTCTCGATCGCCTCACGACGGCAGCGACTGGCGCGCTCACGCCGCGGGAAGAGCGGCGGAAGGAAGGGGGCACAAGACACCCTCTTCGCGCCACCGAAGTTCAATGGCCTCAGTGGATCGCCGAGATGTCGACTTCTGTTTTGGGTTTCGGCGAGAGCCAGATCGCACAGGCCGCGACGGCAAGCGCGAGCGCACAGAAGAAGAAGACGCGGTTCGTGGCGATCATCATGGCCTGTGCGCTGAGCGTGCGGTCGATCAGGCTTGCGGCCTGCGCCATCGAGTAGCCGTGCTGCATCAAGCCGGCGATCGTGTGCCGCACGCCGTGCAGCACGCCGACGAGTTGCGCATGCGCGCGAGTGGCGTCGTTTTCCCACACCGTCGTCACGATCGAGGTCGCAATGGCCCCGGAGAGCGAGCGGACGAAATTCAGCTGCCCGGCCGCGGCGGCAATCTCATGGCTATCGACGCTGCCGAGCGCTGTGGTCATCAGGGGAATGAAGAAAAACGGCAGCCCGAATCCCGTCAGGAATACCGGCCAGGCGACTTCGGCGAAGGTCATCTGGGCATCGCCCGCGCTGCGCAGGAGGGTGACCAGAGCGAGCCACAGGACGCCCGCGAAGATCAGCTTGCGCGGGTCGATCCGGTGGGCGATCGCGGCAACGAGCGGCGAGGCCAGCATCGCGGAGATGCCGAAGCCGGCGGACGCATAGCCGGCCCAGGTCGCCGTATAGCCCATCTGCTCCTGGAGCCACAGCGGAGTGAGCACGTTGACGGCGAAGAACGCCCCCATGGCGAGCGCGAGGTTCACCATCGAGGCGCTGAAGCCGCGGTGGCGGAAGACCCGCAGGGACACCACCGGCTCTCGGCAGGTCAGCTCCCAGATCAGGAAGGCGGCAAAGCCGATCGCGGCGAGCAGAGCGAGCAGCGTGATGCGGGTCGATGCGAACCAGTCGTGATCCTTGCCGGTATCCAGCACGATCTGCAGCGCCGCGACCCAGGTGACGAGCAGTCCCAGCCCTACCGCGTCGATCCGCTGCCGCTGCGTGGGCGTCTCCTGCGTGCGCAACATGCGCCATACGATGGGCCCGCAGATCATTGCGATCGGCACGTTGACCCAGAAGATCGATGGCCAGTCGAAGTTGTTGCAGAGCAGCCCGCCGAGAACCGGGCCGAGCACCGGTGCGACCAGGGTCGTCATCGACCAGATGGTCATGGCGATGGGCTGCTGGCGCTTGGGGAAGATCTGCATCAGCAGCGTCTGCGACAGCGGCATCAGCGTTCCGCCCGAGAGCCCCTGCAGCACGCGCAGTGCCACGAGCAGATCGAGCGTCGGGGCGAGGCCGCACAGGGCGGAGAACATCCCGAACCCGAGGATGGACAGCGCGAAGACGCGCACCGTGCCGAAGCGCGCCGCGAGCCAGCCGGTGAGCGGAACGATGATGGCCTCTGCCACCGAATACGATGTGATGACCCAGGTGCCTTCATTGGGCGGCACCGCGAGTCCGCCTGCGATGTTGGGCACCGACACGTTGACGATGGTCATGTCGAGCACGGCCAGGAAGTTGGCCGCGGCGAGCAGCACTGCCGCAGACCAGAGGGCTGAGCCGCTCAGGGTCGCCGCGCGCGCGCCGTCCGTGGTCTCGGTTGCCATGTGCGTCCCGTCAGCGGCGCGCCGCAGTGTCGATCGTCGCGGTCATGGACAGCCCGACACGCAGCGGATCCCTGCGCAGCTCGGCGGGGTCGATCTCGATGCGCACCGGCAGGCGCTGGACGACTTTGATCCAGTTGCCCGTGGCGTTCTGCGCGGGAATCAGCGCGAACGCCGCACCGGTGCCGCCGGCCAGTCCGGCGACCCGGCCGTGATAGACGACCCCATCGCCGTAGAGGTCGGATCTGAGGGTCACGGGGTCTCCGACGCGCACGCGCGCCAGCTCCGTTTCCTTGAAGTTGGCGTTGACGTAGGCGCGATAGATCGGCACCACGGACATCAGGGCGACCCCCACCGCGGCTCGCTGACCGACCTGGGCGGTGTCATTGGTGACGATGCCGCCGATGGGCGCCCGGATGACCGTGCGCGCGAGATTCAGTTGCGCCTGCTGCAGCCGGGCGCGGGCAGCTAGCACCTGAGGATTGTCCCTGACCGAGCTGCCCGCAATCAACGCGTCCCGCACGGCGCGGGCCTGCTGAGCTTCCCGGAACTGCGCCTCGGCCACGGCGAGCGCCGCCTTGGCGTCGCGATAGGCGTTCTCGGCTGCAGTGAGATCTTCTGCCGAAATCGCTCCGGTCGCAGCCAGTCTTTCCCGCCGCGCCAGATCGGACCGCGCCTTGCCGAGATTGCTGCGGGCCGCCGCAATCTCCGCGCGACGGGCGGCGATCTGCGCCGTGAACTGGCGGACGCCGGCAAAGTCCCCGCGCACCGCGCGTTCCGCCGCCTGCAGTTGCGCCTGAGCGCGCTCGAGGGCAATCCGGGCATCAGCGCTGTCGAGGACCACGAGCACCGTGCCCGCACGGACGTACTGCGTATTGCGCACTGGAACCGCGACGATCGACGCGGAGACCTGCGGGGTAATCTGCGCCGGGGTCGCCTCGACATAGGCATCGTCGGTCGAGACATAGCGCGATGCGACCAACCACCAGTAGGCCCCGTAGCCCAGGACGCCGGCCAGGACCACCGCACCGAGGATGCCGAACGCCACGGCGCGCCGCCGCCGCAACGCCGCGTCCCCGTCGTTGGCGGCCCGGGCGGGCCTTTCCCCATCGCTGGTTCCGCCGCTTTCCTCTTGCGCCGCCGGCACCCTCCGCTGGTCGCGGACTGCCTCCTCAGCCTGCCTCGTCATGCTCGCTTTCGCCTGTGGCCCTGCGCGGTTTCTTAACCGTACCGTACGGTACGGTATTTCGGAGGAGGCACAGTGTCAAGCGAAAAGCGTACACTTTGGTCCGGATAAGCAGAGCGGAACGATTACAGCAGTGCGGGTCAAGACTGAGCAGAAACGCCGGGAGATCATCGAGGTCGCAAAGCGGGTGTTCCGCGCCAAGGGATTCGCGGCCGCCAGCATGGCCGAGATCGCCGCGGACCTCGGCGGCTCGAAAGGCACGCTCTACAACTACTTCACCTCGAAAGAAGCGCTGTTCTCGGCCGTGATGATTGAGATGGCGCGCGAACTCGCCGACCCCATCTTCAGCGAGCTGGACAAGGCGCGCGACGGCAGGGCGGCGATCAAGACCTTTGCGCGCCGGCTCGTACGCGTGCTCTCGTCCCCGGAGGTCCTCGACTTCAAGCGCATGATCGCCGCCGAGGGCGCGCGCTCGGGCATCGGCAAGCTGTGCTTCGCGGACACCCATGGGAACTATCGGGGCAAGCTCGCCGAGTTCTTCCGGCGTCAGATTGCCAATGGGACTTTCCGGGATGCGGACCCTCTGCGCGCCGTGACGCATCTCGAGGGCCTCTGCTCGGCCGGACCCGCGCACGACCTGCTCGAAGGCATCGTCGACAACGTGCCCGAAGCGGAGCTTCTGACGGCGGCGGATGCCGCGGCGGACGTGTTTCTGCGCGCCTACGCCGCGGAAGCGGCACCGCGCGTGCGGCCACGGCCGCGGCGGCCCCGCAAAGCCTGACCCTCCGCGGCACATACCTGGCGCCCTGGTGGCGGATCCCGCGGCGTTCGCACCCATGCGCCCGCCGCCCCGTCCCCGCCAGAGCGCTTTCAAGCCCGCCTCTGATCGGCGGCGGATTCACCGGCCCGAAGCTCCCGCTGCGCACGCGCCGTTACTCGAGATTTCAGTGGTCTCGGCGCACAATGCTCCCGGGGTCGGACCGGATCAGCCTCAGCAAGCCCGATCGAGCGCATGGGCCAAGCCCTGCGGCGAGGGAGGGTGCGCTGCACTTCTGTGAAGCGCTCTGCGGTTGCATTCGGCGCGCTGACTTGGAGGCACAGCCATGAGAGCTCATTCACGTTGCGCTTTGGCCGTCATGCTTGCACTGGCCCTGACGCCGAGCGCGCGGGCCGCGGCGCCGGCAGGGTGGATCATCGCCGGGACTGCGCCCGCCCATTACCTGTTTGCGATAGACACACTGAGCCCGGTCAGCGCAAGCAAGAGCGCCTCCATCACCGCGAGACCGGAGGCGACAGCCCGGGGGTTCGGCACGCTGATGCAGATGATCGCTGCGCACGATTACCGCGGAAGCCGCCTGCGGTTTTCCGGATATCTGCGCACCCTCAATGCCGGTCGCGCGCAGATGTGGATGCGCGTGGACGGGCCGGATCAGCGGATACTCGCATTCGACAACATGCATTCCCGTCCGGTCACGGGCACCAAGGGCTGGAAGCGATACGATATCGTCCTCAACGTTCCGCCCGACAGCCGCGATATCGCCTTCGGATTCCTGCTCGCCGGCCGCGGCAAGGTCTGGGGCGCTGACTTCAAGCTCAAGAAGGTCGGGAGGGCGGTCCCCGCGACCTCGCACGGGTCGATGATGCCTCGCAAGCCCAGGAATCTGAATTTCGAGCAGTGATGCGACGCTGCGCCCCTCGGGCGCGGCACCCGGCTGCATGTTCCGGGTCTGCAGCCGCCTGACACCGACACTCGTGAGGCATGCGCGAGATTCGGCCTGCGGCAGACGACAGGCGCCCCGGCGGGCCACACTCGCGAGCGTCAATTCCGCGGCTTGCCGATCGCGGCCTCGGACGAGCTCTCAGCGCCCTGCGGGTCAGGCGAAATGATTTTCAGGCCGCCGACTTCTCGCTCTGCGCCGGTCTGCGGCCGGAGGGCTTCTGCCCCTCCGCCGTACCAAGTGCGGCCTCGAGCGCCTCCGAGACGCGCTCGACCCACACGAATTCCAGCAGCGAGCGCGCGCTCTGCGGGATGTCCTCGAGATCGCGCCGGTTGCGCGCCGGGAGGATCACCTTGCGCACGCCGGCCCGAGCCGCGGCGATGGTCTTTTCCTTGATGCCCCCGACCGGCAGCACCAGTCCACGCAGGCTGATCTCGCCCGTCATCGCGACGTCCGGGCGCACTGGCTGACGCTTCAGCAGCGAGACCAGCGCGACGAACATGGCGACCCCGGCGCTCGGCCCGTCCTTGGGTATAGCCCCGGCGGGCACGTGCACATGAATATCGCTGCGGTCGAAGAGGCTCGCTTCGATGCCGAGCTCATCAGCCTGGGCCTTGACCAGACTGAGGGCGGCCTGCGCAGACTCCTTCATCACATCGCCGAGTTGGCCAGTGAGAATCAGCCTGCCGCTTCCCGGCATGCGCGCGGCTTCGACGAACAGGATGTCGCCGCCCACGGGCGTCCACGCCAGCCCGGTGGCCACCCCTGGAATCGACGTGCGCTGCGCGACCTCGTTTTCGAACCGGTACGGACCCAGCACCTCGGCCACATCGTCGGCCTCGAAGCGCACGCTCGCGACCTTCCCTTCCGCGATGCGCATCGCCGCGCCGCGCATCAGTGCGCCAATCTCCCTCTCGAGATTGCGGCAGCCGGACTCCCGCGTGTACTCGCTGATGACACGCGCGAGTGCGGCGTCGGAAATGCTCGCCTGGGCGGACGTGAGGCCATTGGCCTTGAGCTGGCGCTCCACGAGGTAACGCTTGGCGATCTCGAGCTTCTCTTCGTCCGTATAGCCGGTCAGCGCAATGATCTCCATGCGGTCGCGCAGCGGCCCCGGTATGGTTTCGAGGACGTTCGCCGTCGCGATGAACAGCACGTGGCTCAGATCGAACGGCAGGCCGAGGTAGTTGTCGCGGAACGTCCCGTTCTGCTCCGGATCGAGCACCTCGAGCAGCGCCGAAGCCGGGTCCCCCTGGAAGCTCGCGCTCAGCTTGTCGATCTCATCGAGCATGAATACCGGATTGCGCGTTGCGGCCTTGCGCAGCCCCTGAATGATGTTGCCGGGCAGCGCGCCGATGTAGGTGCGCCGGTGGCCGCGGATCTCCGCCTCATCGTGAACGCCGCCGAGGCTCGCGCGCACGAACTTCAGTCCCAATGCGCGCGCAATGCTCTGACCGAGCGAGGTCTTGCCGACCCCGGGCGGCCCGACGAAGCACAGAATCGGGCTGCGGCCCTGGGGGTTGAGCTTGCGCACGGCGAGATACTCGAGAATGCGGCGCTTGACCTTCTCGAGCCCATAGTGGTCTTCGTTGAGCACCGTGCGCGCCCGCTCGATGTCGATGTCCTCGGCGTCCGCCTTGCTCCATGGCAACGCCACGAGCCAGTCGAGATAGCTGCGCAGCATGCCGTGCTCCGGACTCGCCTCGCTCATGCGCTGCAGCCGCTTGAGCTCCTTGCGTGCCTGTTCTTCGACTTCCGCGGGCATATGCGCCTCGCTGATGGCCTTGTCGAGCTCCTGGGCATCGCCTTCCCCGCCCTCGCCCTCGCCCAATTCCTTCTGCAGCTGATGCAGCTGCTCGCGCAGCACTGCCTCGCGCTGGCGCTCGCTGAGCGCCGTTTGCGTCTGCTCGGCGATGTCGCGCGTGATCTTCAGGACTTCGACCCGGTGCGCCAGAAGCTTCACGACCTTGTCGAGCCGCTCTTTCACATCGAAGGTCTCGAGCAGCTCCTGCTTCTCCTGCGGCTTGACGTCCATGAAGCTGACGATGAGGTCCGCGAGCTGCGCGGCCGATTCGATGCCGGCAATGGTCCGCGACAGTTCGCCCGGCACATGGGGCAGGAGCGACAGCGCCTCCACAGCGCGCTTCTTGAGGTAATCGACGCGGGCTTCGACCTCAGGTCCGCTGGCCTGCGGCTCCGCGATTGCCTCGACACGGGCGGCGAGAAACGGCGACTCGCGCACGACCTGCAGCACGCGGAAGCGGCTCTCGCCCTGGCAAACAAGGTGATGCGCGCCGTCCGGAGCGGTCACGTAGCGCACCACTGTCGCGAGCACACCGACCTCATAAAGATCTGCGGGCGCAGGCTTGTCGACGGCTGCGTCACGCTGCAGCAGCAGTCCCACCTTGACTCCGGTGCGCACCGCCTCCTGCGCGGCAGCGATGCTCTCCTCGCGCCCCAGGGTGACCGGCAGCACGATCCCAGGGAACAGCACGACGTTGCGCATCGGGACGATGGGCACCGCATCGGCCGGCAGTGGCGGCAGTTCGATATGCGGGGTGGTCGAAGGGACGTTGTGCTCTTGGTCCGTCATAGTTCACCTCTCCGTCCGCAGGAGTCGCACTTCCAGGCAACCGTGCTCGAAGCGGGTTGCCGCAATCGCCAGAGGAGCGCCCGAGAGGGGAATGCGCCGGAAGAAGCGCCCATGGGGAATCTCGAGCCGCCGGATGACGGCATTGGGGTGCGCGAGCTTGAGCGGACGCATGGCGCTGACGACGAGAGCCGTGGGCTCAAGCCTGACGTCGATGTCCTCCGCGGTCACGCCGGGCAGCGCAAACAGGGCGATGACGCCATCCGAGGTCTCCTGAAGGTCCACGGGAGGCTCCCAGACCGCTGCATCGGTTCCAGGTCCCAGGTAGCGCAGGAACTGCCGCTGCAGCCGTTCGGCCCGGTCCAGGACCTCCCGGGCCTCGACCCACATCCAGCCATAATGCCGCTCGCTGCTCATTCGTTCTCCGCTCCGGCTCAGGTTCACGGATGTCCGGGCCCCTCGCTCCGAGCGCCACCGCGCCTGCGCCGGCCGCAGTTGGCTCCAGCACGCGGCACCCGGACCGAAATCGGCAGACCCTTGCGAAATGCGGCCATCGGGCAGACAAATCAAGGCGCCGCCGAGACCGATCCTCCTGCACGGCGCGGGCGCACTCCATCCGGAAGGATGCGTATGTCCGTGCGGATGCACGCTGGATGAGACCCGTTCAGCTCCGCCGCCCGCTCCAGCTACCCGCCCAGGATGACGGTCAGGGCGCTGGCGGAGAACAGCCGGCGCATCGCACACACCGCTGCGGTGCGTGAATCCGATGCGACCCCCAACCGCGCCCGGCCCAAGGGGCAGGCGCACGGCGCCTTCCGAATCGATCGCTTGTGGCGCCATGACGGCCTGCCCCGCCTGCCGGCCCGGCCATTGCGCATAGGCCACTCCACTGCCGTCCTCACATCGGTGCAAGCGCCCCCGGCGCACCGCAGCGGCCAAACCGCTGCCCCATCGCCCTGCTGCACGCCTGACGGAACAGCGCATCCTGACCTTGGCGGACTCGCCATCGGGGGCGACGCAACCCCGACTCGCCGCCTGGCTCAGCCGCTCCCCGCAGCGCGCCAGAGCATCTGGAGTCTGGCATCAGCAATCGGCTCCCGATGGCTGCTGATGGAGCCACGACTCCCGGTTCGACTGCACCGGCACTGCTGCCCCCGCCCGGCGGATCGCAGGAACCGGTCCCAGGCGCTCATCCGCCGGATCCCGCGACTCAGCCCCTGATCAGCACGCCGCGCCGCAGCTGGTTCGGCCGAAAAATGCCGCCCGAGTGCTCCGCGCACTCACTTGTCGAGCGTTTTCGGCATGCCGTTGAACTCGTGCGGCGGCTTGTTGCCCGCCAGATACTTCACGAAGAAGTCCCAACACCGACGCGTCACGTAGGGCGTGTGACTTCCGTAGTGATGATGTTCGTTCGGCACGACCAGCATACTGAAGTTCTTGTTCGCATTCATCAGCGCGTTGACGAGCAAATAGGTGTTGCTGGGCGGGACATTGTTGTCGATCGAACCGGTCACCAGCATCAGGTGCCCCTTCAGGTTCTTCGCAAGCAGCTCGCTCGCCTGATTGTCGTAATTGGTGGTGCCGTTCTTGTGCTTGACCAGCAGGCCTTCCCACTTTTCGCCCCATGCGTAGTAGTAGTCGCGGTTGTCGTAATTGCCGCTCTCGGCCCAGCCCGCTTTGAAGAAATTCGGATAGTGAAGCATGGCCGAGACAGTGGCGTTGCCGCCGCCCGAATGACCCCAGATGCCGACGCGGTGGATGTCGATCCACGGATAGCGCGCGGCCAACTGCTTGATGCCCGCGACCTGGTCCGGAATGGTGTCATCGCCCATATCGCCGTACCAGTAGCGCTGGAAGCTCGCCGAGCGATACGGAGTGCCCATGCCGTCTATGGTGACGACGATGAAGCCGAGCTCCGCCAGCGCCTGATGGCTGCCGCGCTCCGAACGGAAACTGAATGTCGCAATCGAGCCGATCTGCGGACCCGGGTAGACGAAGTCGATGATCGGGTACTTCTTGTGCGGGTTGAAATTGGTGGGCTTGAACATCAGCCCGTACAGCGTGGTCTTGCCGTCGCGCGCCTTCACGGTGAACGGAACCGGCGGCACCCAGCCCATGGCCTTCAGCCGAGAGATATTCGCCCTGGCGATGCTCGCTATCACCCGGCCGGTCGCAGCCGAACGCAGCACAGTGACCGGAGGCGTGGTCGGCGTGGAGTACGAATCCACGAAATACTTGCCGCCGGGAGACATCGTGATGATGTGGTCGGCATCCTCCGGCGTCAGCAAGGTCGTCTTGCCGGTATCGATATTGACCTTGAACAGCTGCCGGTAGTAGGGATTCATGCCCGGAGTGCGGCCGACGCCCACATACCACAACGTGCCGGTCTTGCGATTGATGTAGGGGACCTGGATGACGTCCCCCTTGCCCGTGGTGATCGGGCGCAGCATCTTGCCGCTCTTGAGGCTGTACAGGTACAGATTCATCCAGTTGGTCTGCTCGGTCGGCCAGATGGCCTCGGCGCGCTTGGGCAGGTACTGCCAATCCGGCCGGCCGTACCACCCCTGGTAGTAATCCTTCGCCGTGTACTCAAACACCGTGCGGACGTCCCCGGTCGCGGCATTCGCGACACGGAACCACTCATGCTGGTGGTTGCGCGAGGTCGAAACGAGCGCGAAGGTCTTGCCGCCCGGCGACCACCGCACGTCGCTCCAGCTGCCCAGGCGCTGCTCCGGCGCCATCTTGAGCGGCACCACCTTGCCGGTCGCGACGTCGATCACGACCGGGTGCATCATGAATACGTGCTTGTCACCGGGCAGCGGATACGGCCAGACCTGCAGCGTCGGATGACCTACGCGCGTCACGACGGTGTACATGTCCTTGACCTTGCGCTGATCCTGCCGAAACGCCACCAGCATCTTCGAATCCGGTGACCAGACCACCGCCGTACCGCCGTCCTGGCGCGTTCCGTAGCCGTAATTCGTCACGCCGTCCCTGGTGAGCTGCGTCTCCTTGCCAGTGGCAACATTCAGCACCCACAAGTTCCAGTCGCGCACGAACACGCGCAACTTGCCGTTCGGGGAGCGCGCATGGCGGACCTTGTCGTACCGGCTTCGATGTGTATGCAGCCTGTGTGGCCGCACCGTGCACACAGCTGCACCGGTGAGGATGCAGTGGTAGTCCTTCTTGCCGAGGCGCACATCGAGACTGCCGTTGTGCAGCCGGTGGAAGTCAAAGCCGAACGCCGGCCACGTGTTGGGATTCATGGGCTTGCCGCGCGCCTTGGCCAGCGCGGCCGCCAGCTTCACCTGATTGAAGGCCGGCGACACCTTGCCGGTCACGGCGTCCATCTCCAGGATCCGATCGCCCTTGGCGCCGTGGTCGCGATACCAGAAGTGCGTCGCATCCAGCCATTTCACGTGCTGGACCTCGTGATCGACCAGCGGGTCGACGAAATGCCCGACCAGAGGATCGGTGCTGTCCAGCAGAAATTTCGCCGCCCGCGCGTAATCCGCATCCGTCAGCTGGCGAGCCTGTGCCAGCGCCGGCAGCGTTCCGCTGAACGCAATGAGGGTAACCAGGACGATGCGGATCGATTTCATGCGCAGCAGACCTTGTGTGAGAAATGGTCGATCATCAGGTATCGGGGCCTGAGAGGCGTGCCGTGCCCGCTGAGTGGGGCCTGAGCACGATGCAGTCTACTGGAAGCCCTCGCCTCGCGACAGGGTCGCCCGGTTCACCCGCAATTCAGCATGCCGGGAGCGCCGCGGCCCGTCGAGCAGTCACATGACGCCGAATGCGCCGTGTAACCTGCGTGCCTCGTGTGATCAGGCGCAGACACTCTGTTGACTGCGGCCGCGCGTCGTCAGACCCGAGCGGAAGGATCGCGGCGATCATCAGCAGTTGAACCCTACAACACGACACCGTTGCCTGCATGCACCGGCAGATGCAGCCGCCGTCTCGCCCGTTTTTGGCAGATCTATTTCGCATGGCCTCACGCCTGCAGAGCGCGCAAAGCACTCACCAGGGTGACGCACCAGAGCGCGCCGTCCTGCCTCCCGGCGCCCGCCGCGCAGATACCCAACAGTATCTTCACACAACCGCTCCGTCGGGCCTACGCTCTTTGGCGCGGCCGCCGCACGCGTCGTCGCAATTTGTGCTCTAATGCGCCCCTGTTGTTTCACCCCCGGACGAGAGATTGCCCCATGTCCCGCCTGATCGCTCTGCCGTCTCTGTGTCTTCTGCTGGTGTCCGCGACCGCGTTCGCGGCGCCGCCCAAACCCGCGCCACGCGCCCCGATTCCCGTGCCCAAAGAACGGGCGGTGAGCACCCAGCACACCGTGACCATCGGCGGCCGGACGATCCACTACACGGCGACCGCCGGAACGATCCTGCTGCGGGACAAGCACAATGCTCCGGTGGCGAGCATGTTCTACGTCGCCTACACCGAAGACGACGTGCACAGCCTCGCCCACCGGCCCGTGACGTTCCTCTATAACGGCGGCCCTGGCGCGGCGTCCGACTGGATCCAGATGGGCGGCCTTGGACCGTATCGCGTCAACATGACCAACGGCGGCGCGACGCCGCCGGCGCCGTATTCGATCACTCCCAGCCACTACAGCCTGCTCAACGATTCGGATCTCGTCTTCATCGACGCGGTGGGCACCGGCTACAGCCGCGTGGTGGGCAAAGGCAAGGGCAAGATGTTCTGGGGTGTGGACCAGGACGTGAAATCCTTCGGCCAGTTCATCTACCGGTACCTGAAGAAGTACAACCGGTGGCAGTCGCCGAAGTTCCTCTATGGCGAGAGCTACGGCACCACGCGCTCGGCCGCCCTGGCCGACTATCTGCAGGATCAGGGCATCGCACTGAACGGGGTCATCCTGCAGTCCTCTGTCCTGAACTACTTTGACTGGGCGCCCGGCTCCGACAACAAGTACATCTTCTATCTGCCGTCCTTCGCCGCCATCGCCTGGTATCACGATCGGCTGCCGCACAAGCCTGCCAGTCTGTCCGCCTTCGTGGAGCAGGCGCGCGAATTCGCCGACGGCCCGTACGCGCAGGCGCTGCGCCAGGGTGATGAGCTGCCGACGAGCCAGCTCGATGCGATGGCGCAGCAACTGCACGAGTTCACCGGCCTGCCCGTCGGCTATCTCGAGCGCGCCAATCTGCGCGTGTCCGCGGCGCACTTCCGCAAGGAACTGCTGCTGCCGGAGGACGAGCACATCGGTCGCTACGATGCGCGCTTTGCCGCCTCAGACGCCGATGCGGTCAGCTCCCGCAACTCGTTCGATCCGTCCAGCCAGTTCACCGGCGCCCCCTTCACGGCGGCTTTCGAGTGGTACCTGCACAACGTCCTGAAGTACCACTCCGAGCGCATGTACAAGGAGGAGAGCGACCAGGCCTTCAAGCAGTGGGACTGGAAGCACGACCATCTGGCAAGGCCGTACGTCGCCGGTGACCTGGCCGCCGCGATGCGCAAGAACCCCTACCTGCGGGTACTGTCCGAGAACGGCTATTTCGACCTGGCCACGCCGTTTCACGAGACCGAGTACGACCTGGACCATGCGATGTTGAGCCCGAAGCTGCGCAAGCACATCACGTTTGCCTACTTCAAGTCCGGCCACATGATCTATCTGAACCCGAGCGCGTTGAAGGCAATGCACGCCGTGTTGAATACCTTCTACACCAACACCTTGAAGGCGGATGCAAAGGTGGCGGCGCACTGATACCACGCGACGGCGCCCCGAAATAGGCCGTGGCAGGACGCGCCGCCTTCAGGCAAGGCGGCGCGTCGCACCGGCAGGCCGCAGCGCCCTGCCGTGAGCAAGACCGATGCGCCCGGACCATCCTTCCGGGTGTCGGGAGGGACGATCCCGTGAACCGGCACACCCCGTCCGCTGCGCTCGGAGTGCATCGGGCGGGTCCCGAGCGCTCTCGCCGCAGCCGCGCCCGGCCGCACACGCGATAGCGCGGCGCTGAGAGCCGGCAGGCGCCAGTCCGGCGATCCAGCGGCATGAGCCCGCGCGCGGCGCTGCGATGTGACATCGAGTTGTGTATCCACGGAGCGGAGGTCATGGATGACCGCTGCGCTTGACAAACCAGCCGGCCAGACAGTAGAAGCCTCAAGGAATCAGCGGACGAAACCCGGCGCAGACGTGCGCCGGCGTCCGCGAGGTCCGTGCCCAGAAGAACCCTTCGTAGAAAAGAGGGAACGGACCAGGCGGCGAGAAGACAGACAGGGGGGCTCATGCTGACGCACCCGCGCTTTCCCCGTTACAGCCTGGCTGTGACGGTGTACGCAGTTCGGTTGCCGCCGCACGGACGGCGGTGCATCCACAGAGGCGCACCGGCGCAACGGGCGCGCTCCACGCAGGCATGGCGCGACATTCAGGGGAATACGCGAACTTGCAATGCTTGCGCTCCGGCGAGGCCGGCAGCGGGAGCTGCTGCATTGCCGCTCATCGGACCCCGCCTCGCACCCAAATTGGATTCCCTCATGAGATACGCGACATTGCTTTTGCTCTGCATTGCGGCGGGCGCCTCGGCTCTTCCATGCGCCGCCGCCCAGCCGAGCGCGAATACGATCGCGCGCTGGAAGCGCGAAGCACGCGCGGTCACGATTTACCGCGACAACCGGGGCATCGCGCACGTCTACGGCAATACCGACGCGGACGCGGTGTTCGGGATGGAGTATGCCCAGGCGGAGGACGACTTCAAGCGCGTCGAGACGAACTACATGGACGCACTCGGCTGGCGCTCGCGCGCGGACGGCAAGTCCACGATCTACCTTGATTTGCGTAACAAGCTGTTCGTCGATCCGCGAGTGCTGCGGGCAAAGTATGCCGAGAGCCCCACGTGGCTGAAGAAGCTCATGAATGCCTTCGCCGACGGCCTGAACTACTATCTGTATACGCACCCCGGGGCCCAGCCGCGGGTGATCACGCATTTCGAGCCGTGGATGGCGCTCGCGTTCACCGAGGGAAGCATCGGCGGAGACATCGAGCAGGGAGTCAATATTCCACGCCTGGCTGCCTTTTATGGCGGCCCGCCCCTGACCCCTGCGCAAACTGCCGGTGCCGAGATGCCGCCGCCCGAGCCGCAGGGCTCGAACGGCATCGCCATCGCCCCATCCATCACCCTCGATCACCATGCTCTGCTGCTGATAAATCCGCATGTGACGTTCTATTTTCGCTCCGAACTGCAGATGGCGAGCAAAGAGGGGCTGGATGCCTATGGGGCCGTCACCTGGGGTCAGTTCTTCATCTATCAAGGCTTCAACGCCACAGCCGGGTGGATGCACACCTCGAGCGACGTCGAGAACGTCTCGTGGTTCCTGGAGACGGTGGCGAGAAGGGACGGTCGCTATTACTACCGCTACGGGAAGCGCTGGCTGCCCGTCAGAACGCGCCGCATCGTAGTGCGCTACAGGACCGCCCGCGGCATGGCAAAGAAGACGTTCACCGCCTACTACACCCAGCACGGCCCGATCATCGCGCGGATCGGCAACAAGTGGGAGAGCGTCAACGTGATGCAGCGGCCGATACGGTCGCTCATCCAGGATTGGACCCGGATGACGGCCAAGGACTACGCCGAATTCCGCAAGACCATGCAGCTGCATACGAACGCGTCGAATAACACGATATTCGCGGACGCCGAGGGCAACATCGCCTTTTGGGATTCAGATTGGATCCCGCGCCGCAGCAACGCCTTCAACTGGACCAAGCCGGTCGACGGCAGCAATCCGGCCACGGCGTTTCACGGTCTGCTGACGCTCGCCGAGACACCGCACCTGCTGAACCCTCCGAACGGCTGGCTGTACAACTCGAACAACTGGCCGTGGTCCGCGGCCGGGCCGTACAGCCCCAAGCGGCAGGATTTTCCGAGCTACGTCGCGAGCGGCACGGAAGAGACTCCGCGCGGCTACCATGCCCTGCGGCTGCTGACGGGCACGAGGAACTGGACCATGGCGTCACTGACCGCAGCTGCGTTCGACAGCTATTTGCCCGCATTCGCCACCATGATCCCCGTGCTGCTCAAAGCCTACGACGGCACAGCGGCATCAAGCCCGCTGAAGTCCCGCCTCGCCCGCGAAATCAGCGTGTTGCGTGCCTGGAATGACCGCTGGGGCGTGAATTCAGTCGCCACGTCGCTGGCCGTGTTCTGGGGCACGGACATCTTTAGCCGTGTGAAGCACGCCGCCCGCGCGGCAGGCATGTCGCCTGAGGACTATGTCGTGCACCGGGCCACTCCCGCGCAGCTGCTGCGGGCGCTCGCGGCGGCCTCCAGGCGCCTGAAGAGGAACTTCGGCACCTGGGAAACGCCCTGGGGTCAAATCAACCGCCTGCAGCGTCTCAACGACGCCATCCGTCATCCCAGGTTCGATGATTCCAAACCGAGCATTCCTGTGCCGTTCACCTCGTCGATCTGGGGCTCGTTGGCCGCGTTCGGCGCGCACCCCTATCCGAATACGAAGCGCTGGTACGGTACGGTAGGAAACAGCTTCGTCGCCGTCGTGGAGTTCGGACGCAAGGTACGCGCGTGGGCGATTACCACCGGCGGAGAAAGCGGCCATCCATCCTCCGCCCACTTCTTCGACCAGGCGGCCGATTACGCCATGGGGGTACTGCAGCCCGTGTACTTCTACAAGGCACAGCTCAAGGGGCACATCGAGCGCAAGTACCACCCCGGCGCACCTCTTGCCTCGCGCACCGCAAATCGCAGCGGAAGGCCGGCCCGAAATTGATTCGCAAAGAGAGTCGCGGGAGAAAGGGATTCACGTCCTCTTATAGATAATTGATTGTAAAGAGGAATCCCTTACCTGCAAATTTCCGTACCCAGTCAAGTCCCCTCGACGGCGTAGGGTGGGAATCGGGCGGGCGAGCACGGAATTCAGAATTGTAAAACGGCATGAGTAATGCCATATTGCGACGCATTATGGCATTTACGCCTCGATTTCTCTCCGCCGGTCGAGATCATTTCTTTCTCCTCGGTCCGCGCGGGACGGGCAAAACGCTGTGGTGCAACCATGAGTTTCCAAATGCCCTGCGGATTGACCTGCTCGATCCGGCTACGTTACGCCAGCTGTCCGCCCGGCCCGAACGATTGCGTGAACTGGTAGACGCCAATCCGCGCACCAAGCAGATCTTCATCGACGAAATTCAGAAGCTGCCGGAGCTACTTGAGGTCGTCCACCTTCTGATCGAGAAAAAGACAGGGCACCAGTTCGTCCTGACCGGATCGAGCGCCCGTAAGTTACGCCGCGGAGGCGTTAATCTGCTCGGCGGCCGCGCAGC
>JAJYUL010000063.1:0-5702 GCA_021792555.1 Pseudomonadota bacterium
CGCGCCGGCGCTGATGCGGCCCGCTCGGGTAGGAGGCGCACTCGGTGGCCGAGCGGGTGAGCGTGCCCCAGGCGCGCTGAATGTAAGCGAGCGTGCGCTCGCTCAAGCTCGCCTCGGGCACGACCGGGGCTGCGTGGACCGATGCTGAGATCGCGAGCGCCAGTGCAAAAAGCGTCGCTCCGCAAGCGCGTCCCATGGCCGCTCCCCCGAGTGTCCGTGAAAACGAAAGGGCGCCATGATGGCCTCGCGGGTCGCGCCCCGCAAGGCGGCCGGCAGCGCCCCCGGACTTGCGCCCACCCGACACGGCGCTCACGCTAAGCAGTCCCGCCATGCGCGCTGCACTCGCGCGCCGCAGCACCGGGAGCCGCCATGCTCGATTGCGCCGCCTTTCCCATCACCGGCAAATGGCCCGCCCGGTACCCCGGGCGGCTGCAGCTGTACTCGCTGCCAACCCCGAACGGCGTGAAGGTCTCCATCATGCTGGAGGAGATCGGCCTGCCCTACGAGGCGCACCGCGTCGAGTTCGCACGGCAGGAGCAGCTCTCGAGCGAGTTCCGCTCGCTCAATCCCAACGGCAAGATACCCGCCATCCTCGATCCGAATGGACCGGGCGGTGAGGCGCTCGCGCTGTTCGAGTCCGGCGCGATCCTGCTGTACCTCGCGGAGAAGACCGGGCAGTTTCTGCCCGCCGCACCCGCCGCGCGCTACACCGTCATCGAGTGGCTGATGTTCCAGATGGGCGGGATCGGCCCGATGTTCGGCCAGCTCGGCTTTTTCCACCGCTTCGCCGGGCGGGACATCGAGGACAAGCGGCCCCGCGAGCGCTACGTCGCCGAAGCCAAGCGCCTGCTCGGGGTCCTCGAGGCGCAGCTCGGCCGCCACGCCTGGATGGCGGGCACTGACTACAGCATCGCCGACATCGCCATTTTCCCCTGGGTGCGCAACCTGATCGGCTACTACGAGGCCGGCGAGCTCGTCGGCATCGGGGATTTTCCGCACGTGACCGGCGCGCTCGAGCGCTTCCTCGGGCGGCCGGCCGTGGCGCGCGGCCTTGAGATTCCGCGGCCGGCATGAGCCAGGGCGCGCTGCGCGCCCCGCCCCCCTTCCCTGGCGCCCTCGGATCAGCGCCGTGTGGCGTTGGCGATGAAGGCGTCGATGTTGTGCGAGAGCTGCGGCAGCACGGCGGGGTTCAGGTAGAGCATGTGCCCGACCGGGTAGTAGTACTCGTGGATGTTGCGCTCGAGGCCCTCCGGCAGTCCCATGTGCGCGAGCGTGTAGTTGGTGGCGAAGAACGGCGTGGCCATGTCGAACCAGCCGTTGTTGAGCATCAGCTGCATGCCCGGATCGTTGCTCATGGCCCGCGCCAGCGCCGGGGCCACGTTGCGCACGCGAGGCAGGCTGTCGCTGCTGCCCACGCCCTCATCGAGCTCGCTCAGCGGCGGCACGTAGTGACTCCAGTCCCAGGCCTTGAACACGCTGCCGCTGCTCTGCACGTACAGCCGCTCGCTGTGGTAGTGAAGATCGTGCTCGAGGTACTGATCGAAACTCGCGCTGAGGGCCCCCCAGATCGCGGTCGTGGCCGCCCCGGCGGCCGAGTCGCCCTGCTCGGGCATGAGCGGCTGCAGCTCAGGGGTGGTGAAGCGCGCATCGAAGCGCCCGGTGCTCGCACCGGTGTCGAGCAGGTCGCGCTGGAACACCGACAGCGGGATGCGCAGGTCCGCCTTGACCCAGAGGGACGCCGGCAGGCCGGTGTAGCCCGCGAGCTGCGCGGCGATCCGACTCTTCTCGGCCGCCGGCAGTGCCGAGCCCTCGAATAGCGCATGCGCGTACGCCCCGCCGGCAAAGTGCTCGACCTGCTGCACGAATGCCGGCAGATCGGCCGGCTGCCGACTCAGGCGGTGGTGGTACCAGGCCACCGCCGCGTAGGACGGCAGATACAGCTCGTAGGGCAGATCATTGCCCGGGGTGTTGTTCAGAGTCGCGAAATCCAGCACCGTCGAGCACAGGATCACCCCATCGAGATAGACCCCATGGCCCACCAGATCGAGCGCCAGCACGGCCGAGCGGGTGGTGCCGTAGCTCTCCCCGAGCAGGAACTTCGGCGACTCGAAGCGATCGTTCTGCTGAACGTAGCGCTCGATGAACTGCGTGAAGGCGCGCGCATCGCCGTTGATGCCGTAGAACATCGAGGGCTTGCCCACCCCGACGATGCGGCTGTAGCCGGTGCCGACCGCATCGATGAACACCAGGTCGGTGGTCTTCAGAATGCTGTACGCGTTCGGCACCAGCCGGTACGGCGGCTGCTCCGCCTTGACCTCACCGGGGGCCGGCCAGTCGATGCGGCGCGGCCCGAAGCCCCCGATGTCAACGAGCGCCGAGGCGAATCCCGGCCCGCCGTTGTAGGCGAAGGTCACGGGCCGCTTGCCCGGATCGCGCACGCCGTCCTTGGTGTAGGCGACGTAGAACATGCTGGCGGTGGGCTTGCCCTGCTTGTTCTTGAGGATGATCGTACCGGCGGTGGCCGTGTAGGCGATGCGCTTGCCGTCGATCACCACGCTGCCGTGGGTCACCGACGTCCTGGCCGCGGACGCCGCGGCGGGGCGGGCCTGCACCGGCGCCTGTGCCGCGTAAACGGTTGGAGACAGCGCGAACGCGGCGCTGGCCAGAAGCAGAGCAAGGGAACGGTGCATGCGGGAGGCTCCTACTGGATCAGCCGGTACCGGGCCGGTTGAGCAGCAACACTGCTGCGGCCCGGCCTCATGCGCGACCGGCAGCCCCGCCCGCGCCGGCGACATCCTACCGCGTCCCGGCAGGCGGAGCGAGCGGACCGCAGGTCAGCCGGGCGTGACGGGCCATCGGCCCGCCGCGTTGCACGCCTCACGCCACATCACAAGAGGCGTGCATGCCATCGCGGCTGCCGACACATCCAGTCCCATCCTGCGCCAGGGAACGCAACACATCCCTGCCGCACCGCCTCACTCATGGCAGGACTGACCGGCTCATCTGCGATTCGTGCGCCGCAGCGCTCGATCGCAGGTAATTCGAGTATTTCACCGTCAGGCGCCCCTTGCTGAGCCAACTCCGGTGCGATGCGAAGAGGATATTCAGCATGACGCGGCGTCCCGCATGCATCTTGCGGCGATGGAACGCTGCTGTATCTTCAAAGAACATCGTTCCGGCAGGTCCGGTAATCGTGCGGATGCGGCCCGGGTATCGGGCCATGATCTGCTCATCCGGGACTGCAGCGCGCAGCGCATCCCGCAGCTTGCCCGTGCGGTGCGTCCCGACAACGACCTGATGTGCGCCCGAGTCTTCTGAAACATCCGTCAGGTACACGAAGAGATTCAGCGAATGCCATCCCGCATAATCGAAATGGAAGAATCGCTGCGAGTCTTTCGCGAGCGCATCGGCGGGATTCTCCGCATGAGCAACAACCAGATTGCATTCGAGCAGCGCCGGCTCGGCCCGCAGGTAGCCTCGGGCCACCGCCAGCGTCGCACCGCATTGCACCATGGCGCGCACGTGCGGATTCTCATCGAAGTCCCCGTACTCTCCCGGAGGCAGCTTCGCGGTAACGGCCCGCACTCGACTCAAGAGGTCCGGCGGAAGAATCCCGGCCACCGCGACCCCGTCCGCGCGAAGATTCCTGACGAGCTGGTCGAGGTCAAATTGCAGCAGCGAAGGACTCTGTGTGACCGGAGTGTCCTGCGGCGGTCTGGCCATCCGAATGGCCGCACGCGCCGCGTGACGCCAAGGCCCGAAGTTGCAGCACCGCCCGGCCCGATTGCAGCGTCCGGGTCAATGCCGGGGAGGCTCGAAGCGCCTCTCTGAGCCTGGCTTGAACGCAGGGCGCGGTGCCGGCGGCCGAAAGTCTGCTCATTATTTTTTCCTTCGCCGAGCATTCGTCTCTGTTGATCCCCGGGGAAATTATTGACCCAGGGGACCTATCGCGCTCGTGAATTTGACGATAATGCATCAGACCCCGACGCTTCCGAGGCGGCTGCGCGGTTCACGCCGCGTGCCGCGCACATCGAGGCATTGCGCCGCGGGCCCTTCCGCCGGGCCTCACGCATCGATTGTCCCGCCACGCTCCTGAGCAGCAGACGCCGCGCACGCTACCGCTTCGCAGCGACTTCGTGGTACTCGCGCCGGATCCGTGCCAGGTCGACGCCCGGTTGCGGGTACTTCAGGTCCATCGCCTCTAGCCGCTCGACCACGATGCGCGCCACGGCGAGATTGCGGAACCACTTGTGATTTGCGGGAATCACATACCATGGCGCCTGCTCGGTGCTGCACCGGGAGAGCGCCTCTTCGTAGGCGCGCAGATACTCGGGCCAGAACTTGCGCTCCGCATAGTCCGCCTCGCTGATCTTCCAGTGCTTGCTCGGATCGTCCAGCCGCTCCTTGAAGCGCCCGAGCTGCTCCTCGCTCGAGATGTGCAGGTAGAACTTCAGGATGACCGTGCCGTCCTCGGCGAGCGCCCGCTCGAACTCGTTGATGCGCTCATAGCGTGCCGACCAGACTGGCTTCGGCACCAGCTCATGCACGCGCACGATGAGAACATCCTCATAGTGCGAGCGATTGAAGATCACCACTTCACCGCGCGCCGGGGCCGCACGATGCGCGCGCCAGAGGAAATCGTGGGCCGCCTCCTCGGTCGAGGGCTTGCGGAAGTGCGCCACCCGGCAGCCCTGCGGGTTCATCGCGCCGAGCACGTGGTTGATGACCCCGTCCTTGCCTCCGGTATCCATCGCCTGCAGGCAGATCAGCAGCGAGCGGCGTCCTTCCGCATACAGCAGCTCCTGCAGCGCGCGCAGGCGCTCGCTGTAGTGCTCGATCAGCGCCCCGGCCGACTCATGGTCCTGCTCGTGTCCCTTGAATGCCGGGTCGACCTGCGCGAGCTGCACGCGCGCGCCCGGTTCGACTCTGAAGTCCCGAAAATGGCTCATACGCAGTGTGATACGCGCGCGGCCTCTTGCTGTCGATACGCGGATATCGCACTGCTCCGCCCGCGGCCGAGCAGTGCCGAGCGGCCGCACACGGCGCGAGCGGTTCGCGGGTGTCGGCTGATCGAAGTGGGGAACGGGGGGGCACTGCGACCGTGCGGCACATGGTGGGTGCGCCCTGAAATGCAACCGCCAGTGTATGCAGGTCGCCTGCGCACTCGCGCCGCGCACCCCACGCGCTTGCACACGCTGCTTGCACTCGACGCTGTGCCTCGGCGGTTATAGGGAATTCTCTGACCATTGGCGTCTCCTGTAGACGCATGCTGACAGCGCCGCCGGTCAGCCGGGTCAGGATTCCCGGTTTTCCTCCCGTCGGAGTAACCGCGGCGGGGCTCAGATCAGGCTGTCGCCTCGCGCATCGGCGTAATCTTCGGGCGGCGCTTCTTATCGGCGTGCCACAGATCGTAGGCGGTCTGCATGTTGAGCCACGATTCCGCCGAGCCGCCGAGCGCGGCAGCAAGCCGGATTGCAAGCTCTGCGCTCACCGCAGCACGTCCGTTAACCACGCGCGAGAGCGCCACGCGAGATACGCGCAGCCGCTTGGCAAACTCGGTCACGGTAATGCCGCCGTCCTTTCGCAGCACGGTATCCGCCAGGACCGCGCCGGGATGCGGGGGGGGGGGGGGGGGGGGCCGTGTGGGGCATGGGTGCTTTGGTGAGGGATGGGGTGGGTAGTGGACCGACGCGGGGACTTTA
>JAJYUL010000063.1:5712-12660 GCA_021792555.1 Pseudomonadota bacterium
GGGTGGGGGGGGGGGCCGGGGGGGGGGGGGGGGGGGGGGGGGGGGTTGTACATGCGAGTCATGGGTGTCTTCGTCAGTGATAGTCCTGATAATCGACCAGCACGGCATCCTTACCCTCGAACTTGAACGTGAGCCGCCAATTGCCGCTGACCGAAACGGCGTAGTGCCCGGCAAGATCGCCGCGCAGTCCGTGGAAGCGTCAACTGGGCATGTTCATATCGTCCGCGCAGGTCGCCCCTCCAGGGGGCCAAGCTGCACGTTCAGCCGTTTGGCGTGCTCAGGTCGGATGCCAGCCTTGGAGCCAGTCCGGAAAAACCGCTCAAGGCCGTCGTGCCAGAAGCTTCTAATGACATTCTAGAGCATCGGGTAACGATACGCGATGCAATGATTGGCACTCGTATAATTCAGCCACTACCGGTGGGTCGACGGAGCGGCACCACGTTTGCAGCGGCGCGCATGCGCCGCACCAGGGCTGCAGTGAAGTGACGAGAGACGAGGAGGTTGTAGCTGATGAGCGTCACTGTCGGCTTGGCTTTGCTTGTGATCGCCGTTGTTCTCATTGCAGGAAACACAGTCGAAAGGCGCAGGCGCCTGCAGCGTCTGGCCGAAAGAGACTACAACTGGTATCGCTCAGAACATCCCGAGTTGATCACGGAGGATGGAGTCAAGTGCTCAAATTGCGGCAGCTCGCGCATCCATGTACGCCATCTGATGCAGCGCACTTTTCTACGCAAGCATTTTTGTAGTCAGTGCGGGACAACGCTGTACTATTCGCATGAGTGATTCGCATCTCTGACATGACGCTCGTCGGGGCGCGAGAACTGGCGCCGGGCGCCGGACCCTCGGACAGGGAGACGCCCTACGTCTTGCTCAAATTCCAACCAGACGTCTCCTGAAACAAATCCATCAGGCGCCGAATTTCCTCGGTTGTCTCGCTGAAAGGTCACTCTTTTTCTAACTCTGTGACCATCAAACGCGCATAAGTGAGATGCGCAATCTCTTTGTGCGCCCCGTGTCTGCTGCTGTCCAGTATCGGAGAGATGGTCGGTCGCGCCTCAGTCCAGTCGGTTTTGTCGCCGAGGAAATCTTCAGCTGCCATGCCGTCAGGGTGCGCATTCTTCGGGCGATATAGGAAATCCACGAGCGCGCGAAAATGGATCACGAATGATTCCAGCAGTGCATTCCTCAACAGCGGATCCGATGCGAGATTCGAGTGCAGGGCGGCCGAGACAGCAAGAGGCATCGCATACTCGCACCTCAGGTGCTCGAACGCTTCAACCAATTCCTGATTTGAGCGTCTCGGCACCTTGGGTGGCGGTGTCCTGGACATCCTCAGATGAACAGATCGGCCGCGACGTTGAACCGCTGCGCGAGCTTCTTCGCGAGAGCCTTGCTGATGGCCCGCCGGCCGTTGAGGATGTCTGAAATCCGGCTCTGCGGCGCGCAGTCGACGAGATCCTCCTGCTTGAGCTCGTGCTGCTGCATCAGGAAGCGCAGCGTCTCGGCGGGGGATGCCTCGGGGATGACCGTGTGCTCATCCTCATACGCTTCTACCTGATCGGAGAGATAATCGAGCACCTCGGCAAGGGGATGGCTCTCGTCGTCGCCGATCACGTCAATCAGCGCATCGACGACAGAACGCGCGGCCGCATATTGCGCCTCGGTCCGAACCGCAGTGACGCCGATCGCCTTCTTGAACGGCATCCAGGCCCGCAGGATCGCCTGCGGATCGGGAGTAGTGTTGTGTGCATGGCGCATATTCAATTTCCCCGCTTCCACTTGTCGCGGTCGTACTCGGCATGGGTAAGCACCTGGCGGATGTACACCTTGCGCCGGTTGTAATGGATTACCGCGATCAGGCGGTATTTGTTCCCGCCGATGTTGAACACCGTGAACGGGTCAACGTAATCGGCGCTACCAAAGGTCTCCCGTAGGGCGTTGAAGTCCGCAAAGACCTCGCGGCGCATGATCCGGTACCACGCCTCGAGCGGCCCCTCGGCGGCCGGATACTTCTTCCAGAACTCGACCAAGGCGGGTTTCGCGATGACGTGCACCGCGGCCAATATACCAAATTGGTATTAACGGTCAAGCCAGCGCTCATTTCTCCGGATGATTCACCAGGAAAGTGAGCCCGCCCGCCAATCCGGTAGCGCCCGAGTCCGTGCCGGCGCACCCCGCAGGAGCGCCTGTAGCGCCCTGAGCGCCATGATCCGTCCCGATGCCTCGCCACAAAAAGAGGAGAACCCTCACCGGCCTGACCAGAGCCCGCCCCAGAAGCTCATGGCCGTCTGGCAAGATCTATCCCTCCGCCCGCCGCCCCGCGATTCAAGACTCCGCGGTACGCCTACCGCGTCGAGAGATACCGCCAGACGAGCGCCCTGGTGCAGGCGCTCTATCGCCACAAGATGTGCGGTTGTCCCCTGCTGAGCTCGCCGCGCTGCGCGGGATCGCTGCCCTCCGGGGTCTGGTTCAGGCCGAGGTCGTGCAGCGCCTCGTGCTCGCGGAGGATCTCAGCAGGTGCGTGACCATTTCGCCATCGCGCCTGCGCGCCTGGCGCGATATGAGGCCGGGGGCGAGAAGCGCCGCGGAGGAACCCCGCGCGGCAAGACAGTGCGCCAGGCGGCACAGAGCGGCTGACAACACACCGCCGCGTCTCTCGGAAACTGACCTCTCGCACCTTCCGTGGCACAAATCTGGCGCACTGACTGTGCCAAGTTGTGCCGTCTTGTGACCCGCAGTGCCCTTTAAATCACGGCATTTTTCTTTTTTTCCGTGGCTTATATGGTGGGTGCTGAGGGACTCGAACCCCCGACATTCGCCGTGTAAAGGCGACGCTCTACCAGCTGAGCTAAGCACCCGCGGATCCCGGCCGCGCGCGGGCTTTCCCAAAGTGCGCGGCCTGAGTAACGGGACGGGGCAGGCGGGTCGCCCGCCTGCCCCGTGAGTTCCGTACGCCGCCCAGAGAATGGCGCGGCGCATCCCGGCGGTCAATGCGCCGGCGGTGCCTGCTTGCGCCCGTTGCGCCGGCCGCGCCGTCCTGCGGGCACCACCGCCGCCTCGGGCGCCGGTGCGGGAGCCGCCGCGTCGTGCGTCAGCGGCACCGGCTGCTGGGTGAGTGCGAGCGCAAGCACCTCGTCGATCCACTTGACCGGCTTGATCTCGAGGTTGCCCTTGATGTTGTCGGGGATCTCGACCAGATCCTTGCGGTTCTCGTCCGGAATCAGCACCGTCTTGATGCCGCCGCGGTGCGCGGCCAGGAGCTTCTCCTTCAGCCCGCCGATCGGCAGCACCTCCCCGCGCAGGGTGATCTCCCCGGTCATCGCCACGTCCGAGCGCACCGGGATGCGGGTCAGCGCCGAGACGAGTGCGGTGCACATGCCGATGCCGGCGCTCGGGCCGTCCTTCGGCGTGGCGCCCTCCGGGATGTGCAGGTGCACGTCGAGCTTCTGGTAGAACTCGCTCTCCAGGCCGAGCACCTGGGCGCGGCTGCGCACCACGGTCATCGCCGCCTGGATGGACTCCTGCATCACCTCGCCCAGCTGTCCGGTGTGCTGCAGCTTGCCCTTGCCGGGGACCACCGCCGCCTCGATGGTGAGCAGCTCCCCGCCCACCTCGGTCCAGGCGAGCCCGGTGACCTGTCCGACGCGGTTCTGATCCTCCGCCTTGCCGTAGCGGAAGCGGCGCACGCCGAGGAACTTATCGAGGTTGCGCGCCGTGACGCTCACCTGCCGCTCGTCCTTCTTGTGCAGCAGCAGCTGCTTGACGGACTTGCGGCAGATCTTGGCGATCTCGCGCTCGAGATTGCGCACCCCGGCCTCGCGCGTGTAGTAGCGCACGATGTCAAGAAGCGCCGCATCGGCCACTTTCAGCTCATCGTCCTTCAGGCCGTTGCTCTTCATCTGCTTCGGCACCAGGTAGCGCCGCGCGATGTTCATCTTCTCATCTTCGGTGTACCCCGGCAGGCGGATCACCTCCATGCGATCGAGCAGCGGGGCGGGGATGTTCAGGCTGTTGGCCGTGCAGACGAACATCACCTCGGAGAGGTCGAGATCGACCTCGAGGTAGTGATCGTTGAACGTCGAGTTCTGTTCAGGGTCCAGCACCTCGAGCAGCGCCGAGGACGGATCGCCGCGGAAGTCCATCGACATCTTGTCGACTTCATCGAGCAGGAACAGCGGGTTGTGCACGCCGGCCTTGGACATGTTCTGCACGATCTTGCCCGGCAGCGAGCCGATGTAGGTGCGCCGGTGGCCGCGGATCTCCGCCTCATCGCGCACTCCGCCCAAGGACATGCGCACGAACTTGCGGTTGGTCGCCCGCGCGATGCTCTGCCCGAGGGAGGTCTTGCCGACGCCCGGGGGCCCCACCAGGCACAGGATCGGCCCTTTGAGCTTCTCCACGCGCTGCTGGACGGCCAGATACTCGACGATGCGCTCCTTGACCTTCTCGAGCCCGTAGTGGTCCTCATCGAGCACCTGCTCGGCCCGGGCGATGTCCTTGATGATCTTGGTGCGCTTCTTCCACGGCACCTTGACCAGCCAGTCGATGTAGTTGCGCACCACCGTCGCTTCGGCGGACATCGGCGACATCATCTTCAGCTTGTTCAGCTCGCTCGTCGCCTTCTCGCGCGCCTCCTTCGGCATGCCGGCGCGCGCGATGCGGCCTTCGAGCTCGGCGAGCTCGTTGCCGCCCTCGTCCATCTCACCGAGCTCCTTCTGGATGGCCTTCATCTGCTCGTTGAGGTAGTACTCGCGCTGGCTCTTCTCCATCTGCGCCTTGACGCGCCCGCGGATGCGCTTCTCGATCTGCAACACATCGAGCTCGCCCTCGATGGCGACCAGGATGTGCTCGAGACGCTTCTTGACGTCGAGGATCTCGAGCACCTTCTGCTTCTCGGCGAGCTTGACCGACATGTGCGCCGCGACGGTGTCGGCGAGGCGGCCGGCCTGCTCGATCCCGGCGAGCGCGGTGAGCACCTCCGGGGGGACCTTCTTGTTGAGCTTGACGTACTGCTCGAACTGCGAGATCACCGAGCGCGTCATCACGTCCATTTCGCGCTCGTCGTAGGACTCGACGTCCGGCATCAGCTCGATTTCCGCGGAGTAGTAATCGCCCGCGGTCAGCCGCTCGATGCGCGCGCGGTCGACGCCCTCGACCAGCACCTTCACCGTGCCGTCGGGCAGCTTCAGCAGCTGCAGAATGGTCGCCACGGTGCCGACGCGATACAGGTCATCGCCCTTCGGGTCATCGACATCGGCCTGTTTCTGGGCGACCAGCATGATGCGCCGGTCGGCCCGCATGGCCACCTCGAGCGCCTCGATGGATTTCTCCCGGCCGACGAACAGCGGGATCACCATGTGCGGATAGACGACTACGTCCCGCAGCGGCAGCACGGGGACGCCCCGCGCGGCAACGGCGGGCTGGACGGGGGTATTGGATTCAGACACGCTCGAAGCCTCGATTGATTGAGCTGGCGGGGGGCGCGCGGCTGACGCGCCCCGCGCGATCAGTGGCTCGCAGCCCGCCGGGGCTCCTCGGCGCCGGCAGTCCGGCCTTCCTCGGAGCGATAGACGACGTAGGGTGTGCTCGAGCCGTCGATCACCGTTTCATCGACCACGACCTTGGCCACATCGCGCAGCGTCGGCAGGTCATACATGGTGTCGAGCAGCACCGTTTCAAGGATGGTGCGAAGTCCCCGCGCGCCGGTCTTGCGCTGCATGGCCCGGCGCGCCACCGCGCGCAGCGCATCGTCGCGGAACTCGAGCTCGGCGCCTTCCATCTCGAACAGCCGCCGGTACTGCTTGGTGAGCGCGTTCTTCGGCTCGGTGAGGATCGACACCAGCGCCGCCTCGTCGAGCTCATCGAGCGTGGCAACCACCGGCAGACGCCCGACGAACTCGGGAATCAGGCCGTATTTGATCAGATCCTCGGGCTCCGCGTCGTGGAACAGGTCGCTGCCGTGCGGGCGCTCCTGGGCGGTGCGCACCTCGGAGGTAAAGCCGATCCCGCTCTTTTGCGTGCGGTTGAGGATGATCTTCTCCAGCCCCGCGAACGCCCCGCCGCAGATGAACAGGATGTTGCTGGTATCGACCTGCAGGAACTCCTGCTGCGGATGCTTGCGCCCGCCCTGGGGCGGCACCGAGGCGATGGTGCCTTCGATGAGCTTCAGCAGCGCCTGCTGCACGCCCTCACCGGAGACGTCGCGGGTGATCGAGGGGTTGTCCGACTTGCGCGAGATCTTGTCGATCTCATCGATGTAGACGATGCCGGTCTGCGCCTTCTCGACGTCGTAATCGCACTTCTGCAGCAGCTTCTGGATGATGTTCTCGACGTCCTCGCCGACGTATCCGGCCTCGGTCAAGGTCGTGGCATCGGCGATGGTGAACGGCACGTTCAGCAGGCGTGCCAGCGTCTCGGCGAGCAGGGTCTTGCCACAGCCGGTCGGGCCGATCAGCAGGATGTTGCTCTTGGCAATCTCGACCTCGTCCTTGGCGCGCGTCCCGCCGGAGCGGGTCTGCAGGCGCTTGTAGTGATTGTAGACGGCCACCGAGAGCACCTTCTTGGCGCGCTCCTGACCGATCACGTACTCATCGAGCACCTTCTTGATTTCGTGCGGCTTGGGCAGCTTGTCGCGGGCGCGCTCGGCACGGTCCTCGAGTTCCTCGCGAATGATGTCGTTGCACAGCTCGACACACTCGTCGCAGACGAACACCGAGGGGCCGGCGATGAGCTTGCGCACCTCATGCTGGCTCTTCCCGCAGAACGAGCAGTAAAGGAGTTTGCCGTCGTCGTGGCGGCCGCGGGAATCGTCACTCATTTAAAAGCCCTCAGGAGGCATGGTCTTCAGTCGTCTTACGAGACGTCGCGAACAGCGTCCGTGCGCCCGCGGTTTCCCGGATGAGACGGCTTTCTTATAGCACGCGGTACGGCCGCGAGGCAAAGCACTGA
>JAJYUL010000016.1 GCA_021792555.1 Pseudomonadota bacterium
GGTCACGCAAAAGCCTCTCGAGTGATAAAGGGTCTGGTAGCACAGCCTTTTTACCACGACAGGGGCTTTTGTATTTCAGAAATCACGAATTTTCCAGGCTAGCAGTTCTCCGGTCTTGAACCAAGGGATGCTTCCCCCTTCCCAATAGAGCGGATTCATTCGGGCCGGCGTGCCGCCGCTTGATATGGATTCGCAGATGCTCTCGACGGAGCCTACCTCCCATCCCTGCGGAATCTCTCCCAACTCCGATTCCACCATTCTGCTCGGAAACAGATCCGCAAGCTCCTTCGGCAGCCCTGGATCCTGCCCTTCCATCTTCGCCCGCACGGGATCGAAATTCACGAACCACGACTTGAAAAGCGCTCGCGCCATCGCCTCCAGCGTCTCGCTCATTTTCCTGTTCAGGTCAATCTTGTCGTCGAGAGTACCTAGAATGTGGGTGATCGCTATTCGCTCAGATTTCGGAGGAATCACAATTGGAAGCTGCGCCACGTCCCGAAGGTTCAGCGTTGCTTGAACCGTTGTGTTTAGACGTGAATCAATAAGGTGCCGCACCTCCGGAGACTGAATGGCGAGCTTCACCCAATACGCACCAATTTCTTGGTTCACCGGTATGACAGCTACTGCGCGGGCTGTATTCCAGCCAGCGAGCACCGGAGGAACAATTGCCACTTCCCCCACGGTCCCGACAAGTGTGAGCAAAAGCTCTCCGCCTTGTAGTCGTGTTCGCGCATATGCCGCTTCGATTTGCTGTGATACGCGCAATGGATTCCCGGTCGAGATTCGTCCATCTCGTATATCAGTGACGCGAACGATTGGAACGCCGTCAGGCGTCGCCGGACCTGGCTGTACAATTCCGTACGAGATCGCTCGGCCGGATTCGACAAGGTATTCGAGGGGCACGACATCCCACTCACCCGCCATACCCTAGCTCCTTCAGATTGACGGCAATGGTAGCGTCGAGTTTCACAGCCTCAGTCTGCTGATCACGCAGTTGAGCAACGAGGCGCTTCATCTGCTCCTCGAACGGCTCCCCATCGTCGTCCTGCGCTTCGGCGCCAACGTATCGACCCGGCGTAAGAACATGGCCATGTTTGCGCACGTCCTCGAGAGCAGCGCTTTTGCAAAACCCTGCGACATCGGCGTACTCGCCTGCATCCCGCTCTCCGCGCCAGGCATGGTAGGTATTGGCGATGCGGGCGACGTCTTCATCCGTGAGTTCACGATGGGTCCGATCAGCCATGCGACCGAGTTTGCGCGCATCGATGAATAGAATTTGGCCGCGACGATCCCGGAACTTACCATTCTGACGGTCCCGAGCCAGGAACCACAAACACGCCGGAATCTGCGTCGAATAAAAGAGCTGTCCAGGGAGCGCCACCATGCAATCGACGAGGTCAGCCTCGATCAGATTCTTGCGGATCTCCCCTTCACCGGACTGATTCGAGGACATTGAGCCATTCGCGAGTACGAATCCGGCCACGCCAGAGGGTGCTAGGTGGTGAACGATGTGCTGCACCCAACCGAAATTCGCATTGCCCGCGGGCGGTGTACCGTATTGCCAGCGCTTGTCTTCTCTCAGCCGCTCGCCACCCCAGTCGGAGATATTGAAGGGGGGATTCGCCAGGATGAAATCCGCCTTAAGATCCGGATGGCGATCATTGTGGAAGGTGTCACCATGCGCGATCTGGCCATCGATGCCCCGAATGGCGAGATTCATCTTCGCCAGACGCCAAGTCGTGTAATTCGATTCCTGGCCGTAGATGGAGATATCGGATTTGGCTTTGCCGCCGTTGCCGTTCCCACTGGCATGAGCACGGATGAACTCGACCGACTGGACGAACATGCCTGAGGAGCCGCAGCAGGGGTCATAGACCCGCCCCCGATAGGGCTCGAGCATCTCGACCAGGACTTTGACCACACAGCGGGGCGTATAGAATTCGCCGCCTTTCTTGCCCTCGGCGCTTGCGAACTGGGACAGAAAGTATTCATAGACGCGCCCGAGCACGTCCTTGGCGCGGCTTGCCTCGTCACCGATCTTGATATTGCTGATCAGATCAATCAGCTGGCCGAGACGCGTCTTATCGAGCGCCGGTCGCGCGTAATCCTTGGGTAGAACGCCCTTCAGGGCCGGGTTGTCGCGCTCGATGCCGGTCATGGCTTCATCGACGATCTGCCCAATGGTGCTCTGGCGCGCCTGGGCTTTCAGGTGCGCCCAACGTGCCTCCGGCGGCACCCAGAAGATGGAAACTGCGCGGTATTCGTCTTGGTCCTCAGGATCAGCCCCGCTCGCCTTCTCCGCTTCCAGCCTCGCGTGCTGCTCCTCGAAGGCGTCCGAGATGTACTTGAGGAAAATCAGCCCCAGGACGACGTGCTTGTACTCGGCGGCGTCCATGCTGCCCCGCAGCGCGTCTGCCATCTGCCAGAGCTGTGCCTCGTAGCCGACGTTGGCGGCCGTGTCGCTCTGCTTGCCTTTGGTCCGTGCCATTCGCCTTATGCTCTCCTCTATCGTCGGTTGACAGGTAACGGGGGACGGAATGCGCGCTCGATCAATTTGGGCGCATCGCCATCGATGATTCCGGGGTGAGAGACGGTATGGGCATGGCGTAGGCGGGCCACACGGCGGTTCGTTGACGCCAAGCAGATTCTGGTGAGGTCCCCGAGCATGCGCGAGCCCGCCTTGCCTTCCTTTGCCGGGCGCCACCGCGCGAGCGCACCCGGCCTCATTCTTAGATTCGCGTCAATGCTAGGTCTTTGTGGCTTTTCTTTCAATTACTTAGCGCGTTCGCACATTTTGTGCGGGATCAGACTGACGCCGCGATGGGAATCACTGAAAGCGCGCTCGAAAATACCGCAATGTGCGACGACGGCCGGAAGGGTCCGTGGCCGTGGTCAACCCGCACTTATCCTCTATCCAGCCGCGCGAATGTTCCCGGGCTGTTGATACTTTCTGAACATCCCCACCACTAGCCCGTAGATTTCCAGGTCATCCTTGGGCCGGATGGGCGCGTAAGCCTTATTACCGGGTTTCAGGAAGAAGCCGCGGCGATCGTGCGCCAGATACTTCACCGTGAACTCGTTGTCCACGATGGCGACCACCACGTCGCCGGGCTTGGCCGGCGCTCCCCTTTTCACCACGACCGTATCTCCGGGCATCAACCCCGCCTCGATCATGGAGTCACCCTTTACGGTGAGCAGCACTGTCCGGGAAGGCTGATCAACCAGATACGCATCGACATTCAGGCCCTCTACCGGCGCGTCGTTCACGGCATGCGGTATTCCTTGGCGCTGGATATCGGAGACTGGCCGCTCGAAGAACCGATCCCCTGGCTGCAGGCGCCCGCCGGGAGCGGAGTCCAAGAAACCCGCTTCCTTCATCCGTTTGACGAAGGCCGCCACCGCGGATGTCGAGCGAAGACCCAGAAGGGTCGCCACGGCTGAATACGACGGCAGCACCCTGTGCTCGGCGTAGTAATCACGAAGCTTCGCCAAGTATTCGGGGTCACGATTGAGCATGGCGGACTATATCTACTGGCAGTTTATTTTTATACCGCTCGCCGAACACACTTGCCAATCCGTCGATGCTGCTTGACAATAGAATGATCATTCGATATTATATGCAATATCAGAGCAGTCATTCTTGCTGTGATGGAAGTGTCGGAGCTCATCACAATCGAGTTCCCAGAGGCGATCCGATCACGAAAGGTGGTGACGCGATCGCGGGCACGACCGACGGGCAAGTTCCCGTCCTGGAAAATGAGTCGGATGCTCCAATGGGAATCCGTCCCCGAGCTCAACGCAATGCGGCTCCTCGACGCGGATCCCTTCGTGCGTTTCTTTGCCGAGCAACCCCTGACGCTTCGTTACCGACTGAACGGGGAAAGCCGGATTCATTATCCCGACCTGCTGGTGGAGCGCGATAACGATCCGAAGGAACTCTGGGAAATCAAGTCGGCAAGGGATGCCGCGCGAGACGAGGTCGCCGCAAGAACCGCCCTGCTCTGTGCCGACTTGCCAGCTTATGGGTACGCATACCGAGTGGTCTACGCGGAGGAGGTGTGCCGCCAACCGCGCCTCTCGAACGCCCTCGAAATCCTTAAGTGGGGTCGCGGCCCGATTACAGCCGTAGAACGTGAGCGGATCCGCGCGATCCTGAATCGATTGCCCGCCGTGACATGGGGCGCCGCGGTGTCCGGCACCCTGGGACGCAACGGCCGTCACTCACTGTGCCGCCTCGTCCTCGAAGGCATGCTGGCCTTCGACGTCAACCAAAAGCTCGGTCTCGACACCCGATTCACATTATCCCGCATGAGGTTTGCACCATGAGTACTTCGACGTTTTCCGCGGGGACCCTCGTCGAGATCGACGGCCACCGCCATGTACTTTTACGCAAAATCGACGCGGACCTCTGGCAGCTCGAGGAGGTTCGCAGCAAACGGATCACCGAGCTCGCCGAGCGCGATTTGCAAAGTGCCTACGTGCAGGGAAAACTCGGATTCTGCGAGGATGACCGCGAAGGTTCGCCTTCGGTATCGAAACCCCGCCCCCCGGATTATCCCCCAGAGCAATGGGAGCGGGCGAAGATCCGACGTATGTACGTGCATGCAATCCTCGGCCTGCCCGGAACACGTCGAGCAATCGCGGCTGTCATTCAAACCACGTGGGACAACCTTCGCCAGCCTGATCGCCCACCCGCAGCCTCCACCGTGCTGGAATGGCGATCTGTGTATCTCAAAGCCGGCAAGGACATTACAGCCCTGATCGAACGCCACGCAGCAAAAGGGAACAAAAAGCCTCGCTATCCAGCAGAGGTTGAACAGTTCGCAAAGGATGCGATAGATGCCCGATACATGACGCTACATCGCGGAACCATTCAAGATGTCGTCGATTATGCCGCGGCCAGTGTATGCCGGGAAAACGCCATGCGTCCGCAGAAAATGCAACTGCCACTTCCCACACGCCGCCTAGTCAAGCGTCTGATCCAGGAGATTCCGGCGTTTGACCGTTATGCGGCCCGTCATGGACGGATCGCCGCCGTGAAGGTTTTCCGCTCCGTGCAGGCTCATCGTGTAACGGTCGCCCCGCTCGAGCGGGTCGAGATCGACCACACGCTGCTCGATCTGTTCGTGATCGATGATCGGACCGGATTACCCCTTGGGCGGCCCTGGCTGACAGTCTGCATAGATGACCACACCCGATGTGTGCTGGGGGTATATGTCGGCTTTGAGCCCCCGAGCTACCTGACCGTTGCCCGCTGCCTCAAGACAGCGCTGCTTCCCAAGAGCTGGCTTCCCGAGAAATATCCGTCCATCAAGTGTCAGTGGCTGGCGCACGGGGTCATGCGCGAACTTGTCGTCGACAACGGTACCGAATTCCACAGCATCAGCCTGGAGAACGCCTGCTTCACCCTGGGCATCGAGATCCACTATGCCCCCCGTAAGGTTGCCTGGTTCAAGGGCAAGGTCGAGCGATTCATCGGTACAGCCAATCGCGGGGTGGCCCACGGGACGCCGGGAACGACCTTCGCGAACATTTTCGAAAAGGACGACTACGACCCATCGAAGCATGCCATCGTTCGTCAGTCGACTCTGCTGGAGATCGTCCACAAGTGGATCGTGGACGTGTATCACCAAAAACCACACCGGGCACTTGGTGTACCGCCTGCGCTCATGTGGACCAGGAGCATCGCGACCGAGGACATTCGGCTTCCTACCGATCCTGAGCGACTGGATGCCATCCTAGGCCGGAGCGAAACCCGGATGCTCACCCACAAGGGCATCGAGCTCAATGGTCTCCTCTACAACTCCCCTGAGCTGACGGCACTGCGCCGGCGGCTCGGAGATCGGTTCGAGGTCGAGGTCCGCGTCGACGCCACCGACATCGGCGCAATCATCGTTCTCCCGCCTGATCGGGGGCCGCTGATTCGAGCACACGCCCTGGCTACCGACTACGCGGGCGGCCTTAGCGAATGGCAACACAAGGTGATTCGGCGCTACGCGGCACGGGAAGCAGGCCGCTCCGATCTCCAGGGCTGGGTCGAGGCGAAGCGGGAGATCGCCGAGCTGATCGACCGAGAGCTCATGCATCGAAAATCGAAGTCCCGGAAACGCATTGCGCGCTATCAGGGCAACGGCTCATCCCGTCCTGCCCCGCCGTCACCACCGCGCCCTGATCTCCCCTCGGCCACAGCGGTCGATCCGGGACCCGCTCTGGCGTCGCCAGCGCATCCGGAGGCAATTCCGGCGGTCGCGCCGACGAAGGACATCTACCCGCTCACGGAGGGTCCTGTCCGCAAGTACACGGCGATTCTCCGCAAACACACAGGCCCAGAAGCCGAGGCTCAGGAGTAATCCAATGGCCATGCCGAGAAACCTCATTGATCGGATCCTGGTCCCCCACGCCGCCTTTCAGGGCGCGCTGCGGCGCATCGGTCAGTGCTACCGGAACGCAGAAGCACGCGGCAATCCGGCCTGCCTGGCCATCGTCGGGCCCTCGCGAACCGGCAAGACCAGCGTCATGGAGCAGTTCGCATCGGGACATCCCATGGTGCGCACCGACGAGGGGCTCGAAGTGCCGATTCTACGGGTGAAGACGCCATCCAAGCCCACCGTCAAATCAATGGCGGAGATCATGCTCCGGGAGATGGGCGATCCGCGATTCGACAAGGGGACAGAAAACGCACGCACCGGGCGGCTCATGACGCTGATGCGCAACTGCGGAACCCGCATGGCCATGATCGATGAGTTCCAGCACTTTTACGACAAAGGCCAGAACAGGGTCATGCACCACGCCGCCGACTGGCTGAAGGTTCTCGTCGATGACACGGGGATCGGGCTCGTAGTGGCCGGCATTCCCGGTTGCCTCGCGACTATCGAGCAGAACGAACAGCTGCGGGGGCGGTTCCGCACGCCTGTAACCTTCGAGCGGTTCGACTGGAGAAGTCCCGAAGACCGCGAAGAGTTTGCCGCTATCCTGAGTGCGTTTTACGATGCGCTCGCTGAGCACGTCGACCTCCCGGACTTCACATCGGCGGAGATGGCGTTCAGGCTGTACTGCGCGACGGGCGGGCTGATCGGGTATCTCGCCATGCTGCTCAGCCAGGTGGTCTGGGACGCCATTGATGACAAACGGAAGGCGGTCACCCTCAAGCATCTTCGCGAGGCCTTCGCGCACTCCGTGCGCAGCAGCCACGACTATGGCGATGCTCCGGATCCATTCGGTCCTCGCTTCGCCACCGAGCCGTCGGAGGAACTGCTCGCCAAAGTGTCTCGGATTGGCGCTGCCGCGCCGGCGGTGAGCGAGGGCCGTCCGTCCCGCCGCAAGGTGTGGCATGCGCACGCTCGAGATGTGCTCTCCGCCGCGTGAGCCAGCGCGATGCGCTTGCTGTGCCGCACGCCGCGACCGCACGAGACGGAAAGTCTGTTCGGCTTCGTCCTGCGCGTGAGTGAGGCCAACGGATACGACACCCCGCGTCACATTTGGAAGGCCGCCGACCTGCCTCGCGGTTCCGACCTCGCTCCCCGGTTCCCCACCGAACCGCTTGCCGCCCTCCTGGGACTGAGGAGCGATGCATTACATCCGCTTGCTTACCGCGCCGACCTGAAGAGCCGCGGATCGTTCAAGATCCTGGGTCAATCCCTCGGAGATGATTTGCGCAGCGAGCCGCTACGGCTGAAGCATCCGGCTTTTTGCCCGCGATGTGTCTCCGAGACGGGATACATCGACGCGTTTTGGGATCTCTCCGCCGCCGTGGCGTGCCCGATTCATGGATCGACGGTTCTCACCACGTGTCCGGCATGCGGGCATCGGATCGGATGGGAGCGGTCGGGTCTGCTCACCTGCGGCTGTGGTGGCTCGCTCCGGGACGCGCAGACGCAACGAGCGTCTCCGCCGGTCCTTGACCTCATGACGCTGCTCCAGGCAAGGCTCCACGGCACGCACGGCGAGATTGAAAATCCGCGCGGCCTGCCCCACGAGCACTTGGTCTCGATGCCGTTTGGGGCACTGCTCCATCTGATCGCCGTGCTCGGCGACATCGCGGCCTCGGAGAAGGACAGAGAAGCTCGCCTCCTGCATGCGCCCACTGCACAGCGCTCGTTAGCCACAGCAGCGATGCAGCCACCAAAGTCGTCCGCTCCGGGGCGTCTGACTGCGCAGATCGCAGCGGCTGTCCAGATCCTGAGCAACTGGCCGCACGGATATCACGACTTTCTACGCACGCTCGGAGAGCGCGCTCTTGCTTCTGGCTGGAAGACCGTGAGCATGCGCGTACAGTTCGCCGGCATCTACGAGACGCTCTTCGAGAACCGGCCCGCGACGCGCGAGCATTTCGCGTTCTTGAAGGAGGAATTCATTGCCTTTGGCCTTAGGCACTGGGGCAAGGGCATCATCGATCCGCGGATGCTGCGCGACAAGACCGCGCTGAAGAATGCGCGGTTCGTGTCGAGATCGGAGCTCGCAAGGCGGCATCGACTCTGGGCGCCAACAGTGCGCAAGATGACCGCGTCAGGGGCACTGGCTGGCATCACGGTCCCCGTGAAAGGTATCGAGCGCGCGGTCGTCGATGCCGAGAACACGCCCATCCCCGCGCCGATCACAAAGATACTCAATGTCAGGCAAGCCGCGAGGCGGCTGGGGCTCACTGTTCGCGTGCTGAAGCGCCTCAGGGAGCAGGGAATCTACGATGCAGCCGAGCGGCGTGGATATGCGCACTCGTGGTTCGCGGACGAAGCAGCAACGTTCCGAGCCCGGCTGCTCGCTCTCGCGCCGGTCTCGTCGGGTCGCAACCGGCCGGGCACCGTCACGCTGAATGAAGTGGTGCGCAGGAGCACGCTACCAGTTGAGACGCGTGTTGCGGTGGTGGTTGCGCTTCTGAACCATGCTCTGAAACCCGTGTGTCGGTCCGGCCCGAGTCCCGCCAGCATCCTGCTGAAGAAGCAGGACGTCGACACATTCATCGACAGCAACCTGAGACCGCTCCTCGGTTCGACCTGCTCCTTCAAGGAGTGCGCCCAGAGGACCGGTCTGTGCTCGTCCGCAATTGCGGGGGCGGTCAGAGCCGGTCATCTCGTGCAGACGGTAGTGAGGGGCAACAAACGGATCACCGTCGCATCGGTAGAACGATTCCGGACCGCGTACCTTCCGCTGGCAGAAGTCGCACGGAAGAAACGTCGGTCGCCGCGCCTGCTGGCCAGGCTGATCCGCAAGAAGCGCCTATCTGTCATGTTCATCGATCGGGCGAACCACGCCAGTCCACAAGGATTCATCCGCCGCTCGCACGTCTCGACATTGATGGCTGCAGTCGCCGAATATGTCGCTGACCAGGCTGCGCATCGTCCGCGGGTCAATAGCCTGGCGGAGCACGAAGATCGGCTACGCGCTTTCTGCGCGCGGAGGATCGAAGGCGGACAAGGTCTGCCGCGCAGGGGCGGCGTTCCGATCAAGCGGGTCATTGCGTCGGCATGCGGCTTCACCCGTGACCTGTTCTACGACCAGCCCCGTATTCAGCGCGTGCTCGACGAATTTGACCGCAAGGAGCGCAACATGCATAGGGAACGATGCTTGAGGCCTGCGGAAGTCGTAGCGGACTATCTGGCGAGATTAAAACAGGCGGGATCACCGCTGCCGTGCTGGCAGGGCCGACCGAACGTTCTTCGGATTGCCGAGGCGTGTGGGATTCGGCGGCATGCGATTCAGGGGGATGCCAAGATCGCGAAGATGCTGAACGAGTTCATGCGCCGAAGTGATTTCCGTAAGGCAACGCCCCGGCGCTGAAGCCGGGTTGCGCGCGGCGCCCTGACTCAATACCGAACTTTCCAAAGGAAATGCGGCGAGGATCTCCTCGCCGCGAATTCACAATCGACCCAGATTGGTCCAGCTTTATGAGGTCCGCAGTCCGGCCTTATGGGGTCCAAGTCCAGCTTTTTGAGTCAACCCACATCATCTGCCCACAACCAGCCACCAATGCCTCAGCCGCACTTCGAATCACCGCAGTTCAGACACGTCATGCACCCGTCCATCATCACGACGGCGGCGGTGCTGCATTTGGCGCAGAGCTGCGCGCCTTCCGGAAAATCGGACTTGGCAAACGCATCGGTCTGTCGGGCACGGGCCTCGTATTCGGCGCGCTTTTCATCCACCAGCTTCTGTTGATGCTCGTCGAGCTGCGGCTTGCGCAGCAGTCCGATCGTCTGCAGGTGCCGCTCGATGACGTAGCCGAGTTCGGCAATGATCGACGGCATGAACTTCCCGCCCGGCTGCCAGTAGCCGCCGCGCGGATCGAACACGGCCTTGAGCTCATCGACCAGGAAGGTGACGTCGCCGCCCTTGCGGAACACCGCGGAGATGATGCGGGTCAGCGCGACGATCCACTGGAAATGATCGAGGTTCTTCGAGTTGATGAAGATCTCGAACGGTCGGCGCTGCTCGTACTCGGTGCCTTCGTTGAGCACGATGTCGTTGATGGTCACGTACATGGCGTGATCGGAGATCGGCGTCTTGATCTTGTAGGTCGAGCCGATCAGCACCTCCGGGCGCTCAAGCTTCTCGTGCATCCGGATCACTTGAGCCATATGGCCGTTCTTGTCGCGCACCGTGGTGGTGGTGGGAATGGGCGGCAGATTCGTCGGTGCCGGCGAACTGGCCGCCTGCGCCACCGCGGCCTTCTCGGCCTGGATTTCCTCAGGCTTCTGCACCTGGTATTTGACGATTTTTCTCTCGATCTTGATGGTCATGGTCATCGTCCGGTATGCGCGGGGCTCCTCCGGCTCAATACTTGCCGAAATAGCCTTCCTTCAGGCTATCGAAGAGATTGGCGGCCGAATGCAGCTCGCCCTCGTACTCGATCTCCTCGTCGCCGCGCGCCTCGACGACGGTCCCGTCATCGAGCGTGAATTTGTACACCGTGTTCTTCAGGTCCTGCTCCTTGACCAGCACGCCCTGGAAGGCCTCCGGGTTGAAGCGGAAGGTCGTGCAGCCCTTCAGGCCCTGCTCGTGGGCGTACAGGTAGATGTCCTTGAACTTCTCGTACGGGAAGTCCGTCGGCACGTTGGCCGTCTTCGAGATTGAGGAGTCGACCCAGCGCTGGGCAGCCGCCTGCACGTCGACATGCTCCTTCGGCGTGATGTCCTCGGAGGCGATGAAATAATCCGGCAGCTTCTCGGACTCGGCGGCCGCACCGGGCGTGGCGTGCGGATTGACGAGCTCGCGGTACGCCAGCAGCTCGAAGGAATAAACGCCGATCTTCTCCTTGGTCTTGCGCCCCGGCCGGATCACGTTGCGGAAGTAGTGGTGCGCGAACGATGGCTCGATGCCGTTCGAAGCATTGTTGGCGAGCGAGAGCGAAATGGTTCCGGTCGGCGCGATCGACGTGTGGTGCGTATAGCGTGCGCCCGTTTCGGCCAGTTCCTCGACGAGACGGGGCGCGATCTGCGCGATCCGCTGCATGTAGCGGCTGTACTTGGCGTGCAGGACGCGTCCCGGCACCTGATCGCCGACCTTCCAGCCGTCGCGGATCATCTCGGGACGCTTGCGCAGCATGGCGCCCGTCACCGTGAACAGCTCGGTCATGATGGGCGCGGGGCCTTTTTCGCGCGACAGATCGAGCGCCTCCTCCCAGCCGGCGACCGCCATTTCGCGCGCGACGTCCTCGGTGAACTTCACCGATTCGGGCGAACCGTACTTGATGCCGAGCAGCGCCAGGGTGCTGCCGAGGCCGAGGAACCCCATGCCGTGGCGTCGCTTGCGCATGATTTCGTCGCGCTGCCGCTCGAGCGGCAGGCCATTGATCTCGACCACATTGTCGAGCATGCGGGCGAAGACCTTGACGACCTGGCGGTACTCCTCCCAGTCGAAGCGCGCATGATCCGTGAACGGGTCGCGCACGAATCGCGTCAGATTGACAGAACCCAACAGGCAGCTTCCATACGGTGGAAGCGGCTGTTCGCCGCACGGATTGGTGGCGCGGATGTTCTCACACCACCAGTTGTTGTTCATCTCATTGACGCGGTCGATGAGAATGAACCCAGGCTCGGCGAAATCGTAGGTCGACGTCATGATGACGTCCCACATGCGCCGTGCCGGCAGTGTCTTATAGATCTTGCACGCGACCAGCCCGTCCTCGTTGAGGACGTACTGGTCGTGCACGGGCCACTCGCGCCAGATGAACTTGGCAGTGTCGTTCAGATCGGGCTTGTCGGCCTCGTATTCCTTGCGCGACAGCGGAAACGCGAGCTTCCATTCGCCGTTTTGCCGAACCGCCTGCATGAACTCATCGGTGATCAGCAACGACAGATTGAACTGCCGCAGCCGGCCGGCCTCGCGCTTGGCCTTGACGAACTCCATGGCATCGGGATGGCCGACGTCGAACGTGCCCATCTGCGCGCCGCGGCGGCCGCCGGCCGAGGAGACGGTGAAACACATCTTGTCGAAGATGTCCATGAACGACAGCGGGCCTGAGGTGTAGGCACCCGCGCCCGAGACGTACGCGCCGCGCGGGCGGAGCGTCGAGAACTCGTAGCCGATACCGCAGTTGTGGATGACCGCGAGCCCGCGGTTACCGGCCAGGTAGTTGTTGTGCCCATCGACCGTGAAGTCGAAGAACGTCTCCGGCAGCGGCAACGCCCGCTCGATTCGCTCGACCGGCCGCAGGCTCATCGCGAAGCGAATGAGATCGGCGAGCTGCGGGAAGTGTGCAAGCCACTTGTCCAGCCAGACTCGGCTGACGCGGTCGCGGCGGTGGTGCCCGTGATAGAAACCCAGGCGCCGGCGCTCTTGATCCGACAGCGCGGCGTTTGCGGATTCGAGCGCCTGACGCAGCGCATCGGGCATCGCGTAGCGGTCATGCTGGCCGGGCGTGGACGCGCAGCGCGCAATGCGCTGGCGCTTGCCCGCATCGGCCATGAACTGCGCGACGCGGCCCAGGAACTGCGAGTCGGAGATCTTGAGGACTGCGCCGCGGCCTGCCGCTGCGGGGAGGCCGCTTAGAATATGCGCGCGCCTGTCGCAGAGCGTAACCGCGCCGTGAACGCCGAATAGGCCGAGGAGCGCCTGAAGCTCGCGCGCAAATGTCTCGCTCTTCGTCGAAATGGACACGCTGCCGCGCTCGGTCGAGACCGTCCCGTCGGTGTCGATCAATCCGGCCAGGAACGGCAGGAAGAAGCGCTCCGGTTCCGCCGCCACCCATGCCGGCACGCGCAGCGGCGCGGATCTCCCGCCAGTCTGCCCATCGATGAGATCGACCGCGCTTGCATCGAAGCGGTCCGCCGTGAGGTCCCACACCGGAGTGCCGTTTGCGGTCCTCGCGGACACCACTTGCGCCCGGCTGTCGGCAAAGGCGGCAAAGAACGCTGCGTAACGCTCCGCGACCTCGCGCGCGGCTGCGCGAATCTTGAACACGATCCGGCGTCCGGATGCACCGGCCTTGCCATGCCATCTCAGGCGCGCGGGCTTGTCCGGGTGTTCCTCTTCGCATGCGCTGCCGTCGCCGAGATGCGCCCCGGCGAACCATGCCTCGAGCGCGCGCTCCGTCTCACCCGCCCATTCGTAGCGGTGGTGTACGAGCGCATCCGACTCCCTCACCTCATCGGCCCGCACGTAAACCAGCCGCTCTTCGCGGAACACCAGCACCGGGTGGCGAATCGAAGTCGTCAGCGAGAGGCCGTTTGACCAGATGCGGATGTTCTCGTGCTGCGGCACATGCGTGGTCATGTGCCGCAGGATCCTGCGCATCTCGAAGCGACGCGTCTCGCGATCGTAACTAAGAATGCACTCGTGCTTCTCCTGCACCGCCTGATCGGCGGTAACCAGGCCGCGCTCGGTGCGCACCCAGGTGCCAGGCGCCACGCACCCGGCCTTCAGCGTCAGGCCTGCCTCGTGGACCTTGCCCAGGATGTTGTCCATCGAGTCCTCGATGGTGCCCGAGACGGTGCAGTTGATCGTCGAGGTAGCCGGCTTGTGCTCAAGCGCTCCGGCGTTGGAGGTGACGCGGCCGGCCGGAATGGCGCCGCGGCGCAGCGCCCAGAGGAATCGCTCGTACCAGTGCTCGCGCAGCTCTTCCCGCTCGACGTCCGCCAGCGCGCGCGCAACACGCTTGTACGTGTCGTCCATCGTCTTGTCGATGGGCGTGCCGTCTTTGGCGGTCAGCCGGTACTTCTTGTCCCAGATGTCGATGGACGCTTCCTGGAACGGAATGGCGTCTACATCCTTTGATTCGATCTTCACGACGGTATTCATGTGTCCGCGGCGCCCCAAGTGTCTGCACACCGGATCACAGGAGATACGGGCGGCGCGGAACGCGCGGGGCTGCGCGCACCGGATCCGCCGGTACGCCGATCCACAGCCTGTATCCCCCTGAGCCTCCCCGAACGCGCGATCTCGCAGCCCCCCGAAGGCGGACACAAGATCTTGTGTCGGGGTAAAGAGCCTAATGAGCACCCGCCTTGACGTCAAGATTCCATTCGGCCGCAAAGGCGTCGCTCTAAGCCTTCAAAAACAAAGGGTTATGATGAAACCCGCCAATTCGATGCCAGGAATTTTTTGCGGAAAGCCGAAAGCAGCACCGCGGTATAACCCCAAGATATTGTATCCCCCGGAATCGCACAGGTTGTGCACACCCTGTCCCCCGAGCCCGCAGGACGCGCGAATGCTCGGGCCGCAACGGCACGACCCCCGCGCGGCTTGAAAATTCCGCCACCGGCCACAGATCGGTTTCAACCCGACATACGGTGCCGACACCTGACATCATCATCATTGGAGGTTGGATCATGACTGTTGTTCGCTATCAGCCCTGGACGCTCATCGACACCCTGCAGCGCCAGCTCGATCAGGCCTTCGCCACGGACAGCGGCGACAGCCCCGCCACGGCGGACGTCTCGTGGATCCCTCAGGTCGACATTTACGAGGAGCCCGGCCGCTACGTGGTCGTCGCCGACGTTCCGGGAGTCGAGCCGAAGGACATCTGCATCACTGCCGACAAGGGCCTGCTCACCATCCGCGGCGAGAAACATCCGCGCGGGACTGAGGACAGCAACACCCGCCAGCGTCTCGAGCGCCGTACCGGGGCGTTCCTGCGCACCTTCACACTGCCGGAGGGAGCCGACGTGGAGGCGATTTCGGCCAAGCAGGCGCACGGCGTGCTGGAAGTGATCATCCCGAAGCAGCCGCAGCTGCAGCCGCGCACCATCGAGGTGCGCGCGGCCTGAAGCCGGGGATGGACGCCCCGGGGAGCGGCTCCGTTCCCCGGGGCGTACAATCGCTTGGGCGACGGGATTTGGGACGCGGATGGCGGTCCGCGGCGCAAACGGGAGACCTCCCTTATGGCAGCGCCGATGAACATCTGTGTGCTGGGCGGTACCGGCTTCGTCGGCACCGCGCTCATCAACCGGCTCGCGCAGCAGGGCCATTGGGTGAGCGTACCCACCCGCGATCCGGAGCTGCATCAGGGGCTGCGGGTTCTGGCCACGGTCCGGCTGATCCGGGCCAACGTGTACGACGCGCGTGTGCTAGACCGCCTGGTCGACGGAGCGGACGCGGTCGTCAATCTCATCGGAATCCTGAACGAGCACGGTCGCAATACCTTTCAGCACGTCCACGCCGATCTCGCCGCGAAGCTGGTGGCGGCGATGAAGGCAGGCCGGGTCCGGCGCCTGCTGCACATGAGCGCCCTCGGCGCCGACCCGCATGGGCCGAGCGCTTACCTGCGCAGCAAGGGCGAGGCCGAGGCGCAGGTGCGCGCCGCCGCGGACCACCTTGATTTCACGATCTTGCGCCCGTCGGTGATATTCGGACCGGGCGATTCGCTCACCAACCGGTTCGCCGGCCTGCTGCACCTGTCGCACGGCTGGCTGCCGCTCGCCCGGGCTCGTGCCCGGTTCGCCCCGGTCTACGTCGGCGACGTTGCCGACGCCTTCGTGCATGCCCTGCACGAGCGAAACACCTTCGGCCAGACTTACGAGCTTTGCGGCCCCGAGGTCATGACGCTCGAGCAGATCGTGCGCACGACGGCGGCATTCGGCGCGCTGCCGTGCCGGATACTGCGGCTGCCGGATGCTCTGGGGCGCCTGCAGGGCATCGTCATGGGGTGGATACCGGGCAAGCCCTTCACGCTCGATAACTTCCGCTCCCTGACACGCGACAGCATCTGTGCGGAGGATGGCTTTGCGCGCCTGGGACTGCCGCGCCACCGGATGATGGAGATCCTGCCGACCTACCTGACGCCGCAAGCAGCCCCGAAAGCGATCGCGGCAGCAATCTGACCGGGGGCGGAGCGCTCCAGCCGGCACGATGCCCCGCCGCGGCGCTCAGGGGGCTGTCAGGGCCGGCGCCCCGCCTCAGCGCAGCGCCTCAATCGCCTCCAGCCGTCTGGCCCGGATCCGCTCGCCGATGGCCGGCCCCGCCAGGCCTTCGCGCTCTTCGCGCGTCAGCGCGACAGCCGCGGCCGCCGCGCGGGCGCGCCGCAGATAATCCCCCTGGGGGTAAGGCCGTGCCTCGAGCCCCGCGCGGCCACGCGCGTCCGCCTCGCAAGCCCGCAGCAGCTCATCGAATCGATCCGGTCGGCGCATGGCGTCCGTCGCCTCGATGAGTTTCAGCACAGTGGCTGCCCGCATTTGCTCGGCGCGGTGCACCTGGGCATGAAACCGCGCCGTCAGCACCGCAAGCTCCCGGTACGCATTGGGAGCCTTCAGGCGCGCACACAACGTCTCGATCAGCGGGACGCCCTCCTCCTCGTGGCCATGGTGGCTCGGCCAGCGATCGGGCGCGGTGAGCGCCTTGCCCAGATCGTGCGTGAGCACCGCAAAGCGCACGGGGGTCGAGAAGCCGGCATCGGCCGCCCAGCGCAGCGCCAGCATGACGTGCGCGCCGGTGTCGATTTCCGGGTGCCACTTGGCCGGTTGCGGCACGCCGTAGAGCGCAGCCACTTCCGGAAAGATCACCGCCAGCGCGCCGCACGCGCGCAGCGTCTCGAAGAACACCTCCGGCCGGCTCTCCCCGAGCGCGCGCTCGGTCTCCTGCCAGACCCGCTCCGGCACCAGGGCGCCGAGTTCGCCGGACTCGCTCATGCGGCGCATCAGCGCCAGGGTCTGCTCGGCCACGCGAAATCCCAGCGCCGCATAACGGGCCGCGAACCGCGCGACGCGCAGCACCCGCACCGGGTCCTCGACGAAGGCCTCGGACACATGCCGCAGCAGCCGCGCCTCGAGGTCCCGCCGCCCCCCGTAGGGGTCGATGATCTCGCCGGCGGCGTTCTCGGCCATGGCGTTGATGGTCAGATCCCTCCGGCGCAGGTCCTGCTCCAGCGTCACCGCGGGGGAAAATTCGGTGGCGAATCCCCGATAGCCCGGCGCCACCTTGCGCTCCAGACGCGCCAGCGCGTATTCCTCACGGGTTTTGGGGTGCAGGAACACCGGGAATTCCCGGCCGACGGGGAGGTAGCCCTGACGCTCGAGGTCCTCCGGGCGGGCGCCCACCACCACCCAGTCGCGCTCGGTCACCGTCCGACCGAGCAACCGGTCCCGCACCGCGCCGCCGACTAGGTAGACTTCCATGCACACATGGTAACCGACCCGAGCGGCCGTTCCCTGCGCGATTGGCGCATCCTCACTGCGCGGGCCGTCCGGCGGACGGCGCGCCTGGCCGGCGTCGCACTGACGCTGGCGGCGCTCGGCGGCTGCGCCAGCACGCTGTACCTGATGCAGGCGGCGGTTGGCGAATGGCACGTCATCCACGCGCGCCGACCCATCGTGGATGTGATCGACAACCCGGACACGCCGCAGAGGCTGGTGCGCGAGCTCGGCGAGGTGCGCGAAGCACGCCGCTTCGCCTCGCAGCAGCTCGATCTGCCGAACAACGACAGTTACCGAACCTACGTGAACATCGGCCGCCGGTACGTCGTGTGGAACGTGGTCGCCGCGCCGGAATTCTCCGTCAAGCCCAAACAGTGGTGCTTTCCGATCGCCGGTTGCGTGGCCTATCGCGGCTATTTTCACAAGCGCAGCGCGGAGGCGTTCGCCGCGCACCTGAAGCGGCGCGGCTACGATGTGCTCATCGAGGGCGTGCCGGCCTACTCGACGCTCGGGCGGCTGCCCGATCCGATCATGAGCAGCATGATGCGCTACGGGAGCGATGAGCTCGCGGCCATGATCTTCCATGAACTCGCGCACCAGCTTCTCTACGTGCCCAACGACTCGCGCTTCGACGAGGCGTTTGCGATGACCGTGGAGAATGACGGCCTGAAACGCTGGCTCCGCTATCGCCACGAGCCGGGGCGCATCGCCGAGTTCGAACGGCTCGATACCGCCGACCGCGCCTTCGCTGCGCTCCTGCGCGGCACGCGCGAGCGTCTCGCCCGGCTGTACTCCTCGAAGATCCCGAGCGCGCGCATGCTGCGGCGCAAGAAGGCGGTCTTCGCGCGGCTGGCCCGGCAGATCCGCGCCCTCGAACGGCGCCTGCACGTGCGCGCGCCCGTATATAACCGGTGGATCCGCGAGGGACTGAACAACGCCGATCTCGTCTCGGTCGGCACCTACTACGACTGTCTGCCGGGGTTCGAGCGGCTGTTGAAACGCGAGCAGGGCAATCTGCCGCGCTTCTACGCCGCGGCGCGCCGGCTGGCGCACGAGCCCCGGGCCGAGCGGGACCGCAAGCTCTGCCGGTCCTGAGGCAGGTTCGCGGGCGCTGAGCGCACAGTGCGCCTGACGAACATCGGCTCGGCAACCCGCGCCGTTTGCGAGGATTGCCGAACCGAACCGTCATGGCCGTGCCGCGCGTGCCGCGCGGCACGGCCACCCGAGACGCTCAGCGTTGATCCGAATCAGCCTTGACCATCACGAGCACGGGGCGCGAGGCAATGCCGCTCGCCACGACTTGCAGCTTGCTCAGACCCGGCTCCTGACCGGCGGGCACTGCGAAGTGCGTCCAGGTGATGCGATCCGAGGCAACCGCCACCTTGAAATCGTAGGTGCGGCTGTAGAAGACATCCCCGGTCCTCAGATTCGTGATCCGCACGAGCGGGAAGTTCGTGTTGGTCTGCACGTCATCCCCGTAGGCCGCGCCCTGCGACATGCCGCTCAGGCGGATGCCGGCGAGTGAGTAGGAGCGGCCGGGCGCGAGCACGAGCGGGGTGAACACCACAACCGGTCTCCAGTCCGGCTTGGGCTTGCCCGCGGGCGTGTAGATCTCGATGTCGTTCGAGAAGTCGGTGAGCAGGATCTGTCCCGTGGGCAACACGAGCATGTTGCCGAAGAACGAGGAATCAACCGGCGCGTTCGGCGTTCCCGGCACGGTGCTCAGCTGATAACCGTTCCATTGGAAGAACGTCGCCGGCGTGCCGCCGAATCCCGGGCTCGCCATGATCAGCACGTCGCCATTGGGCTCGAGTGCCGCCGGGCCATCGGCCACGTCGTTGCCGCCCGGGAATACCGGCCCGGCACGCCACGTTCCGCGACGGCTGTTGTAGATGGCGGTATTGCCCGCGCCGCAGGAGTTCGCGCCGCTGTAGAACACCGTTCCGTTCGGCCGCAGCACGCCCGGCCCGAGCTCGAAAGAGGCGACATTCTCCCCGCCGCAGGCCGCAGCGGAATCCCACAGCTGCACGCGGGTGCTGCCCGCGCTCGACCAGGTGCCGTCCCAGGGGTTGTAGAGCTCGGAGTTGGTCCCGTTCGGGATGTAGGTGAACGGCGGGATGGGAACGTAGGCATCGACAGTGAGGACTTTGCCGTTCGGCAACAGGGTCCAGCCTTCCTCGTCATTCGGGTCGAACTTGCCCGTTCCGGTCGACGTCCAGGTCAGCGTCCGGGGATTCAGCAGCGCCTGCTGGTCCGTGCAGCAGTTGGCCTGCATGTAGGTGCCATCGGGCAGCACGACGCTCTGCGCATCGCCGATGGTCGTCCAGCCGCTCGGCGGGGCGATGGACTTCCAGGTGTTGGTCATGGGGTTGTAGATGGCCCCGAGATTGGTCCACACCGGATTGCATGCGGCCGGAGAGAAGGTGCATAGATACTCGCCACCCTCGATGACCATGCGCCCGTCGGGCAGCACCTCAGTGGAGTGGTACAGCGGGTTGTACGGCGCGTTGGCGATCTGCGTCCACGTGCCCTTGACGTAGCTGCCGTGCCGATTCGGAGTGAGCCGGTACCAGTCGTTGAAGCCCGCATCCTGCACGAGCACCGTGCCGTCGGGCAGCAGAACCGGATTGGCGATGCCGTCGAACAGATTGAGCTGATGGGCGAGCGGCGTCCAGGTGCCGACCGCGCCGCCCGCACCTGAGCTGCCGGACTGCCGATGCGCCACCCCCTGCGGATGGCCGACCGGGTGCGGCAGCGGCCTGAGGCTGCGCGCCTGCGCGAGCGCGGGCACGAGCAAGACGGCGGCGAGTGCGAGTGCGGACCACCATCCGCGGGCAAAGCCTGTGGTATTCCTATACATGCGACCTCCAGCGTGACGTATTTTTGTTGGGATGACGCCGCGGACGCGCCACGCAAAGGGATGCGCACCCGAGCTCACGGGGTCAAACAGAAACGGGAAAGGGTCGGTTCGTTACTCTTCTTCGTTCCTGTCGCTTTTATGAGCCGCGGCAGTGAAGAAGTCAAGGCTCACGGCCCCCGCCAGATCGGTACCGCGGCGATGGCGTGCGGCGCGGGACCGATGTCCGGCCTACAGTGATCCGCGCAGATCCTGCAGCGCGAAGCCGACAAGCGGCTCATCGAAATCGCGGGTGAGCGCCATGACCTTGAATGCTTCGCCCATTTCCCCGGGCAGCAGCAGCCGGCGCGCCTCGCCCGCCCGGCGCGCGTGCTCCACCACATCGTGCGCCTCGGCGACGTAGCGCTCGATGCCCGTGCCCAACAGAAACGCCGCCTGAGTCGCAAAGCCCGCCACGTCGAGCCCGCTCTGCACCGCCGCTTCGGCCACGCGCGTGAAGTCGACCCAGGCCGTGATGTCCTGCACGCCGAGGTTGATGTAGGGGTCATCGTGCACGCGGTGTTTGAAGTGACAGCGCAGCGTTCCGCTGAGGCGCTGCGGGTGATAATAGTGGGCGCGCGGCAGGCCGTAATCGCAGAACAGAGCGACCCCGCGCCGCAGACAGTCCGCGACGCCCCCGAGCCACGGCGCAACGCGCAGGCACAGTTCCGAGACGTACCCGTCGGCAAGGGGCTGCGGCAGCTGAGCGCTCAGGCGCGCCCACTCCTGCGCCAACGCCTCGTCCGCCGGCGCGGGGCGCTCCACCAGGCGCTCCCCTTCGAGCGCGACGCCCAGCTCACGGATCGCGCCGCGCTCAAGCACGAAGCGCCGGCAGGGCAATGCATCGAGCACCTCGTTCGCCACGATCACCCCCTCGAACGGCCGCTCCGGCAGGCGCTCGAGCCAAACCACGCGGTCGGCCAGCACTGCGGGCAGCGCGCTGATGCGCCGGCGCTGCCGGTCCGCGAGGTCGGCGCTCACCTCGAGAATCCCATAGCGCTCCGGCAGCCGCCGGCGCGCGGCGAGCTCGCTCAGAACCGCTGCGGCCATGCGCCCGGTGCCGGCGCCGAGCTCGAGGATCTCCCCGCCGTGCTCGAGCACCTGAGCGCACTGCGCAGCCACGCAGCGACTGAACAGGTCGGACATCTCCGGTGCAGTGGTGAAATCCCCGGCCGCGCCGATTTTCACGCTGCCGGCGCTGTAGTAGCCAAGTCCCGGCTCGTACAGCGCCAGCGCCATGAACCGCTCGAATGACAGCCAGCCGCCGGCGGCGCGTACCTCGGCGGCGATCAGCTCGGCGAGCGCGCGTGAATGCGCCGCTTCTTCCGCGGACAGCGGCGGCGTCATAATGGGGCTTGAATCCCTCATCGATCTACCGCATGGCCATGACACAGCCCAACGACGATGACCGCGCGGGCGCTCCGCTCGCCGGCAAGGCCGCCCTCGTGACCGGGGGCGCACGCCGCCTCGGGGCGGTCATCGCGCGCACGCTGCACGCCGCCGGCGCGCAGATCGTGCTGCACTACCGCAGCTCGGCCGACGCGGCCGAGTCTCTGGCGAAGGAGCTGAACGGGCGCCGCGCGCACTCCGCGGCGCTCGCCGCCGCCGATCTGCTCGATCCGCACTCGCCCGCGGCGCTCGCCGCCGCCGCCGTTGCGGCCTTCGGGCGGCTCGACATCCTGGTGAACAATGCCTCCACGTTCTATCCGACACCGATGGGTCGCATTGATGAGCGCGTGTGGAGCGATCTCATCGGCACCAATCTGAAGGCGCCGCTGTTCCTCGCGCAGGCCGCGAGCGGGGCGCTGCGCGCGAGCGGCGGACTGATCCTGAATCTCGTGGACATTCACGGCATGCGGCCGCTGCGCCACCACCCCGTCTACAGCGTGGCGAAGGCCGGCCTGATCATGCTCACCAAGTCGCTGGCCCGCGAGCTCGGCCCCGAAGTGCGGGTCAACGCCATCGCCCCGGGACCGGTGATGTGGCCCGAGAAGGGTGTGGATGAGGCTCTGCGCCAGCGCATCATCGATCGCACCGCCCTGAAGCGCGGCGGCTCGCCCGAGGACATCGCCCGCGCGGTGCTGTTCTTCGCCTGCGACGCACCGTTCGTCACCGGCCAGGTCCTCGCGGTGGACGGCGGGCGCAGCATCGGCTGGTAGAGCGCTCAAGCCTGCGGCCCCGCTTCGCCGGCGGCCACGCGGATCAGCGGGTGCGCGGCCTGATCGAAGCGCCGCCAGAGCTCGGCGATGGTCAGCCCTGCGGTGGGATGAGGCAGTCCGGGCGCCAGATCGGCGAGCGGCCCGAGCATATAGGCGCGCTTGAGCAGGTCCGGACGCGGCAGGCGCAGGGTTGGGCTATCCATCACCCGATCGCCATAAAGAAGGATGTCCAGGTCCATCGTGCGCGGCGCCCAGCGCGGCGCCGCGCGCGTGCGCCCGCACAACCCCTCGATCGCCTGCAGTTGGGCGATCACCGCCTCGAGCGGCAGATCGGTGCAGAACCCGGCCACGAAGTTGATGAAGTCATCGCCCTCGAAGCCGACCGCGCGGTTGCGATACCAGGGCGAGAAGCGCGCGCCCGGGAACGCCCTCGCCAGCTCGCGCGCGGCGAGCGCGAGGTGCTTCTCGGGCTCGACGTTGCTGCCGGCGGCGACGTAGACCTCGGGCATCGCTGTGCTTCAGCGCGAGGCGGCCAGATCTGCGCGGCGGCGCTCGATCACGACGCCGACGTCGCGCGAGTTGCGGATGGCGCCGGGCTTGTTGAGCGACAGGCGCACCCACTCGAGCCCGAACTCCTCGAGCAGCAGCAGGGCCAGGCGCTGCGCCAGGGTCTCCACGAGCTTGAACTCGGAGCCCTCGATGAACGCGAGCACCCGTTTGGCCACCCGTTTGTAATCGACGGTGTCGGCGACTTCATCGCTGGCTGCCGCCCGCGCGCAGTCGACGGGCAGCTCCAGATCGACCACCACGGTCTGCTTGACGCGCCGTTCCCAGTCTATGAATCCGATGATGCACTCGGCGGTAAGGCCGCGCAGAAAAATCCGGTCGCCGGAAAGCGCCGTGCTGGTCATGTGTGCTCTGTCCCCTTGCGGTCCCGTCACATCCGGCGCGCCGACCCGCTCGGCCGCTCGCCGGGAGCGCCCTCGCCACCGACCGGCGCAAGCGATTCGAGCGGCCACTGGGCGCGCGCCGTGATGGCCAGCCCCTGCCGCTCGCCGGCGCGTAGCCGGTGCAGACCGGCCATCGCAATCATCGCGGCGTTGTCGGTGCAGAATTCGATGCGCGGATAGTACACGCGCGCGCCGTGGCGGGCCGCCGCGCTTGCCAGCGCTGCGCGCAGCGGCAGATTCGCGCTCACGCCGCCGGAGACGACCAGCGCCTGAAGACCGGTCTGCTCGAGCGCCCGCTCGGCCTTGACGGTCAGGGTCTCGACGATCGCCTCCTGCACCGCGCGGGCGACATCCGCCTTCAGCCGGATGTCGAGATCGCGCCCGCGCAGGGCGTGCAGCACCGCGGTCTTCAGGCCGGAGAAGCTGAACTCGAGCCCCGGCCGGTCGAGCATGGGCCGCGGAAAGTGGAACGCCCCTGCGGTGCCGGCCGCCGCCAGCCGCGAGAGCTCCGGACCCCCCGGATAGGGCAGCCCGAGGAGCTTGGCGGTCTTGTCGAACGCCTCCCCGGCCGCATCGTCGCGCGTATCCCCCAGGATGCGGTAGCGGCCGATGCCGCTCACCTCGATCAGCTGCGTGTGGCCGCCGGAGACCAGCAAGGCCACGTGCGGAAACGGCGGCGGGTCGGGCTCGAGCAGCGGGGCGAGCAGGTGCCCCTCGAGGTGGTGCACGCCGACGGCCGGCAGGCCCCACGCATAGGCGAGGCTGCGCGCCAGCGCCGCGCCGGTGAGCAGCGCGCCGATCAGCCCGGGACCGGCCGTGTAGGCGACGCCGGCCAGATCTTCAGGGCCGCTGCCGGCAGCCGTGAGGGCCCGGCGCACCAGGGGCAGCAGCTTGCGAACGTGGTCGCGGGAGGCCAGCTCCGGCACCACCCCCCCGTAGGCCCGATGCAGCGCGATCTGGCTGTACAGCTCATGCGCGAGCAGCCCGCCGGCCTCGTCCAGGACCGCCGCGGCGCTCTCGTCGCAGGAGGACTCGATGGCCAGAATCCGCATTTTTTGCCTTTGCCTTCCGCCTCTACTAGAATTGCCGGCCCATTTGACCCGGCTCTGTGAGTCCGCCGCAGCGTGCCGACCGGCGCGCGGGGCGAACCGGGGGTCGGCCCCTACTGCCTCAGAGGTTTCGATGCCGAGCGTCCGTATCCGCGAGAACGAGTATTTTGATGCCGCCTTGCGGCGTTTCAAACGCGCCTGTGAGAAGGCCGGCATCCTCACCGAGCTGCGCCGGCGCGAATTCTACGAGAAGCCGACCCAGGAGCGGAAACGCAAGAAGGCCGCGGCCATCAAGCGGCACATGAAGCGCGTCTCCCGCGAGGGCATGCGGCCCGCGCGCTGAGGTCCCTTGGCATGACGCTCAAGGAACGCATCACCGAGGACATGAAGAGCGCGATGCGCGCGGGCGAGAAGGAGCGTCTCGCCACGATCCGCATGGCACTCGCGGCCATCAAGCAGCGCGAGGTCGACGAGCGGGTGACGCTCGATGACGGCCAGGTGCTCGGCGTCCTCGAGAAGATGATCAAGCAGCGCAAGGAGGCGATTGCGCAGTTCCAGAGCGGCGGGCGCGCCGACCTCGTGGCCAAGGAGAGCGCCGAGATCGGTGTGCTCGAGGCGTATCTGCCGGCGCAGATGAGCGCCGCCGAGATCGACACGCTGATCACTCAGGCCATCGCCTCGAGCGGCGCCGCGTCGGCCAAGGACATGGGCAAAGTCATGGCCGTCATCAAATCCCAGGCCCAGGGCCGCGCCGACATGAGCGCCGTCAGCGCCCGCGTACGCGAGCGACTCGGCCGGCTGCAGGGGTAGTCGACCTCTATCATTCCCCAGAGCTTCATCGACGAGCTGATCGCCCGCACGGACATCGTGGAGGTGGTCGGCTCGCGCGTGCAGCTGACCAAGGCGGGCCGGGAATACAAGGCTTGCTGTCCGTTCCACACCGAAAAGACCGCCTCGTTCTGGGTCAGCCCCGAGAAGCAGTTCTACCACTGCTTCGGCTGCGGCGCGCACGGCACGGCGCTGCGCTTCCTCATGGAATACGACCACATGAGCTTTCCGGAGGCGGTCGAGGAGCTCGCCGGGCGGCTCGGGCTGCCCGTGCCCCACGAGGGCGGAGGCGGTGCCGCGGGCGCGGACACCCAGAATGCGCCCCTGTACGAGTTGCTGGGGCGCGTGGCGCGCTTCTACGCCGAGGCGCTCGCCCACGATGCCCGCGCCGGCCAATATGTCGCACGCCGCGGGCTCAACGCCGAGACCGTGCAGCGCTTCGCGCTCGGCTACGCGCCCGACGCGTGGAATGCGGTGCTCAGCCGCTTCGGGACCCGCGAGGCCGACCGCAAGGCGCTGGCGGCAACCGGACTGATCATCGAGCGCACCGCCGCGCGCGCCGAGGGCCACTACGACCGGTTCCGCGACCGGATCATGTTTCCGATCCGGGACAGCCGCGGGCGCACCATCGCCTTCGGAGGCCGGGTGATCGACCGGGGCGAGCCCAAGTACTTGAATTCCCCGGAAACAGCCTTATTTCACAAAGGCCACGAGCTGTACGGGCTTTACGAGTCCCGCATCGCCGGCGGCAGCCTCAAGCGCCTGGTGGTCGTGGAGGGCTACATGGATGTGGTCCGCCTGCATCAGGCGGGCATTACCTATGCGGTGGCGACGTTGGGCACCGCGACCACGCCCGAGCACCTCAAGCGCGTCTTCCGGCTGGTGCGCGAGGTGGTGTTCGCGTTCGACGGCGACCGGGCCGGACGCAGCGCGGCGTGGCGTGCGCTGCAGCATGCCTTGCCGGAAGCGCGCGAGGGCCGGGAGATCCGCTTTCTGTTCCTGCCGGAAGGGCAGGATCCGGACAGTCTGGTCGGCGCGGAGGGCCGGGAAGCGTTCGAGCGGCGGCTCGATGCCGCGCTGCCGCTTTCGGAGTACCTCGTCCGGGAGTTGTCCGGACAGGCGGATATCACGCACGCTGACGGGCGGGCGCGTTTCGCGGAAGCGGCCCGTCCGCTGATCGCCAAGGTCCCCGCCGGGGTATACCGGGAACTGCTGATCGGCCGAGTGGCCGAAGTGGTGGGCCTGCCGGCGAGCCGTCTGGACGCGCTCTGGCAGGAGGGGACCGTCGCCGCGGCCCCCGCCGGGCCGCCGGCGCCGGCGCCTGCCCGCGCGCAGCACAGCGCCGGGCGCGGCAGCCTCGTCCGCCAGGCGATCGCGCGGCTCGTGCGCTTCCCGGCGATCGCAGGCACCGTGACCGCTGCCGAGCGGGCCGGCCTCGAGGGCTGCGCGGAGCCCGGCGCGGATCTGCTGCGCGCCCTGCTCGATGATTTGCGCGAGCGGCCGTTACAGATATCCGCCCAGCTCATCGAGCGCTGGCGCGACCGCCCCGGCGGTGAGCACCTGGGCCGCCTGCTGGAGCGCGAGGAAGTGCTGGATGATGCGGCCGCCGCCGCGGTGGAACTGCGCGCGGCGCTGGAGAAGCTGGCCGACCTGGGGGCCGAGCAGCGCCTGCGGGCGCTCGAGGCGAAGAGCCGGACCAGCCGGCTGGATGATCAGGAACTTAAAGAATTTCAGGTACTTATGTCGAGGAAAACGATTCGAGACGACAAGCCGGGGCCGCGGTGAACTTGTGATCACCGGGAGAGCCTCATACACTAGGTGAATTTATTTTGGCGCCCCTTGAGTCCGCCCGCCCCCGTAAGCACATCGGGTGAGGGCCCCGCCAATTCCATTGAGATTCAATGAAAGCCAAGTCCAAGTCTACTGCATCGAGCCGTAAGCGCTCCGCCGCGCACTCCGGCAAGCCCGCCAAGGCCAGCAGCGCCGAGAAGTCGGCACGGGTCGCTGCGCCCAAGGCACATGCCAAAGCCAGCGCGGCCGGCAAACGGCCCGCGCGGGTCCACGATACGCCCGCCGAGACCAAGGCGACACCCGAGAAGCGGCCCGCCGCCGAACGGCGCCCGGTGGCCATGCCCGAGGACCGCCAGTCGCAGCTGAAGCTGCTGATTGCGCGCGGCAAGGAGCAGGGCTACCTGACGTACGCGCAGGTGAACGATCACCTGCCCTCCGAGATCGTCGATCCGGAGCAGATCGAGGACATCGTCAACACCATCAACGAGATGGGTATTCCGGTGTACGAGAAGGCGCCGGATACCGAGGCTTTGCTTGCCGGCGAGCCCTCGGCGCCGGCCGACGAGGAGGCGATCGAGGAAGCCGCCGCGGTGCTGGCCGCGCTCGACGCGGAGCTCGGCCGCACCACCGACCCGGTGCGCATGTACATGCGCGAGATGGGCACGGTGGAGCTGCTGACGCGCGAAGGGGAAATCCGCATCGCGCGGCGGATCGAGGAAGGGCTCGAGGCGGTACGCCGCCAGCTCGCCATGTTCCCGCTGACCCACGAGTGCCTGCTCAAGGCGTACGAGCCGGTCAAGAGCGGCCAGACCCGCCTGGTCGATGTCATCGTCGGCTTCGTCGATCCCAACGCGCCGGACGTCATCGCCCAGCCGCAGAACCCGACCAAGGTCGAGGTGGCCGCGGCAGAAGAGTCCGAAGAGGAGGACAGCGAGGAGGAGTCTGACAGCGAGGAGGAAACCGTCGATTCCGGGCCGGATCCGCAGGAGGCCGCCGAGCGCTTCGCGCGTCTCGCCAAGGCCTACGCGCAGATGCTCACGGCCATCGAGAAGCACGGCTCGCACGACCCGAAGGCGCTCAAGGCGCGCAAGAAGGCCGCCGACGAGTTCCTGGAGCTGAAGCTCTCCCCGCGCATGTTCGATGCGCTGATCGGCAACCTGCGCGATCACATCCGCGAGATCCGTCAGCTCGAGAAGGAGATCATGACGATCGCGGTGCGCGACTGCGGCATGCCGCGCAAGGACTTCATCGCCACGTTCCCGAAGAACGAGACCAACACGCGCTGGCTCGCCAAGCACGTCAAGGCCGGCAAGAAGTACTCCTCGCCGCTCGCCAAGGCGGAGCCGGAGATCGAGCGGCGCCAGGGGAAGCTCTCGAGCCTCGAGCAGCAGCTGCACCTGTCGATCAACGAGGTGAAGGAAATCAACCGCGAGGTGTCGATCGGCGAAGCGAAGGCGCGCCGCGCGAAGAAGGAGATGGTCGAGGCGAACCTGCGCCTGGTGATCTCGATCGCCAAGAAGTACACCAACCGCGGTCTGCAGTTCCTCGACCTCATTCAGGAAGGCAACATCGGCCTGATGAAGGCGGTCGACAAGTTCGAATACCGCCGCGGCTACAAGTTCAGCACTTACGCCACCTGGTGGATCCGCCAGGCCATCACCCGCTCGATTGCCGATCAGGCCCGCACGATCCGCATCCCGGTGCACATGATCGAGACGATCAACAAGCTGAACCGCATCTCGCGGCAGATGCTGCAGGAGATGGGCCGCGAGCCGACGCCGGAGGAGCTGGCGGTGCGCATGGAGATGCCCGAGGACAAGGTGCGCAAGGTGCTGAAGATCGCCAAGGAGCCGATCTCGATGGAGACCCCGATCGGCGACGACGAGGACTCGCACCTCGGGGACTTCATCGAGGACACCTCGGTGGCTTCCCCGATCGACCAGGCGACCATGGAGTCGCTGCGCGAGACCACGCATGCGGTGCTGGCGCAGCTCACGCCGCGGGAGGCGAAGGTGCTGCGCATGCGCTTCGGGATCGACATGAACACCGACCACACGCTCGAGGAGGTCGGCAAGCAGTTCGACGTCACCCGCGAGCGGATCCGGCAGATCGAGGCGAAGGCGCTGCGCAAGCTGCGCCATCCGAGCCGCAGCGAGCAGCTGCGCAGCTTCCTGATGGAGGATTGAGCGCCCGGGGGGCGGCGGGCCGCCCCCCCGGACCTACCCTCCCGGACAGGCGCGGTCCGCGCTCCTGCGGTCCGCTCGTGCTTCAGCTGCCGGCCGAGAGCTTGTCCTGGGTCCGGGTGTCGAAGTCCCGCGCATCGTGCCGCTCGTGCAGCTGGCTCGAGGGCTCTCCACTCACCCGGTTCACCATGCGCCCGCGCCGCACGGCCGGCCGCTCGAGAAGCTTGTCGGCCCAGCGCTGCACGTTGCGGTACTCGTGTACGCTCAGAAACTGCGCCGCGCCGTACAGCCAGCCTTTCGCGAGCCCCCCATACCACGGGAAGATCGCCATGTCGGCGACGGTGTACTCGGGGCCGGCGACGTACTCGCTCTCGGCGAGGCGGCGCTCGAGCACATCCATCTGGCGCTTCACCTCCATCGCGAAGCGGTCGATGGCGTATTCGATCTTGCTCGGCGCGTACGCGTAGAAGTGGCCGAAGCCGCCGCCGAGGTACGGCGCGCTGCCCACCTGCCAGAACAGCCACGAGAGGCACTCGGCGCGCGCCCGGGCTTCCTTCGGCAGGAAGGCGCCGAATTTCTCGGCCAGATAGACCAGGATCGAGCCGGACTCGAACACCCGCACGGGCGGTGCGACGCTGCGGTCGAGCAGCGCCGGGATCTTGGAGTTGGGGTTCACCGCGACGAAGCCGCTGCCGAACTGCTCGCCGTCGGCGATGCGCACGAGCCAGGCATCGTACTCGGCGCCGGAATGCCCGAGCGCGAGCAGCTCCTCGAGCATGATGGTGACTTTGACGCCGTTCGGCGTGCCGAGCGAGTACAGCTGCAGCGGATGGCGGCCGACCGGCAGCGCCTTCTCGTGCGTCGGCCCGGCGATCGGGCGGTTGATGCTCGCGAACTGTCCGCCGCTCGGCTTGTTCCAGGTCCACACCTCCGGCGGCACGTATTCGTTCTCACTCATTGCGAACCTCCAGGATTGCGCCCACCGGACCCGGCGGCAGTGCCGGCCAGGCGGAACGATCGCGGCCATCGGGCGCCGCGGCAGTGCGGGCCACTCGCTTGCGGCGCACGGCGGCGGCCGGAAGTTCAGCCCGCCTCGGGGCCTAGATGCCGAGTTTTCCGAGCGCGTCGGTGAGCTGGCGCAGCAGCTCGGCCAAGGCGGGGTGGTCGGCCTCGAAGCGCACCGCCAGTGCCTCCAGGCGCGGCGCATGGCCGCTCACCGCGCCGCCCTCGCTCGGCCCCTGCCCGAGCGCGCGCCCGATGTCCTGCACCAGCGCGCCCAGCAGCTTGCGCGATTCCTCATCGATCGAGCCGGTCCGGCTGAGCCGCTCGTGCACCTTGGCGAGCAGCTCGCGCAGGCTCTCTTCGCTCATGCGCCCTTGATTCATCGACCGCTCCGTTGTTTCTCCGGCACCGATTCTAGCCGAGATCCTCGTGGCGCAAGTGGACTGCGTCGCCGCGACCCGGTAGAACAATCGCCTCACGAAGGTCGCCGGTGCAGAACAGTCATGGACAAAATCGACCGTGAGATCGTGCGCGCGCTCGAGCAGGACGCCCGCCTGTCGTTCGCCGACCTCGGGCAGAAGGTGGGTCTGTCCAAGACCCCCTGCTGGCAGCGCGTGCGGGCGCTGGAGCGGCAGGGGCTGATCCGCGGCTACCGGGCGGAACTCGATGCCGAGCGGCTCGGGCTGAAGGTCCACGCCTTCGTCTACGTGAGCATCGATTCGGCGCGCTACGCGGACTTCGAGGCCGCCGCCGCGGGGCACCCCGCGGTGCTGCAGTGCTACACGACCGCCGGACAGGCCGACTATCTGATGCACGTGCTGGTCAGCGAGATCGCCGAGCTCGATGAGCTGCTGCGCATGCAAATCAGCCGCATGCCCGGGGTGCAGCACGTCGAGACGACGGTGTGCATGAAGACCATCAAGGCACGCGCCCCCGTCAGTGGCTGCCTGCGCGCGTGAGGCCCGGGTCCGTGCGCCGCAGCCTCGGGCCGCGGTAGAATGGCCGTTCGCGTGGGCCTGTAGCACAGCGGTTAGTGCAGGGGACTCATAATCCCTTGGTCGTAGGTTCGAATCCTACCGGGCCCAGAGTGCGCCGGCGGCCGGCGCACCGTGCGCTGCAACCGGAGTGGCTCGAGGGACTATGCGTCATGGCGGCCTACGTCGCGTTGCTTCGCGCAGTCAATGTCGGTGGCAACTCACTGCCGATGGCGGCCTTGCTCGCACTGTGCCGCTCCGCCGGGTTTGCGCAAGTCCGCACCGACATCGCCTCCGGCAACGCGCTGTTCACGACCCCGCTTCAGGCGCGCAAGGTCAAACAGACGCTCGAGAGCCGGCTCGCCGAGCATCTGGGCAAGCCAATCGACGTGCACGTGCGCACTGCCGCGGAACTGGCCGCAGTACTCTCGGGGAATCCCTTCCCGCATGCCCCGCCGAGCCGTAGGTGGCGGTATTTCTGGACAGACCTCCCCCGGCCGACGCGCTCGCGACCGTGCGCGGCCGACGGCGCGAGACGCTGGCACTCGGCACGTGCGAGATCTATGTGGTATATGCGGACGGCATTCCCGCCTCAAAGCTCGTCATCCCAGCGGCCAGAACGGGCACGGCACGCAACATGAACACCGTAGCCGGGCTCGCGGCGCTTGGCGATGCACTGTAGGCCGGTCTGGGAGGCACCATGGCGGGCAAGACAGTCGAGCAATGGCTGAACGAGTACTCGCTCTCGCATCAGCACCCGCTCAATCGCGCGCTGCACACCGTGTGCGTGCCGGCCATTCTCTTTGCCATCGTCGCGCTGCTGTGGAACCTGCGGCTCGGCGGGGTGCGCGCGGCCTACGTGCTGATGGTTCTGGTCGCTCCGTTTTACCTGCGGCTCGGCGCCAAGGCGCTCGCCGTGATGGCCGCGCAGCTGGGGCTCTGTGTGCTCCTTCTCTATTTCTGGCCGCGCGCCCTGCCGCTGTGGCCCGCGGCCGTCGCGTTATTCGTCGTGGCCTGGATCGGACAGTTCATCGGGCACGCCATCGAGGGGCGGCGTCCGAAATTCTTTCAGGACCTCACGTTTCTGCTCATCGGCCCGCTGTGGGTCGTGTTGAAGTGATTATCATACCGGCAAGGCACAGGCTGACGGATCGGCCGGAGGACTCAGCATGGCAGGGCAGACCGATCATCCGCTCGACGGCGGCTGCGACTGCGGCCGCATCCGCTATCGCCTGACGACGCGCCCGCTGTTCGTGCACTGCTGCCATTGCCGCTGGTGCCAGCGCGAGAGCGGCGCGGCGTTCGCGCTCAATGCGCTCATCGAGACCGAGCGGGTGGTCCACCTGCGCGAGGAGCCCGAGATCGTCGACACCCCCTCGCTCAGCGGCGAGGGGCAGCGGATCGCGCGCTGCCCGCAATGCCGCATCGCGCTGTGGAGCCATTACGCCGGCGCCGGGCCGATCCTGCGCTTCGTGCGGGTCGGCACGCTCGACACCCCCGACCTGCTCCCGCCGGACATCCACATCTTCACGGCCTCGAAGCAGCCGTGGGTCATCCTGCCCCCGGACACCCCCGCGGTGCCGGAGTACTACGACGCGGCGGCGTATTGGCCCCCCGAGAGCCTGGAGCGCCGTCAGGCCTTTCTTGCGCAGCTGCGCGCCTACCGGGCGGCCCGCCGGTCCCCGCCTTCCCGCAGCGCCCCGGTCGGCCAGTCCTAGGCGCCCGGCTGACTCAGCCGTAGGCTGAGCGGGGATGCCGGACTGCCCTGCAACTTTCCGGCCCGAGCGGTGTTCTTGTCTCAAACGATGATCTACCCGTGCAATTGGCAAGCTCAAGGCCCGATTCTCGAGAGTTCGCTGCGTTCATGCGCGCCTATCAGGACATGGTTTTCTCCACGGCAGTGCGGCTGACCGCAAGCCCCGCGCAAGCCGAGGACATCAGCCAGGATGTGTTCCTGAAGGCCTACGAGAATTTCGACCGGCTGCGCGAGAGCCCGACCGCCGGCGGCTGGCTGAAGACCGTCGCCACGAACCTCACGCTGAACCACCTGACCCGCCACCGCAAGCGCTGGCGGCTGTTCTCGGAGGTGTTCACCGACGAGTCGCGCGAGGAGGACATCGAGGACGCGACCGCCACTCTGGAGGGGGCGCTGCACCAGCTCGATGAACAGCAGCGCCATGCGCTCCTGGAGCGTGCGCTGCGCGAGCTGCCCGAGCACCAGCGCGTGCCGCTCGTCCTGTTTCACTTCGAGGAAATGTCCTACCAGGACATCGCCGGGCGTCTCGGCCACTCGCTGGCCAAGATCAAGACCGACATCCTGCGCGGACGCCTTGCCATGGCCAAGTCGCTCGCCGCGAGCGGACTGGGGCCGACCGATGACCGGAGCTGTGCGCCATCATGAATTCCCGTAACCCTCTTCACGAACAGCAGCTGGAGCGCCTGACGCACCAGGCACTGCGCCAGCTCCCCCCCTGCCACGCGCCGGCCTCGCTGGAGGCGCGCGTGCTGCGCGAGATCGAACTGCGCGCGGCCGCGCAGCAGCGCGGCATCGGCATCGCCCGCTGGCCGGCGGCCGCGCGCGCGCTGCTCATCGCGGCCTGTGCGCTGTGCGTGCCGCTGGTGTGGATGCTCGTGGCGCGGCTGCGGGGACACATGTCGCAGGTGCTGGCTGACTCCGGCGTGGCGCACGTGGTCCAGGGCGTGAGCAGCACCAGCCACACGTTCCTCAGCCTCGGGAACCTCGCCGCGCGCCTGGCGCACCTGATTCCGCAAGATTGGCTGTTGGGCGGGCTGTTCATTGTCGGCGCGGTGTATGCGGTATTGATCGCGCTCGGCTATCTCCTGCTCTCCTCCACCCTGCCGCATTCCAAGGCCCACTCCGCATGAACAAGCTTACTCGTTGGTTTTTGGCCGCCGCAGTGCTCGCCGGACTGAGCAGCTGCGCCGCGCCCGCCCAGGCCGGACAGGCCGTGGTGAGCACCTCCGGAGGCGGTGCCACCGTGACGGCGAGTTCCTCCCACGGCACCACCGACGTGCAGATCGGCCCAAGCGGCATCAACGTCACCAATGGCTCGAGCCACCTGCGCATCGGCGGCACGGGCAGCGGGATCATCAGCCGATCCCGATCCGTGATCGTGATCCACGCGCATCACTCCTGCCCGCACGGCCAGGAAATCGTCGCCATCGGCCACACGGCAAGGCTTGCCGCCGGCAAGAGCGCCTGCGACGTCGTGTCCATCTTCGGGAACAGCATAGTCGACGGCGACGTGTCGGATTCGGCCGTGGCGATCATGGGCGACCTGCACGTCACCGGCAGCGTCGGCAACAGCACGGTCAGCATCTTCGGCGACTCCGATATCAACGGCCCCGTCGCGGGCAACGCCGTGTCCCTGTTCGGCGACCTGAAGCTCGGACCGAAGGCGCTGATCCAGGGCCAGGCCGTGTCCATGTTCGGCTCGGAGCATCGTGATCCGGCCGCCGTGGTCCAGGGCGGCACGGTCAACCTGATGTCGGGCATCTTCCACGGCGCGCACGGCCTGAAGGCCTGGGCGGCGCACTGCCTGATCCTCGGCCGGCTGCTCGCGCCGCGGCTGGACATCGGCTGGGCATGGGGCGTCGCGCTCGGGATCCTGGTGTTCTACGCGCTGCTCGCCCTGTTGTTCCACGAAGGCGTGCAGCGCTGCATCCAGACGCTCGATGAGCATCCGGGCGCCTCGATTCTGGCCGCGCTCGCCACGGTGCTGCTGACGCCGATTCTGATGCTGGCCCTCGTGGTCACCCTCGTCGGCATCTTCGCCATTCCGCTGCTCTGGCTGGCGCTGCTCGGCGCCGCGGTCTTCGGCCGCGTGGTCGCGCTCGGCTGGCTGGGCAGCCGCATCCTGCGCGGCATGCGCAGCGGCGTGACCCATCCGGCGCTGTACGTGCTGCTCGGCGGCGCGGTGGCGCTGGCGCTGTACATGGTTCCGGTGGTGGGCTTCATCGTTTACGCGCTGATCGGCCTGCTCGGCTTCGGCGCGGTGCTCTACAGCCTGCTGCTCGCCATGCGCGCGGCGCGCGGCGGAACGCCGCCCGGGGCGGCCGCCGGCGGCTTCACCGCACCGGGCGAGCCGGGCGCGGCCGCGGGCCCCGACGCGGCGGCCGCCTCGGCAGGCGACATGACCGGGACGGCAGGGCCGGCGGGCGCCGCCCCGGCGGCGCCCGAGGCGCCCGTGGATTTCACTACGCTGCCGCGTGCGGGCTTCTGGATCCGCATGCTCGCGCTGCTGATCGATGTGGTGTTGGTCGCCTTCGCGCTCAGCATGATCGAGCATCACGGCACCGACGGCATGCTGCTGGTGCTGGCCGCATACGGGGCCATCATGTGGAAGCTGCGCGGCACGACCGTCGGCGGGATCATCTGTCATCTGCGGGTCGTGCGCATCGACGGCCAGCCGATCAACTGGGAGACCGCCATCCTGCGCGCGCTCGGCTGCTTCCTGTCGCTGGTGGCCGCCGGACTCGGATTCTTCTGGATTGCGTTCGATCGGGAACGGCAGGGGTGGCACGACAAGATCGCCGGCACCGTCGTGGTGCTGGTGCCCAAGGCTAGGGGGTTGGTCTGACATGAACGCTTCGTTCGAGCAAGAGACAGGAGCCATGCTCGCGTCGCCGGCAGCGGCGACGGCATCCACGGAGTCGACCGAATCGGCCACGTGGGCCGGCCGGGAAGCCGCGGCGCCGGACAGCGACGTCACGGTGCCGACGCGGCGCGGCGCGCTGCGCAGGCGCTGGCTGGTCGCGGGCGCCGTGGGGCTCGCGCTGTTGGCAGGCATCGCAGTATGGCGGCACGTGATGGACAAACCGGCCGCACGGGTGCCGCTCGCCGATCAGCCCAACGTGCCGCTCGTGAGCACGCTGGTCCCGGGCGTGCAGCCGGTCAACACGCAGATCATGGTAACCGGCACCATTGCCGCCCGCCACGACCTGCCGATCGGCGACGGCGGACAGGCGGGGCGCATCGTCAGGGTCTACGTGCAGGTGGGCGATTGGGTCAGACGCGGCCAGATCCTCGCGCAGCTCGATGACTCGGTGCTCAAGCCTCAGGTCGCCCAGCTTGCCGCCTCCCTCGCCAAGGCGCACGCGCAGGCGACGCTGTCCGCCGCGGAGTACCGGCGGGCGCTCGCCATCGGTCCGGCCGGCGGGCTGTCACAGCAGAACATCGAGCAGACGCAGGCGACGGCCGCGATGGATGCGGCCAACGTGCGCATGGTCGCGGCGCAATTGCAGCAGAAGCGGGCTCAACTGGCCCTGACACGCATCGTCGCTCCGGTCTCCGGCATCGTCCTGACGCGCAGCGCCGAGGTCGGCCAAGTCGCCAGCCCCGGCGGTCCGGCCTTGTTCACGCTCGAGGACGCCGGCCGGGTCGAGCTGCAGGGTCAGGTGCCCGAGCAGGACCTGGCTTCGCTCAAAGTCGGCCAGCCCGCCGAGGTCTACCTGATCGGCTATCCGCAGCCGTTCACGGGCCACATCTGGCTGCTCGGGGCGACCATCAGCACCCAGACGCGCCTCGGCCAGGTCCGCATCGCGCTCGATCCGAACCCCGCGCTGCGCCCCGGCGCCTTCGCGCGCGCGGTGATCATCGAAAGCCACGCCGAGCGGCCCGTGGTGCCGCAAACCGCCGTGCTGACCAATTCGGCCGGATCATACGTCTTCATCGTCAACCACAAGAACATTGCCGTGCAACGGCGGGTGCAGCTCGGCGGGGTCATCGCCTCGGGCGTCGTCATCGCCGGGGGGTTGACCGGACGGGAGCGCGTAGTGACCCTCGCGGGCGGGTTCCTGCAGAACGGCGAAGCCGTGCGGGTCGCCGCGGCGAGGGCGCGCACATGAGACGCCTGTCGGCCTGGGCCATTCGCCACCCGCTGCCCCCGCTCGTACTGTTCGTGGTGCTGCTGTTCGTCGGCGTCACGGCCTTCATGCGGCTGCCGGTGACACACAACCCCCATATCTCCTATCCCATCGTGTCGGTGGTGGTGGCCGAGCCGGGCGCGGCGCCGGAGGAAGTGCAGATTCAGATCGTGCGCCGGATCGAGGCGGCGGTGGCCGGCATCGGCAACATCCACCGCATCGTCTCCGATGCCTACGAGGGGGGCGAGGAGACCGACATCGAATTCCAGATCGGCACTCCGATCGATCGCGCCGTGACCGAAGTGCGCGATGCAGTGACCCAGGTCCAGCCCGACCTGCCGAGCGACATCCTGCCGCCGGTGGTGCAGCGGGTCAAAGTCGGCAACGGCGGGCCGATCGTCTATTACGCGGTCAGCTCGACGAACATGAGCGACCGGGCGATATCCTGGTTCATCGACAACACCGTCACCAAGACGCTGCTCAGAGTTCCAGGGGTGGCCCAGGTCTCCCGCTACGGCGGCGTGAGCCGTGAGATCCGCGTCGAGCTCGATCCGGCGCGCATGCAAGCCCTCGGCATCACCGCCTCGCAGGTCAACCAGCAGCTGGCCAACCTCAACATCGATCTGCCCGGCGGCCGGGCCGATCTCGGGGACGGCGAGCAGACCATCCGCGTGCTCGGCAACGCGCACACCGCCTGGCAACTGGCGCAGACGCAGATCGCGCTCCCCGGCGGCCGCTTCGCGAAGCTCGGCAGCATCGCCACCGTGCGCGATGGCGCCGCGGAGGTGCGCAGCCTCGAGCTGTACAACGGGCGCCCGGCCATCTCCTTCGGGGTGGAGCGCGCTCCGGACACCTCCGACGTCTCGGTGCTGCACGGCGTGCAGCACGCTCTGGCGAAGATCCGCAAGGAATACCCCAACGTCGACATCAATCGCACGTTCACCACGGTCACCTACACCGAGCATGAGTACCATTCGGCGCTCGAGGCGCTGATCGAGGGCTCGATCCTCTCGGTGCTGGTGGTTTGGCTCTTCCTGCGCGATACGCGCGCGACGCTGATCGCGGCGCTGGCGATCCCGCTGTCTGCGATCCCGACGTTCGCGTTCATGGAGCTGATGGGCTTCACGCTCAATACGATCAGCTTGCTCGCCCTGTCGATGGTCTCGGGCGTGCTCGTCGACGATGCCATCGTGGAAATCGAGAACATCGTGCGCCATAAGCGCATGGGCAAGAGCGCCTTCCAGGCGGCGCTCGATGCGGCCGATCAGATCGCCCTCGCGGTGGTCGCCACCTCGTGCACCATCATCGCGGTGTTCGTGCCGGTGAGCTTCATGAGCGGCATCATAGGCCAGTACTTCAGGCAGTTCGGCCTGACGGTCGCCGCCGCCGTATTCTTCTCGCTGCTGGTCGCCCGCATGCTGACGCCGGTCATCGCCGCCTACACCCTCAAGTCCGCGCCGGAGCCGGAGCCGGAGCATCGTGACGGACCGGTCATGGCGTGGTACCTGCGAGTCCTCAATTGGTGCGTGCACCATCGCTGGAAGACCATCGGGCTCGGCGTGCTGTTCTTTGCGGTCTCCCTGCTCGGCCTAGCGATGTTGCCGAAGACGTTCATCGAGCAGTCCGATTCCAGCTCCGCATCGCTCTCCATCGAGCTGCCGCCCGGCGTACAGCTCGCCGATACCGAGCGGGTGGCCAACGCTGCCTACCGCATCCTCGCCCGGCAGAAGGACGTGACGGCCATCGACGAGTCGGTCGGCGGCAACGGCAGCGTGCGCGGCGCGAATCTCTTCATCACTCTGGTGCCTCCGAGCGAGCGCAAGCTGACCCAGGAGCAGTGGCAGAACCGCATGCTCGCCAAGCTGCGTTCGATCCCCAACGCGCAGATGTATTTCCAGAACTTCAACGGCGACAGCAATGGCCACGACATCACCATCGATTTGACCGGGGACAACCTGAAGCTGCTCGAGCACACGGCCCGCAGGGTCCTGGCGCGTATGACGCTGCTGCCCAGTCTGCGCGACGTCAGCTCTGCGGACGACCTGCCGCGCCCGGAGATCCGCATCCGTCCGCGCTTCGACCTCGCCGCCGAGCTCGGCGTCACCGTCGCCGACATCAGTCAGACCATCCGCATCGCCACGATCGGCGATCTGCTGCAGAACGACGCGAAATTCACCCTGCCGGACCGGCAGGTGCCGATCCTGGTGAATCTGAAGCGTTCGGCGCGCAGCAATTTGACGACGCTGGAGAACCTGCCCGTGCCGACCACCAGCGGCGGCACTGTGCCGCTGAAGTCGGTCGCCGCCTTCAGCTTCGGCGAGGGCCCGACGCAGATCCACAGCCGCGATCAGCGCCTGCGCATCGCAATCAATGCCGATCTGAGGAGCGGCGTGCAGCTCGGCGAGGCGATGAAGCAGATCCACGGGCTGGCGCTGCTGAAGCACCTGCCACCCGGGGTGCACCTGGCCGACACCGGCAATGCGCGCCTGATGTCGGAATTGTTCAGCGACTTCCTGGTCGCGATGGGCACGGGCATCCTGATGGTGTTCGCGGTGCTGGTGCTGTTGTTCGCACGGGTTCTGCAGCCGATCACGATTCTCTCGGCATTGCCGCTGTCGATCGGGGGAGCCGTGGCGGCGCTCTACGCCACCGACAACCCGCTGTCCCTCGGTGTCATGATCGGCTTTCTGATGCTGATGGGCATCGTGGCCAAGAACTCGATCCTGCTGGTCGACTTCGCCATCGAGGAGATGCGCGCCGGCAAGGATCGCTTGACCGCGCTGCTCGAGGCCGGCCACAAGCGCGCGCGGCCCATCGTCATGACGACCATCGCCATGGTGGCCGGCATGCTGCCGGTGGCGCTCGCGACCAGCGACACGTTCCGCTCGCCGATGGCGATCGCGGTGATCGGCGGTCTGATCGCCTCCACCGCGCTGACGCTCGTGGTCGTGCCGGCCGGCTTCACCCTCGTCGATGACATCGAGCGCTGGGTCGGACCGAAGATCGCGCGGGTCGTGATCGCCGAACCGCACGGTCCGGCGGTCGCGCCCACGCAGGCCCGACAGCCCGGATGATCGTGCCGCAAGCGGAGGTTGCGAACATGAAGCGTAGATTGCCTGTGGGGATCCTGGTCGCGGGCGCTCTTGCGCTCGGCGCGCTCGCCGCCTGCACATCGCACCTCAACGGCAGCGGCCATGGCACGCTCGCGATCGCGGGGCACGAAGTGCGCATCACGGTGCCCGGTGCTCCGAAGGCCTATGTGCAAAGCGGCGGCGGCCTGGTGATCGGCGGGCGGATGGTGCCGCTGACCCCGGCCGAGCAGACTCACGCGCGCCTCTATTACCAGTACGCGCGCGGGATCGTCGCGGCCGGCGAAGCTACCGGAGAGGCGGGCGGTAAGCTCGGCGCTGCCGTCGTCGGCTCGCTGTTCTCGGCGCTCTGGCACGACAACTCGGCCATCGTCAATCGCACGGCGCAGGCGGGTGCGGCGAAAGTCCGGGCGCACGTTCAAACCCTGTGCGCACAGCTGGCGGGGCTCGAGACCGAGCAGAACGCGCTCGCCGCGGCGCTGCCGGCGTTCGCCCGCTATCGGGTGATTCGCCAGAGCGACGTGGCCCAATGCATCAAGGGCGCCGAACGGCACGCCGCCCGCTAGAGCTAGCGCGGCCATGGGTCACGCGCGCAGCCCGAAATGCGCGAAGCGCTCGGCGATGAGCGGCGAGTCGATTTCGGCGATGCGGATGTCCCGCTTCGCCCGCCGAGTCTCGCCCAGGCGCCGCTCGCAGATCCCGCGCCCGTAGAGCGCCCAGCCCACTGCCGGGTCCAGGCGCAGCGCCCCGTCATAGGCGCGGATCGCGGCCCGGTAACGCCCCAGGCGCAGCAGGGCCAGTCCCTCGGCGTTCAGCGGCGCGCCGGCGTAGGGTGTCCGCTTCAGCGCCTCGGTGCACTCCGCCAGCGCCCGGTGCAGCGCGACGCCGGCGCTCGCCTCAATCCAGCACAGCCCGGCGAGTTCCGGTGCCGAGCGGGCCGCAGCGCGAGCCGCGGCGAAATCGCGCCGCGCGAGCACCCGTTCCCCCATTTTGCTGTAGACGATGCCGCGCTGAGCCAGGATGCCCAATCGGTACGGGCGCCGCCAGGCCGCAACCGGAATGCTCTGCTTAAGCAGCGCATCGAGCGTGCGCAGCGCGCGGTGGTAGTGCCGGGTTGCGGCCTCGAGTTTGGCCTGATCCAGCCGCGCTGCGGTGGAGTGGGGATCGAGTCTGAGCGCTTCCTCGATGTCGGCGCGCCGTGCGGCGAGGTCACGCCACGAGCGATACTGCACGCGCATCGTGTAAGCCGTGCTCGAGCGCGAATGCAGCCGCACGCCCTCGTGCAGCAGCACCCGGGCACGCGCCGGTGCGCCGAACGCCGCCTCGATCCTGCCCGCCATGAAGTAGGCGACCGGGCTGTCCGGCAGCGCTTTGATAAGCCGTGTGGCCTGACGCAGCGCCGCGGCGCGCTCCCGCGCACGCGCCAGAATCGCCGCGCGCACCCAATACAATTGCGGCAGCAGCAGTCCCGGCGGGGTGGCGCGGATCTGCCGGCGCGCATCCGCCGCGGCGCGGCGGTAATCGCCACGGCGCAGATAAGCCTGGCAGCGGAACTGCAGCGCCATGAGCATTCTCGGATCGCGCCTCAGCGCCTGCGAGAGCCGCTTGATCGCCGTGCCCGTCCGGCCGGCATCGAATGCCAGGATACCCTGCGCGAGGGGCACCAGATCATCGTGCGGATTGCGCGCGAGCGCCGCGGCGAGATCGCGCCCCGCGCGCGCGCTTGCTCCCTCCTCGATGTAGGCGAGCGCCCGATCGGCCAGCAGATCGCTGTGCGCGCCATAGAGCTTGATCGCGCGGTCGATGTCTGCGATGGCAGACTGCGGATCGTAGCGCCGCACCATCGCGTTGGCCGCGCGGGTGACGCGCAGCATGGCGGCCCGCTTCACCGCGGCGCGGCTGGTCGGCAGACCGGCCGGGGCTCGCACGTACAGGTTCGAGGCGGACAGACGGCGCAGAATGCGCTGATCCGCCGCCGCCTGCTTCGCGGGGAATTCGCGCGCGACGCCCCGCCGGATCGCCACCGCCGTGAACACGCCGTCGCGAATGCGCGCGCGGCGCTCGTAGTGCACGCCGGCGACCGTGCGGTCTATATCGTCACCAACGACAGTGAAGCCCTTGCCTCCCTGAGGCAGGCGGATGGTCTCGCTGTCGCGCGTGTAGTAGGGGTAGGCGACCGCATACGGCGCGCCGCGGTTCGGGCCGGGCGGACGGGAGAAATCCGCCGGGTAGCCGACCGCCAGACCGTCCGTCAGGTAGTCGTGGTCGCGCCATTGGAGCCGGGCGGTTCCATCCATGATGAAGCGCTCCACGCGCGCCTTGCGGTCGTAGTGGGCCGAGACGGAGCGGATGTGCACGAAATCGTAGCGCCTGCTCCAGTAGCGGCGCAGGCCTTCATCGAGCTGATCCGGGGTGAGGTTCGCCAGGCGCTGCGCGAAGAACAGAGCCGCATCGCCCCGCATGCTGGTCTCGACGTGGAAGGGAGCGGGCTTCAGGAGCCCCGCGCTGGCGTCGATCGTGATGCGCGTGTCGAGGAGCGGATGCTTCGGCGGCGGCGGCACCATGGGCAGCAGATGCGCCCCGTGCGCGATCAGCGGCAGGCCCCAGTGATAGTACGGCGTGCGCAGCTGCGCCAGGCTGCGGTCGCCGAGCCGTGTGCCGTCCATCCAGTACGTCCGCCCATCGATCACCGCGCGGACCAGCACGTGGTCGAACAGCTGGATCATGGGCAGCCGGCCGGCCAGCGCATCACCGCCCGCCACGCTCACCGCCACCGGCTCGGCGTCGATGCCGAGCGCGTGCAGCAGTGCGAGCAGCAGCACGGTCTTGGCCTTGCAGTCGCCGAAGCGCCGCGACCAGGTGAGATCGGCCGCCGCCGGCATCAGCCCGCCGTCGTTGAAATCGAGGAACAGATAGCGCACCTGATTCTCGACCAGGCGCAGTGCGAGTGCGGCCTGCCGCCGGGGGTCGGAGCTCTCGGCGCGGATGCGCGCCACTTGCGCGAGCAGCGGGGAGTGTGGGCCGAGCCTCGCCGCCGCGCGGTACAGCGGCGCGAAGCGCCGCGCGAGCTGCGCCCAGGATCGCAAGGCGGTGAAGTCCAGGCGCCGCGCAACCAGAAAGCGCAGCGGCGCGAAGCGCGGCTGCAGCACCGGTTGCACGTTGCGCATGGTGAGGCTGATCCCGATGTCCCCGCCGGCGCGGATCCGGTGCACGCCCGTGAGCCCCTGGCCCGCCTGCCAGCGGATCGGCAGCGAGGGGCTCCACAGCGCGCGCATGTGCAGCAGCGACACCGGCAGCGCCGGAGGAACCTGGATTTCGGCCGAAGGGGTCCCGGCGAGCAGCGGCTCGCGGCGCTCGAGCGTATAGGACACGACCACGATGTCGCCGACGCGCAGATCGGGCGGCTGCAGAATGGCCGTCAGGGTGTCATCGAGCGTGGCGGCCTCGAGGTTGGTTTCACGCTTGGCGATGGTGAACTTGCGCCCCCCGCCGAGCAGGTTGATGATCTTGCCGGCACGGATCAGCTCGATCTTGTGCACGATCATCACGTCGGTGTCGGGATCCCACATCAGCGTGATCGTGCCGAGCGCGGAAAGTCCCGCCGGGGTCTGGATGCGTATGGCGTTCTCGACGTAGTACTTGACCACGTCGGCGGTGAGCTCGATCTGCCGGTCGGCGAGCAGGAACTTCACGGCCGCCCGGCCGCTCTTGCCGGCCGCCGGCACGTGCTGCGGGTGCACCCAGGAGCCGGGCGGAGCGAAGCGCAGATGGTTCGCAGCGAACGCGACGTGAAACGCGCACAGCGCAAGCAATCCCACGGCGATGCGGCGCATCGGCACAGTGCCCCCTTCGTGATGGTGCCGGTCGGGCGGTGTGCGGCGGCTGGGTGCGCCGCCGCAGCGCGGTCCGGCTGTGTAGCGCAGGCATCTTAGCATCCGCGCGCACCACCGCCGGCAGTGTGCGCGTCAACGAAGGTCAGGCAGCAGGAACGCATCGCGCGCCGCGCGGCTGGCGAGCCGCCGCGGGCTGTACCAGCGGGCCAGCGCGCCCGGATCGAGCAAATCCGGGTTCACCGCCGCGAAGGATGCGAAATCCGGATACGCGCGCGCCGCGAGCCGCTCGGCGATGAGCGAGAGGAACGCCACGGTGACGGTCTGGTGAAACTTCTCCGGCCGGCCGGCCCGCCCGCACAGGCGGCGCAGAGCGCGCGAGTAGCGCACCGCGCCGTCGAGGAATTCGTAACGGCGCAGCATTTCGAAGCCGATGCGCACGTGCTCGCGGTGCGTCAGCGCCGCCGGGTCGAGCCGCCCGCGCTCGAAGCGCTCGAGATCCGGGCACCGCTCAGTGCTGCTCATCGGACTCGCGCAGGGTGTGGGCATCGGCGGCGCTGAGCTCGAGTCCGTAGATCCGCTTCAGCGCCCTGATCTTGCGCAGCGTCTCGGCGGAAAACGGCGCCCTGCCCTCGAAGGCGTGCAGCACCATCCCTTCGAGCAGATCACCCAGCGAGAGGTCGAGGTCGGCGGCCAGGGCTTTCAGCACCTTCAGCACCCGAGTCTCCATGCGCACCCCGGTCTGCACCCGCGTCACGGTCTTCATGCAGCTATGGTACCAAAGTACCATGGTACCAGCCAGGCGCGCGAGCGTCGCGCCGCACCAACGGTCCGCCCGGTAGAATGCGCGCTGGCATTCAATCGCGAGCTTGAACGTGACCAGCAAGCGCGGCAGCGGGGAACCCCCGGGGGCGCCGACAGGTCAATCCGGCTCTCGGGAACACTCTGGAGGCAATCCGCCATGACCGGCACCGGCCCGCTCGTCCAATCCGCTCCTCCCGCGAACGCCGCCCGGCCGGGCGGCGCCGCGCAGGCCGCCTTCGCCCGGCTGCGGGATTATCTGCGCAGCCAGATCCTCGGCCAGGAGACACTGGTCGAGCGGCTGCTGGTGGCGCTGCTCTCGGACGGGCACCTGCTGGTGGAGGGCCCGCCGGGGCTGGCCAAGACCCGCGCCATCAAAGCGTTGGCGCACGCGGTGGAGGCGGATTTCCAGCGCGTGCAGTTCACGCCCGATCTGCTGCCGGCGGATCTGACCGGCTCGGATATCTACCGCCCCGAGGAAGGCACGTTCCGCTTCCAGCGCGGCCCGCTGTTCCACAATCTGATCCTGGCGGACGAGATCAACCGCGCGCCGGCCAAGGTGCAATCGGCGCTGCTTGAGGCCATGGCCGAGCGGCAGATCAGCGTCGGGGCGGCGAGCTACCCGCTGCCGCCGCTCTTCCTGGTCATGGCGACCCAGAATCCCATCGAGCAGGAGGGCACCTACCCTCTGCCCGAGGCGCAGCTCGACCGCTTCATGCTGCACACCCGCATCGACTATCCGGACCGCGCCACGACGCTGAAGGTGATGGCGCTGGCGCGCAGCGAGGCGATCAGCCAGCGCGAGCTTGCGCCGCCGGCGCAGCGCATGACCCAGGAGCTCGTCTTCAGCGCGCGCCGCGAGATCCTCGCGCTCACCCTGTCGGACCCCGTGGCCGAATACATCGCCGCGCTGGTCGATGCCACGCGCCGCCCCGAGCCGTACAGCGCGCAGCTGCGCCAGTGGCTGCGTTGGGGCGCGAGCCCGCGCGCGGCGATCGCCATCGAGCGCGGCGCGCGCGCCCTCGCCTGGCTCGACGGGCGGGACTTCGTCAGCCCCGAGGACGTGCAGGCGATCGCCCCCGATGCGCTGCGCCACCGGCTGCTCGTGGACTACACCGCTCAGGCGCAGGGCGTGAGTGCCGAGAGCTGCATCAACGAGCTGCTGAGCCGCGTGCCGGCCCCATGAGACGATGATCATCCCGACGCTCGAGGAACTGCTGGCGCTGCGCGGCGCCGCGCACGGCCTGTCGCTCCAGGGCCGCAAGCGCGCGCGCGCCGCGCTGATCGGTGCGCACGCGAGCGCACAGCGCGGCCGCGGCCTGGAATTCCAGGAGGTGCGGCCCTACACCCCGGGCGATGACCCGCGCAACATCGACTGGCGGGTGACGGCGAGGCGCGGCCGGGCGCACACCAAGCTCTATCATGAAGAGCGTGAACGCCCGGTGTGGCTGCTGGTCGATCTGCAGCCGGGGTGCTTCTTCGGCAGCCGCCGGCAGCTGAAGTCCGCGCTCATCGTGCGCGCCGCGGCGCTGCTCGCCTGGATCGCCGCACTCGACGGCGATCGGGTCGGCGCGGTGATCGCGAGCAGCCCCGCCACGGTGCGTATCCTGCCCGCGCAATCCCGCCTGCGCGGCGTGTTGCCGCTGCTCGATGCGCTGCTCGCCGCGCAGCCGACCGCACCGGCCGAGCCGGCCCCGCAGGCTCTGAGCGCCGCGCTGCGCGCCGCGGCGCAGCTGATCCGCCCGGGCAGCCAGATCCTGGCGCTGAGCGATTTCGCCGCCCTGGCCGCGCAGGACGACAGTGCGTGGCTGCCGATCGCGCGGCACACCGACATCCGCCTGTATTGGGCCACCGATCCGCTCGAGGCGCAGGGGCTGCCGGCGGGGCGCTACCGGGCCGGCCTACCCGGCCGCGTCACGGTGCTCGACGGAGAGCGCGCCCGCGCCGCCTGGCGCAGCGCGTGGCAGGAGCGCGAGCGGCACCTGACCCAATTGTCCCAACGGCTTGCGGCCCCGGTGGTGCGCCTGGATACCTCCGTGTCGGTCGAATCGGTGCTGCGCCCGGCGCTGCTCGGGGGATCTTCGGCGGCATGAGCCCCGACTGGCTGACACAACTCGCCCCTGCGCACGCGCCGCCGCCGCCTTCGGCGTGGCCGCCGGCGCCGGGCTGGTGGATGCTCGCAGCGCTGCTGCTCGCGCTGCTCGCCGGCGCGCTGTGGCGGTGGCGCGATCCGCGGCGCCGCCGCGTGCGCGCCGCCCTGCGCGAGCTGCGCCGGATCCGTGCCGCCAATCCCGACCCGCAGACCAGCGCGCGCGCCATCGAGAGCCTGTTGCGCCGCTACGCCATGGCGGTGTTCGGCCGTGAGCGCGTCGCACGTCTCACCGGCGAGGCGTGGCTCGCATTTCTCGGCGCCGAGGGCGCCGGGCAGCTCGCCGGCGAGTACGGCCGGGGCCTGCTCAACGCGGCCTTCGGCGCACACGCGCAGGATCAGCGCGCCGAATGGCTGGCCGGCGCCGACGGTTTCGTGCGCCGTGCCGGGCGCAAAACCCAGCCGGAGCGCGCCTGATGTTCCATTTTGCGTGGCCGTGGATGGTCCTGCTCGCGCCGCTGCCCTGGGTCCTGCGACGCGTGCTGCCTGCCACCGAGCCGCGCGGCGCGGCGCTGTTCGTGCCGATGGCGGCGGACGTGAGCGCAGCGGGCGCCGGCGCGCCGCGCACCTCGCGCGCCGACGGCGCGCTGTTCTCGGCCGCGTGGCTGCTGCTGATCCTCGCGGCGATGCGGCCGCAGTGGCTGGGCGCGCCCGTCCCGGTGCACACCGAGGGCCGGCAGATCATTCTGGCGATAGACTGCTCCGGCTCCATGGCCACCGAGGACATGGGCGGCGGGCAGAGCCGGCTGCAGGTGGTGCAACAGGTCGCCGGGCGTTTCGTCAGCGGCCGGCACGGCGATCAGGTCGGGCTGATTCTGTTCGGAACCCGCCCATACCTGCAGGCGCCGCTGACGAGCGACCTCGGCACGGTGCATCGCTTCCTCGATGAGGCGGTGGTGGGCGTGGCCGGCCCGCAGACCGCCATCGGGGATGCCATCGGGCTGGCGATCAAGACTCTGCGGCAGGACAACCGTGGAGCGCGCACGCGCCGCCAGCCGCTGATGATTCTGCTCACCGACGGCGGCAACAATGCCGGCGTCATGCCGCCGCTCGAGGCGGCGCGCCTCGCCGCCGAGACCGGCCTGCGCATCGACACCATCGGGGTCGGCGCGGCCGTGCATCAGACGTTCTTCGGCGTCAGCGGCAACACCGATCTGGATCAGCAGCTGCTGAAGAAGATCGCCAAGATCACCGGCGGACGCTACTTTCGCGCCACCGACCGGGGCGCGCTGCGCGCGGTCTACCGTCAGATCGACCGCCTCGAGCCGGTGGCCGGCGATCGGCGCTGGCTGCGTCCGAGCACGGAGTGGTTCGCCCTGCCGCTCTCCCTGGCGCTGCTGCTCAGCCTCCCAGCGGCGTGGCGCATGACGGAGCGGGCGTAGTCGCATGCTGCACGGCTTTCACTTCCTGCACCCGCTGGTCCTGCTTGCGCTGCTGCCGCTGTGGGCGCTCACGATCTGGCTCGCCCGGCGCCGCGCACGCGACGGCGCCTGGCCGCGCCTGGTGGACGCGGAGCTGTTACCGCTGCTGCGCTTCGGCGCCGGCGGACGCGGCCGCTCGCCCTGGCCGCTGATCGGCGCGATCTGGACGCTCGCGGTGGTGGCGCTCGCCGGCCCGAGCTGGCAGCGGCAGGTCACGGCCGCCTACCGGCTGCCGGCCGCCTGGGTGATCGCGCTGCAACTCTCCCCGTCCATGGAGGCAAGCGATCTTCCTCCAAGCCGGATCGCCAGAGCGCGCTTCGCGGTCGATGACCTGTTGTCGGCCGCGCACGATGCGCGAGTGGGACTGGTGGCGTTCGCCGGCGAGGCCTACACGGTCGCACCGCTCACTACGGATGTCGCGACCGTGCGCAATCTCAGCCGGGCGCTCTCGCCGCACCTGATGCCCGAGCACGGCGCGCGGCTCGCCCCGGCGCTCAGCACCGCCGCGCGGCTGCTGAAATCCTGGCCCGGCCGTGATCGGCAGATCATCGTGCTGATGGACGGGGTGCACGATCCGGCGCGCGCCATGCAAGCGGCCGCAAGGCTGCGCCGGGCAGGCATCACCGTGAATATCGTCGGCGTCGGCACCACCGCCGGCGCGCCGGCGCCGGACGGCGGCGGCGGCTTCCGGCGCGGACCTGGCGGCCAGGTCTTGATGACGCGGCTGCATCCCGGAACGCTGCGCCGCATCGCCGCGGCCGGCGGAGGCGAGTTCGTCATGTTGAATCGGCTGCCGAGCCTGATCAGCGAGCTGCATGCCACCGGGCTGGTGAGCCTCGGCAGCGCGCGTGCCACGCCGCGCGTGCGTCTGTCGAGCTGGCTGAACGACGGCATCTGGCTGCTGCCGCTGATCGTGCTCCTTGCGGCGCTCGCGGCCCGGCGGGGATGGGTGTGAGCGCGCGCGCCGCAGCGCTGGTGGCCCTCGGCTGTCTGGTGAGCGCGCCGGCGTTCGCCGGCGTCTGGGCGAATCTCTGGCGCACGCCCGATCAGCAGGGCGAGGCGCTGCTCGCGGCCGGCCGCCCGGCGCAGGCGGCGGCGCGCTTCACCAGTGCGCGCCGCAAGGCGTACGCGGATCTGGAGGCAGGCGACTACGCCCCGGCGGCGCGCCTGCTCGCGCCGTACAAGGACCCGACCTCCGAGTACAACCGCGGCAATGCGCTGGCGCACCTCGGACACCTGCACGCCGCGCTCGCCGCTTATGACGCGGCGCTGAAGCAGGCGCCGCATGACCGGGACATCCGCCACAACCGCGACCTGATCAAACGCATGCTCGCGCACCGGCCGCCCCCGCAGTCAGCGCCCAAGCAAGGCTCCAAGGGCCGGCCTGCGCAAACCGGCGGCTCCAGCGGCAAGTCCGGACAACACTCCGGCCAGAGCGGGCAGAGCGGCTCACCACCGCACGGGGCGCAGGGCCGTGCGGGACACGGGCACGGCGCGGGCCGCGCTCGCAAGTCCGGGGGGAAGTCGGGACAGCAGACAGGACACAGCGGCAAGACGGCCGCGCATGCCGGCGGACAGCGAGCGGGACAAGGCGTCCACCCGAGGCGCACCGGCGCACAGTCGGCCGCGCGAAGCGCCGCGCCGGCGGGAACTTCGGGCGCCGGCTCGCACGCGCGCAGCCCCGGGCAGGCGCGCCGCGACGCCGCACTCGCCGCCGCGCTCGCCCGGCAGCAAGGCAAGGGCCCCCGCGGCAGCGCCCGGCGTGATGCGCGCCGGGCGGCCCGCAGCCTCCTGCCGGAGTACGGCGGGCAACGGAGGCAGCCGCCGAAGCCGATGAGCGAGAGGAAATTGGCGCTCGATCAGTGGCTGCGGCAGATTCCGAACGACCCGGCCGGCCTGCTGCGGCGCAAATTCCTGATCGAATACATGCTGCGGCATCCGGGGGCAAACCGATGAAGGCGCGTGTCGCGGCAGTCTGGCTGGCGCTGTGTCTGTGCGTCGCGGCAGCGCCGGCGCGCGCGGCGGTCACCGCGGCGCTCAGCGACACGCAGATCGTCTCCGGCACCACGGTGCAGCTCACTCTGACCTACGACGGCCTGACCACGAGCGATCCCGATGTGGCGCCGCTGCGCGCGGACTTTGACATCCTCGGGAGCAGCACGAGCACGAGCGTGCAGATCGGGACCGGCGGCAGCTCCGAGAGCACTCAGGTGGTGCTGACGCTGGCGCCGAAGCGCACCGGCCGGCTGACGATTCCGCCGATTTCCTGGGACGGAGAGCGCAGCCCGCCGCTGACGCTGACGGTCACGGGGGCGGGTTCCGCCTCGGCCACCGCGTCCGGCGCGCGCACGCCCGCGAAGGTATTCATCGTCAGCCGCGTCACGCCTGCCCGCCCGTACGTGCAGCAGCAGACGCGGCTGACCGTGCAGATCTACACGGCGGAGCAGCTCTACCACGGCACATTGCAGTTCTCCGGTAATGGCGCCGTGCTCGTCAGGCACGTCGGCGCCGACCAGTATGGCAATGCGGTGCGCAACGGTCAGACCTATCAGGTCATTACGCGGCGCTACGTGCTGTTCCCGCAACGCAGCGGGCGGATCACGCTGACGGGACCGGTGCTCGCCGGCGAGGTGGCCGACCGGCAGAGCAGCTCACCGTGGGGGGGCAATCCGTTCGGCGGGTTTTTCGGCGGGCTGATGCAGACGCTGCGCCCGATCGAGCTGCATGGCGATCCGGTCGTGCTCACCGTGCGCCCTCGGCCGTCCGGCGCGGCCAGCGGCCACTGGCTGCCGGCCCGCAAGGTCACGCTCACCGCGCACTGGAGCCCGCGGACGCTGACGGCTCAGGCCGGCGACCCGCTCACCGTCACACTCGACCTGCAGGCCGCGGGACTCACCGCCGCCCAGCTGCCCGACCTCGCGCACCGGCTCGCACCGCCGGCTGGCGTGAGCGCGTATCCGGATCAGGCCAAGCTCGCCAACACGACGCAGGGTGGGGGCGTGCTCGGCAGCCGCGACCAGACCATCGCGTTCATCGCGAACCGCCCCGGTCGCTACCGCCTGCCGGCCATCACGCTGCACTGGTGGGACACGCGCACCAATCAGCCGCGCGTGGCGAGCCTGCCGGCGCAGAACCTGAACATCGTGCCCGCGCCCGGGGTGGCCGCGGCCCCGCCCGCAGCCGCCCAGGCGACTCCTCCGGCGCCGGCCTCGCCGGCACCGCGCGCCGCGCCCGTTCCTGCCCGCGTTCCGCCGCAGGCTGTGAAGACCAGCCTCACGCCCTGGCACTGGCTGACCGTGGCGATGGGAGCGCTGTGGGTCGCGACCGTGGGCATCTGGCTCGCATCGCGCCGCCGCCGGCCTCGTCCCGCCGCCCCGCCGGCGCCGAAGCGGCCCGCGCGCCCCGACGCCTCGGCCGAACGGACGGCATTCCGTGCCGCGTGCGAGCGCAACGATGCGCCGGCAGCCCGCCGCCACCTGTTGGGTTGGATGGCGGCCGCCTGGGACGTTCCCGCAACCAGCCTCCAGCCGCTCGCGGCGGCGAGCCGCGATCCGCAGCTCAGCACCGCGCTGCGCGAGCTGGAGCGCGCCTGCTACGGCGGCGCCGGCTGGCAGGGCGCGCCGCTCGCCCAGGCGCTGCGTGAGCTGCCCGCACGAGCAGGCGCGGCCGCCTCGGGCGGCGGCACGCTGCCGCCGCTGTACCCGTAGCGACGCTCAGGCGACGCCGTAGCGCTGCCGGTAGGCTTTGAGCGCGGCAAGCTGCTCGGCGGTGATGACGGAAGCGCCGGGCCGGGACAGAGCTTCGATCAGGTCCGCCAGCGTCAGCACACTCAGGCACTTCAAGCCGTGCTCGCGTTCGATCTCCTGGGTCGCGCTCAACTCGCCGCGGCCGCGCTCTTGCCGGTCGAGCGCGAACACGCAGCCCACGGGCTGCGCGCCCGCGGCGCGGATCAGCTCGAGCGACTCGCGCACCGCCGTGCCGGCGGTCACCACGTCGTCGATGACGAGCACCCGGCCGGCAAGCGGCGCGCCGATGAGGCTGCCGCCCTCGCCGTGAGCCTTGGCCTCCTTGCGGTTGAACGCGTACGGCACGTTGCGTCCGTGGTGATCGAACAGCGCGGCGGCGGTGCTCGCGGCGAGCGCGATACCCTTGTACGCCGGCCCGAACAGCATGTCGAAGCCGAGCCCCGAGGCGCTGATCGCGGCCGCGTAGCAGCGGCCGAGCACGGCGATGGCCTCACCGTCGCTGAACAGACCCGCGTTGAAGAAGTACGGGCTTTCGCGGCCGGATTTGAGCGTGAACTGCCCGAAGCGCAGCGCCCGGCGCGCGAGCGCCAATTCGATGAATTTGAGCTGATGGTCCTGCATAGCGACTATCATTGTCCGATGCCCAGCCCCGACGTCAACCGTCCGGCGCATCCGGATCGCGAATCTTGAATTCTGCGCCCACAGCCCCGAGCGACATCGGGGTGCTCGCCCGGTGGTGGCGGTCGCTCGCGGTGTACCGGCAGCCGAGCGTCGTGGCCATGCTGTTCCTCGGCTTCTCGAGCGGGCTGCCTTTCCTGCTCGTGTACTCGACGCTGTCGGTCTGGCTGCGCCAGCTGGGCATTGAGCGCTCGACCATCGGCATGCTCTCCTGGGTCGGCTTCGCCTATTCGTTCGAGTTCGTCTTCTCTCCGCTCGTCGACCGGCTCGAGCTGCCCGTGCTGCACCGCCTCCTCGGCCGGCGCCGCTCGTGGATGCTGCTCGCGCAGATCGGCGTGGCGCTCGGGCTGCTGCGCCTCGCCACGGTCAGCCCGGCGGCGGGGGTCGGCTCCGTCGCGCTCGCGACGCTGTTCGTGGCGTGCTGCTCGGCCACGCAGGACGTCGCGATGAACGGCTGGCGCATCGAGTCCGTTCCCGCCGAGCTGCAAGGGGCGATGGTGGCGACCTATTCGACCGGCTACCGGATCGCGATGATCGCCGGCAGCGCGGGTGCGATCGGACTGGCCGCCGGGTTCGGTTGGCATCTGAGCTACGGCGCCATGGCGGCGCTGATGGCCGTCGGCATCGTCACCACGCTGTTGGTGGCAGAGCCCGAAGCGTCCGTCACCCGCGCCGAGCTGCAGCGCGAGACGCGGGTCATCGATTGGCTCGAGCGGCGCGCTCACTGGCCCGCCACGCTGAAGAAGGCCGGCGAGTGGTTCATCGGCGCGGTCATCTGTCCGCTGACGGAATTCTTCGGCCGCTACGGAACGCGCTTCGCGCTCGTGTGCCTCGCCTTCATCGGGCTGTATCAGGTCACCGAGTTCACGATGGGCTCGATGACCAATCCTTTCTACATCGATCATCACTACACGCTGGAGCAGATCGCGGTGGTGGTGAAATTCAGCGGGTTCACGGTGGGCATCGCCGGGGTGTTCCTCGCCGGCATGCTGGTCGCCCGGTTCGGGCTCGCCCGCTCGCTCGCGGCCGGCATCTTCCTCGCCATCCTCTCGAACCTGAGTTACGCGCTGCTGGCCACCACCCACACGGCAACACTCCTCGGGCTCGGCTTCACCAATGGGCTCGACAACCTGGCGCTGTCCGTCCAAGGCGTCGCGTTGATCGCGTTTCTCTCCAGCCTCACCAGTGCGAAGTACACCGCCACCCAGTACGCGCTGTTCGCGTCGTTTTACGCGCTGCCGGGGAAGATTCTCGAAGGCACCTCGGGATTCATGGTCCAGCGTATCGGCTATCCGCACTTCTTCCTGTACACCGCCAGCCTGAGCATTCCAGGGGTGCTGCTGCTGGGGTGGCTGTGGCACAGGATTCCGCGGGGCGGGCCCGCGCCCGCGGCCGCACTCGCGGCCGGCCAGACCGAGCGCATCGATGCCGGCCCCGGCTGAGATCGATCTCGAGCGCGTGATCTGCAGTCTGGCGGATCTCGAGGAGAACGGCGCGCGCGCATTCCGCATCGGCGCCGGCGACTGGCCGCTGCGCGGCTTCGTGGTGCGTTGCGGCGCCGAGGTCCGCGGCTACGTCAATCACTGCCCGCACGCAGGCCATCCGCTCGATCTGAGGCCGCACCGGTTCCTGACGCCCGATCGGGCACTCATCGTGTGCGCATCGCATGGAGCGCTGTTCGAGAAGGCGACCGGTCACTGCATCGCCGGCCCGTGCGCGGGCCAGTCCCTCACGCCCATCGCCCTGACGATCGCCGGTGATCTGGTGCTGCTCGCGCCCGAAGTCGACGTTGCGGCGCTCGCCGCGGCGACGCCCTGATCATTCGAACAGGTCGAGACCCTCGAGGGTGCCGGCGCGTGGCGTCGTATCCTCGCTCAGCGGCTCCCCGCCGCGGATCTCCTCGTCCTCCGCGTCGACATCGACCGAGCCGCTCCAGTCCTCGGGCGGCTCCGCGGCCTCGAGCGTCCCCTCGTCCCACTGCGCCTCCCAGTCCTCCCGGTCCATCTCCTCGACCGTGCCGTCGAAATATTGGATGTCGATGGTCGCGTCGTCGTCATCGACCGCGACGACTTCGAACAGCTCCCCGCCGCTCAAGCGATACCAGTCACCGATTCTCGGTTGTGGAGCGACCATGACCAGACCTCCCCGGGCGCGCCGTCCCCCGGCGCTGCGCAGTTCCGGCCCCGTGGGCGGACCGCTCGGTGCGCCCGGCCGGCCGCGAAGCTGCTATCCTGCGGCCGCCGAGCGAGGGACGCTGCTCATGTTGCGCCTCGCCCGCCCCCCTTTCAAGAACGGGAAAACCGCAGTCCACCGCCCATGCTCGAGGAGTCGCTGAAGTTCTTCGTGGTGTTCTTTGCGGTGGTCGAGCCCATCTCGCTGCTGCCGATCTTCAGCGGCCTGACCCAGGGCGCCACCCGCGAATACCGCCATCGGATGGCGATCAAGGCGACGGTGGTCGCCGCCCTGATCCTGGCCTTCTTCGCGCTCGTCGGCGCGCCGTTCCTCGCCCTGATGGGCATCAGCCTCGGGGCGTTCCGCATCTTCGGCGGCGTGCTGCTGTTCCTCCTGGCGCTGGAGATGGTCTTCGCGCGCGAATCGGGCAGCCGGACCACGAGCGACGAGCAGGCCGAGAGCCAGCGCCGCGCGGATATCTCCGTGGTGCCGCTCGCCTTCCCGTTCATCTCCGGGCCCGGAGCGCTTGCCACCGTGCTGCTGTGGTTCGGACCGGTGCACCTGTTCGATCACCCGCTGGTCTTTCTCAGCCTGTTCCTGGCGGTGCTGGTGGTGCTGTCGATCTCGCTGGTGATCATGTGGCTCGCCGAGCCGCTGATGAACATCATCGGGGTGACGGGCGTGAACGTGGCCGGCCGCCTCTTCGGCGTGGTCCTCGGCGCTCTGGCCGTGCAGTTCGTGGTCGATGGGCTGCGTACCGTGTTCAAGTTGCACGGCGCGTGAACCGCGGCCCGCGGGGCCTCAGAGGCGCTCGAACGCCAGGTCCCACACCGGATGCCCGAGCCGCTCCCCGCGCCGCTCGAAGCGGGTCGCGGCGCGCTCGGCCGGTCGCGGCACGAAGGCTCCCTGCGGCGAGAGATTGCGCAGCCGCGTCTCGGCATTGAGCGTGGCGAGCATCTCCTCGGCATAGGCCGACCAGTCGGTCGCCAGATGCACGATCCCGCCGGACTTCAGCCGCCCGGCGAGCAGGCTGACGAAGGCCGGCTGGATCAGGCGCCGCTTGTGATGGCGCTTCTTCGGCCAGGGGTCGGGGAACAGCACCAGAATCTCATCGAGACAGTCCGCGGGCAGGTGACGCTCGAGCACCTCGACCGCATCGAGGCAGATCACCCGCACGTTGGTGAGCCCCCGCTCCTCAGCCCCGAGCAGTACCCTTCCCACCCCGGGGCGGTGCACCTCGATGCCGAGAAAATCGCGTTCGGGATGCGCCTCGGCGAGCGCCAGAAGATTCTCGCCGTTACCGAAGCCAATCTCGGCGGTGCGCGGCGCGGTGCGGCCGAACAGGGCGTCAAGATCCAGCGTCCCGTGCGGATCGACGCCGTATTTCGGCCACAGCGTGGCGAGCGCGCGCTCCTGCGCAGGCGTGATCCGCCCGGCGCGTGTCACGAAGGAGCGGACGGCGCGGGGGTGTGCGCTCTCGTTCACCCGCGGCGCCGCTATCTGACGGTGGGCAGGCCGAGGGCCTTCCACGCCACGATGCCGCCGGCCATGTGCGCGGCCGGCTGGCCCGCCGCCTTGCGCAGGCGTGCCGCGGTCAGCGAACGTCCGCCGGCGGCGCAATGAAACACAACCGCACGCGCCCCGTCCGCCGGCAGGTGCGCCGCATCGAACGTCGAGAGCGGATACAGCAGCGCGCCCGGAATTCGCTCGGCTGCGTACTCGTCCGGCTCGCGCACGTCGATCAACAGGATCCGGCCCTCTTCGAGCAGGCTCTGCACGTCCTGGGGTACATACTCGATGACCCCGTCTGTGGTGACTCGGTTCATGGCCGCGATTCTAGCCGGTCCGCGCGCCCGGGTCTCGGCCGGCGAGCGCCGGCAGGCGCTCGCGCACCAGGGCCTCGGCGAGCGCGTAGTCGATGCTGCCGTCCGCGCCGCGCGCACGATCGAGCTGCTCGAGAATCGACGCCTGCGTCTCGCCGCGCCGCAGCGCTTCGAGGTAGGAGATCTCGGGATGGAACATCACCATCGAGTAGCGCGGGATGAACTGTTGCGGGAAGTGCCGCTCGAGCTCGAACGCCAGCTGCTTCAGCCGCAGGAATTTCGGATCGCGCACCCGCGCGCGCATCTCCAGGTAGTTCTCCAGCGCCATGCGCGCGATCGCCTCGCTGTTCGGGCGGCGCCGCCGCTCGAACTCCTCATAGAGCGCCGCCCACTGCCCGCCCCGCTCGAGCAGCTCATCGAGCACGGCGCAGTCCTCGAATCCGGCGTTCATGCCCTGCCCATGAAACGGCACGATGGCGTGCGCGGCGTCGCCGAGCAGCAGCACCCGTCCGCCAAGGTGCCAGCCGCGCGCATGCACGGTGGCCAGCTGCCCCTGCGGGTTGCGGCGGAAATCCTCGCACAGCGCGTCATGATGCGCGGCGAGGTCGGGAAACTGCTCGGCAAAGAACCGGCGCAGCGCCGCCTCGTCGGCGAGCTGCGCAAAGCCCGCCTCACCCGCACGCGGCAGGAACAGAGTCAGGGTGAACGTGCCAGCGGGGTTCGGAAGCGCGATCAGCATAAAGCCGCCGCGCGGCCAGATATGCAGCGCCGCGGGGTCGAGCGCGTGTGCGCCGCCCGCGCCCGCCGGCAGGGTCATCTCCTTGTAGTCATGGGCGAGCGGCTCGATGCGCACCTCGCAGACCCCCGCCTCGGCCAGGCTCTCGCGCAGCGGCGAGCCCGCTCCGTCGGCCGCAATCACCGTCTCGCAATCGAGCTCGAACTGCCGGCCCGAGCGCTCCTCGCGGCAGCGCGCGGTGTGTGATATCGGATCAAGTCCCAGACACCGCTGACCGAAGCGCAGCGTCACACCGGCGCGCTCGGCAGCGCCGATGAGCACCCGGTTGAGCGCGGCGCGCCCGACTGAATAGTTGATTTCCTCCGGCCGCTGTCCGTAGCGCTGCAACGCGGGCCGGCCGGTCAGCTCGTGCACCATGCGGCCGCGCATCGGCAGCAGCAGCGGCGCGACCTCTGCGAACACACCCGCCCGTTCGAGCGGGCGCATGCCGCGCGCCGACAGCGCGAGGTTGATGGAGCGACCGGCTTCAGCCGGTCCCTCGCGGGGATCGGTCCGCCGCTCGAACAGTGTGACCGCAAAGCCCCGCCGCGCGAGCAGCAGAGCGAGCAGCGGACCGGTCAGTCCGGCGCCGACCACCGCGACGCGCCGGCCCGCGCCGCTCATGCCGAACGCAGCGCCTCTTCGAGGCGCGTCACGAACGTGAAGACATCCGCGTACGTGTTGTAAAGGGGGGCGGGCGCGGCGCGGATTATGTTCGGCTCTCGCCAGTCGCAGATCGCCCCGTGGGCTGCGAGCCACTGGAAGACCCGATGCGCTCGTTGAGCATCGGCACCGATGCGCAGCGACAGCTGTGCGCCGCGCGCGGCCGGCTCCCGTGGTGTGATGATGTGCGCTTCAGGCACACGCGCCCGCAGCAGCTGCTCGAAGGCCGCGGTGAGCGCGACCGATTTCTCGCGCAGCTGCTGCACGCCCGCCTCGCGAAACAGGCCCAACGAAGTCACGAGCGGCGCGGCAGCCAGCACCGACTGATTGCTGAGCTGAAACCCAGCCGCGCCATGCGCCGCGCGAAACGCTTGCGGCATCTGGAAACGCGTAGCGAGCTCGTGTCCCCACCAGCCTGCGAGCCGCGGCCGCTCGGACCGAAAGTGCCGATGGTGTACGAATGCGCCGGCGGTGGCGCCGGGTCCCGCATTGAGATACTTGTAGCTGCACCAGACGGCGAAGTCGGCAGCCGTATCGCGCAGAGGGAGCGGCATGTTGCCGACAGAATGCGCAAGATCGAAGCCGGCCAGCGCACCCGCGTCGTGCGCCGCGCGCGCGATGCGGGGCAGGTCGAACGCCTGACCGGTCAGATACTGCACGCCCGGCCACAGCACCAGCGCAATCTCCTCGCCGCGCCGCGCGAGCAGGTCCTCGAGATCCTGCTCGCGTACGCAGTCCTCGCCCGCCCGCGGGGCGAGCTCGATCAGCGCCTCGCCCGGCTCCAGTCCGTGCCACTGCAGGTGCGTCGTCACGGCATACCGGTCGGACGGGAACGCGCCCGCCTCGATCAGGATGCAGCGGCGGAGTCCCGCGGGCCGGTAGAAGCTGGCCAACATCAGCTGCAGATTGACGCTGAGGGAGTTCATAACCGCCACTTCGTCGGCGCGGCAGCCGAGCAGCTCCGCGGTCGGGGCGGCAAGCGCATCGTGATAGGTGATCCAGGGCCGGTGCCCGTGCTCGTGTGCCAACACCGCCCGTTGCGCCCAGTCATCGAGCACCTGATCGACTTGCGCGCGCGCCGCGCGCGGCATCAGCCCCAGGGAATGTCCGCACAGATAAACGGCCGGCTCGCCGCCCGCCGCACGGGGCACGGCGAAATGCGCGCGCAGTGCACGCAGCGGATCGGCCGCGTCACGCTCGATCGCGTGCTGCAGCGTAAGGAGCATCAGGCGATCGCTTCGCCCACGCGCTCGCGGTCGCGCCCGTGCGAGGTGGGGCCGCGCTTGAGCAGCAGCAGCAGCGGCGAGATCACGATCACGAACAGCATCAGCGCATGAAACACGTCATCGAACGACATCATCAGCACCTGCCGCTGCATGAGCGAGTAGATCTCTCCGATCGCCATGTGTGCCGCCTCGGCGGGTGACGCGCCGCGGGTCACGAACGCCTGCGTGAGCTTGTGCACCGTGTGCACATAGACCGGATTGAGCGGCTGCAGTCCACTGACCAGGCGCGCCTGATGAAACTGCTCGCGCCGGGCGAGCAGCGCCTGCACCATGGAGATGCCGATGCTGCCGCCGAGGTTGCGCGCCACGGCGATCATGGCCGCGGCATTGCCGGTGCGGTCCGGCGGCACGCCGACATAAGCGGCGCTCATCAGCGGCACGAACAGCAACGGGATAGCCCCGGACTGCCAGGCGCGGGTGTAGGCGATGTGATCGAACGTCACCGTCACCGCGAAGCGGGACATCATCCATAGCGATACCGCAATGACCGCGAATGCCACGAGCATCAGCACGCGCGGCTGGAATTTCCCGGTCAATACGCCGGCCAATGGCATGGTCACCATCGTGATCATGCCGCCGAGGGTGAGCGCGAGCCCCGCCTGCGAGGCGGTATAACCGAGGATCTGCTGGGTCAGCTGCGGCACGAACTGGGTCGTGCCGAAGAGGATCACCCCGATCACCATGATGATCAAAGTGCCCACGGCGAAGTTGCGATGGCGGAACAGCCGCATCTCGAGCAGCGGCTCGCGCGCGAACAGCTCCCATACCACGAAGCTGATGATGCTGACGGCGGAGATGATCGCCGCGGCGCGGATCAGCGGGTCGGCGAACCAGTCGTCCTGCACACCGCGGTCGGTCATCACTTCGAGGAAACCCAGCCCGAGCGCGATGAGCGCCGCGCCGGTGAAGTCGAAGCGAATGCCGCGCTTCCAGCGCTCGCGCCGCTCGTTGACCAGCAGCGGCGGTTCGTCGACGAATCCCTCGACCAGAGTCAGCGACAGCAATCCGATCGGCACGTTGATGAAGAAGATCCAATGCCAAGTGAACTGATCGGTGATGTAGCCGCCGACCAGCGGTCCCAGCATCGGCGCGAGGATGACGGTGAACCCATATACCGCCATCGCCTTGCCGCGCGAGGCGGGCGGAAAGGTATCGATCAGCATGGCCTGCGTCACCGGCGCGAGTCCCCCGCCGCCGATACCCTGGGCGATGCGCGCCACGATCAGGATGGTGAGCGAGGGGGCCAGGCCGCACGACAGCGAGGCGATCGTGAACAGCGCGACACTGAACATGTAATAGCGCTTGCGGCCGAACACCCCGGACAGCCAGCTGCTCATCGGAACGATGACGGCGTTGGCGATCAGGTAGCTGGTGAGCACCCAGGTCGCCTGGTCATAGCTCGCGGCAAGGGAGCCGGCGATGTGCTGCAGCGACACGTTGGCGATGGCGGTGTCGAGCACCTCCATGAACGCCGAGATGGAGATGATGCTGGCGATCAGCCAGGGACTGTGCCGCCCGGCCGCCGATCGGGCCGGCGTCCACACGTGCGCGGCATTGCCCCGTGGGCCGGGCTCGGCCATGTCACCCGATCCTGATCTTCGGCTCGACCGACATGCCCGGACCGAGCACACACCCCTGCGGCAACGCATCGAAATCGATCCGCACCGGCACGCGCTGCACGACCTTGACGTAATTGCCCGTGGCGTTCTGCGGGGGCAGCAGATCGAACGCTTCGCCCGAGCCACGCTGGATCGATGTGACGTGGCCGCGCGCATTGGCGTTCGGGCAGGCATCGATGCTGATGCTCACCTTCTGCCCGGGGTGGATGAGGTCGAGTTCGGTTTCCTTGAAGTTGGCCGTCACCCACAGCTTCAGCGGCACCAGCGCCATCAACTCCTGTCCTGGCGTGACGTAGTTGCCGACTGCCACGGATTTCTTGGTGACATGCCCGTCCTGTGCGGCCGTCACGGTCGTGTAGCTGAGATTCAGCCGCGCCCCCTGCACCTGCGCGCGGGCGCTCGCCACCCGCGCGGCGGCGCCGGACAGCGCTGCCCGGGCCGCTGCGATCTGTGCCTTCGCGCCGACGACGCGCTGGCGCGCTGCGCGCGCCTCGGCATCGGCGCTGCGTGCGGCCGTGACCACCTGGTCCATCTGAGTCCGCGCCACCGCCTTGGCGTTGCGCTTGTGCAGAAACCGGTAGCGCGCCAGATCGGCCCGAGCGTTGGCCGCTTGTGCTGCGGCGCTGGTGTACGCCGCCAGTGCCTGCTGCAGCGCCGCGCGGGCGACGGCGACGTTGGCGCGCGCTTCGCCGAGTCCGGTCCTCGCCAGCCGCTCGGCTGCAAGCGCCTGCTGCAATTCGACCCGGTAGGGCGTCGGGTCGATCTTGACTAGGACCTCGCCGGCCTTGACCTGCTCATTGTCGGTCACCGGCACGGCAATCACCTGGCCGGGCACGCGCGGGGAAACCGCGACGATGCGCGTATCGATGAACGCATCGTCCGTGCTGACGAAATGGCTCTCGTACCACCAGGCGAACAGCCCCACGACGACGATCACCACCAGCAGCGCGCCGGCGGCAACGGTGAGCACCATGCGGCTGCGCTGGCGGCGCTCTGGCTGGGGGGTTGCAGTCGGGCCGTCCCCGCGGACCTGCGCCGCGGGCGCGGCTTGCGCAGAAGACGGGGCGGGATCTTCGGGCCGCATATCGCGGCCGGTGGAGGGGGTCGTCGAATCCATGGCGTGGCGCATATCTTACGTTCAGCGCGGTCCGATTGCGCGGCTTGTCGAGCGCTGACCCTGATCCCATGGCTTTGCAGGACAGAGTACTTGACGGAAACGAATCCAATCCGTAGAGTGCAAAGTCCATCCGTCTGCGGCCGGAATCCCCCGATGCGATCAAATACGCCGGTGGCCATGGACAGCCACGCGCTCGGAACGCTGAACTATATTCGCGCCTCGATTGAGGCAGCCGGGGCCTTCGCTGTGCCCGGCACCGCCGGCATCGCCATGGGAATCGTCGGCTTGGCGGCCATGGGGCTGGCCACCGTGCCGGCGCTCGCGCCGCATTGGCTGCCGATCTGGCTGATTGCGAGCGTGCTCGGCGCCGGGCTCGGCGTCGTACTGATCGCCCGGCACCGATCCGGCGCCGGACTGCCGCTGTACCGGGGACCCGCGCGGCGCTTCGTGCTCTGTCTCGGCCCTGCGCTGCTCGCCGGCGCGGTGCTCACCGCCGTGCTCTACCAGGCCGGCGAGACTCGCCTGATCCCCGGCACCTGGCTGCTGCTGTACGGCAGTGCGGTGCTCTCGGCGACACTGCTCACCGCACCGGTGATGATGCGCCTGATTGGCACCATGGGCGCCCTGTTCGTGCTGCTCGGCGCGGTGGCGTACACGTTGCCGCCGGGCTGGCACAACCTGGTGCTGGGCAGCGGCTTCGGTCTGCTGCATCTGGTGTTCGGGCTGCTGATCGGACGGCTCAACGGGCGAGCGGAGTCTGCGGCATGAAGCCCAGTGCCCGCCGCAGCGAGGCGCCGATGCGCACTCCCACACCGGAGAAGGCCCCGGCGCGGGCGGCGAGTCCCGCGGACTCGCAGTTCGACCGGCTGGTCTACGAACGGGTACGGCTCGGCATCATGAGCGCCCTGGCGGTCAACGAGCCGCTCACCTTCAACGAACTGAAGGCCCTGTTCGATGTCAGCGACGGCAATCTGAGCGCGCATGCCCGCAAGCTGGAGGAAGCCGGCTACATCGAATGTGCCAAGTCGTTCGCGGGCCGGCGACCGAAATCCGAGTACCGCCTCACGCCCGCAGGCCGGCAGGCGCTGTACCGTTACCTCGATCACATCGAGGCAGTCATCAAAGCCACGAGACGCTCATGAGCGCTGCGGGGAATTTTCATGTCGCCATCATCATGGATGGCAACGGCCGCTGGGCCCAGCGGCGCGGCATGCCGCGCAGCGCCGGGCACGTGCAGGGCGCGAAAATGGTCCGGCGGGTGGTCGAGGCAAGCGCGCGGGCGGGCATCCGCACCCTGACGCTGTATGCGTTTTCGGCGGACAACTGGGGCCGGCCGAGTCCGGAGGTCGATTCGCTCCTGCGCCTGCTGCAGTGCTATCTGGCCAGTGAAACCCGCCGCTGCCTGCGTAATTCGGTGCGCATCAACGTCATCGGCCGCCGCGACCGGCTGCCGGCGAGCCTGGTACGGGCGATCGAGCACAGCGAACGGCTGACGGCGCACTGCACGCGCATGCGGCTGCGCATCGCGGTCGACTATTCATCGAAACACAGCATTCTCGAGGCGGCACGACGCGCCTCGGCCAGCGGACTGTCGGCGCAGAGCTTCGAGTCGTTGCTCGCCGAGGTGGATCATTCCGCCGTGGAATCCGGGCCGGTGGACCTGCTGATCCGCACCGGCGGTGAACAGCGCCTGTCGGATTTCCTGCTGTGGGATTGCGCCTACGCGGAACTCTATTTCACCGACGTGCTGTGGCCGGATTTCGGGGAGGCCGGGCTGCACGCGGCGCTCGAGGATTTTGCTGGACGGCAGCGCCGTTTCGGCAAAGTGCTCGCCGAGACGGCCTAAATCGGCCTAGACGGCCGCAAAGTCGCGGGCTGCGGCCGTCCACTCCGGAGCAACCGCAAGCGCCTCGGGCACCTCTTCGGGCCGCTCGACCATCTGCCACATCGCAAGATGCCGATCGTCCATGAAACGCTCACGCACCGCCGCGTCCAGCATTGCGCGCAGCGGCTCGAAGTAGCCGCGCGTGTTCACCAGCACGATCGGACCGAGAAACAGCCCAAGACGCTTCAGCGTCAGCGCCTCGAGCAGTTCCTCCAGGGTCCCGCTGCCGCCGGGCAGCGCGATCGCCGCCCGCGCGCCAGTCAGCATCAGGTGCTTGCGGGTGCGCATGTCCTCGACGAGCTTCAGCTCAGTCAGCCCGCGGTGGCCCCACTCCAGATCCGCCATGAAGCGCGGCAGAATGCCCACCACACGCCCCCCGCGCGCGAGCGCCCCATCGGCCAGGGCACCCATGGACCCCACTGCTCCGCCTCCGTACACGATCGCAATGCCCTGATCGGCCAGCACCTCGCCCAAGCGGAACGCCGCTCGCCGGTATTCCGGATCAGCGCTGCGGCTCGAGGCGCAATAAACGCACACCGTCCGATCGAAAGCGCGCTCCGAGGTGACGCTCACGGACTTCGCCACCTGTGCTGTTTACAAGAGGTCACGTGCATGCGCGCTCCGGAGGCATGGTGAGGCATCTTCCGCAACATGAGCGCGCCGGGCAAGTGCGTTTTGGGCTCCGAGACGGACGATTGCCATGAGCCCCATCCATTCCGTAATATCACCCGCCCCGCGCCGGTGTAGTTCAATGATAGAACCTCAGCATCCCACGCTGATGAGGTGGGTTCTTATTGCAGCGTACCCCGGATGCGCATTAGGATCCGCACACCATGCGGGTGTAGTTCAATGGTAGAACTGCAGCTTCCCAAGCTGCTAACGTGGGTTCGATTCCCATCACCCGCTCCACTCCCAGGCGACGCCAGGCAAGCTGCGGCAACAGCAGCGACGGCAAATAGCTGATCGCTTGGGAAAATTCGTGGGATCTGGACGGCGAGCCCGCCCGCGGTCATTGCCCGTGCTTGCCTCTCGTGGCCCCGGCATTCGCACGTAGCGTCGCACTTGGGCTTCACCTCAATTTCCAAGTGCGAACCAGAGACAACGAGGCGAGTGCCTCAGTTCGTGATCAACCGATTACTCGTCACTGAACCAGAACTTCCGCAGTCGGCCACAAGCTGCCGGTGAGCCCACCGAATTGAGGGCCTCATTGCAGTCATTCGCAGACTTGAGGCATGATCCGCTGTGGGAGGATCAATGCGCAAGAGGCGAGATACATGAAAATCTACAAGCTGCTAGTGTCTCTTTTGTTGCCAGCGCTTGCGATCTTCATGGCAGCTCTCGCGCAACACATTCTGACGACAACGTGGCCTGGAATACGAGAGATTCGTTTTCCAATTGTAACGATTGACAGCTATTTTGTCGTACTGAGTTCGGGATTTCTCTGCTTCCTCGCTGGGGCCATATTGCAGCGCTACGTGGGAAGCCGTTCCGGATTTGTTTGTGCTGTAATCGCGCCATTGGCCTTCCTGTGGTTAGTCCTATGGCCACTCGTGGGGCAGCCAATGCTGGAGTTTGGTGTCAAGATCGCTTGGCTCCGGCCAAGTGTCCTTTTCTTCATTGTGGCATCGATCTCTCCACTTCTAGGTGTGGCACTGGGATGGTCATACTCTGGTGCCCAAAGACGTCAGGTTACGCCTCGACTCAACTTGTAGACAGTTCTTCGAGACCTCTCGTGTTCGCACGCGCTCTATCGACTCAACTGGCAGCGGCGGCCTGCCCGAAAGCAGACATCGGTCACGGTCGGCTTCGGGTCGTTATGCAGAGCTCTGCATAACGACCCCTATGCGGATCTCGCGATTATGCGGAGGAAGTGAGCCGGCCCCGTGCTTTTAGGGCACGAGGTCGGCCCGAAGTCCGCATAATTATAGCTGTTGT
>JAJYUL010000017.1 GCA_021792555.1 Pseudomonadota bacterium
GTCGAAGATCACCGCGCCGCCAGGGGCGCGGGACCACGCGAGCACATTGGCGAGGAAGCGCGCATTGCCGCCGCGCGCGATGCCCGCGTTGCTGAACGGGCTCGCCACGGCCGAAAGGACGATCTGCCCGGCGCCGAGGGGCAGCAGCCACACGGCGGGGTCAGCGCCGTGCGCCAGCGTGGCCAGCACGACGGGCATGCGTGTGCCGGTGAGACTCGCCTGCCAGGTGCGCGCCGGCAGCGCCTCAACCGGCTGCAGAGTGCGCACGCCGCGCATCAGCGGCTGCCCGGCGCGGGGCAGAATCTTCCCGGCCCCACCGGTGAGCTCGCGCAGCGCGGACACCGCGGGTGAGGGTTTGAACTGCAGCCCGGTGAGGCGCCGGATGTTCTTCAGCTCGAGCGGATCATAGGCCTGTAGCAGCCACGATGGCGTGTCGTCGAGCGCCGCGGCGATCAAAACGGTATTGCCCTGCGCCACCCAGTGCCGCAGAAACGCGAGCTCCCGTGCGTGCATCGGCACGCGCTGCGGCAGGGTGATCAACAGCACATTGCCCTGCGGATGCGGCGCGACTTGCGGCAGGTGTGTGTAGCGGTAGCGCAGACTCACCCGCGGAATGTGCTGCTCGCCGAGCCAGCGCCAGATCGCCCCGTAACCGTCGGGACGGGTGTCGGTCGAGACGGGCAGACCGCTCGCGGAGTGTGAGTTCTCGGGTTTGGGCAACAGCAGCAGATAAAAGAGCAGCAGAGTGCCGGCCGCGAGCGCGAGGGTCGCAAGACGGTCCTTCACTGCCTCTCCCGGCCGGCGCGTTCCGGCGGCATGCTGCACTGCGAATGCAGGGCTCGCGCGCTGCGCAGCAGGGGCTCGGGCACATGCACCGCAACCGGCGGTCCATAGCGCTCACGTTCGGCCAGCAGCGCGATGTGCGCGAAGTCATCGCGCTGCGCCGGAGTGTCGAGCCGCGCCCGGGCGGGGAGTTCCCGGCAGGTCAGGTGCCGCTCCCCATCGAGGCGCCGGCAGCCGACGAGCGCCTCGATGAGCAGTTGCAGCACCCGCGAGGGCTGGTCGTTCAGCGCGGTCCAATCCGGCTCGGGCTCAGGCGGTGCGTGCGGCGCGCGGGCGGGCAGGTGCCCTCGGGAGCGCGCATCGCGTGCGGGCCGCCGCGCGAACAGACCGGCGCGTCGGGCCAGATAGTACGCAACGGCAACGATTGCGGTCAGCAGTGCCGCGAGAATCCCGAGCATCACCCGCAGGACTCGCGTGCGCTTGCGGCCGTGTGCGAACGAGCCCAGCCAATGGAGCAGCTGGCGCATGAGGCGCGCGTCCCATTTGTGCAGCCAGGCGCGCAGGCGCTCCCACAGCGTTGGCGGAGGCGCGGGCGGTGCCAGGGTTCGGGCGGCATCGCGCAGGGCCGCTGGGTCGGGCAGCCTCGAGCGTGGCGTCGCGCTGTAGCGGTGCGCGAGCTCGGCCAGTCCCGGCAGACTGGCCGAGCTCACCGACTTGCGCCAGTGCGGTGGCAGCAGGCCGCGCAGGTGCAGGCGGGCGAATGCCGCGTCGATGCCGGGGCAGTGCGCGCGCATCGCCTTCCAGCCGCGCAGCGCCGGCCTGCGCGCCGCGCATTGCGCGAGCGCGCTGCGCGGGGCGATCGTCGCGGCGCCCGGCGGCGGGGCTGCGGCCACGAGGCTCGCCAAGGCGAGTCCCATGATCCATCGGGCCGGCATCGCTCAACGGCCGCCGAGAGCCTCCGTGCGCGCGGCGAGGTCGCTGCCCTCGCGGCGCAGCATCAGGTCGCGGAAGATGACCAGCGCGGCGGCCGAGCCGAGCGGCAGGGTGATCAGGTGCGTCGTCTGGGAAATCACCTGCGCGAGCCGCAGCTGCGTGCCGAAGTCCGGCAGGCTCGCCGCAGAAAGGGAGAATAGCCCGAATGCGGCGCTGAGCGCCCAGGGCACGACGAACCCGAGTATCCCGATGACGATGTTCGCGACGAACAGAATCGCCGTGACGCGCCACCAGTGGCCCTTGACGAGCCGCCAGCTGCGGGCGAGGGCGCCGGCCGCGCCGTCGTCCTCGGCGAACACCGCCGCCTGCCAGAGCATCAGGCGCACCGAGACGTAAAGGACCGCCGCGAGCACCGCGAGCAGCACCGCTACGGCGAGCAGGATCAACAGTCCGTGCCGCGCGAGCTCGGCCGAATCGAGGCGGAACATCACCACGCCGATGACTGCAAAGACGATCGCCGGGAGCATGATGCCAACCTCGATCAATGCAAGCAGCACCATGCCCAACACCAGCCGCGGCAGGCGCCGCAGGCCGACGCCGAGCGCCTCGCCGGTGCTCATCGCCTCGCCGCGCATGACGCGGACCTGCGCGGCGAACAGCGCCCCGGTGATAATCAGAGTGATGAGCAGCAGCAGGATCGAGGCGAACGCGTTCTGTGGCCCGTTCAGCAGCGACCACAGCTGCAGCCGGTGCTGCCACAGCGAGGCGGTCACCGGCGGCAGGGTCGGGGTGACGACGAAAACCAACAGAGCGCCGGCGAGGACCGCGATCAGCGCCAGGAGCCAGCAGCGGTTGAACGAGGCGGTGAACAGGCGCAGCCAGTCATCGAGAACGGCGCCGATCGACTGCGGTGCGGAGGGTGCCTGGTATGTCATGCTCACTCCGGAACGGTTGCGGGGTGCGGCGGCCGCCCGGTCGGCTTCTTGCCGCGCCGGGGCAGAATAGCTAAGCTGAACCTTGACCGCCAACTTTTTTCATCGTATGGGACGGCGATGGCCGAGGCCGCACTCACTGTCAGGAGTCTCACGGGCGTCGAGATGACGCTGCCCATAGCCGGCCCCGGAATGCGCAGCTACGCATTTCTCATCGACTGGCAGATCCGCCTGCTTGGGGCCCTCGGCTGGCTGCTGATCGCGGTGCTGCTGCGGCTGTTGCCGAACGTCGCCGGCCGGCCGCTCGCACACCAGCTGCTGATGGGCGGCGTCGTGCTCGCGCTGCTGACTTATTTTCTCTACCAACCGGCCGCGGAGATCCTCACGCGCGGCCGCACGCCCGGACTGCGCACCGCGGGCGCGAGAATCGTGACGCTGGAGGGCACCACGCCGGGCTTCGGCGCGCTGCTGATCCGCAACGTGTTCCGCCTGATCGACTCGCTGCCGCTCTGTTACGTCGTGGGCCTGGTCAGCTGCATGCTGACCGAGCGGCACGTGCGCCTCGGCGACCTGGTGGCGGGCACCGTGATGGTGCGCACCACGGCGGATGCGAGCGGCTCGCTGGAGCGCCTGGCCGTGCAGGCGCAGCGCGGCGCACTGCCGCTCGAGGCGGTGGAGCTCGTGCACGATCTGCTCACGCGGTGGTCCTCGCTCGAACCGCAGCAGCGTGCCCGCCTTGCGCGGACCGTGTTGAGCAAGCTCGATCCGTCCGCGGGCGCAGCCGATGCGGCGCTCGGGGAGCCGGCGCTGCATGCGAGACTGGAGCGATTGCTTGAGCGCGAACAGCGATCCTGAAGCGGCGATCTGGGTCCGCACGCACGCCTCGCAATGGCAGGCGCTTGCGGCCGAAGCGGCTGCCGCGGCGCAGCGCGCGCGGCCGACGAGCGAGGAGGCGCTGCAGACGCTGCGTGCCTACCGGGTTCTGGCGCGCCATCTGGCCACGGTGCGCTCGCTGCAGCCGGGCGGTGTGCTCGCGGCCGCGCTGGAGCGGACCTGCGGCGGGCTGCATACCGCGCTCAACCGTCCGCCGCGCCTCACGCGTGCCCGCTGGGGGCAGCTGTTCCGCGACGACATTCCGGCGGCCGCTGCCACGGTGCGGTCGCTCGCGCTGTGGCTGGCCGCGCTGCTGGTGGGCAGCGCCCTGGCCGGCTGGTGGCTGATCAATACGTACCCGGAGCTCGTCAGTCTGATCGCCAGTCCGCAGATGATCGACGGCGTCGAGCACGGCCATCTGTGGACCTACCAGATCCTCAACCTCGCCCCGCCCGCGCTGCTCTCCGGGCGGATCGTCTTCAACAACGTGCTGGTGACGGTCGGCGCCTTCTGCTTCGGCATTCTGTTCGGCCTGGGCGCGTTCTACATGATCGCGATCAACGGACTGATGCTGGGTGGCCTGCTGGCCTTCACCCATCAGCACGGTCTCGGTCTCGGCCTGCTGAAGTTCACTCTGGCGCACGGCCCGGTGGAGCTGTCCGTCATGTGCCTCGCGGCGGCGGCGGGTACCGCGCTCGGCGAGGCGGTCATCCGGCCCGCGGCGGGGACCCGTGCGCAGGCCGTGCGTCGGCGGGCCGCCGAGGTCGGTCCGCTGCTGATCGCCTGCGCGATGCTGCTGCTCGGCTCGGGGCTGATCGAGGGGTTCATCTCGCCGCATCCGGGCATCTCGATCCCCGCGCGGCTGGCCATCGGGCTCGGCTACTGGATGCTCATGATGCTGTGGCTCTCGGGCCGGCTCTTCCCGCGCACCGGCCGGACTGCGGCACGCCGCGAGGCGGACTGAGCGCACCGCAGCCGGCTCGGGGGCCTGTGCCAGAGGATTGAGGGCGCCTGCGGCTGCGGCTATGCTTACGCCAACGACACGCGGGGCACACTCGTGCGAGGGGAGCGGCGATGAGGCGAATCGGTGTGTTCCTGATGGCCGCAGCGCTGCTCGGCAGCACCACGGCGTACGCCGGCACTTTCGGCGCGCTGAGCCAGTGCGAAGCGGCCCTGAAGAAGGCGACCTCGTGGCACGTGCACATGCGGATGGCCGACGGCAAGACCCTGACCATGGACTACGCCGCTCCGCACCGCTGGCGGATCGTGCCGGCGCCCGGCATCACCGAGGTGATCATCGGCAGCACCGTGTACATGGACATGGCCGGCCACGTCATGCAGCTGCCGGCGGCCTACGGCGCGAAGATCGCCCGGACGGTGCGCATCCACATGTTCGATGCCGCGACCCTGGCGCAGGTGCGCCGCAGCGTGCGTGATCTCGGTGTGCAGACTCTCGACGGCAAGCCGGTGCACGTCTTTCGCTATGTCGCCAACGGTCAGACCGAAACCTGGTACGTCGGCGCGCACGACCTGCCGGTGCGCGCGGTCATCCACGACGCCAAGGGGACCGAGGTGCTGCGCTATTCGCGCTACGACGTCCCGGTGAGCATCCAGCCGCCGGCCGGCTGAGCCCCGCCGCAGCGCCTCAGACGAGCACGCGCTCGATGCCGCCGTTGTTGGCGCGCGCGACGTACTCGGCCATCCAGTTCTCGCCCAGGATGTGGCGGGCGATCTCCACGACGATGTAATCGGCGTCGAGATCCGCATCCTCGTTGTAGCGCTTCAGGCCCTGCAGACACGAGGGGCAGGAGGTGAGGATCTTCACCTGCTGCGCACCGGCTGCGCGCAGCTTCTGCGCGCCGATCCTGACCTCTTCCTCCTTGCGGAAGCGTACCTGGGTCGACACATCGGGCCGGGTGAGGGCGAGCGTGCCGGACTCTCCGCAGCAGCGGTCGTTTTTCTCGATGCGGCCGTTGCGGACATCGTTCATGAGCGCATTGACCACCTTCAGCGGATCGTGACGCTTGATCGGGGAATGGCACGGGTCGTGGTACATGTAGCGCGTGCCCGTCACGCCTTCGAGCCGCACGCCCTTCTCCATCAGGTATTCGTGGATGTCGATGATGCGCGAGCCGGGGAAGATCTCCTCGAATTTGTAGCTCTGCAGCTGGTCGTAGCAGGTGCCGCAGCTGACCACCACGGTGCGGATATCGAGATAGTTGAGCGTGTTCGCCACCCGGTGAAACAGTACCCGGTTGTCCGTCGTGATCTTCTCCGCCCGGTCGAACTGGCCGGCGCCGCGCTGCGGGTAGCCGCAGCACAGGTAGCCCGGCGGCAGCACGGTCTGCACGCCGACGTGCCAGAGCATCGCCTGCGTGGCGAGCCCGACCTGCGAGAACAGCCGCTCCGAGCCGCAGCCCGGGAAATAGAACACCGCCTCGGTGTCGCCGGTGGTCGTCGCCGGATCGCGGATGACCGGCACGTAGGCGGCGTTCTCGATGTCGAGCAGTGCGCGCGCGGTCTTCTTCGGCAGCCCGCCCGGCATCTTCTTGTTGACGAAATGCACCACTTGCTCGCGCATCGCGGGCCGGCCGGTGCTCGCCGGCGGGCGCTGGGTCTGCGCGCGCGCCAGGCCCTTCAGCAGCCGGTTGCCCGCGCGCTGCGCCTTGTAGCCCCATTCGATCATCACCTTGCGGGTCAGGCGGATGGTCTCCGGCGAGGTGGCGTTGAGAAAGAACATCGAGGCGGCCGTGCCGGGGTTGAAGCGCCGCTTGCCCATGCGCCGCAGCAGATCGCGCATGGCCATGGACACGTCGCCGAAGTCGATGTCGACCGGGCAGGGCGTGAGGCACTTGTGGCAGACCGTGCAATGCTCGCCGACGTCGGCGAACTCGTCCCAGTGCCGGATGCTGACGCCGCGCCGGGTCTGCTCCTCGTAGAGGAACGCCTCGATCAGCAGCGAGGTGGCGAGAATCTTGTTGCGCGGGCTGTAGAGCAGATTGGCGCGCGGCACGTGCGTGGCGCACACCGGTTTGCACTTGCCGCAGCGCAGGCAGTCCTTGACCGAATCGGCGATCGTGCCGATCGCCGACTGCTGCATGATGAGCGACTCGTGCCCGAGCAGGTTGAAGCTCGGGGTGTACGCGTTCGACAGATCCGCTCCCGGCAGGAGCTTGCCGCGATTGAAGCGGCCCTGCGGATCGATGCGCGTCTTGTAGGCGCGGAACTCCCGGGTCTCCTCCTCGCGGAGGAACTCGAGCTTGGTGATGCCGATGCCGTGCTCGCCGGAGATGACGCCATCCAGCCGGCGCGCGATGCCCATGATGCGCGCCACCGCGGCGGTGGCCGAGTGCAGCATCTCGTAGTCGTCGGAATTGACCGGGATGTTGGTGTGCACGTTGCCGTCGCCGGCATGCATGTGCAGCGCCACGAACACTCGGCCGCGCAGCACCCGCTTGTGCACCTGCTCGCAGGCGGTGAGGATCGGCGCGAACACGCTGCCGCCGAAGATCTGCCGCAGCGGCGCGCGCAGCTCGCGCTTCCAGGAGATGCGGATGGTGCGGTCCTGCAGCAGGTCGAAGATGCGCGTCTGCGGAGCCTGTGCGGCGCGCGCCCGCAGCTGTTCGGGGGGTACTTCGGTGCCGAGGCGCACGAGCTCGTCCACCCCCTCGATGAGCGTGACGTCCATGTTCGCTGCGAGCCAGCGCCAGCGCGCGCTCGATCTCTCCAGCAGCTGGCCCGCCTGCTCGATTCGCTCGCCGATCACCTCCTCGTAAGGCAGGTGGGTGAGCTCCGGATCATCGGCGCGCGCGAGCGGCAGCGGCGAGGCGAGCAGCCGCTGCAGCTCCTCGACGAGCTTGAGCTTGTTGGCGATCGAAAACTCGATATTGATGCGCTCGATCTCATCGGTGTACTCGCCCATGCGCTCGAGCGGCAGCACCACGTCCTCGTTGATCTTGAAGGCGTTGGTATGCCGGGCGATGGCCGCAGTGCGGGCGCGGTCCAGCCAGAACTTGCGCCGGGCGTCCTCGCTGACGGCAATGAAACCTTCGCCGCTGCGTGCGTTGGCGATGCGCACGACCGCGGAGGCGGCCGCGGCGACCTCGGCCTCCTCGTCCCCGACGATGTCACCGAACAGCGCCATCTTCGGCAGCGAGCCGCGCTTGGACTTGGTGGTGTAGCCGACCGCGCGCAGATAGCGCTCATCGAGGTGCTCGAGTCCCGCCAGATGCACCCCGCGCGGGATCAGGCTATCCAGGTGCCGCTTGATCTCGACGATGGCCGGCACGGCCTCGCGGGGCTGGCCGAAAAATTCCAGGCACACGGTGCGCGTGAAGGTCGGGCTGCGGTGCAGCACCCAGCGCGCGCAGGTGATGATGCCGTCGCAGCCTTCCTTCTGAACCCCGGGTAGGCCGCCGAGGAACTTGTCGGTGACGTCCTTGCCGAGGCCGACCTTGCGGAAGGTGCGCCCGGGAATGACCAGCCGCTGGCGGCGCAGCTCGGCGGCCTGCTCGGGCCGCTGACCGCCGTCCTTCCAGAGCAGGTCGAACTCGACGGCCTCGACATCGTGGATCTTGCCGCGATTGTGCGCGATGCGGGTGACTTCGAGCCAGTTGCCCTCGCAGTCCACCATCCGCCACCAGGCGAGGTTGTCCACCGCCGTGCCCCAGAGCACGGCCTTCTTGCCGCCGGCGTTCATGGCGATGTTGCCGCCGATGCACGAGGCATCGGCCGAGGTCGGGTCGACCGCGAACACCAGGCCGCCCTGCGCGGCGGCGTTTGCCACGCGGCGGGTCACGACGCCGGCTTCGGTGAGAATGGTCGGCACGGGCGTATCGAGTCCCGGCAGCGTCAGCTCTTCGATCGGGCCGAGCCGCTCGAGCTTTTCCGTATTGATGACGGCCGACAGCGGGGTCAGCGGCACCGCACCGCCGGTGTAGCCGGTGCCGCCGCCGCGCGGGATGAGGGTGAGTCCGAGCTCGATGCACGCGCGCACGAGGGAGGGCAGCTCCGCTTCCGAGTCCGGCGTGAGCACGACGAACGGATACTCCACGCGCCAATCGGTCGCATCCGTGACATGCGACACGCGCGCATACGCGTCGAAGCGGATGTTGTCCGCGCGGGTATGGCGGCGGAGCGCGCGCAGGGTGCGGCGGCGCAGCGCCGACCACTCGTCGAAATCGCTCTCGAAGCGTCCCACTGCGCCGCGCGCCGCCGCGAGCAGTTCGCCGACGAGCTCGAAGCGCTCGCCGTCGCCGCTGTCGCGCCGCCGGTCGATCGCGTTCAGTCGGTGATGCAGCGCCCCGATGAGCAGGCGCCGGCGGCGCCGGTTCTCGAGCAGATCGTCCTGTAGGTACGGATTGCGCCGCACGACCCAGATGTCGCCGAGCACCTCGTAGAGCATGCGCGCCGAGCGGCCCGTGCGCCGCTCGGCGCGCAGCTCCTCGATGATGCTCCAGAACTTCGCCCCGAGCAGCCGCACCACGATCTCGCGGTCGGAGAACGAGGTGTAGTTGTAGGGAATCTCGCGCAGCCGCGCCGGCTCGTCGGCGGGTGCCGGCGCGCTCGGCCAGGGGCTGCTCGTCTGTGCATTCATCGGTATGCGCAATCCTGCGATCCGCCGCCGCCTCAAGGCAAGTCGCTGCTGCCCATGAGATACCGGTCGCACTCACGGGCCGCGCCGCGGCCCTCGTTGATCGCCCAGACCACCAGGCTCTGCCCGCGCCGGCAGTCGCCGGCGGCGAACACGCCCTTGACGCTGGTCGCGAACGCGCCGTGCGCGGCATCGATATTGGATCTGGCGTCGGTGGCCACGCCCAGCTCGGCGAGCAGCGGCTGCTCGGGGCCCGTGAAGCCGAGGGCGAGCAGCACCAGATCGGCGGGGATTTCCGCCTCGCTGCCCGGCACCTCCACGGGCGCCACCCGCCCGCTGGCGTCGCGCTCCCAGCCGATGCGTACGGTGGTGAGGGAACGCACCCCCCGCTCGGCATCGCCGTTCAGCTGCCTGACGGTCGTGACGTAGGCGCGCGGGTCGGCACCGAACACCGCGGCCGCCTCCTCCTGGCCGTAATCGAGCCGATAGACCTTGGGCCACTCCGGCCACGGGTTGTCCGCGGCGCGTTCCAGGGGCGGCTGCGGCATGATCTCGAGCTGCCTGAGGCTCTTGCAGCCCTGGCGCATCGCCGTGGCGACACAGTCGGTGCCGGTGTCGCCGCCGCCGATGACCACGACGTGCTTGCCGGCGGCATGGATGGGGCTGCGCTCGGCGGCGCCGGCAAGCAGCGCCTTGGTGCTCGCCGTGAGGTATTCCATCGCGAAGTGCACGCCCTTTAACTTGCGGTTCGGAACACCGAGATCGCGCGGCTGCGTCGCGCCGGTGCACAGCACGATGGCGTCGAAATCCTTGCGCAGGAGCTGCGCCTCGACGTTCTCCCCGACGTGCGCATTGCACACGAACTTGATGCCTTCCTTTTCCATCAGCTCGATGCGCCGCAGCACGACCTCCTGCTTGTCGAGCTTCATGTTCGGAATCCCGTACATCAGCAGGCCGCCCGGCCGGTCCTCGCGCTCGAGCACCGTGACGCTGTGGCCCGCGGCGTTCAGCTGCGCGGCGGCCGAGAGTCCGGCGGGGCCGGAGCCGATGACCACCACGCGCTTGCCGGTGCGGCTCGCGGGCGGCTCGGGCGCGATCCAGCCCTGCTCCCATCCCTCCTCGGCGAGTGCCGCCTCGATGGTCTTGATGGCGACCGGCGGGTCGTTGATGCCGAGCACACACGAGCCCTCGCACGGCGCCGGGCAGACCCGTCCGGTAAACTCCGGGAAGTTATTGGTCTTGAGCAGGCGCGCGAGCGCCTCGGGCCACAGTCCGCGGTATACCAGGTCGTTCCACTCCGGGATCAGGTTGTGGATCGGGCAGCCGCAGGCCATGCCCGAGACCAGCTTGCCGGTGTGGCAGAACGGCACCCCGCAGTCCATGCAGCGCGCGGCCTGGTTGCGCAGGCGCTTCTCGTCCATGTGGTGATGGAATTCCCGCCAGTCGCGCACGCGCTCGAGCGGCGCGCGGTCCACCGGGAGCTCACGCAGGTATTCGATGAATCCAGTCGGCTTGCCCATCGGGTACTCGGTTTGTGTCAGTTTCCGCCGACGCGCGCCAGGTCGCGCGCGTTCTCTTCGAAGGCCACCATGACGGCTTCCTCGCCGGTCAGCCCCTGGCTGTGCGCGCGCTGCAGAGAGGCGATGGCGCGCTTGTAATCCTTGGGCACCACGGCAACGAAGTGCGGCACGAGCCGGCTCCAGTTCTCGAGCACGTGGCGCGCCCGGGCGCTGGCGGTGTACTGCAGGTGGCGCTCGATCATGGCGCGCACGCGCGCGATCTCCTGCGGATCCTCCAGGCGCTCGAGGCCGACCATCTGCGTATTGACGCGGCTGGGGAACTCCCCGGTCTCATCGAGCACGTAGGCGATGCCGCCGGACATGCCGGCGCCGAAGTTGCGCCCGGTGGGGCCGAGCACCACCACGTTGCCGCCGGTCATGTACTCGCAGCCGTGGTCTCCGACGGCCTCGACGACCGCGTTCGCGCCGCTGTTGCGCACCGCGAAGCGCTCGCCTGCCATGCCGCAGAAATACGCCTCCCCGGCGGTCGCGCCGTACAGGCCGACGTTGCCGATGATGATGTTCGCCTCGGGCGCGAACGGCGAGCCGGTCGGCGGGAACACGATGATCCGTCCGCCCGAGAGGCCCTTGCCGACGTGGTCGTTGGCATCGCCCTCGAGCACGAAGGTCATGCCCCGCGGCATGAACGCCCCGAAGCTCTGCCCCGCCGTGCCCTTGAAGTGGATGCGGATGGTGTCCTCCGGCAGCCCTTCGGCCCCGTACCGCCGCGTCACCTCGCTGCCGGTGATGGTGCCGACCACGCGGTTGACGTTGCGGATCGACAGCTCCGCGCGCACCGGCTCGCCGCGCTCGATGGCCGGCTGGCACAGCGGCAGCAGCGTCGTCATGTCGAGGGACTTCTCCAGGCCGTGATCCTGCGCGATCTGGCGGAAGCGGCCGACCTCCTCGCCGACATCCGGCTGGTAGAGGATGTGGCTGAAATCGAAACCCTTGCTCTTCCAGTGATCGATCGCCTTCTTCGGTCGCAGCCGGTCGACCCGGCCGATCATCTCATCCACGGTGCGAAAGCCGAGCTCGGCCATGATCTCGCGCATGTCCTCGGCGATGAAGCGCATGAAGTTGACCACGTGCTCCGGCTTGCCGGCGAACTTCTCGCGCAGCCGCGGATCCTGGGTGGCGACTCCCGCCGGACAGGTGTTCAGGTGGCAGACTCGCATCATGATGCAGCCCATCGCCACCAGCGGCGCGGTGGCGAAGCCGAACTCCTCGGCGCCGAGTAGTGCGGCGATCACCACGTCGCGGCCGGTCTTGAGCTGACCGTCCGCTTCGATGGTGATGCGGCTGCGCAGGTTGTTCAGCACCAGAGTCTGATGCGTTTCGGCGACGCCGAGCTCCCACGGCAGTCCCGCATGCGTGATCGAGGTCTGCGGCGAGGCGCCGGTGCCCCCGTCATAGCCGCTGATCAACACCACCTCGGCGTGCGCCTTGGCGACGCCCGCGGCGATCGTGCCGACGCCCACCTCGGAGACGAGTTTGACGCTGATGCGCGCGTCCCGGTTCGCGTTCTTCAGGTCGTGGATCAGCTCGGCCAGATCCTCGATCGAGTAGATGTCGTGATGCGGCGGAGGGGAAATCAGGCCCACGCCCGCCGTCGTATGGCGCGTTCTGGCGATCCAGGGATAGACCTTGCTGCCGGGCAGCTGTCCGCCCTCGCCGGGTTTGGCGCCCTGGGCCATCTTGATCTGCAGCTCCTTGGCGTTCACCAGGTAGTGGCTGGTCACGCCGAAGCGTCCCGAGGCCACCTGCTTGATGGCGCTCGCCTTCGAATCTCCGTTCGGCAGGGGCACGTACCGGGCCGGATCTTCCCCGCCCTCGCCGGTGTTGCTCTTGCCGCCGATGCGGTTCATGGCGATGGCGAGCGTCTCGTGTGCCTCCTGGCTGATCGAGCCGTAGGACATCGCGCCGGTCTTGAAGCGCTTGAGGATGCTCTCGACCGGCTCGACCTGCTCGATCGGCACCGGCTCGAACGGCACGAACTCGAGCAGCCCGCGCAGCGTGGCGAGCTGCTTGGACTGATCGTCGATCAGCCGCGCATAGGACTTGTACGTCGCGTAGCTGCCGGTGCGGACCGCCTTCTGCAGGCGGTGGATGGACTCGGGGTTGAACAGGTGGTGCTCGCCGTCGGCGCGCCACTGGTACTGGCCGCCGGCGTCGAGCGTGTGGCCGCTGGTGTGGGCCGGGAAGGCGGCGCGGTGGCGCTTGAGCACCTCCTGGGCGATCGTCTCCATGCCGATGCCGCCGATGCGCGAGGCGGTCCAGGTGAAGTACTGGTCGATGACGTCCTGGCGCAGGCCGACGGCCTCGAAAACCTGTGCGCCGTGGTAGCTCTGGATCGCGGAGATGCCCATCTTGGACATGACTTTGACCACGCCCTTGGTGGCCGCCTTGACGAAGTTCTTGCAGGCGAGCGTGGTGTCGACGTTGGTGATCTCGCCCTCGCGGATCATGTGCTCGAGGGTCTCGAACGCCAAGTACGGGTTGATCGCCGAGCAGCCGTAGCCGATGAGCAGCGCGAAGTGGTGCACTTCGCGCGCCTCGCCGGTCTCGAGCACGATGCTCACGCGGGTGCGCAGCCCTTCGCGGATCAGGTAGTGGTGCAGCCCGCTCACCGCGAGCAGCGCCGGCACCGCGGCGAACTCGCGCGAGACGCCCCGGTCGCTCAGCACCAGGATGTTGACCTCCTCATCCTCGATCATGCGCCGCGCCGCCAGGCACAGCTCCTCCATCGACTTGATGAGGCCCTTCTCCCCGCGCGTGGCGCGGAACAGGATCGACAGCGCGCCCACCTTCAGACCGGGCAGCGACATGCGCCGCACCTGGGCGAACTCCTCGTTGGTGAGGATCGGGCCGGTGAGCTCGAGCCGGCGGCAATCGGCCGGCTGGGGCCTGAGCAGATTGCCCTCCGAGCCGAGCCATACCTCCGAGGCGGTGATCAGCTCCTCGCGGATGCAGTCGATCGGCGGATTGGTGACCTGCGCGAACAGCTGCTTGAAGTAGTCGTACAGCAGGCGCGGGCGCTGCGAGAGCGCCGCGAGCGGGGTGTCGTTGCCCATCGAGCCGACCGCCTCGACGCTGTTCCTGGCCATCGGGGCGAGCAGCATGCGCTGATCCTCGAACGTGTAGCCGAAGGCGATCTGCCGCTGCAGCAGCGTCTCGGGGTCCGAGGCCTGCACCTCCGACACCGGCGGCAGGTCCTTCAGATACACCAGGTGCTGCTCGAGCCACTGGCGGTACGGGTGACGCGCCACGATCGAGCGCTTGATCTCATCATCGTCGATGATCCGCCCCTGCTCGGTGTCGACCAGGAACATCCGCCCAGGCTGCAGACGGCCCTTCTGCACCACATCCTCGGGCGGCACGTCGAGCACGCCGGCCTCGGAAGCCATGATCACCAGATCGTCGCGCGTGACGTAGTAGCGCGAGGGGCGCAGGCCGTTGCGGTCGAGGACCGCGCCGATCTGCTTACCGTCAGTGAAGGCGATCGAGGCCGGGCCGTCCCAGGGCTCCATGAGGCTCGAGTGGTACTGATAGAAGGCGCGGCGGTCCTCGTCCATGCTCGCGTGGTTCGACCAGGGCTCCGGAACCAGCATCATCATGGCGTGCGCCAGCGGGCGCCCCGAGAGCACCAGCAGCTCGAGGGTGTTGTCGAGCATGGCCGAGTCGCTGCCGTTGGGGTTGACCACGGGCAGGATCTTCGGGGTGTCCTCGCCGAACAGGTCCGAGTCGAACAGCGTCTCGCGCGCCTGCATCCAGTTGAAGTTGCCGCGCAGGGTGTTGATCTCCCCGTTGTGCGCCAGATAGCGGTACGGGTGGGCGCGGTCCCAGCTCGGGAAGGTATTGGTGCTGAAGCGCGAGTGCACCAGCGCGAGCGCGGTCTCGACCGCCGGATCGGTGAGATCCGGGTAGTACTGCGCGAGCTGCTCGGTGAGCAGCATGCCTTTGTAGACGATGGTCTTGTGCGAGAGGCTGCAGAGATACCAGTGCTCGGCGCCGTCGATGGTCGAGGCGCGGATCTCGCTGTAGGCGCGCTTGCGGATGATGAACAGCTTGCGCTCGAACTCGGCCTCGTCGCGCACCTGCGGGCCGCGCCCGATGAATACCTGGCGGATGAACGGCTCGCCGGACTTGGCGGTCTCGCCCAGCATGGAATTGTTCGTCGGCACGGTGCGCCAGCCGAGCATGATCTGCCCTTCGGACTGCACGATGTGCTCGAAGAACTCGACAATGCGCCGCCGCAGCGTGGGGTTGCGCGGCAGGAAGATCAGGCCGCTGCCGTACTCGCCCGGGGCGGGCAGGGCGAGGTGGTTGCGCCGGCTGACCTCGCGCAGGAACGCGTGCGGCATCTGGATGAGCACGCCGGCGCCATCGCCGGTGTTGGTCTCGCAGCCGCATGCGCCCCGGTGCTCGAGGTTGCGCAGCAGCTGGATCCCCTGCTCGAGGATGCGGTGGGATTTGCGCCCCTTGATGTCGACCACGAAGCCCACGCCGCAGGCATCGTGCTCGTACCACGGATCGTACAGCCCCTGCTGACCGGGGGCACCCTGGGGGCGGCGCGCCGTCCCGGGGGCGACCCGGGGCGCTCGCGCCACAGCGCGGCGGCGCTGATGTCGCATGATCGGCCTCATTGGTTGGTGGGTCCGGCCAAGACCGCCCGCGGCGGCCTCTCACCGGAGTGTCCCATCGCCCGCTGGGACGCCAGGACGGTCCGCACGACGGCCGAAGCCGCCATGCCGGCCGCCCGCCGGCTCGGCGAGCTGCTGGGCAACGTTCGCGGGCGCGTGCTCCATCGCACCGGAGGCAGCCCCCGAGGATCGGGGGGATGCGCGTCGCCGGTGGCTCCCGCATGTATCAACAAGATGAATGAGGCGGATCGCGCCGCGCCCAGGCGCTCTCAAGGCGAGCCGGGCAGCGGATGCGGTCGAGGCCGCCGATATGACCCCGATCATATCCGTCTGTGCCGACGGGTCAATGCCGGCGGAGCGGATTTCGGGGGTTTCAGGAAAATTTATTTGGACCGCCCCGCGCCTAGCCGCTCTCCTGGGGCGGCGGCGGGCGCGCCGCGCCCGCCCGTTCCATGAGCAGCCGCTGCGTCGGGTAGGCGAACTCGATGCCGCGCCGGGCGAACTCCCGGTGCAGCTTCAGGTGGATCTGCTGCTGGATGTCCATGTGGCGCGTGTAGTCCGCGGTCAGCACGTGGTAGACGATCTCGAAGTCGAGCGAGGCTGCGCTGTGGTTGGCGAAGTGGCAGCGGTCGAAGCGGGTATCGGCAATCCCCTGGACGATCTCGCGCACCAGCGGCGGGATCTGCTCGAGCAGCTCGACCGGCGTCTCGTAGGTCACGCCGACCGTGAACAGCACCCGCCGCTCGGTCATGCGCCCGTAGTTGCGCAGGCGGCTCTTGAGCAGATCGGCGTTCGAGATGACGATCTGCTCGCCGGAGATGCTCTGCAGGCGGGTGCTCTTGATGCCGATGTGCTCGACGGTGCCGCTGAAGGCATCCACGCTGATCGAGTCGCCGACGAAGAACGGCTGATCGAAGGTGATCGAGAGCGAGGCGAACAGGTCGCCGAGAATGTTCTGCAGCGCGAGCGCCACCGCGACGCCGCCGACGCCGAGGCCCGCGACCAGGGTCGTGATGTTCACGCCCAGGTTCTCGAGCGTCATCAGCACGATCATCACCCACACGAGCGCCTTGGCGATGAAGGCGATCACGGCGAGCGAGCTGGTCGCGGCGCGGTCCTCGGCATGCCGCGTGCGGCGGCTGCGCTCGAACCACCAGTTCACCGCCACGCTCGCCCAGACGCCGAGCTGCCAGAACGCGATCACGGTGATCGTCGTGTCGATGAGCTCGCGGCCGCGCGGCGGGAGGTGCAGCAACTGCAGCCCGGTGAACACCGCCACCGCCACCAGGAACACGCCCGTGGTGCGGCTGACGAGCTCGAAGGGCAGCTCCATCAGGTCGGTACGGCCCGCCTCGTGCGCCCGCCGGGCGTAATGGCCGGCGATGCGCCGGGCGATGAGCGTCACACCGAGCAGGACGAGCGCGCCGAGCGCGCCCTGGAGCAGGTCGAGCGGCGCACTGCGCACGATGGGTAGCAGGACGAGCAGGTGCAGCAGATGCAGGTGGTTCACGCCGCAAGATTAGCGCAATCGGCGGCCCTGGCAACGCGCCGGACGGTGCGTTGTGCGCCGAGCGGCGCCGGGCTACCCTAATGCGCCTCGGGCGCACGCCGCCTGAAGTTGGGTCAACCGCTTGGCAATCCGTTCCCGTCGAAACGCCGCGCCGCGCGCGGCCCGGACCGGCGCCCGCCGCGCCGCGATCGAGATGCGCACGCTGCAGGACCTGCGCACGGTGGTCGGCTCGGCCCGCCGGCACGACGCCCGCGTCAGGCGCGCCACCGGCATCTCCGGCTCGCAGTTGTGGGCGCTCGACGAGGTGGCGCACGCCGAGGGCATCACGGTCAACGAGCTCGCCGGCCGTCTGGCGCTGCACCAGACGACCGCGAGCAATCTCGTCAACGCGCTCGTCGAGCGCCGTCTGGTCCGCCGCGCGCGCGACCGCCAGGATCAGCGCATTGTGCATCTGCACGTCACCGCCGATGGGGAGCGCCTGTTGGCGCGCTCGCCGCATCCGTGCAGCGGCCTGCTGGTCGATGCTCTGCGGCGGATCGCCGCGCGCGACCTGCACGAGCTCGCGCACAGTCTCGCCACGCTCCTCGGCGCGATGCGTCAGGCCGCGCCTTCGGCGGCCGGAGAGTTTCTCCTCGGCGAATAGCCGGCCGACCGGCCCGTGCGGCGCCGCCCAGGGTTGCGCTCCCGGGCGCGGCTTTGTATCCTTATATATTCGCGCAAATATATTATGATGGTCTCAGGCGGCCCAACGGACGGGTCGCCGTGCTACCTGACAAACGATCAGCGCCGGCGCCGCACGATCGATCTGAAGGAGGCTCGCATGCAGCAGTACGCCACGCTCAACGCGTCGAAGGCGAACTTCGACAACATCTACGACCAGCCCGATCCGCGCGGGTATTTTTCGGTGCTCGGCGCGCTCGATTACATGATTCCGGACGTCGCCGAGCCGATCATCCGTCAGATCCTCAGGGCGCGCGAGAAGCGCACCGGGGTGGCGCCGACGGTGCTCGACGTCGGCTGCTCGTACGGCATCAATGCCGCCGTGCACCGCCTTCCGCTCAGTTTCCGCCGGCTGCGTCTGCGCTACGCCAATCCCGACATGGCGGCGGTCGAGCCGGAGGAGCTCGCCCGGCTCGATCGCAACTACTACGGCAGCTGGCCGCACACCGGCAGCGCGCGCTTCATCGGGCTCGACATCTCCGCCCCTGCGGTCCGATACGCGGTGTCGGTCGGTTTGCTCGATGCCGGCGTGATCGCCAACTTCGAGCGCGGCGCGCCGCGGCCCGAGGATCGGCGCACGCTGAGCGGCGCCGACGTCGTGCTGTCGACCGGGTGCGTCGGCTACGTGACCGAGCGGACGTTCGCCGCGGTTCTCGATTCGCTCGAGCGGCCGCCGTGGGTGGTCTCGTTCGTGCTGCGCATGTTCCCCTACGATGCGATCGCCGCGACGCTCGCCGAGCGCGGTCTGGTGACCGAGAAGCTCGCGGGGGCGACCTTCGTGCAGCGCCGCTTCCGCGACCTGACGGAATTCGGCAACTGTCTGGCCACGCTCGAGAAGCTCGGCATCGATACCACGGGACTTGAGGCCGAGGGACGCTTCCAGGCGGAACTGTTCGTCTCGCGCCCGCGCGAGGACGTGGCCGCCGCTCCGCTCGGCAAGCTGGTGACGGTGGTGAGCGGTCGCAACCGGACCGTCGGCACGCGCTACGTGCGTGTCGGGCGCGGCACGGAGGCACAGGTGTTGCGCGTCCCCTCGTGATCGCGCTCGAGGGCGTCTCGAAGACCTTCGATGGCGGCGCGAGCTGGGCTGTCCGGGAGGTCAGTCTCGAGGTGCCGGCCGAGACCTTCCTCGCCGTCGTCGGGGACAGCGGGTCCGGCAAGACCACGCTGCTGAAGACCATCAATCGCCTGCTCGAGCCCGATTCGGGCGCCGTGTTCATCGATGGGCAGCCCGCGGGCGCCTTACCCGCCCACGAGCTGCGCCGGCGCATCGGTTATGTGTTCCAGGGCATCGGGCTGTTTCCGCACATGAGCATTGCGGAGAACATCGGCATTACGCCGCGGCTCATGGGCTGGCGCGAGGAGCGCATCGGCGCGCGCGTCGAGGAACTGATCGATCTGGTGTCGCTGCCGCGCGCCTACCTGAGGCGCCGCCCCGCGGAGCTCTCCGGCGGCCAGCGCCAGCGGGTCGGGATCGCGCGGGCGCTCGCGGCGCGGCCCGGCATCCTGCTGATGGATGAGCCGTTCGGCGCACTCGACCCGATCACGCGCGATGCGCTCGGCACGGAGTGCCGCAGGTTGCACGAGAGCATGCACCTGACCACCGTCATGGTGACGCACGACATCCTCGAGGCGGTGCTGCTGGCTGACCGCATCGTGGTGATGCGTCAGGGACGCATCGTCGCCGACGGCGAGCCGCATGCGTTGCTCGCCGGTCATCCCGATCCGGCGGTACGCACTCTGATGGACATGCCGCGCCGGCAGGCCGAGCGCGTGCGTACGCTGCTTCAGGAGCGCGGCGCGTGAACTCGCGGCTGCACTCGGCGCTGCGAGTTCTGCCGCAGTACCTCAGTGCGCACGTGCTGCTCAGCGCCGCCTCGCTCGCACTCGGCATCGCGGTCAGCCTGCCTCTGCTGGTCGCGGCGCGGCGCAGTGCGCGGGTGCGCTGGCCGGTGCTGGCGGCGGCGAGTCTCATCCAGACGGTGCCGGGCATCGCGCTGCTCGCGCTGTTTTATCCGCTGCTGCTCGGACTCTCGGCGCTCACCCACCGACTGTTCGGCTGGAGCTTCCCGGCGCTCGGCTTCCTGCCCTCGCTGCTCGCGCTGACGCTCTATTCGATCCTGCCGATCCTGCGCAACGGCATCACCGCCATCTTGAACCTCGATCCGGCCATTCTGCAGGCGGCGCGCGGGGTGGGCATGACGAGTCGCCAGTGCCTGCTGCGCGTGGAGCTGCCGCTCGCCGCGCCGATGCTGATGGCCGGCGTGCGCACCTCGGCGGTGTGGGTGATCGGCACGGCGACCCTGGCGACGCCCGTCGGTCAGACGAGTCTCGGCAACTACATCTTCACCGGGCTGCAGATGGAGGATTGGGTGTGGGTGCTGTTCGGCTGCGCGGTGGCGGTGGCGCTGGCGCTCGTGACCGATCAGTTGCTGGCACTGATCGAGCTCGGCCTCTCGCGCCGGCGCGCCGCGCTTGCCTGGCTCGGCCTCGCCGTGCTGCTCGCCGGGGTCGCCACCGCGGCGGCCGTTCCGCTGCGCGCGGCTGATCGCGGCGGCTACATCGTCGGGGCGAAGAACTTCACCGAGCAGTACATTCTCGCCTCGCTCATCGCCGGGCGCCTGCGCGCCAGCGGTTACCCGGTGACCGAGCGCACCGGTCTGGGCTCGAGCCTGGCCTTCCAGGCGCTCGCGGCCAACGAGCTCGACGTGTACGTCGATTACAGCGGCACTCTGTGGAACGACGTTCTGCACCGCACCAGCCGGCCGCCGCGCGCGCTGATGCTGCGCGAGCTGCGCACGGCGCTCGAGCGCCGCTACGGAGTGGATCTGCTCGGAGCGCTCGGCTACCAGAACGCCTACGTGCTGGCGATGCGCCGCAGCGAAGCCAAGGCGCTCGGGGTGCGCACGATTGCCGAGCTGGCCCGTGTCGCCCCGCGCCTGACCCTCGGAGCGGACCTGGAGTTCTTCGCGCGCCCGACGTGGAAGGCGCTCGAGCGCCGCTACGGGCTGCACTTTCGCGCGCTGCGTCAGTATGAGCCGACCTTCATGTACCACGCGCTGATGAGCGGCGAGGTGGATGTCATCACCGCTTTCTCGAGTGACGGACGCATCGCCGAAGATCATCTCGTGGTGCTGAAGGACCCGCTGCACGTCATTCCGCCCTATGACGCGGTGATTCTGCTCTCGCCGCGCCGCGCGCACGATGCGGTGCTGCGCCGGGCGCTCGAGCCGCTGATCGGCGCCATCCCGATCGGATTGATGCGCCGCGCCAACTACATGGTGGACCGTCCGCACGGCAAGCGCTCCCCGCGCCAGGCGGCCGAGTGGCTCGCACGGGCGGCGCACCTGCGCTGAGGACGCCTCGGCGCCGGTCCTACTCCTCGGCGCCGCCCTCCGCGCCCACGGCCACCCAGGCGAGCTCCCGGTGGGAGACCGAGTCGAGTTTGAAGGCGCGGGCGGCGGCGGCCATGCGGGTCAGCGCCTGAGCGAGGGGCATCGCCGGCGCGGCATTCGCCTTGCGCGGCTTGCTCCAGCGCACGGGGTTGATGCGTGCAACCACGTAATTGCGCAGGTACGGGGAGCGAAAGCCGCGCTCCTGCAGACCCGCGACGATGCGCTTGACCTCAGCGTCGATGCCGAGCAGCCGCGCGGCGTAATCCTGCCGCTCGCGCAGGCTCTTGGCGAGCGGCCGGTCGCTGAAGCGCTCCACCTTGCGCAGGAACGCGCTGTAGGCGCCGCCGGCGAAGCGCCCTGAGGCCTCGTACAGCAGGCCGAGCGTGAGCAGCTCCGGTGCCTCGAACTGCTCGGCCCAGCTCTGCTCGCTCGTTCTCGGGTGCGCACCCGCCAGGCTGCGCGCCATGCGGATGACCTCCAGGCTGCGGTCGCGCAGGTTGTGCGCCTTCTCGGTGTTGAGTGCGAGGATGCGGTAGGCGAGGGCAGGGTCCGCACTGATCAACGCGGTGACCTGGCGCAGGCCGAGCACCTTGGCCGCGGCCAGCCGGTGCCGCCCGTTCGGCGTCCACAGCCGCCCCTGCTCGCCGCGCACCACGATCAGCGGATCGAGAAACGCGCCTGACTCGCCGATGCGCTTGGCGAGCCGCTGGGTGTGCGTCGGGGAAAGGTCGCGCTGGAACGGAGTCGGCTGCAGCGCCGCGATCGGCACGGTCGCGAGCAGCAGCGCATGCCCGTTGAGCGGCTCCCGGTAGGCGCCGATCGGCGCGCCGCCGGCCTCGCGCACGGCGGCGGCCAGAGCGGCGATTTCCGGGCTCTCGAGCGTCAGAGCGGTTTCGGCGGCCGTCAGGCCGCGCGCGCGCGAGCCGGGGGCGAGTGTCCCCCGAGCGCGCCGGGTGCCGGTCCGTTTGGTGCCGCGCGTTGCCCGGCCACGCGACGCTGCGGCTTTCTTGCGAGCTGCCATCGGCCGATACGGTGCACCGTGCGGCCCGCGGCGTAAAGGGTGTTGTGCGACAATGCGTGCCCGTCCCCGCGAATCCGTGCATGGACATCGCTCCCGCCCTTGCCCGACCGCGCCTGCCCGCGCAGCGAATCGATGCCGACGGAAGCGCGCACATCGATCTGCGCGCCGTCTGGGCGCTCGCTCTGCCGCTGATGGCCAACAGCGCGGTGCAGGTCGTCCTCAATCTCACCGACATGTGGTTCATCGGGCACATCTCCACCGCGGCGCTCGCGGCCGTCGGCGCCGTGCAGTGGCTGATTCTCGGGGTGCTGTTCGTGCTGGGCGGGTGCAGCATGGCGGTGCAGACGCTCGCCTCCCATGCGCACGGCGCGCGGCGGTTCCGGCGCGCCGCGCAGGCGGCCTGGACGGCGTTGTGGGTGACGCTGTGGATCGCGCCGGTGTGCATCGCGTTGGGCCTGGCCGGGCGGTGGATCCTGTTGCCGTTCGGCTTTGCACCGCGGATCGCGCAGCTGGCCGGCCAGTTCTGGCTGCCGCGCATCGGCGGCGCCTCGTTCGCGGTGGCGGCCTGGGCGATGATGGGGTTCTTCAACGGCATCGGCCGCACGCGCATCAGTTTTCTGGTGGCCGCCGCCGCGGCGCTCGCCAACGGCGTGTTCAACGAGCTGTTCATCTTTCATTTCGGCTGGGGCGTGGCCGGCTCGGCCTGGGCGAGCAATGTGGCGCAGGCGGTCGGCTTCCTGCTCGGCTTCGTCCTGTTCCTGCGCGCGCCGATCCGCATGGCGTTCAATTCGCACCTGACGTGGCGGCCGAAGTGGCACACGGTGCGCCGGCAGCTGCGCCTGGGGTTTCCGATGGGCCTGATGCCGGCGGCGGACGTGCTCGGCTTCTCGGTGTTTCAGATGATGCAGGTGCGCTTCGGGCTCGTGGCCGGCGCGGCGACGCAGATGGTCACGGTGCTCACCTCCATCGCCTACATGCCCGGGATCGGCATCGCGACCGCCGCGGCGACGCTCGTCGGCCAGTCCATCGGTGCCGGCGATCGGGGCTGGGCGCTGCGTCTCGGCACCCGGGTCATCCTGCTCGCGGCGCTGGTGATGGGGGGCATCGGGCTGGCGCTCGCGGCCGCCGGCCCGTGGCTGCTGCCGCTGTTCGCCGGTGCGCACGACCGCAATTCGATGGCCGCCGTGCGCCTCGGCGCCGGGCTGCTGTGGCTCGCGGCCGCCTACCAGTTCTTCGACGGGCTGAACCTCGGCAGCAGCATGTGCCTGCGCGGCGCCGGGGATGTGCGGGTGCCCGCGGCGCTGATCTTTCCGGTGTGCTGGCTCGTCTTTCTGCCGCTCGCGCACGCCTTCACCTTCGCGCCGGGGCAGGGGTGGTTTCATTTTCTGCCGCAGTTCGGCTGGGGCGCCCGCGGCGGCTGGAGCGCCGTCATCATTTACGTGGTGCTGCTCGGCGCCTCTCTCTTCCTGCGCTGGCGCTCGCGCGCCTGGCAGCGCATCCGCATCTGATTCCCGGGGCGGTCGGCCGGGCCGGCCGTCCGCCTCGATTGGCATTGCTGTCATGCTGTACACGCTGCCTCCGGGGACGCCCCCGGGGGGGCGGGACGAGGAGGCCGCCGACGAGCACGATGCGACGAGCCGGATCCGGGCACCGCGGCAGGTGCGGCCACGGACAGACGCGGTCTGTCCTGCCGGCGTGCTTTGCCCGGGCCGGCGCCAGCATGGAGCGCATTTTCACGCTCTTCGAACTTCGCACTGCGGGCCGGCTGACGCTCGACGTGGCCGACATCGGTATCGGCTCGGACGCCGCCGGCGTTGTGACGGCGGACCTCATCGCCGTTGAGGCCCGCCGACCGGCTGGCTATGCTCCGCACGCCGGCGCGGCTCCTCCGCGTCCGGGTCTGGGTGCCGGAACGCTCATGCCCTCACTTGTTCACCGCTGCCCGCCGGGCACCGGGCTGGCGCCTGAGCGCCCGCAGGTATGAGCGCCGAGGCCCGCGTGCAAGCCCGACGCGCGTACGAGCAACTGCGCCTCTGGCTGGTGCAGGCGGCCTATCCGCGCTGGGCCTCGTGGGGTTGGGATCGCAGCCTGGGCGGCTTCCATGAACGGCTCTCGCCCGAGGGGCCGATGCCCGCCGATGCGCGCCGCGCGCGGGTGCAGCTGCGGCAGATTTTCTGCTTCGCGCGCGCGGGCGATTTCGGCTGGCAGGGCGGGGCGCGCGCGCTCGTGAGCGACGGACTTGAGCACGTATACACGCGCTATCGGCGGCCGGATGGGCTGATGCGGGCGCTGCTCGGCCCCGACGGGGCGGTGCGCGAGGAGCGGGCGCTGCTTTACGATCAGGCGTTCGCGCTGCTCGCCCTCGCCGAAGCGCACCGCCTGCTCGGCCCGGCGGCGGGCTGCGCGGCGCGCGCCCACGAGCTGCTCGAGTGCATCACGCACCGGCTGGGCGCGGGCGTGGGATTTCGGGCCGACACCGATGCGCCCGCCGGTGCGCCGCAGCTCGCCAACCCGCACATGCATCTGCTCGAGGCGCTGCTCGCCTGGGCGGAGCTGGACGGCGCGCCGCACTGGCGGCGGATCGCCGAGCGGATCGTCCGGCTCGCCCTCGAATGTTGGCTCGACCCGGCAAGCGGCGCGCTGCGCGAGCGCTACGAGCCGCGCGGCCGGAGCGAGCCTCGGCGCACCGGCCCGATCGAGCCCGGCCATCACTTCGAGTGGGCCGGGCTGCTGTTGCAGTTCGATGCCGCGCAGCCGGCGCTGCGCGCGACGGCCCTGCGGCTCGTGCGGATCGCCGAGGAGCACGGCGTGTGCGGCGGCTTTGCCGTGAATGCGCTCGCCGAGGATCTGACCGTCCATGACCCCGGGGCGCGCCTGTGGCCGCAGACCGAGCGGATCAAGACGCTGGCGCAGCTTGCGGCGCTCGGCGAGGCGCCGGGCGAGTGGCCTCGCGTGGCGCAGGCGGCCGAGGCGCTGCGCGCGTACTTCACCGAAGCGGCGGGCTTGTGGTTCGACCGGCGCAGGCCGGACGGCTCATTCGTGCCGGAGCCGTCCCCGGCGAGCAGTTTCTATCACATCGTGGGCGCAGTGCATGCGCTCGGCGCGGCGCTGGCGGCAGACTGAGCGGCCCGATCCGCGCGGCGGGCGTTGTGGCCGTGGCGCTGCGCGCACGGGCAGCGCGCCGCATGTCAGGTCTTGCGGGGCGGCGCTGGCGCAATCGAACCGCGCACGATGAGCTCCAGGTCCAGGTGCGGCCGCGGCACCGGCTGCGGCCAGCCGCGCTGATGGGGCTTGTGTTGGATGATCAGCTCGGCGGCGATGCGCCCGATGGCGCGCACCGGCTGACGTACCGTGGTCAGCTGCGGCCAGATCATGGTCGCCACCGGCGCATCGTCGAAGCCCGTGATCGAGAGCTGCTCCGGCAGCGCGAGGCCCATCTGACGGGCGGCGCACACGGCCGCCGCGGCCATGTCGTCGTTGCTGGCGAAGATCGCGCTCGGCCGCTCGGCGGCGTTGAGGAAGCGCCGCGCGCACTCCAGGCCCTCGGCGAACTCGAAGTTGCCGCTCTGCACGAGCTGCGGATCGACGGTGAGGCCGTGCGCCTGCATCGCGTCGCTGAAGCCGAGGTAACGCTGCTCGGTCGCGCGATGGCCGGCGCGCCCGAGCATGAAGGCGATGCGCCGGTGGCCGCGACCGATCAGCTCGAGGGTGAGTTGGCGGGCCGCAGCGCGATCGTCGGTGTCGACCGAGGGCGCATCCCGCCGCCGGCGCATCGGCGCGATGTCCACCGCAGGGATCCCGGCGTGCTCGAGCGCCGAGTGCACCGCGGGCAGATCGCTGAGCGGCGGCAGCAGGATCACCCCTTCGAGACGGAGCTGGCGGATGAGCCTGCTCACCGCGCCGGACAGATCGGGGCTCGCCGCCTCGAGCGGCTCGACCATCAGGTGCAGGTTCGATTCGCGGCAGCGCTGCACCGCGCCGGTCTGAAACTCGCTCAGGTAATCGCCCGGCTTGTCGTAGAAGAGTCCGATCAGGAACGAGCGGGCACCGGCGAGCCCGCGGGCGGCGAGGTTGGGTTGGTAGTCGAGCCGCTCGATCGCCGCCAGCACCCGCTCGCGGGTCTCGGCGCGCACGCCGGGCTCGTTGTTGATCACACGGGAGACGGTTTTCGCCGAGACGCCGGCCTGCTCTGCCACCCTCTCGATCGTCGTGGACTCGCGGCCCGGGGTGGATTGACTACGCATCGAAGTACAATAATTCAATTGTCAACGCTGTCAATCGACCCGCGGAACGAGCACGCGCGCCACGCAAGGGCGCCCTGCGGCGCGGTGTTGCCGCCGGCCGCCGCGGGTCAGACGACCTTCGAGTACCGCGGCGCAGCGGCGGGCGCCGGCGCGGCGCGCAGATAGCGGTCGAAACACATCGCGATCAGCCGCAGCAGCAGCTGGCCGCGCGCGGTGGCCTGGATGGCCGCGGGGCTGATCTCGAGGAGTCCGTCGTCGGCGAGCGCCTGCAGCTCGCGCAGCGCCTCGGCGAAGTACGCGGCGAACTCGATGCCGTGGCGCGATTCGACCGCCGCGATGTCGATGCGGCCCTGACACATCATCCGCTGGATGACATCGGCGCGCAGCACATCATCGGCATCGAGCGCCAGGCCGCGCCACACCGGCAGCCGGCCCGCGTCGATGGCCGCCTCCCAGCCGGGCAGATCGCGGTGGTTCTGGCTGAAGCTCGCGCCGATGTGGCTGATGGCGCTCACGCCGAGTCCGAGCAGGTCGCAGTCGGCGTGGGTCGTGTAGCCCATGAAATTGCGCTGCAGTCCGCCGGCCTCGCGCGCGCGCGCCAGGTCATCCCCGGGCAGGGCGAAGTGGTCCATGCCGATGTACTGATAGCCGGCCGCGCTCAGCTGCTCGATCGCCAGGCGCAGCAGCGCGATGCGCGTCTCGGGGTGGGGCAGGAACGTCGCATCGAGCTGGCGCTGGGGTTTGAACAGCTCCGGCAGATGCGCGTAGCCGTACACGGCCAGCCGGTCCGGCCGCGCCGCGATCACGGTGCCGAGCGTGCGCGCAAAGCCTTCGGGCGTCTGCAGCGGCAGGCCGTAGATCAGGTCGACGTTGACCGAGCGGAAACCGCTCGCGCGGCAGGCCTCGATGACCGCGAGCGTCTCCTCGACGCTCTGGATGCGGTTGACGGCGCGCTGCACCTGCGGATCGAAATCCTGCACCCCGAGGCTGGCGCGGTTGAATCCGAGCGCGCCGAGCTCGGCGATGTCGTGCGGGCTCACGGTGCGCGGATCGAGCTCGATGGAGAAATCCCGCTGCGGGCGGGTGCTCAGCCGGAACTGCCCGGCGAGCGCCTCGAGCAGCCGGCCGATCTGGGCCGGGCGGAAGAAGTTGGGCGTGCCCCCGCCGAGGTGCACCTGCAGCACTTCGCGCTGTCGGTCGAACAGCGGCGCGACGGCGGAGACTTCCGCGAGCAGGCGCTCGAGATAACGCTCGCCCCGCGCCGGGTCGCGCGTGATCACGCGGTTGCAGCCGCAGTAAAAGCATGGGCTGAGACAGAACGGCATGTGCGCGTAAATCGACAGGGCGTGTCCGCCGGTGTTGCTCTGGCGGATGTGCTCGCGCAGCTGCGCCGCGCCGAACGCGGCGGTGAACTGCGGCGCGGTCGGGTAGGAGGTGTAGCGCGGGCCGGGCCGATCGTAGCGGCGCAGCAGCTCGGGATCGAAGTTCAGTGGGCTCGTCATGCCGGTGGTCCGTCGGCCGCTCGGCGCGGCCCACGACATGATGGAGCATGGAGCGCCCGGCGGCCATACGTAAAAGTGCCTCGCGGCCCAGGCTCCGTTCAGGACGCCCGGTTCCCCCGGAGCGCTTTATGCCATCATTCGGCGATGGATGAGCGTGACGCTGGGCCCGTGGCATCCGTGCTGAGGGAGGCTGCAAGCGAGGCGGACGTCGAGGTCTTTCGCGCGCGGCGCCGCCGGGTGTGCGAGGAGCGCGCGTTCGTGCTCGCCGCGGTGGGCATTGCCAGCCAGGTCGTGGCGTTTCAGGGGTGGTTTGTGCTTCAGGTCGGCGCGGGGGACGTGGCGCGGGCGGCTGCGCACCTCGATCAGTACGAGCGGGAAAACCCGCCGCATCCAGCCGAGCCCCCGGCCGCCCCGCTGCGTCTGTTTGCGCATGCCTGGGCCGGCTGTGTCGGCTACGCCGCCTGGCTGATCGGGGTGGCCTACGCGCTCTCGAACGGTCTGGTGCGTCTCGATGCCTTCAACCGCGCCGATCTGTATGGGGCGGGCGTGCGCGGCGGGCAGTGGTGGCGCGCCTGGACGTCCCTGACGCTGCACCTCAGCGGCCCGCACCTCGCGGGCAATCTGCTCGCCGGGGTGTGGTTCGGCTATCTGGCTGGCCGGCAGCTCGGCGTCGGCACCGCCTGGTTCCTCATCGTCGTGGGCGCCGGCCTGGCCAATCTCCTCGAGGGGTTCATCGGGCCGCCCTGGTATCGCTCCGCGGGCGCCTCGACTGCGGTGTTCACCGCGCTCGGGATGATGTCTGCGCATACGTGGTGGACCCGCCGTGGCGCGCGCCAGAGCTGGCTGCGCCAGTGGATTCCGCTCGGGGCGGGTCTGGTGCTGCTCGGCTGGCTCGGCACGGCCGGCAAGCACACGGACATCATGGCGCACCTGCTCGGCTTTACCTTCGGGGTGCTGCTCGGCTGGGCGGCGGCGGTGCCGCTGCTCGATCGGCGGCTCGAGCGCGTTCCGCAGTGGCTGCCGGGGCTGGCCGCGATGCTCATCATGGCCGCGGCGTGGGCCCGCGCGCTCGCCTGAGGCGCGCCCGGGATCAGTCGCTCGTCGGCAGCAGCACCGGCGGGGTGGCATGCGGGGTGCGCCGGTACCGGCGGATCAGCCGGACGTTGATGCCGTGGCCCGCCAGGTGCAGGGTCATCACCAGCTCCCCGTTCGGCGAGAGGGCAAAGCGCTCGGTGAGCTGCGGGCCGAGCAGCGGCTTGACCACGATGAGGAAGTCATGCCCCTCCCAGCCGCACATCTGATTCGCGCCGCTGTGGCCGTACGCGATGGCGGTGGGCACGCCGAGGGTGCACTGCTGGATCCCTCCGGCGCTGTGCACGCTGAACGCCTCAGGCGTCAGGCGCACCCCGAGATAGCTGCCCACCGGCACGTGCCCGATGAACTCCCGCACCCAGGAGGCGCCGAGCAGCGGTGCGCTGACCACGACGCCGGGCTCGTGCAGCGTCGGCTCCCCGCCGCCGGCCTCGCCCGCGGGCGGGCTGGCCGCGTTGCGCTCGCCGCGCCGGCGCGGCGGCTCCCGCTCGCCCTGCGCCTGCTCGGCGCGCTGCGCGGCCCGGCGTGCCCGGCGAAGCAGTCCGCGCAACTGCGTCTCGAGGCTCATCACCGCCGCATCGACGTGCTCGCTTTGGGCGCGGTCGAGGGTCCAGCGGCCCACCAGCTTCGGTGCGCTTGGTGGGGCGACCGCCTTCAGGCGCTCCGCCGCGCACCCGGTCAGGGTCGCGGCGAGCATCGCCGCGCACAGACACAGCGCGCGCGAAGGGGCAGTGGGCATGGTGGGGCGAGAGTAGCGCTGAGGATTGGACCGTGCGCGCGCGCCTCAGGTTCTCGAGGCGGCCGCCCGGGCCGCCAGGGCCTCGATCCGCGGCCAGTCGCGAGCGGCGAGGGCCTGCGGCGGGGAGAGCCACGAGCCGCCCGCGCACAGCACATTGGGCAGATCCAGGTACGTTTTGACCGTCTCCTGGGTGATGCCGCCGGTCGGGCAGAAGCGCGCCTGCGGGAAGGGCCCCGCGAACGCCTTGAGCATGGCCGTGCCGCCGGCGGGCGCGGCGGGAAAGAACTTGAAGCAGTGATAGCCGCGCGCGAGGGCCTGCATCAGCTCCGAGGCGCTCGCGACGGCGGGCAGATAGGGGATGGGCGCGTGCACGCCGGCCTCGAGCAGCGCCGGGGTCGCCCCCGGGGAGATGGCGAACGTCGCGCCTGCATTGGCCGCGGCCCGCAGATCCTCGACCGACAGCACCGTGCCGGCGCCCACGGCGATGTCCGGCACATCGTGCGCGATCGCCTCGATGGCGCGCAGCGCCGCCGGCGTGCGCAGCGTGACCTCGATGGTGCGCAGACCCCCGCGCACCAGCGCGCGGGCCAGATCCGGGGCGAGGGCGGGCTCTTCGATGACCACGACCGGCATGACCGGCGAGAGACGCAGGACGCGTTCGATATCGGCAAGCGAGGGCATGAGTTCAGCTCGGTGAAGTGGGGTCGAAGCCGTATCGTGCAGCAATCCCGGCCATTGCGATAGGGCGCCGCCGGGTTCAGCCGGCGGCGCTCTCGAGGAACGTCAGTTTCTGCGCGCCCGCATCGAGGCGGACCCGCACGCCGAGGGGGACCGCCTCGTTGCGCTCACCATGGCCGATGGGAAAGCCCGCCGCGCACGGCAGGCCGGTCTCGGCCGCGAGGTCGCGCAGCACCTCCGCGCTCGAGTAGGGCGCATCGCGCTCCTCGCAGCCGGTGAACGAGCCGAGCACGATGCCCCGCACGCGGCCCAATACGCCGGCAAGCGCCAGATGCGTCCACATCCGGTCGAGCCGGTAGGGGCGCTCGCCGACGTCCTCGAGCAGCAGCACGGCGCCCTCGAGCGGCGGCAGAAACGGTGTACCGAGGAGCCGCGAGAGGACCGCCAGCGTGCCGCCGACCAGCGGACCTTCCGCGACGCCTGTCACGTACGTCTCGGTGCCCTGCAGCGGCGCGGCGGGCGCCGCATTCTCGAGCAGGTCGAACAGCCGCGTGTGAGCGTGCGCGCCGAGCCTGCCGAGCTGCGTCAGGACTGGGCCGTGGACGCTCACCTGCCCGCCGCGCTGCAGCCACGCGTGCAGCGCCGTGATGTCCGAAAATCCGATGAGGGGCTTTGAGCCGGGCACGACGCGCTCGAGTCCCGGCAGCAGCCGCAGCGCGCCGTAGCCGCCACGGGCACAAAACACCGCTTTGACGGCCGGGTCGGTCATGGCGGCCGACAACTCCCCCAGGCGGCGCGCATCATCGCCGGCGAGATAGCGCCGGCGCGAGAAGATGCCCGGCGCAGGATGCACCTCGTAGCGTTCAGCGAGCACCGCCACGCCCGCCTCGAGCGCGGATCGGTCGAACGGTCCGGCCGGCGCCACGACGGCCACCCGCGCCCCGCGGCAGAGCGCCGCGAAGGGCCGGTAGGCGGCAGGCTGCATCATGGCGCGCATTGTCCGCCAGCGGCCGTGCCGATACCACCCCGGGGGGTTTTTTCACCCGATGCTCACATCGGGCACGCTAGGGTGCGCCCCCTGGCCGGCCCCGAGCCCGGCCGAACGGAGGCATTGACATGGCCGACCTCGAATTTCTTCTCGTGCTCGCCGTGCTCTACGGCGTGACCCACGCGATCGTCTGGGCGATCGCGCGGCTCGGAGCATCCGAATGAGCGCCGCCGAGATCGTGAGCGGACTGCTGGCGCTCGCGCTCACGGGCTATCTGCTCTACGCCCTGTTCAAGCCGGAGAAGTTCTGATGACCGCCCAATCCTGGGGGCTGCTCGCCCTGTTCCTCGCAGTTACGCTGCTCGCCGTCAAGCCGCTCGGCCTGTACATGGCGCGCGTCATGGAAGGCGAGCCGGTCGCGGGCCTCGGCGCGGGAGCGCGCCTCGAGGCGCTGATCTACCGGTTCTGCGGCATCGATCCGGCCGGGCAGATGGGCTGGAAGCGCTATGCGATCGCGCTGCTCGTATTCAATGCGCTCGGGGCGCTGCTGCTCTATGCGCTGCAGCGGGCGCAGTACTGGCTGCCGCTCAATCCGCAGCACTTCGCCGGCCCGCCGCCGGACTCGGCGTTCAACACCGCGGTGAGCTTCATCACCAACACCAACTGGCAGAGCTATACGCCCGAGACCACCATGAGCTATCTGACCCAGATGGCCGGGCTCGCGGTGCAGAACTTCCTCTCCGCCGCGACCGGCATCGTGGTGGCCATCGCCCTGATCCGCGGACTTGCGCGCCACAGCGCGCGGACCATCGGCAATTTCTGGGTGGACCTCACGCGCGTGACGCTCTACGTGCTGCTGCCGATCGCTATGGTGCTGGCGCTCGTGCTGGTGAGCCAAGGGGTGATCCAGAACTTCAGCCGCTACAAGACCGTGAACCTGCTGCAGCCCGTCACCTACCAGCAGCCGCGCGTCAATGCCGCGGGCCAGCCGCTTGCGAGCGCTTCCGGCGCACCCCTGATGCGCACCGTCACCACGCGCACCCAGACGCTGCCGATGGGGCCGGTGGCTTCCCAGGAGGCGATCAAGGAGCTCGGCACGAACGGCGGCGGCTTTTTCAACGCCAACTCCGCGCATCCGTACGAGAACCCGAACGCTCTCACGAACCTGCTCGAGATGCTGGCCATCGCGCTCATCCCGGCCGCGCTCACCTATACGTTCGGCCACATGGTGGGCGACACGCGCCAGGGCTGGGCCGTGCTCGCGGCCATGGTGATCATGTTCGTCGGCCTGTATGCCGTGTGCAATCACAGCGAACAGCGCGGCAATCCGCAGCTCGCCGCCCTCGGCGTGGACCAGTTGCCGAGCTCCCAGCAAAGCGGCGGCAACATGGAGGGCAAGGAGGTGCGCTTCGGCATCGCCGGCTCGACTCTGTTCGCCACGATCGCGACAACGACATCCACCGGCGCGGTCAACTCCATGCACGATTCGTACATGCCGCTCGGCGGGATGGTGCCGCTCTTTGACATGATGCTCGGGGAGGTGGTGTTCGGCGGTGTGGGCTCGGGCCTGTACTCGATGCTCATCTTCGCGATCATCGGGGTGTTCATCGCCGGGCTGATGATCGGGCGCACGCCCGAGTACCTGGGCAAGAAGATCGAGGCGTTCGAGATGAAGATGAGCGCGGTCGCGATCCTCGTCATGCCCTTCATCGTGCTCATGGGCACGGCGGTGGCGGTGAGCTTGGCTGCCGGCCGGGCCGGCACCGCCAATCCCGGCGCGCACGGCTTCTCGGAGATCCTCTACGCGTTCACCTCCGCCGGCAACAACAACGGCAGCGCGTTCGCCGGCATCAGCGCCGATACGGCCTTCTACAACACCGCGCTCGGCATCGTGATGTGGCTCGGGCGCTTCTGGCCGATCGTCGCGGTGCTCGCGATCGCCGGCTCGCTCGCCGCCAAGAAGCGCATTCCCGTCTCGGCGGGCACGATGCCGACGCACGGCCCGACGTTCATCGCGCTGCTGATCGGCACGGTGCTGCTGGTCGGCGCGCTCACCTTCGTGCCCGCGCTCGCGCTCGGACCGATCGCCGAGCACCTGATGCTCTGGAGTCACTGACATGCGCCGCAAGCTCTCGATGTTTGATCGCTCACTCATCGCCCCGGCGGTCTTGGACGCCCTGCGCAAGCTCGATCCGCGCGTGCAGTGGCGCAATCCGGTCATGTTCGTGGTGTACCTCGGCAGCATCCTCACCACCGGGCTGTGGCTGCAGGCGCTCGCCGGGCACGGCGAGGCGCCCGCCTGGTTCATCTTCAGCGTCGCGGTGTGGCTGTGGTTCACGGTGCTGTTCGCGAACTTCGCCGAGGCGCTCGCCGAGGGGCGCAGCAAGGCGCAGGCGGCGAGCCTGAAGGGCCTGAAGCAGGCCGTTGAGGCCAAGCGCCTCGCCGATCCGGCCGACCGCGCGCAGGTGACGCCGGTGCGCGCCGATGCGCTGCGCAAGGGCGATGTCGTGCTGGTCGAGGCCGGGGACTACATCCCCGGGGACGGGGAGGTCATCGAGGGGGCCGCCTCGGTCGATGAGAGCGCCATCACCGGGGAGTCCGCCCCGGTGATCCGCGAGTCCGGCGGGGACTTCTCCTCCGTAACCGGCGGCACGCGCGTGCTGTCGGACTGGATCGTCGTGCGCATCTCGGTCAATCCGGGCGAGACGTTCATCGACCGCATGATCGCCATGGTCGAGAGCGCCAAGCGGCAGAAGACCCCGAACGAGATCGCGCTCACCATCCTGCTCGTGGCGCTCACCCTGGTGTTTCTGCTCGCCACCGCGACGCTTCTGCCCTTCTCGCAGTACAGCGTGGAGGTCACCAAGCTCGGCAGCCCCGTCACCATCACCGCGCTCATCGCCTTGCTCGTATGCCTCATCCCGACCACGATCGGCGGGCTGCTGTCGGCCATCGGCGTGGCCGGCATGAGCCGCATGATGCAGGCGAACGTGATCGCGACCTCGGGCAGGGCGGTCGAGGCCGCCGGTGACGTCGATGTGCTGCTCCTCGACAAGACCGGCACCATCACCCTCGGCAACCGCCAGGCCGCCGCGTTCATTGCGGCCGCCGGGGTGAGCGAGGAGGAGCTCGCCGGCGCGGCGCAGCTGGCTTCGCTCGCCGACGAGACGCCCGAGGGCCGCAGCATCGTGGTGCTCGCCAAGCAGCGCTTCCAGCTGCGCGAGCGCGACCTGACCGCGCTCCACGGCACGTTCGTGCCGTTCTCCGCGCACACCCGCATGAGCGGCGTGGACATCGGGGACCGGCAGATCCGCAAGGGCGCCGTGGACGCGATCCGCAGGCACGTCGAGGCGCGCGGCGAGGCCTTCCCCAAGGCGATGCTGACGACGGTGCAGGAGGTGGCGCGCCGCGGCAGCACCCCGCTGCTGGTGAGCGACGGGCCGCGCGTGCTCGGGGTGATCGAGCTGAAGGACATCGTCAAGGGCGGCATCAAGGAGCGCTTCGGGGAGCTGCGGCGCATGGGCATCAAGACCATCATGATCACCGGCGACAATCCCCTCACCGCCGCGGCCATCGCCGCCGAGGCGGGCGTCGATGACTTCCTGGCCGAGGCGACCCCGGAGGCGAAGCTCAATCTCATCCGTGCCCACCAGGCCGAGGGGCGTCTGGTGGCGATGACCGGGGACGGCACCAACGACGCCCCGGCGCTCGCCCAGGCGGATGTGGCGGTGGCGATGAACTCCGGCACTCAGGCGGCCAAGGAAGCCGGCAACATGGTCGACCTCGACTCGAACCCGACCAAGCTGATCGAGGTGGTCGAGACCGGCAAGCAGATGCTGATGACGCGCGGCTCGCTCACGACCTTCAGCATCGCCAATGACATCGCCAAGTACTTCGCCATCATCCCGGCGGCTTTCGCCACGACCTATCCGCAGTTGAATGCGCTCAACATCATGCACCTGACGAGCCCGTTCTCGGCGATCCTCTCGGCCGTGATCTTCAACGCGCTCATCATCATCGTGCTCATCCCGCTCGCGCTGAAGGGCGTGCGCTACCGGCCGCTCGGGGCCGGGACGCTGCTGCGGCGCAATCTGCTCCTCTACGGCCTCGGCGGCATCATCGTGCCGTTCATCGGCATCAAGCTGATCGACATGGGCCTCACGCTGCTGCATCTGACCTGAGAGCCGCGCCATGAAAAGCATCTTCCGACCCGCACTTACGCTGCTGCTGGTGCTCACCGTGATCACCGGGGTGATCTACCCACTGGTCGTCACGGGCATCGCTCAGGTGGCATTTCCCGCCCAGGCGAACGGCAGCCTGATCAAGCGCCACGGCAGGCTCATCGGCTCGCGGCTCATCGGCCAGCCGTTCAGCGCGCCGCGGTACTTCTGGAGCCGCCCATCGGCGAGCAGCCCCCAGCCCTACAACGGCCTGGACTCCGGCGGCTCGAACCTCGGGCCGCTGAACCCTGCGCTCATCGCTGCCGTCAAGGCGCGCATTGCCGCGCTGCGGGCCGCCGACCCCGGCAATCACGCGCCCATCCCGGTCGACCTCGTGACCGCCTCCGGCAGCGGACTCGATCCGGACATCAGCCTCGCGGCGGCCTACTATCAGGCCGGCCGCGTGGCGCGTGCCCGGGGCTTGAGCGTGGCGGAGGTGCGCGAGCTGATCGCGGCGCATGCGCGCGGCGGGGAGCTCGGGGTGCTCGGCGACCCGCGCGTCAACGTGCTGGAGCTGAACCTGGCGCTCGACACCATGAAATAATGGCCGGATGAATCGCCCGATGCCGACGAGCGACCGCCGGCCCGATCCGCAGGAGCTCCTCGCCCGTGTGCAGGCCGAGGAGGCGCGGGCCGGGCGGGGGCGGCTGCGTATCTTCTTCGGGGCCTCCGCCGGCGTCGGCAAGACCTACTCGATGCTGCAGGCCGCGCGCTCGGAGCGCTCCGCCGGCACCGATGTGCTCGTCGGTTACCTCGAGCCGCACGGGCGCATCGAGACCGAGCAGCTCGCCGAGGGGCTCGAGCGGCTGCCGACCCTCCCGGTCAGCTATCGTGGCATCGTGCGCCAGGAGTTCGATCTCGATGCGGCGCTCGCGCGCCACCCGCAGATCCTGCTCGTCGATGAGCTCGCGCACTCCAACCTGATCGGCGGCGTGCCGCAGCCGCGCCATCCCAAGCGCTGGCAGGACGTCGAGGAGCTGCTGGCCGCCGGGATCAACGTCTGGACCACGGTCAACGTCCAGCACCTGGAGAGCCTGAACGACCTGATCTACCAGACGACGGGCGTGCGCCAGGCCGAGACGCTGCCCGATCGCGTGTTCGATGAGGCCGACGCGATCGAGCTGATCGACCTGCCCGCCGACGATCTGCTCGCGCGGCTGCATGCCGGCAAAGTGTACGTCTCCGACGCCGTGGCCACCGCCGCCGAGCGTTTCTTCCGCCGCACCAACCTCATGGCGCTGCGCGAGATCGCCCTGCGCCGGGTGGCCGAGCGCGTCGAGGCCGCCTCGCGCGAGCTGCAGCCGCAGAGCGCGCGCGGGCGCATCGCCGGGGAGCGCATTTTGGTGGCGGTCGGACCGGACGCGCAGGCCGAACAGCTGGTGCGCACGGGCAAGCGCATGGCCGACGCCCTTGCGGCCGGATGGACGGTCGTATACGTGGAGACCCCGGCGCTGCTGCGCCTCTCGGACGAGGAGCGCAATCGCCGCATTGCGGTGCTGCGGCTCGCCGAGTCGCTCGGCGCCGAGACCGTGACCCTTGACGGGCCGTCGGCGGCCGCCGCGCTGCTCGAGTACGCACGGACGCGGCGCGCGACGCGCGTGCTGGTTGGCGCGCCGAAGCGGCGCGGCTGGCGGGCGTGGGCGCGCGCCTCCACCTCGACCCAGCTCGTCAAGCAGGCGCATGCCTTCGATGTGATCGTGGTTGCGCCGGCGGGCGTCGGTGCGCCTCGGCCCGCGTCCGCGGTGCCGATGTCCATCGACGAGACGCAGAACGCGATTCCATGGAACCGCTACGGCTGGGCGGGCGGCGTGAGCCTGCTGTGCACGGTGCTGGCGTTCATCCTCTATCCGCACTTCGAGCTGTCGAACCTCGCCATGGTCTACCTGCTGGGGGTGACCGTGGCGGGTCTGCGGCTCGGGCGCGGGCCCTCGGCGCTGACCGCCGTGCTCAACGTGATGGCGTTCGATTACTTCTTCGTGCCGCCGCGCTTCACGATCGCCGTGTCCGACGCGCAGTACTTTCTGACCTTCGCCGCGATGCTGACCATCGGGCTCGTCATCGCCACGCTGACGGCCAACGTGCGGCAGCAGACGCGGGTGGCCGGTGCGCGCGAGCGGCGCACCGCGGCGCTGTATGCCATGAGCCGCGAGCTGGCCGTGACGCGCGGGATCGAGAACATGGCGAGCGTGGCGGTGCGTCACGTGGCCGAAGTCTTCGACTGCCGTGCGGTGGTGTTGCTGCCGGATCCGGACGGCAAGCTGCACCTGCCCCGCGGTGTCCCGCACGGCAGCTCGCTGCGCGGGGCGGACCTCGCCGTGGCGCAGTGGGTCAATGATCACGGGCGGCGCGCCGGACTCGGCTCGGACACCCTGCCGGCGACGCCGGCGCTGTACGTGCCGCTCGGCGACGAGGAGCGCCCGACCGGCGTGCTCGCCGTGCTGCCCTCGAACGCGCGGCGCGTCCTGCTGCCGGAACAGAGCCAGTTGCTCGACACCTTCGCCGGTCAGATCGGGCTCGCGCTCGAGCGGGCGCGCTTCGCCGATGCGGCCCAGGCCTCGAGCCTGGCCGCCGAGCGCGAGAGTCTGCGCAACACGCTGCTCGCCTCCATTTCGCACGATCTGCGCACGCCGCTTGCGGTGATGGTGGGCGCGGCGAGCACGCTCACCGAGCGCGGCGAGGTGCTCGATGCCCGGCAGCGCCGCGAGCTCGCCGCATCGATCGAGCAGAAGGCGCGCGAGATGTCCGAGCTCGTCTCCAACGTGCTCGATCTGATGCGCTTCCAGTCGGGCCAGGTGCCGCTGATGCGCGACTGGCAGAGCGTGGAGGACCTCGCCGGCACGGCGCTGCACCGGCTCGAGGAGCGGCTGCGCGAGCACCCGGTGGAGCTGAGTCTGCCCTCGGAGCTCGTTGCGGTGCACGTCGATGCGGGACTCATCGTGCAGGTCTTCGCCAACCTCTTCGACAACATCGCCAAATACACTCCCGCCGGGACCCACGCCGAGGTGAGCGCGATCAACGAAGGCGCCACCGTGCGAGTGGTGGTGCAGGACGACGGCCCGGGATTTCCCGAAGGGGACCCCGAGCGGCTGTTCGAGAAGTTCCAGCGCGGCAGCGAGGAAGGCGCCGTGGCCGGCGCGGGACTGGGGTTGGCGATCTGCCGGGCGATCGTGCGGGCGCACGGCGGGGAGATCGTCGCGCGCCGGCGCGAGGGCGGCGGCGCGCGTTTCGAGTTCACGCTGCCGGCGCGGGAGCCGCAGGCATGACCGAGGCGATGCACCAGGTCCTCATCGTCGAGGACGAGCCGGCCATACGCAACGTGCTGAAGGTGCTGCTCGAGGCCGAGCGCTACCGCGTCATCGAAGCGGACACCGCGATGCGCGCGGAGATCGAGAGCCGCAGCCACAAGCCCGACCTGCTGCTGCTCGATCTGGGGCTGCCCGACGGGGATGGGCTCGCGATCATCCGCCGCGTGCGCGCCTGGTCGCCCGTGCCGATCATCGTCCTCTCGGCGCGCGCGCAGGAGGAGCAGAAGATCGCCGCGCTGGATGCCGGTGCGGACGATTACGTCACCAAGCCGTTCAGCGCGGCGGAACTGCTCGCGCGGGTCCGCGCGGCGCTGCGGCGCAACGTGCGCGGCGCCGAGCAGACCGGTGTGCTGGCGCTCGGCCCCGTCCAGATCGATCTCGAGAAGCGGCTGGCGCACGGCACGGACGGGGAGATCCACCTCACGCCGCTCGAGTACCGCGTGCTCGAGTCCCTGGCGCGCCACCTCGGGGCCATCGTCACGCAGCAGCAGCTGATCCGCGAGGTGTGGGGGCCGGAGCGCCTCGGCGACACGCGCGGGCTGCGCGTGTGCATCATGAACCTGCGCGGCAAGGTGGAGCCCGATCCGCGCAAGCCGCGCTATCTGCTCACCGAGGCCGGTCTCGGTTACCGGCTGCGCGCCGAGGAGAGCGGGCCGCCGTAGCGGCACTCGCCCGGGCGGGACGCGAGGGCAGGGGCCATGCCGCCCGGGGCGGCTCGGTGCGGCGGGCCGCTCAGGTGAGCGACACCACGAGCTTCGCGGAGTGGCTGCGCCAGTGAATGGGGATCACGAAGGCGCGCGCGCCGGCCGGCTGGCTGATCTGCGGCTTCTCCCCGGCGAACACGCTCGGCACGGAAATCACGAAATCGTGCCCGAAGTCGCGCCGCGCATTGCCGGAGATGGTGTTGGCGACCTCGCCGACCAGATCGCGCATGCTCTCGTGGCTGAAGTCGCTCTCCTGCATCTTCATCAGCAGCACCGTCAGCATGGCGCGCGGCGCGGTGAAGTACACGACGCCTTCGCGCTTGCCGGTGATGTTGATCATGCCCGTGTAATCGTGCATAGCCGGCTCGCCTTCGAGCAGGTAGGGCGAGCCGATGGTGGCCGGCTGCTGCGCGGCCACCTCGAAGTAACGGGTGGTGCCGTCGACGAAGGTTTTCAGTTCCTCTTCCCGCAGCATGTGCGCGCCCTGTGTCCCGGTGCCTCGGTGGTCAGTACATCAGCTCGGCGATGGCTTCGTTCAGCTGCCGGTCGGTGAACGGCTTGTCGAGAAAGCCGTTCGCGCCGCGCTCCATGGCTTCCACCGCGGTGGCCTTGTCCGAGAGCGCCGAGATCACCAGGATGCGCACCTCGGGTTTGAGCTTCACGAGCTGCGTGATGCACTCGATGCCGTCCATCTGCGGCATGGTCAGATCCATGGTGACCAGGTCCGGGTCGGTCCTGCGGGCGAGCTCGAGCGCCTCGATGCCGTTGGCGGCGGTGCCGACCACCTCGAGGTCGTCGAACTGCTGCGAGCGCTCGATGCGCCGCCGCACGATGTTCGAGTCATCGACGATCAGCAGCTTGACCGGGCGTCGCGCACTGGTGTCCTTTGCGGTTTCCATGAGCGGTGATCCCCTCGGGCGCCTAGGCCACCGCTGTCTCGCTGGCCGCGGGCAGGGCGATCTTGAAGCGCGTGAAGCGCCCCGGGTTGGTGCTGACGCCGATCTTGCCGCCCAGGCCGTAGACCGCCTTCGCCACGACGTCCATGCCGGTGCCGCGGCCGGCGTCCATCGAGACCTCCGAGCGTGTCGAGAATCCCGGCTTGAAGATCAGCGCGAGCGCCGCGCGGTTGTCGAGCTGGGCGGCCTGCTCGGCGGTGATGATGTTCTTGCGCACGGCCGCTTCCTTCAGCGTCTCGGGCGAGAGGCCGGCGCCGTCGTCCTCGAAGAGCAGCTCGTAACCGGCGCCGGCGCGGCGGAAATCCACCCGCACCTGGCCGCCCGCGGCCTTCGAGCCGGCGCGGCGCACCTCGTTGGTCTCGATGCCGTGCACCGCGGAGTTGCGCAGCATCTGGATGAGACAGTCCTTCACGGTGGACAGGTACGAGCGCGGGCAGTCGGCGAGGCCGTTCACGGTCAGGCTGAACTCCTTGCCGTGATCCTGCGCCAGCTTGCGCGCGAGCGAGTGCAGCGTCGCGGCCAGCTCCTCAGGTCCGCTCGATCCGATGCGCAGAGCCGGGGTGCTCAGGGTCGCCTCGGGAGACGGGGCGTTGTCCCTCAGCGCCGTCAGGCGCAGCGTCATCTCGCGCACGCCGCGCAGGTGCGCGAGCAGCTCGTCGAGCTTCAGCACCATCGGCAGGAAGTCGTTGCCGGTGAGCTCGCTGCGGCCCTTGAGCTGCGCGACCATGTCCTCGAGGTGATGGACCCGCTGCGCGATGCTCATCAGGTTCAACGCCGAGGCTTCGCCTTTCATCGCGTGCAGCTCGCGCGCCAGTCCGGCGAGCTTCTTGCTGAACTCGGCGTGACTGCGCGCCGGCTCCTTCAGGATGGCGTTGATGTGCTTCAGACCCGCCGAGGCGCTGTCGAGGAACGTCCCGATCTGCAGCGGATCGGAATGCAGCATGCTCACCATCATGTCGAGCTGCGAATGGGCGTTCTCCTGGGCCTCATGCAGTTCGCGCGAGAGCAGCACGCTCGAGGTGATGTCGCCGACGGCGCACAGCACGTGCTTGACGCCCTTCGGGCCCGTCACGCGGTGGAAGTCGAACTGCAGGTAGCGCGTTTCCTTCCCGCCGCGGCCGTTGTCCATGCTCACCTCGAGCTGGCCCAGCGGGTTGATGCTCTTCATGAGGTTCTCGTGCGCGCGCTCGCCCCAGAGCAGCTTGATGAACTTGGTGGCGGTAGCGAGGGTCTCGGGCGGCACCTTGTCGCGCAGCAGTTCCTCGAACGACAGGCCCGCGAAATTCTCGCGGCCGAACATGTGGGTGAGCGCCTTGGACCACACAGCCCCGATGCGGTAGTCGGCATCGAGCAGGAAGAATCCCTCGCGCACCGTGGCGAGGATGTCGCGGGTCTGCTCCTGCGCCTCGCGCGCGGCCCGCTCGCCGCGGGCGCGCGCCAGCTGCAGGTAGGCGGCCGCGAGCCCGAGCAGCAGAACGGCGAGCACGCCGCCCGAGAGCAGCCAGCGCAGCCGCGAAGCCGCTGCGGCGGTGCGGGCCTGCAGGGATGCGCTCACCGCGGCCAGCTGCCGGTGCAGCGCGGCGGCGTTGGCCTGGGCGAACAGCTCCGCCCGGCGCACGTGGGCATAGAACACCCGGCCGCTGCGCGAGAGCGAGCTGTTGGTGGCGGTGTCGGAGTAGGGCTCGCCGTGGTAGGCGAGGACGGGCGTGAGCACCGGGGTGTAGCTGTGCCAGAGCGCCGTGGCGGCGTGCATCGCCGCGGGATCGAGATCGTGCTCGCGCTCGAGCGCGGCGAAATCCCGGTCGAAGCCGCGCACGCTCTCGGCGAGCTCGGCATGCACGTGCCCGGTGTACTCGAGCGTGTCCAACCGCTCGCGCAGCGCGGTGAGCTGCTGCGAGACCACCGAGGGGTAGGTTTCCAGCTCGCTCGCGCGCTGCAGCGTGCCCACGTTGCCGCGGATCTGCGTGGCGAGTCTGAACCCGATGATCAGCACCAGGCCCATCACCGCGGCCAGCAGGAAGCCGGCTGCCGCAGTGAGCAGCCGGCGGTTTCGATCGACGCCTGACAATAACATGCGACGTACCTGGTTAGTTCGGCAGCACGAAGCGGATCATGGTGCGCACCGGCACTTCGACCGGCTCGCCGTGGAATTTCGGCGGCGCGTAGCGCCAGTGACGGATCGCATCGAGCGCGGCGCGGTTGAACACTCCCGCCGGCGTGGCCGCAATCACCCGCAGGTGCGCGGTGCGGCCGGCCTTGTCGACCACGTACTGCACCGTCACCTGACCGGAGATGCGCCGCGACAGCGCGCGCTGCGGATAGGAGGGCGCGACGTAATGGGTGCGGCGCAGCTGCTGTGCCACCTCGGCGAGCTGCGCGGGGGTGGGCGGCGGCGGCGCGGCGAGCATGGCCTGCGCTTCGTGCAGTGCCGCGGCGCTTGCGCCCCAGCGGCGTGCCGCGGCGAGATCCGCCGCAGCGGCAGCGTGCTGTCTGGCGCGTGCGGCGGTTTCGGCGCGCTGCACGAGCGCGTGCGCGAGCGCCGCACGCAGCTGATTGGCCGCGGCCGCCTCGCTCGGGTCCGGATGATCGGCGGCAAGCGCGCTCAGGTAATACGCAGCGCTGTCGTTGACCGGCTGCAGCAGCGCCCCGGCGGAGAGACGCTCGCGGGCCCTCGCCAGCAGGTCATCGAGTCTGCCGTGCGCGGCGGAGGCGCGTGCGACGTCGATCTGCTGGCGCACGGCGGCGATTGCCTGCGCCGTCGCGCCGACCTGGCGTGCCACGGCGAGCCACTGGTTCTCGGCCTCGCCGTGGCCGGCGAGTCCCGCCTGGCGCCCCTGGCGCAGCAGCGCATCGATCAGCGCCTGCGTGGCGTTGTGGGTCGCCGCAGCGCTCGGCGCGAGGGTGCGCAGCCGCGCGAGCGCGGTTTGCGCGCTCGCGGCGCCCGTCAAGCGGTTGGCCTCGATGCGCCGGGTGATCTGCTCGGCGATCTTCTGGATCTGGTGCTTGTTCTGCAGGCTCGTCAGCTGGCTCTGCCAAGCCGCGATCTGCGCGGCGGGCACGCCGCGGCGCGCCGCCTGGGCGATGAGCGCCGGCGCCGTGCTCAGCTGCTTGCTCGAGAGCGCCTGGTTCACGACGGCGCTCGAGAGCTCGATCCCGAACGGGCGGATGTGCGGGTCCTTCGGCTCGGCCAGCTGCAGTGTGGCGAGCGCGAGCGCCGCACCGTTGTAGCGCCCCTGGGTGATGTCGTCCTGGAACTGCGAGATCAGCACGTGGCCCACGCGCCGCAGGCCGTCGAGCGCCTCGCCGTTGGTCGGATCGACCGCCAGGACCGAACGGAAATAGACGAGCGCGTTCTCGCCCTTCGGGGTGGTGAAGTGCCGCTCGAACATCGCACGGCTCGCCTTCACGAGCAGGTCCTCGACCCGGCCGCGCACGATGGAGGTATCGACCGCCGGGCGGGGCAGGGCCGCAAACCGATGCTGCGGCGCAGCCGGCGCTGGCGCACCGGGGCGGTGCGCCGCGGCAGGGGCCGGCGCGGCGCCCCGCTTCGGCATCAGGAACAGGCCCGCGCCGGCGGCCAGGACGGCGCCGGCGCCGATGGCGAGCCACAGGCGGGTGCGCCGGCCGTCGGAAGGGGGCTCGGCGGCGGCCGTCTCGGCTGCCGCCGCGGCTGGATTGCGCAGCGTCGGGGCGGCCTGGCGGACCGGGCGGCTGTGTGCGGCCTGCGGGGGGGCGTTCTGCCCGAGCGCATCGGCGATCGCGGCATCGAGCACGGCGGAGGTCTTGTCGGGCTCCATCGGCAGCGTGAGCACCGCGAAGACCTTGGTGCCTTTGACGGCGGCCGCGGCGGCCATTTCCGCGCCGTCCTCGGTGAATACCAGAATGACGGCATGAGGGAAGCGCTCGCTGGCGCGCTCGACGTCGGCGCGCACCTCGCTGCTCTGGCGGCCATCGATGGCCAGAACCTGTCCGCCCCGGCCGGCTTCGAGGCGATCGAGCGCCGCGTCGATTGATTCGGCCGGGTGCACACTGGCCCGGCCACCGAGCAGCTCGCCGAGCTCGAGCAGGAAATCATCGTGGCGGGTGAGTGCAGTCAGCTCGACCGCGGTCCGCGCGGTACTCGGCGCGGCGGCGCCGGCAAGGTCACTGGCGGAATCACGAGACTCACTCGGAGCTGGATGGGCCACAACCGGTCTCCCTCATTATTATGGCGCTAGCAGCGGCATGGAGCCGTCCCCCGCCGCACCCCCGGACCCGGCGCCGAAGGGTAGGGAGGCGCCACGGTCGCGGATGCGCGACGTGCGTTGAGCATGAAACCCGCAGCGGCGCGCGGGTGCAGTGTCGCCGTTCACACTATTCGAGCGATGGGCGGACTTCGGCGCCGATCGGCACCGGAAGCGGATCGGAAGCGCGCTGCGAACCGGTGCAAGAGGCCCCCAGGGCGGCTCGCTGCGGTGCGTGGGAACGGCGCAGTGCGTCTCGACACCGGGGCGCAAGGGGCGCGATGATGGACGCGCAGGGAAGCGAGCGCGCGGCGCGGCGCTGGAACAAATCACCACCGGGGCCGTCATACAGGTATAGGGCAGCGGGATCGCGAGTTGGGCAGCTATCGCACAGGGCGAGGCGCGTCATCGGATCTGCGCAGCGGGCGCCTCAGCAGCCTCTCACGTCCGCCACTGCCGTTGTGAAACGGGAGGTTATGGCGATGCGATCACGTGCCAACCATCCGGGTGAGGCCCCACGCGGCGCCTGCATCGATCACACTGCATTCATCGAATCCCTCAGTTCCTTCAGCCGTGCGCACCGAGCGCAGCGCTGGGAGGGCACCTTCGGGCAATTTCTGGCGGACATCCTGCCGGCGAATCCCGCCGCCATGGTCCGCACGAGCCACGAGTACGTCTGGGACATGCTCTGCTGGCACGGGCGCACGGCGCGGCGGCATGCGCCGGCCGAGGCAGCGCCGCGAAGCGGCGAGCCGCCGGGCGAGGAAGGCCGCAGGGAGCCCGACGGCGCGCCCGACGAGCAGGCCGGCGAGCTCTTCCGCCGCGAGTTGTTCGGTATCGACGGACCGCTCGCGCGCGTGGCCGAGTACTTCAAGGCCGCGGCCGGCGGATCGGACGTCGGGCGGCGGCTGCTGCTGCTGCTCGGACCACCCTCGGGCGGCAAGTCGACGCTCGCCATTTTGCTCAAGCGCGGCCTCGAGGAGTACAGCCGGACCGAGGAGGGCGCGCTCTATGCGATCAAGGACTCGCCGCTGCACGAGAACCCGCTGAACCTCATTCCCGCGAGCCTGCGCGCGGAGTTCCGCGAGCGCTACGGGGTGAGCGTCCCCGGGGAACTCTCGCCCTGGGCGCGCGAGTACCTCGAGCGCGAATTCGACGGGGACTTTCTCACCGTGCCGGTCGAGCGCATCTTTCTCTCGGAGGCCGCGCGCCTCGGCATCGGCACCTACGCGCCGCACGATCCGACCACCGCGGACATCGCCGACCTCGTCGGCTCGGTCGATCTGGCCAAGGTCGCGCAGATCGGGGATGAGGGCGACCCGCGCGCCTGGTCGTGGTCCGGCGCGGTCTACTCCGCGAGCCGCGGTCTGCTTGAGATGATCGAGATCCTCAAGGTCAAGCGCGAGTTTCTCTACCTGCTGCTCACGCTCACCCAGGAGAAGAACGTCAAGGTCTCGCGCTTCCCGCTCATTCATCTCGACGAGACGGTGCTCGCGCACACCAACCTCGCCGAGTTCCAGCGATTCCTGCAGGAAAAGGAGAACGAGGCGCTGCTCGATCGCATGGTGATCATCAAGGTGCCGTACGCCCTGTCCTACAAGGACGAGGCGCGCATCTACCACAAGCTGGTGTGCGCCGCCGCGGCGTTCCGCAACGTGCACCTCGATCCGCACGTGCTCAACCTGGCGGCGGTGTTTTCCATCCTGACACGCCTCGCGCGCCCCGAGCGCGAGGGCCTGGATCTGCCGAAGAAGCTGCGCCTGTACGCCGGGGAGGCGATCGAGGGGGTGCCGGAGAGCGAGGCGGCGCGGCTGCGCGCCGAGGCGCCCGAGGAGGGCCTCACGGGCGTGAGCCCCCGCTTCGTCATCAACGCGATCTCCACGGCCATCACCCGCGGCACCACCCGCAGCCTGACCAGCATGGATCTGCTGCTCGCGCTGAAGGATGCGATCGAGAGCGATGCGCGCATGGAGGCGAAGCAGAAGAAGGCCTGGATCGATCACCTGGTCACGGCCCGCAAGGAGTTCTACAACCGCTGGGTCAAGGAGGACGTGCATCGCGCCATGTTCGCCTCGTTCGAGCAGGAGGCGCAGCAGCTGCTCGAGAAATACCTCGATGAGGTGGAAGCCTCGCTCGATCACCGCCAGGTCACCGATCCGATCACCGGGGAGAGCCGGCCGGCGGATGAGCGTTTCCTGCGCTCGGTCGAGGAGAAGATCAAAGTGTCCGACTCGGGCAAGCTGTCGTTCCGTCAGGAAGTGGTCCGCAAGGCGATGGTCGCGTTCAAGACCGGCGAGAAGTTCAAGCTCGCGAGCCATGCGCGCATGCGCGAGGCGATCGAGCAGTACCTGTTCGAGGAGCGGCGCGACGTGCTGCGGCTCGTGACCTCCGCGGCGCGGCCCGACGAGGAGGCGCGGCAGAAGATCTCCGTCGTGCAGCAGCGCCTCATCAGCGAGTACGGTTACGACGAGCACAGCGCCAAGGAGGCGCTGAGCTATGTCACGACGCTGCTGGCGCAGGAGTAGCCGTGGGCCCGAGCGAGGAGACGCCCCGCGAGCCGCCCTTCAGCGCGGCCAAGTGGTACGAGCTGTTCTCCCGCGGCGCGCGCGACTGGCTGCGCCACGACGAGAAGGTGCGCGAGGCGGTGCGGCGGCATCTGCCGGAGCTGATCTCGGGAGGGGAGATCATCGGCGGCGGCGCGCGCACGGTGCGCGTGCCGGTGAAGCTGCTCGAGCATTATCACTTCCGTCTGCGCCGCGCCGCGGAGCATCAGGGAGTGGGGCAGGGGCCGGCCAAGCCCGGCGACGTATTCCTCGATCCGGCCGAGGAGCGCGCCGCAGGCAGCAAGGGCGCCGGCGGTGAGGAGGAAGGCCAGGTGCAGCTGCTCCTCGAGCTGAAGATCGACGACATCGTCGAGTGGCTGTGGGAGCAGATGCAGCTGCCGAACCTCCTCCCGCGCACCGGACCGTCCGAGGAGGCCGAGTGGGTGCGCGAGGGCTGGGACCGCCGCGGAGCACGCTCGCGGCTCGACCGGCGCCGCTCCTTCAAGGAGCTGGTGAAGCGGCGCGGCGCGCCCGGGGCGGTTCCGACGTTCACCGACGAGGATCTGCGCTTCCGCCAGCTCGCGCGCCGGCGCCGCCCGGCGCTGCGTGCGGTCGTGTTCTTACTGCTCGATGTGTCCGGGAGCATGTCGGAGCGCGACCGGCAGCTCGCCAAGACGTTCTTCTTCTGGACGGTGCAGGGCCTGCGCCGTCAGTACCGCTCGCTCGAGACGGTGTTCGTGGCCCACACGACCGATGCCTGGGAGTTCACCGAGCCGGAGTTCTTCCAGGTGAGCGGCTCGGGGGGCACGGTGGCCTCGAGCGGGCTCGCCAAGGTGAGCGAGATCATCCGGGAGCGATTCGACGCCGGGCAGTACAACATCTATCTCTTCTACGCCTCCGACGGCGACAACGCGGCGAGCGACGCCGCAGCGGCGCGCGAAGCGCTCACGGCGCTCGCCGCCGAGGCGAGCTTCTGCGGCTATCTGGAGGTGGCGGCGGGCGTCTCGCGGCACCTGCAGACCGAGACCGGGCGGCTGTTCGCGGAGCTCGCCGCCGCGGGGGGCGCCGCCGACAGCTGCGTGCTCGCGCAGTTCGACGACGTGTGGGGCGCGCTCCGGCGCTTCTTCGCCGCGCAGCAGCGCGCCGCGGAGGACACGTGAGCCGGGAGGACTGGCAGAGCTACCTGCCGCGCATCGAGCAGCTCGCCCGCGGCTTGGGGCTGCGGTTTCACCCGGTGGAGTTCGAGGCGGTGCCGGACTCGCTCATGATGGAGATCGCCGTGTACGGCCTGCCCGTGCGCATGCCGCACTGGTCCTTCGGCGTGCGCTACATCTATCAGCTGATCCAGCGGCATATGGGCCATTCGCGCCTGTTCGAGGTGGTCTTTCCGGGCAACCCCGGCCATGCCTACCTCTCGGCGGGCAACGGACTGGCCGAGAACGTGCTCGTGACCGCACACGTGCTCGGGCACGCGGACTTCTCCCGCAACAATCTGCTGTTTCAGCGCTGCCAGACCCAGGTGAGCGAGCGCATCGTCGAGCACGCCGCGCAGCATGCGCGCCAGATCCAGCAGGCCATCGAGACGCACGGCATCGAGCGCGTGGAGGCGGTGCTCGATGCGGCCCTTGCGCTCGAGCAGCACATCGATGTCGATCAGCCGCTGCGCCGCGCGCGCTATCCGGAGTACGCCGAGCCGCCGAAGGCGCTCCCCGACGATGCATTCCGCCGCCGTTTTGCGGCACTCGAGCCCAGTGCGGCCGGCGCGGGCGCTGCGCCCCGGGCGCGCGCGCCGGTGCCGCCGCATCCGGAGCGCGACCTGCTGTGGTTCGTGGCGCAGTACGCGCCGGAGATGGACAGCTGGGAGCGGGACATCTTCCTCGCGGTCCGCGAGGAGTCGTTCTACTTCTATCCGGTGTTCGTCACGCAGATCATGAACGAGGGGTGGGCATCGTACTGGCATGCCCGGCTGCTACGCGAGGCGGACTTCATCGGGCAGCAGGCGTATGTCGATGCGATCAAGTGCCACTCGGACGTGGTGCGGCCGGTGGCGGCCGACGAGCAGGTCGCGCTCAGCATCAACCCGTACCACCTCGGCTTCGCGCTGTGGGAGCACATCATCGCCGAGCAGGGCCTCGAGGCGGCCTTCGCCATCCGCGCCGAGGACGACGATTTTGCCTTCGTCCGCAACCATCTGACGCGCGAGCTCGCCGGCGAGCTCGGCCTGTTCCGCTATCGGGCCCGCGACGGCAAGATCCGGGTGCTCGAGCAGGACATCGATGCGCTGCGCGAGGCGATTCTCGCGCCGAAGTACAACTTCGGCGCGCCGACGGTGTTGGTGCAGCACCTGCACGCCGACGGAACCCTCGAGCTCGCGCACGATCACGTGCTCGACTGCCGCGGCCTCGACCTGGAACGCAGCCGTAAAGTCCTCGGGTATCTGCAGCGCGTGTGGCGGCGAGGTGTGCGCCTCGCCACCGTCGGTGAGGACGGTATGGAGCTCGAGCTCTCCGCGCCCTGAGCGGATGGATTTTGCGCCGCGCCAGGCGCGGGAGTACCCTGCCAATTCCTCGGTGCTGCGGTGGGGCATACGGCATGGACCACACGGGCATTCGCAACATTGCGCTCGCGGGCGCCGCCGGTGCCGGCAAGACGCTGCTTGCGGAGGCCCTGCTGCTCGAGGCCGGCGCAATCCGCGCCAAGGGCAGTATCGAGCGCGGCTCGAGCACATCGGACTTCGATCCGCAGGAGCGCGCGCTCAGACATTCGCTCGAGCCGGCCGTGCTCACCGTCGAGCACGCCGGCACCCGCATCCATCTGCTCGACACGCCCGGCTACGCGGATTTCCTCCCGCGCACGCTGGCGGTGCTCGAGGCGGTCGAGGCGGTCGCGGTGGTGGTGAGCGCGGTGAGCGGCCCGGACGCCGTGACGCAGCGGCTGATGAGCTTCGCACGTGAGCGCGGTCTCGACCGGCTGTTGATCGTCAACAAGATCGACAGCCGTGAGGCCGACTGCGCCGGGGTGCTCGAGCGGCTGCGCGCCGCGTTCGGACCCGAGTGTCTGCCGCTCAACCTGCCGGCCGACAACGGCGCGGCCGTGCACGACTGCTTCTTCGAACCGCACAGCGCCCCGGTCGAGTTCTCCGCTGTCGAGGCGGCGCACACCGCGATCGTCGATCAGGTGGTCGAGCTCGACGAGCGGCTGATGGCGCTGTATCTGGAGCAGGGCGAGGCGCTGACGAGCGAGCAGCTGCATGCGCCGTTCGAGCAGGCGCTGCGCGAGGGGCATCTGGTGCCGGTGTGCTTCACGTCGGCCGAGAGCGGCGCCGGGGTGGGCGAGCTGCTGAAGATCATCGAGCGGCTGATGCCGAATCCCGCCGAAGGCAACCCGCCGCCGTTTCTGCGGGGCGTGGGCGAGCAAGCCCGGCGCGTCGAGGTGACGCCCGATCCGGACAAACACGTCGTGGCGCACGTGTTTCGCGTCACGATCGATCCGTACGTCGGCAAGCTCGCGACGCTGCGCGTGCATCAGGGCACCATCCGCCCGGGCAGCCAGCTGTATGTGGGCGATGCGCGCAAGCCCTTCAAGGTGGCGCACCTGTACCGCCTCACGGGCAAGGAGAGCGTGGAGATACCCGAGGCGATTCCCGGCGACATCTGCGCGATCGCCAAGGTCGATGAGCTGCACCGCGACGCGGTGCTGCACGACTCGCACGAGCAGGACCACTACCGGCTCGCGCCGGTCGCGCTGCCGCCCTCGATGCTGGGGCTGGCCATCGAGCCGCAGCGGCGCGGGGACGAGCAGCGCCTCGCCGATGCGCTGCACAAGATCACCGCCGAGGATCCCGGGGTGCGCATCGAGCAGCACGCCTCGCTCAACGAAACGGTGCTCTACGGCACCGGGGAGCTGCACCTGCGGGTGCTGCTCGAGCGCATGAAGGAGCGCTACGGCGTCGAGGTGCACACCCATCCGCCGAGCATTCCGTATCGGGAGACGATCACGCGCGCGGCCGAGGGACACAGCCGCCACAAGAAGCAGACCGGCGGGGCCGGCCAGTTCGGCGAGGTGTTCCTGCGCATCGAGGCGCTCGAGCGCGGCGCGGGCTTCGAGTTCGTCGATGCGGTCACCGGCGGGGCGATTCCGGGCCAGTTCATCCCGGCGGTGGAAAAGGGCGTGCGCCAGGTTCTCGCCGAGGGGGCCCTCGCGGGCTTCCCGCTGCAGGACATCCGTGTCACCGTCTACGACGGCAAGCACCATCCGGTCGACTCCAAGGAGGTGGCGTTCGTGTCCGCCGGTCGCAAAGCCTTCCTCGATGCGCTCGGCAAGGCCAACCCCATCGTGCTCGAGCCGATCGTGCACCTTCAGATCACCGCGCCCTCGAGCGCTCTCGGGGACATCACCGGGGATCTGGCCACCAGGCGCGCGCGCATCAACGGCAATCAGGCGCTGCCGGGCCGGCTGGCCACCGTCTCGGCCCTGGTGCCGCTTGCGGAGATCATCGACTACCAGTCGCGCCTGAAGGCGCTCACCGGCGGTGAGGGCAGCTACGTCATGGCGCTCAGCCATTACGACCCGGTGCCTTCGCGCCGCCAGCAGGAGCTGGTGCAGGCGTTTCGTCCGCGGGCGGAGGAAGACTAGCGCCGCGGTATCGCGGCCGTCCGCGACGGCCTGGAACGGCCCGCAACGCCGGCGCAGTGGCCTCCCCGGTGGGTTCAGCCGTGGTGGAAGTGCCGCTCCGCCTGCTTCGGCCGGGCGGGCGGGGCGCTCTCGAGCTCCTCGATCGCCGCACGCAAGTCCTTCAACAGCATGTCGGCCATGTCGCGCGAGAACCCCTCGCGCACCACGATGCGCAGCACGGCCACGTTGGCGGCATCCGGCGGCATGGTGTAGGCCGGAACCTGCCAGCCGCGCACGCGCAGGCGCTCAGAGACGTCGTACACGGAGTAGCGCGAGGGGTCCTTCAGGCGGAACGCGAAGACCGGAATCGACGAGCCGTCGCTCAGCAGCTCGAACGGGCCGAGGGCGGCGATCTTCGCGGCAAGTCCGCGCGCGACCTCGCGCAGCGTGGACAGGATGCGCGTGTAGCCCGCGCGCCCGAGGCGCAGGAAGTTGTAGTACTGTCCGACGATCTGGTTGCCGGGGCGCGAGAAATTGAGCGTGAACGTGGGCATGTCCCCGCCGAGATAGTTGACGTGGAACACGAGCTCTTCGGGCAGGTGCGCCTTGCCGCGCCACAGGGCCCAGCCGACGCCCGGATACACCAGTCCGTACTTGTGCCCCGAGGCGTTGATCGACACGACGTTCGGCAGACGGAAGTCCCAGCGCAGCTCAGGATGGATGAACGGCGCGACGAACCCGCCGCTCGCCGCATCGACGTGCAGCGGCACGGCGAGGCCGTGTGAGGCGTTGTGCTCGACCAGCGCGTCGTGGATGGCTTCGATGGGCTCGAACTCACCGGTAAAGGTCGTGCCGAGAATGGCAATGGCGCCGATGGTGTTCTCATCGACGCGCGCGAGCACCTCCTCGGGCGTGATGACGTAGCGGCCTGCCCGCATGGGAATGTAGCGCGGCTCGACTTCCCAGTAGCGGCAGAACTTCTCCCACACCACCTGCACGTTGGCGCCGAGGACCAGGTTCGGCGCCGTGGCCGGCTTGCCGGCCGCCCGGCGGCGCGCCTTCCAGCGCCACTTCAGCGCCATGCCGGCCAGCATGACCGCTTCGCTCGAGCCGATCGCCGAGACTCCGACCGGGTGCTCGTGCTCGGATGCGTTGAACAGGCGCGCGATCATGTTCACGCAGCGCGCCTCGATCTCGGCGGTCTGCGGATACTCGTCCTTGTCGATCATGTTCTTGTCGAACGTCTCGGCCATCAGCCGCGCGGCCTCCGGCTCCATCCAGGTCGTCACGAAGGTGGCCAGGTTCAGCCGGGCGTTGCCGTCGAGCATCAGCTCATCGTGGATGAGCTGGTAGGCGGCGCGCGGGCTCATCTCACCGTCCGGCAGGCGGTACTTGGGCACCGGCTCGGACATGCAGCGCGAGCCGTAGGTGGGAACAAGATCGGTGTCGGGTTCGAAATGCTTGATCATCGCGTGAGAACTCCTGTGCAGCGGGGCTTGCCCGGGGAGCGGCGCCGCCGGGAGCAGAGCACCCGGGAAACGGCCGCCGGCGCGGCCGACAGGGCAGGGACGCCGGGGGGGGGGGGACCGATCCGGCGCGGCCGCTGCCGCGTTCATCGTTCCGATCCGATTATCGGGGCGGAGGTTCCCGCTCGCCCGAGGGCGCCGCGGCGCGCTACTTCAACAGGAACTGTCCGCGCTCATCGAACGGCAGTTCGCGCAGCAGCCCGCGCGCCAGCACCACCTTGCCGCGCAGGCGGTAATGCACCGGATGCGCCCGGCCGCCGCTGAGTATCGTGAGGAACGCCCCGGCCATGTTGGCCGTGACTTCGGTGTTGAATTCCGCGGTGCCGTGGGGCGGCACTGTGAAGCGCTGCGCGCAGCGGCCGTCGGCCACCGGCTGCCCGTTCACCGCCAGCGTGTAGGTGAGCGAGGCGACCGACAGGCCGATGGAGTTGGGATTGCGCACCCGCAGCCGCACATCGAGGTGCTGCTGCCAGAAGTCCGCGCGGCGCACCCGCACCCCGACGACGGCGAGGCGCGGTGCCTTGAGGTCCGGCACGAACCAGGCGCACCCGCCGAGGGCGGCGAGGAGCAGCATGGGCGCGAGCGCGCGCGCGCGCAGGGCGGTGCCGCGCTCAACTCGCATAGGATCGGCGCATCACTCCGCCGTGCTCCGGGCTGCCGCCGCCGGTGGAGATCGGCCGTGAGAGGCTCTCCGGCGCGGCGCGCCCGAGCCGCTCGTACAGGCGGCCCAGCTGGCGGCGGTACAGGCTGTCGAACTGACTGACCGCATCGGCCGGGTTGTAATCGCCGAACCACCAGAACCAGTCCGAGCTCTCGCACAGCGCCAGCTGCCGCTCGGCCGCATGCCGGGCGGTGGCATCGAGCGAATTGCCGGCGAGCGTGGCGTCGAAGGCGAGCTTCGCGTCGCACAGCAGATCCCAGGCCCGGTTCTTGGCCGCATCGCCCATCCACGTGGTGAGCGTGCCGTGCACCCAGCTGCCGGCCATCAGCTGCGGCAGCGTGATGGGCGTGAGCCCTCGCGCCACGCACGCACCGAGCGTCGTCAGCTCGAGCTGCGGATGCGCCGCAAGCAGCGTGTAGAGCGCGCGCAGGAAGTAGTAGCCGTTGAACGGGTAGTGCTCCCAGGCGTTTTCCCCGTCGAGCGCGATCAGCACCACGTGGCCCGGGATGCCGGAGTACTGGCGCGCAAGCTGCGCGAGCGCATCAACGAGATTGTGCGCTGCGTCATCGCCGTGCCAGGTCGCGTACGTGAAGCCGATCAAGTCTGAGAGCGTATCCTCGCGGAAGAACTGCAGCAGCGAGCTGCCGGCGAGGCGATAGGGCCGGTTGAACACCTGCGCATCGAGGCTCGGCGGCTGCGGTACTTGCGCCGCGGTGCGTTGCAGCGAGCCGTGCAGCACGTTGGCGCTGCTGGCGACCCATTTGAAGCCGGAACGCTCGAGCAGCTCGAGCGTCGCGCGGCTCACCGCGCCCTCGGACGGCCAACAGCCGACCGGGCGGGTGCCGAAGGTCTGCGTGAACAGCCGCAGCCCCTCGCGCACGTGCCACTCGGCCCGCTCCTTGCCGCCGGGGTAGGCGGGCAGCTTCGGCAGCGGCAGGTTGGGCATCGCCTCGCGCGCGGCCTGGAAGTCAAAGAGAAGCGGCACGATGGGGTGCCCGTAGGGCGTGACCGACAGCTCGCATTGGCCGCGCTCGCTCAAGCGCCGGTAACGCGGCACGATGTTGGCGAGCAGCGTGCCGATCAGCGTCAGCAGCTCGCGGCGCTGCTCGGAGGTAAAGCCGCGGCCCTGCTCGGTCAGGCGGCTGACGAGCGGATCGGAGCGGCGCACCGTCTCGCCCATCCAGGCGAGGTGGTACCAGACCGCCAGATCCTGGATGAACTGGTCCGAGGCGTAGCTCACCCGCTCGGGGGTGGCGAGCGTGTCGGCGATGGAGGCGAGCTCGAGGTACGGTCCGAACCGCTCGATCATCTGCTTGCGCTGGGCGCGCAGGCACGCGCGCACGCTCTCGAGCCGTGCGGCCGGCTCGTGCGGCACCGGATCGGGGCCGAGCAGCGCGAGCACCGGATCGGGCAGCGGGCTGCCCTCGCGCAGGTGCTCGGCCACCGAATGCGCGAGCGCCTCGATCTGCTCGAGCAGCACGGGCGTGAAATTGACGACCGCGCGCGCCTCGGGGATCGCCTCGAGGTGCGCGGCCATGTCCGTGTAGTCCTTGATCGAGTGCAGATACGTCCACGGCAGCACGTAGCGGCCGGTGAGCGCATCGCGGTACTGCGGCTGGTGCATGTGCCAGAGCAGTACGACCGGCAGGCGGGCGGCGGCCATGGCGCTCCTCAGCCGCCGATGCGGCGCAGCATCTCGGGCGTCACCAGCACGACGCCCTTGTCGGTGACCAGGAAGCGCCGCGCGTCGGCCTCGCGGTCGACCCCGATGCTCATGCCGTTCGGCACCTCGCTGCCCTCATCGATGATGGCGCCGCGGATCACGCAGCCGGAGCCGATGCGGGTGTTCGGCAGGATAACAGCCCGCTCGATGGTGCTGCGCTCCTCGACCCGCACGTTGGAGAACAGCAGCGACTCGCGCACGTACGCGCCGGAGATGACGCAGCCGGCGGACACCATGGAGTTGATCGCCATGCCCCGCCGGCCGTCCTCATCGAGGATGAACTTCGCCGGCGGCTGGTGCACCTGATAGGTCCAGATGGGCCAGTCCGCATCGTAGATGTTGAGCTCAGGCTCGACGTGCACCAGCTCGAGGTTCGCCTCGTAGTAGGCATCGAGCGTGCCGACGTCGCGCCAGTAGCTCTGCGCGCGCGTCTTGACGTCCTGGAACGGGTAGGCGAACACCTGCAGAGCGCCGCTGATCGCCTTCGGCAGGATGTCCTTGCCGAAATCGTGCGAGGAGGCCTCGTTGACCGCGTCCTCGCGCAGCAGCATCTCGAGCAGGCGGGTGTTGAAGACGTATATGCCCATCGAGGCGAGCACCGAGTCGGGCCTGCCCGGCAGGGTGTCGGGGACCGCGGGCTTCTCGCTGAACTTCGTGACCCGGTTCCACTCCGTCGCGGTGAGCACCCCGAAGTGGCGCGACTCGCTCGCGGGCACCTCGACGACGCCCATGGTGATGTCCGCGCCCTTCTCGACGTGATAGGCGATCATCGGACCGTAGTCCATCTTGTAGATGTGATCGCCGGCGAGCACCAGGACGTGCTTCGGGCGGTGCGAGAGGATCAGCTCGATGTTCTGGTAGACCGCGTCCGCGGTGCCGCGGTACCAGTTCGGGCCGGTCTGCTGCTGCGCGGGAACGACCTCGATGAACTCGCCGAACTCGCCCCTGAGGTAACTCCAGCCGTGCTGCACGTGCGCGATCAGCGACTGCGCCTTGTACTGCGTCAGGATGGCGATCTGGCGGATGCCGGAGTTGACGCAGTTCGAGAGCACGAAGTCCATGATGCGGAACTTGCCGCCGAAGGGCGTGGCGGGCTTGCAGCGGTTGGCGGTGAGATCCTTGAGCCGCTCCCCGCGCCCCCCGGCCATGATGACCGCAAGCGTGCCGCCGGTGAGCCGGCTCACGTAGCGTCCGGAGGAGGCGCGCGCTGGTTGTCGCATCATCAGTCCAGGCTCCCTCGTGGTGTGGCGGGACCTATCCTAGCAGCCCGCCGGGGCGGTCAAAGCCATTTCATCAGTCCCATGCCGCACTCGTGCGCCAGCAGTTCGTGCCAGGGATAAATGCGGATTTCGGTGGCGAACTGGCCGCAGCCGGGCGGCTCGGCTTCGAGCGCGAACACCGCCGCGCCGTCGGCCCACTCCCCGGTGGCCCTCAGGGACGCGCGCCAGATGCCCGGGCACGGCGGGGCGCCGAACGAGCACAGCGGCGGCGGGTCGGTGCTCGATTGCGGCAGCAGCCGCCGCGCGTGGAACTCGATGCGCACGTCGCCGCTGTCGAGTCCGCGCAGGTGCGCGGCAATCCGCAGCCGCACCTTCTGCTCGCGGGTGATCTCGGCCGAGGCATCCTCGATGAGGCGCAGATCCACGCGGCTCCAGGACTCGCGGATGCGCTGCGTCCACTCGGCCAGCCGCCGCGCGCCGGCGTAGTCGTGCTCGGCGAGCCGGCGGTACTGCTCGGCGGCCGGGCGGTAGAGCTTCTCGGCGTAGTCGCGCAGCACGCGGTCCATGTTGAAGCGCGGGATCACCGTCATCATGGCCCGCTTGGCGCGCCGCACCCACTCGGCGGCCCGGCCGCTCGCATCGCGCTGGTAGTAAAGCGGGATGACCTCTTCCTGCAGCGTGTGCAGGATCAGCTCCGACTCGATCGAGTCGCGCCGGTCCCAGTCCTCGACGTCGGTCGGCGGGATGCCCCAGCCGTTGTCCGCCATGCAGCCCTCGGCCCACCAGCCATCGAGAATGCTGAGGTTCAGCCGTCCGTTGATCGCCGCCTTGATGCCGGAGGTGCCGCTCGCCTCGAGCGGCGCGATCGGGGTGTTGAGCCACACATCGACCCCCGAGACCAGCGAGCGGGCGAGCTGCAGATCGTAGTCCTCGAGGAAAATGATGCGCCCGATGAACTGCGGGGAGGTCATGAGCTGGCGGATCTCGCGCAGCACCTGCTTGCCCGGCTCGTCGGCCGGGTGGGCCTTGCCGGCGAACAGCAGCACCACGGGCCGCTCCGGATCGTTGAGCAGGCGCGCGAGCCGCGCACGGTCGCGCAGCAGGAGCGTGGCGCGCTTGTACGTGGCGAATCGGCGCGCGAAGCCGATGGTGAGCACCTCTGGGCGGGCCGGATCGAGCAGCCGCGTGATGCGCGCCAGCTGCGCCAGGCTCAGTCCCTTGCGCCTGTACTCACGCTCGAGCCGCTGGCGCACCGCATCGAGCATCTTCGACTTCACGGCCTGCGCCGTCGCCCAGAAACGCTCATCGGGCACGCTCTGCAGCCGCGCCCAGAATGCCTCGTCGCTGAGGCGCACGCGCCACTCGGGCCCGAGCTCCTCGTCGAAGAACGTGCCCCAGAGCTTGTGCAGGAAGGTCGGCACGTGCACACCGTTGGTCACGAACCCGACCGGGTTCTCCTCGGGGCGGATTTCCGGCCAGTGATCGGCGCAGAGCTGCGCCGAGACCGCCCCGTGAATGCGGCTCACGCCGTTGACGTGCCGTGCGCCGTTCAGCGCCAGGCGCGTCATGTTGAACATGCCGGGCACCGACGGCGCGCTGCCAAGGTCGAGGAAGCGCTCGACCGGCAGCCCCACGTCGTTGATGAAGTCCTGGAAGTGCTCGAGGATCAGCCCGTGGCCGAACGAGTCGTGGCCCGCGGCCACCGGGGTATGGGTGGTGAACACGCACGCCGCCGCAGTGGCCTCGATCGCCGCCTCGTACGGCAGCCCCCGGCCCATGTGCTCGCGCATCAGCTCGAGGATGAGGAACGCGGCGTGCCCCTCATTGAGATGCCACGCCGCCGGTGCCAGCCCCAGGGCGCGCAGTGCGCGCACGCCGCCGATACCGAGGATCATCTCCTGGCGCACGCGGGTCGACTCGTCCCCGCCGTACAGGCGGCGGGTGATATCCCGGTCCGAGGGCGCGTTCTCGGGGGTGTTCGTGTCGAGCAGGTAGACCGGCACCCGTCCGGCCTGTGCTCTCCAGATGCCGGCTACCACGTCACGTCCGGCGATGCGCACCGTCACCGTCACCTGCCGCCCGGCACCGTCGCGTACCGGCTCGACCGGCAGGTCGCGCGGATCGTGCGCCTTGTACTCGGCATGCTGGATACCGTCGTCATCGACGGTCTGGGTGAAATAGCCCTGCTCGTAGAGCAGCCCCACCGCCACGAAATGTGCACCGGCGTCGCTTGCGGCCTTGCAGTAATCCCCGGCCAGCACGCCGAGGCCGCCGGAGTAGATCGGGAAGCTCTCGTGAAAGCCGTACTCGGCGCAGAAATACGCCACCAGCGGCTCACCGGCCGGCGGCCGAGCGGCCAGATAGGTGTCAAGCAGCTCGAGCGCCGCCTGATAGCGTCCGAGGTACTCGGCATCGCCGGACGCCCGGTCCAGAGCGGACTGGCGCACGCAGCGCAGCATGAGCCGGGGATTGCCGCCGCATTGATTCCACAGCTCCGGATCGAGGTCCTCGAACAGCGCCCGGATGGGCCGGTGCCAGCTGAAAAAGAGGTTGCTGGCGAGCTCGGGCAGGCGCGCGATGGCCTCTGGAATGACCGGGGTGATTTCGAGCAGCGTATTGCGCATGGCACCTGAATTAATTGGCAACGTTGTCCGCCCCCGAAGTCTAGCCGCTTCGAACCCGCGGCGCGCAGCGACGGACCGCAGCAAATCGCGCGGACTGCGGGCTCGCTGAGTGCGCGTGACTGATCTTCGGGCGGCAGGTGCGCGCGATCCTGCGCACACCATCGTCTCTTGCCGCCCGTGCACGCGTCCTGCTTGATGCACACGGCGGTGCGCCCGCCGGATGCATCGAGCGCATCGGGGCCACCGCTCACTTGGCGGCCTGCGGGCTCCCGGGCCGGAGAGGCTTGGGGTCTTGGCGAGAGGCGGGCGGGCATCGCGGCCGCTGCGCTCACGGGCGGCAATCTTGGTGCCGATGTCAACGGCTCGTCGATAAATTCACTCGTTTCGTCGCTCCACGGGCCCTCGCGGGGCGGCCACCCGGCGTCACGGCAGAGGAGCCGGCGCCCGCTGAGCTTTCTGCGATGGGGAGCTGCGACGGCTATGGCACGGCAGCAACAGCTGCAGATGTGTTTCGTTGTTCATAAACAACCATCATCTGCCCCTGTCGTATCTGAGTAAAAAAATGCTATTTATCAATGAGATATCCGTGTCGGCAGCTCGACATTCCGTGGCGTCGTCGCATCGAAACTTTACAGCCCACGCCGCGTCGTATAGTGTCCGCCACAAGATCCGCGGGGCAAGGCATTGCTCTGGGGAACACGTATTGAGACAGGGAAAATGCCCAGCAAACACGGAATCCATCCAACGACCCGGGCCGCAGCGCCCGCGGGACGTGGGACAACAACAACCAATTGATGCCAATCAGAGGCGCCCTTTTCGGGGACGCTACGGAGTGAATTCATGACCCTAAATCACACTGTGAGACATGCTGTCAGGCGCGCACTCGCCGTGGGCGCGGTTGCCATGTTCGGCGCGGGCGCGCTGGTGGCGAATGCGAAGCCGGCGCCGACGCCGAAGCCGCAGGCCGGATCGCAGGCGGTGCCTGCCCCGAGCCAGAACAACAGCGCGAGTCTGGCGGCAAGCCAGCTGCAGACCATCGTGGTCACCGGCACCATGATCCCGAGGCCGGAATCCGAGACTTCGGCGGCCATCACGATCATCAGCGCCAAGTCGCTGAAGAACCTCGGTGTCACGAATGTCGAGCAGGCCATCGACAACGTGACCTCGAACGTGCCTGGGCTCAATGTCGCTCAATCCGTCGGCGAGTTCACGGGCGGCGGCTCCTATGCCAACCTGCGCGACCTGGGTGCGGGTCGTACTCTTGTGCTCCTTGACGGCCACCGGCTGGCTAACAACGTGGTCGCCGGCAATGCGGTCGATCTGAACGGTATCCCGTTCTCGGCCATCCAGAGCGTTCAGGTGTTGCGCGAGGGCGCCTCGGCGCTGTACGGCTCGGATGCAATCGCGGGCGTCGTCAACTTCATCACCAGGAAGAATTATCAGGGCGGTGAAGTCAACATCGACTTCAATCATCCGCAGGAGACCGGCGGAGGCTCGGGCAATGCCAGCTTCACTTGGGGGCACGGCAGTCTCGCCCGCAACGGCTATAACTTCATGATTACGGGAAGTTACAGCAAGCAGCAGGAATTAAAGGCGCAATACCGCTCGTTCGCCGCCACCGGCTACAATCCGGGCCGGGGCTTGGCGAATCTGAACGGGCCCTTTGGTCCGTGGCCCGGCAGCTATCTCGACGCGAACGGTAATCTGTTCCAGGTCGGCTATCCGACCTGCGCGGGCAATCCGTTCCTGACTACCCAGCCGGGCTACTGTGCGTACGAGTACTCCGCTGCGGTGGATCTGATCCCCCAGTCGAGCGAGCTGTCTGGATTGGTGTCCTTCACCAAGTCCCTGCCGGACAACAACACGCTCCGCCTGCAGTATTTCTACACTCGGTCCAAAGTTACCGATTGGGGCGGACCGATCACCTATGGGTTCCAGATGACGCCGTCGGCGGACCCGACCTACTACCCGACGGCCGCCGAATCGACCTGTCTCTACAACACGAACGGCGGGTCTTGCGCAGCGCCTGATCTGACGAACCCCGCGGGCATTACTGCATTCTGGACCGACCCCAACAACAACCGCTACTCGAGCGATATCAATACCGAGCAGCGGGTTCTCTTGACGTTCTCCGGCGACAACGATGGTTGGTACTACACGGGGGACTTGAACTACAGCGTCAACAAGAACACGGCGGGTGTGGATCAGGGTTACCCCAATGAGGCGCTGCTTGCGCCGAATGGCGTCCTCAGCGACCAAGTCAACCCGTTCGGCCCGCAGAGCGCCGCTGGGCAGCAGTTCATCAACAGCACGTATCTGAACGGCGTCTACGCGGATGGCCAGTTGCAGCATTGGAGCATCAGCGGCCACGCCCGCCACAAGCTCGGTGATGCCTTCTACAAAGGCCATCCGGCGGAACTGGCGATCGGCGTGAACGCGCGTGTTGACCGCATCAATTTCGCGTCGACGCCGCTCGCGAACACCCTGTATTCTGCACTCTTCTATCCGCCCACCTCCATTACCGGTACGCGCCAAGCGCAGGCGATCTTTGCCGAGTTGTACGTGCCGATGAGCAGTCACCTGGACGTGACGATCTCGGATCGCGAGGACCGGTACAGTGATTTCGGTACGACCAACAATGGGAAACTGGCGGTGCGCTATCAGCCGTCCCGCTACGTGACTTTCCGGGCGGCCGCCTCAACCGGCTTCCGCGCGCCCTCGCTCACCGATCTGTACTCTCCGAATACCTTCGGTGCGACCGGCGGCACCATGGGGCAGGGGAATGCGGTCTGCGCTTCCGGGAACTACAACGCCGAGTTCACCAAGCTGGTGTGCACGTCGCAGGGCATGGGTCTGTACGGTGGCAACCGGAATCTGAAGCCGGAAACCTCCGAGAACTTCGATTTCGGAGTCATCGTCGAGCCGATCACCAATCTCGGCATTACGCTCGACTACTACCGGATTCTCCTGAAGAACGCCATTGGAGGGATTCCGAGTGCGGCGATCTATGCCAATCCGACGCAGTTCGCCAACCAGTACGTCCTGAACGAGTACGGCACGCTCACTCCGGCGCCGGCTGCTCCGCTGGAGTGCAGCCCGAGCTATACGGCTGCGACCTGCGGGTACATCCTTCAGGACAGTGTGAACACGGGCGGTCTTTCGACCGACGGCTTCGATCTGAGCGCGCAGTATTTCATCAATACGCGCTACGGAACGTTCCGTGCTGACCTCGAGGGCACCTTGATCACGCAGTTCCACCTGCAGGAGTACACTGGTGGGCCGCAGGTCGATCTGCTGGGTTGGTACAACCAGGGCAACCAGCCGGCGATCCGTTGGCAGCATATCCTGCGGCTCGACTGGACGGACCCGAGCGGCAAGTGGGGCGCTGGAATTTCCAACCGGTTCTTCTCGTCTTACATCGACGAGTACCCGAATGGAGCGGGGAACCAGCGGATCGTCGGTGACCAGTCGACCTGGGACGTCTACGCGTCCTACAAGCCGATTCACCCGCTTACCGTCCTGTTTGGAGTGCGGAACCTGTTCAACAAGAATCCGCCGTTCTCCAACCAGACGGGCAACTGGCCCGCGGGCTACAACCCGATCTTCTCGAGCCCGATTCTCCGGGACTTCTATCTCAACCTGAGCTACAAGTTCTGAGATCGGCAGTCTGAAGTCGCTGGCCGGGTGCCCGCCCTCTGGGCGGGCACCCGGAACCGGCCGGATGCCAGCGGCGCACCCGCGCCACGACATCTGCCCCGGCAGCGCCGAAGGTTGATTCGAAGCCCCGCCTTGCGCGGGGCTTTTTTATGTGCGCCCGGCACGGGCGCACTCTTGTGGGTGCAAGTCCCACCGCGAGCTGGTCACGGCGAGCGAAGCGAAGCGCAACTGCGGGCGGGCGACCGACCGTGGGGAGGAAGCGTGGAGCGAAGCTGCGACCCGATGAACAAGAACCGGATAGAAGGCGCTGCCGAGCAGGGCGAGCGGGCATGAAACCGCAAAGCTCTCGTGACCAAGGTTCAGGCGGCGTAGATCCGGCGGGTGTGCAGTGACGGAGTGCGTTCTTACCCGGGCAGATCCCGCCTTGCGGCCGAGAGGTCGACGTGGCGACACGGAGCGGGAAGTCAGCAGAGGCCGTAGTAGCCGCAAAGCGAAGGGCCGAACGAGAAGGAGCGTTTCAACGGCGGATCGATGACGAACGGAAGGCATCAGATGCCCGCTGCGGCGGGGCGGGGTGTGGTGAGGCGGGGTGAAGCCCCGTCGGAAGCGCCCAGCGATGAACCGGGAGTCCCGCGGTCCGAACCGAAGGGCGCAGGGTCGGCACTGCTTTGGCAGATGCTGACGAGGGAGAACATGCAACGCGCCTGGAAGCGCGTGAAGGCGAACAAGGGAGCCGCTGGGGTGGATGGTCTGGACATTGACCAGACCGCCGAGCAGTTGAAGCAGGCATGGCCTGGGATCAGGGAGCGATTGCTGAGCGGGACTTACCGGCCCAGTCCGGTGCGCCGCGTTGGCATTCCCAAGCCGGATGGAGGCGAGCGGGAGCTGGGTATCCCGACCGTGACCGACCGGCTGATCCAGCAGGCGCTGCTACAGGTGCTGCAACCCCTACTCGATCCGACATTCAGCGAGCACAGCCACGGCTTCCGTCCCGGACGCCGTGCCCACGATGCGGTACTGGAGGCACAGCGCTATGTGCAAGCCGGCTTCCGCATAGTGGTGGACGTGGACTTGGCCAAGTTCTTTGACCGAGTCAACCACGACATCCTCATCGACCGCCTACGGAAGCGCATTCCGGATGCCGGAGTAATCCGCCTGGTCCGGGCGTATCTGAACAGCGGGATCATGGCCGATGGCGTGGTGCAGGAACGGTACCAGGGTACGCCGCAAGGCGGGCCGCATGAGGTGGATCGGGAACTGGAAAGGCGCGGCCATCGCTTCGTGCGCTATGCCGACGACTGCAACGTGTACGTGCGCAGCCGTCGAGCGGGTGAGCGGGTGATGGAGCTCCTGAGGTGCCTGTACGGGATACTGCGCTTGCAGATCAATGAATCCAAAAGCGCGGTAGCGAGCGCCTCTGGCCGCAAGTTCCTGGGTTACGCGTTCTGGGCGGCCCAGGGAGGAGAGGTCAAGCGCGCCGTATCTCGCAAGGCCCTGGCAACGTTCCGGCAGAACGTGCGCTGGCGAACCCGCCGCTCCGGCGGACGCAGCATGGCGCCGGTGATCGAACGAGTACGGCCCTATCTGCTCGGCTGGAAAGCCTACTTCGGGTTGGCACAAACCCCTCGAGTCTGGCGGGAGCTGGACGAGGGGATGCGTCACCGGATGCGGGCAATCCAGCTCAAGCACTGGCGGCACGGCCGCACGATCTACTGCGAACTGCGGGCGTTGGGGGCACCGGCCGACGTAGCTCAACAGGTGGCGGCAAACAGCCGCCGCTGGTGGCGCAATAGCGGCCTTGCCCTGAATCGCGTTCTGACGATCGGCTACTTTGACCGCCTCGGCATGCCTCGCCTCACCTGACCTCAACTTCTCGAACCGCCCCGCCGGGACAGTTCTCTCATCCTGATTGTCGCGCGGTTCTCATCCTGATTGACGCGCCGCACCCGCATGCCGGGTGGTGTGGCAGGGGTGCGGTCCTCAGGGACCGCCCCCTATGCCGATACGCGGAGCGTTTGCGCCGGTCCGCCGCGGCGGGCGTATAGTCGATGGCGGAGCTCAGGTACGTTCACCCGGGGTTTCCGCATGAATGCCGGTGGCAGGATTCTGTTGATCGCGGCATTGCAGTGCGCGCTGGCGGCGGTCCAGCCCGCCATTGCGGCCGAGGCGCGTGCCTCGGATCTGCTCTCCTCCGCTCCGACCCGGGTCAACCGCATCGGTCAGATCGTCGTTCCCGTGAAGATCGACGGCAAGGGCCCGTTCCGGTTTCTGGTCGACACCGGGGCGAACGGCTCGATGGTCTCCCCCCGGCTGGTGAAGGCGTTGGGACTGCTCCCGGTCGAGGGCACGCCGGAGCGGGTCGAAGGGGTGACGGGAACGGAGCCTCTGCCCTGGGTGCTCATCAGGCGGCTGCGG
>JAJYUL010000018.1 GCA_021792555.1 Pseudomonadota bacterium
GACCATCGGGCGATCAAGAGCCGGTGCCGCTCGATGCTCGGCTTCAAGTCCTACCGGACCGCAGCGGTTACCCTGGCGGGCATTGAACTCGCCCATCGAATCCGCAAGCGCCAGTTCAAGTTCGGGCGCGGCCGGTGGAGTTGCTGGTCGTTGAAGAAGCAATGGGATGGAGCACTGGCGTGAGCTTGTGGGGCCCCGGTCTCGCCAGGAAGCAAGGAAATCCCGTAATGCACCAGATCCGAGCCCACCCGCTGCGCCGGACGCTGCTGAAAGTGGAGCTCCTGCCCTATCAGCCCGATGGCATCGCTTTTTCCGCGGGCGCAGGCAGGGCGGTCCTGGCCGACGACATGGGACTCGGGAAGACGCTCCAGGGCATCGGCATGACACTGCTGCTGACGTGGAAGGCCGGGTTTCGCAAAACTCGATCGCCTGTCCCGCCTCGGTCAAGTCGCAATGGCGCAGCGAGATCTTGCGCTTCTCGGAGCGCGATTGTCAGATCGTGTTGGGTGGCGCCGCCCAGCGTGCCGCGCAATATGAGAACGGCGCCTTCTTTACCATGTGCAACTACGAGCAGGTGCTGCGCGATTTTCTGGCGATCGAGAGGGCGAGCTGGGACCTGATCGTGCTCGACGAGGGCCGGCGCATCAAAAACTGGGATGCGAAAAACTCACGCACGACGAAGAGCCTGCACTCGCCGTTCGCGCTGGTGTTCTCGGGCACGCCGCTCGAGAATCGGCTTGATGATCTGTTCTCAGTCGTGGAGTCCATCGATGACCTGCGGCTGGGGCCGCCGTTCCGGCTTTACAACCGCCATCGGGTGATGGACGAGAAGGGCAGGGTCCTCGGCTGCAAGAATCTCGACGTGCTGCGTGAGAGTCTCAGGCGCGTGCTGCTCCGCCGCATGCGCAGCGCGGTGATGCGCGACCTGCCGCCCCGCACCATGGAGATCGTGCGCATCCCGCCGACTGACGAACAGTTCAAAATCGACCGAACCCAGATGCAGGTGGTGAGCACGATAGTGCGCCAGAAGAACATATCGGAGATCGACTTGCTGCGACTGCAGAAGGCTCAGCTGATCGCCCGCATGGCCGCGGACCGCGCGTACTTGGTCGACAAACGGCCGCCGGGCTTCTCGTCGAAGCCCGAGCGCCTGGAGGAGCTCTTCGAGCCGCTCGCCACGATCTCCCTCAGTCGCTCCTGATCCGCTTAGCGCGCCACGCTCTGCTGGCTTTGCAGTCGCAGGCGGCGACCGCCTTTGATCGGACGCAGTGCGGTCTTTATCTTGCAGTCGACGCCGCGGACGATTGATGCAGCGGATCCTTCAGCCCATCGGTGCTGGGTTGATTCCGCCGATGCACACGTACTTCAGTTCCGTGTACTCCAGGATTCCGTGTCGCGAACCCTCGCGTCCCGTCCCCGACTCCTTGACGCCGCCGAATGGCGCAACGGCCGTCGACACCAGGCCCGTGTTCAGGCCAACCATGCCGTACTCGAGCGCTTCCGAAACCCGCCATGCCCTGGCTATATCCCGCGTGTAAACGTAGGAGGCCAATCCGAATTCCGTATCGTTAGCCATCCGTACCGCGGCGCTCTCCGATGTGAATCGGAACAGCGGTGCCACCGGGCCGAACGTTTCCTCCCGCGATATGCGCATTTGTGAGGTGACGTCGGCCAGTACCGTGGGCTCGAAGAACGTTCCTCCGAGCGCATGACGCTTCCCGCCAGCAACCAGCCTGGCGCCCTTGCGCAGCGCGTCCTCGATTTGCGCCTCGACCTTCCGGACCGCTTTGTCATCGATGAGCGGACCCTGTTCCACGGATGCTTCCATGCCGTTGCCGACGCGCAGCTGCCTTGCCGCCGCGCTCAGCCGGGCCGAGAAATCCTCGTAGATGCCATCCTGGACCAGGAACCGGTTCGGGCACACGCACGTTTGGCCGGTGTTGCGATACTTCCCCTCAATCGCTCCGCGAACGGCCGCGTCCACGTCGGCGTCATCAAAGACGATGAACGGTGCATTGCCACCGAGTTCCAGGGACAGCTTCTTCAACGTGCCAGCACACTGAGCCATCAGCAGTTTGCCGATCCGAGTCGAACCGGTGAATGAGAGCTTGCGCACCCGCGGGTTCGTGGCTAGTTCTCCGCCAATGGCTTCGGCCGGGCCCGTCACGATGTTAAAGACGCCCGGGGGGATGCCGGCCCGCTGCGCGAGCTCGGCCAGCGCCAGTGCCGAAAAAGGGGTTTGGGCGGCGGGCTTACAGACGAACGTGCAGCCAGCGGCAAGGGCGGGGGCGGCCTTGCGGGTGATCATCGCTGCAGGGAAATTCCACGGCGTAATGGCGGCCGCGACGCCTATCGGTTGGCGCAGTACGAGCAAGCGTTTGTCTGCAGCGTGCGGCGGGATGATTTCGCCGTAGACGCGCCGCGCCTCTTCCGCGAACCATTCGATGAAGGACGCGGCGAAGGCAATTTCACCCCGGGATTCCACCAGCGGTTTGCCCTGTTCGGCTGTCATCAGCGCGGCGAGATCGGCTTGGTGGGCCATCATCAGTTCGAACCAGCGGCGCAGCAGATCGCCACGCTCCTTCGCCGTGCGTGCCGCCCATGCCGGTTGTGCCCGCGCAGCGGCATCAATGGCACGACGGGCTTCCTCCGCCGCCATGTCCGGAACAGTACCTAATGCCTCCCCGGTCGCGGGATTGATGATCGTGGTGACGGCGCCGCTGGCTGCAGCGAGCCACTTGCCGTCGACAAAGCATTGCTGGCGAAGAAGCGCCGGATCGGAAAGGTTCATGCTGTGCTCCAAGTTCGAGACGTTCCGGCCGGATCAGCTGGGCGGGGGTCAACCACTCGGCTGTGCGGCATCACGTGCCGTTCAGCGCATCGCGCACGGTGCGCGCAATGACTTCACTGACACGGATGTTCGACTCGACTGTGACTCCGGCAATGTGCGGCGTCAGTATCACGTTCGGCAGATCCCGCCACGCCGCACCGGCCGAGGCGCTGAGCGGTTCATTCTCGAATACGTCGATCGCTGCGCCACCTAGCCGTCGTGAGCGCAGTGCCTCGAGCAGCGCGCCTTCCTCGACCACGCCGCCGCGGGCGGCGTTCACCACGATCGCGCCTTCCTTCATCTGCGTGATGGCCGAGGAATCGATCAAGTGACGCGTCTGGGACGTCAGCGGGGTATGCAGGCTGATGACATCGCTGGTGGCCAGCAGCACGGGCAATTCGACTCGCTCGACGCCACTCCATGCCGCATCTCCAGATGCAACGAATGGATCATATGCAGCCACGCGCATCCCCAGCGCTAGCGCCTTGGACGCCGTCAGGCGCGCGATGGCGCCGAAGCCGATCAGTCCGAGCTGCTTGGCGGAAAGTTCCTGCCCGATCAGCTTCATGCGTGGCCAGCCGCCGGCGGCAACCTCGGCACTGGAAAACCAGGCGCGCCGCAGCAGGATCAGCGCCGCGCACAGAACGTATTCAGCCACGGCCAGATCGTTCGCCCCGGTCGCCGGAAACACCCGAATGCCGCGCGCGGCGCAAGCGGGCATGTCGATGTTGTCGAGTCCGACACCAAGCCGGCCGACCACCTGGAGGCGCGGTGCGGCGTCAAGCAGCGCACCACGCACCTGCGTCCGGTTACGCACGATGAGCGCGCGACAGTCAGTCAATGCAGCGAGCAGCCGTTGCGGTTCGTCGACCAGCTTTGGATCGTACTGCACCGAGAAATCGCCGAGGTGCTCCGCTACGGCGCTTTCGTCCATAAATTCGGCTATTACGATATCGGTCATTGGGGTCCTCCCGGACGCTCTGCGAGTTCAGTGAGTGTGGCGTGCAGCGGCCCACTGATTTCGATGCCCGTTGATTCGGCGCGCGCCCGGCTGGTCAGGCGTCGATCGCCCGGTATGCGCACGCCCTCTTCACTGCTCAGGGCGCAGATCAGTTGGTCCATTCGAGCGGTGAAGTTTCCGGCCGACAAGGGCTCGGCGTCGATGACGAGCAGCAATTGTCCGACACCAGGTGAGGGGCCCTTGTCATCGAGGAACGAGCTGGCCTCCCATCCGAAATGTCCGTCTGCGACTGCGCCGCAGAGAATTTCAACGATCAGCGCCAGGGCGGCGCCTTTCACTCCGCCGGCCGGGGCCAGTGAGCCGGCCAGAGCCGCGGCCGGATCGGTGGTGGGGTTCCCGGCGCTATCGAGCGCCCAGCCGACCGGGATAGATTCTCCGGCTTTCTGGGCTGCCACGATCCGGCTGCGGGCCACCTGGGAGAGCGCCATATCGATCACCAGGGGCGCTCGATCGCACATGGGGGCCGCAAACGCAATCGGGTTGGTGCCCATCATCGGCCGCACGCCGCCGGCAAAGGCCATCGCGCGCGGGGTGTTCGAGCACACAAAAGCCACGCAGCCTTCCCGCGCGAGCCGCTCCGCGGTGTAACCGGCTGCTCCGATGTGATGAGAGCGGAAGATAGCAGCCACGGCGATGCCGCATTCCCGGGCCATGGCGGGCAGTGCATGGACCGCCAGATCAAGCGCAGGATAGGCGAACCCGCCGGCCGCATCGATACGTAATGCGCCGGTGCGCAGCCTTCTGAGGCTCGGTTGCGCGTGTCCATCCACCTTGCCCGCCATCACCTGGGCGGCGTAGCTCGGTATCCGCCCCAGCCCATGGCCGGTCTGGCCGTCAGCCTCCGCGGCAACGAGGGCCCTTGCGGTCGAACCGCTCGGACCTGCCGCGGCGCCGCTTGCCTCGAGCGCCCGTCGTGCAAGTTGCTCGCACTCGGCAATGCTTAACCTGGGCATGCCGGGAGATTACGCGCTGCGGTAGAGCTTGGTCATCACGAACTCACGATGACCCAGTGCTTCAGCGCAGGTGTATCGGCCATTGGCCGTCTGGACGATCGCTTCGATCAACGCATCGCCGGCTTGCGCGATCGTCATCTCCCGCCGCACGATGCCCGAGACGTCGAGATCGATGTGCTCGCTCATGGTCCGCACCGTGCGCGGATTACCGCTGATCTTGATCACCGGCATGATGGGATTGCCGATGACATTGCCTTGGCCGGTCGGAAAGCAGTGCACGACGTACCCGGCGGCTGCTTGCAGCGTGCAGCATTCGGCCGCTGCCGAGGAGGTGTCCATGAAATAAAGACCGGGTCCCCGGGCTGGCGCCTCGGCCGGCTCGAGCACGTCGATGAACCGCACTTTCTTGCCGATTTTCTCCAGATTACCGAGCGCCTTTTCTTCGATGGTGGTCAGGCCGCCGGCGATATTGCCCTTGGTCGGCTGGCTGTCGGAGAGATCGGACGTCTTGTGAGCCTCGATGACCTCTTTCTGATAGGCCGTCCAGGTGCGCATGAATTTTTCGGCGATCTCCGGGGTCGCGGCGCGCGCCGCCGCCAAGTGCTCTGCTCCGGTGAGTTCCGAGGTCTCGCCAAAGCAGCCGTACAGACCCGCTGGAATGAGCTTGTCGTACATGTTGCCGACCGTGGGACACGAGGCAAGACCAGTCGTGGTGTCGCTCTCACCGCATTTCGCCGCGACCCACAGATCGGCCAGCGGGCATTCTTCGCGCACCTTGGCGGAGGCAAAATGCACGAATTCCTTGGCCTTGCGTGATGCCGCGGCGACCGTAGCGATGTCGCCATTGCCCTCAATCGAGAATCCTGCCACCGGTTTGCCGGTCTTGGCGATTCCGTCTACTACCTGCTGAGTCCATTGCGGCTCGATCCCGATGACGATGCACGCGGCGACATTCGGGTTCGCGCCGGTGCCGATCATGGTGCGGAAGTGCAAATTGAGGTCTTCGCCGAACTGCAGCCGCCCATATGCATGGGGAAGCGCAATGGTGCCCTTGATGTGCGAGGCGACCGCCTCGCTGGCGGCGTTGGAAATGTCATCGAGCGGCAGAATTGCGACATAGTTGCGCACACCGACGCGGCCGTTCTCGCGGCGAAAACCCCAGATAGTATGCTTTGCAGTTGCCATGATCTCACCAGCGCTTGGTCTTGAGGTTGTGCGTGTGTACGTGGTCGCCGCGCCGGATCGGCGCTACGACTCGACCGATGTCCTGACCGTACTTGATCACGGAATCGCCGATCGCCAGGTCGCGTAGTGCAACCTTGTGGCCGATCGGAATGTCCTGGTTGCACGCGGCGTGAATTTCACTGTTATCCTCGGTAACGACACCCAGGATGTCGCTGCCCGCGGAAAGATTCTCGACCACGACGACCCCGACATTGTCGCGGTGGTCGTGGACGAGCAATTGCGGTTGTCTCGGCATGGCGGAGATTCCTCAGTGGCACAGCTCTTATATAAGATATAAGATTACAGATTATGATGGCCAAGACAAGTCCCTTTCCCGATCCGGCCGCCTCTGGGGCCGATCGTCCGTCGCGGACCCTGCGCAGCGCCCGGTGGTACGAGCGGGACGACATGCGCGGCTTTGCGCACCGCCAGCGAACCCAGCAGATGGGCCTGCGGCGAGCGGAATTCCTCGGACGCCCCGTTATCGCCATCATCAATACCTGGAGCGAGATGAGCCCTTGCCACGCTCATCTGCGTGAGCGGGCTCAGGCGGTCAAGCGCGGAGTCCTGCTCGCGGGCGGATACCCGGTGGAATTACCGGCTCTGTCCGTCGGAGAGGTCATGGTCAAGCCGACGACCATGCTGTACCGCAACTTTCTCGCGATGGAGACCGAGGAGCTGTTGCGCTCCCACCCGATCGACGGCGCAGTGCTGCTAGGCGGATGCGATAAATCGATCCCCGGCATGCTGATGGGTGCCTTCAGCATGGACCTGCCGGCTATCGTCTGCCCGGCAGGGCCGATGTCGAACGGGCAGTGGCGGGGCGTGCGAACCGGAGCTGGAACGCATACCAAGAAATACTGGGATGAATTGCGCGCGGGCAACATCACGGCGGATGACTGGGTCGATCTCGAATCGCGCATGACTCGCTCGATCGGCACCTGCAATACCATGGGCACTGCTTCAACGATGAGCGCGATTGCCGAGGCGCTGGGCATGACCTTGTGCGGCGCCTCATCGATTCCGGCTGCGGATTCCGGACATGTGCGGATGGCGTCGGCCTGCGGCTCGCGAATCGTCGCCATGGTGCAGGAAGACCTGCGTCCCTCGCGGATTGTCTCTCCGTCCGCGTTCCGCAACGCGGCGACTGTGTACATGGCCCTCGGGGGTTCGACCAACGCGGCCATCCATCTGCTAGCGATGGCCGGGCGGGCGGGCGTCACCCTCACACTGGATGATCTCGCCGCGATCGCACGCGAGGTCCCGGTGTGCGCCAATCTCTTCCCCTCGGGCGATCGGCTCATGGAGGATTTCTATTTTGCGGGCGGACTGCCGGCGCTGATGCTGAAGATCGCTTCGCGGCTGGATCTGACATGCGCAACCGTCGAAGGCCGAACCATCGGGGAAGCCATCGCCGATGCCGCCTGCTACGAGGATGCGGTGATTCGCGGGATGAATGATCCGGTGGTGCCGCTCACTCGGGGGCGCACGCTCGATCTGCTGCGTGGCAACCTGTGTCCTGATGGCGCCGTCCTCAAATCAAGCGCAGCCGAGCCGCGGCTGATGCGTCACGAGGGCACGGCGCTGGTATTCGATTCCCCGGCGGACATGGCCGCGCGCATCGATGACCCGGAACTCGCAGTGGACGAAGACACGGTGCTGGTGCTGCGCAACGCAGGCCCCGTCGGTGCGCCCGGCATGCCGGAGTGGGGGAACCTGCCGATTCCGCGCAAATTGTTGGCGCGCGGTGTTCGCGACATGGTGCGAATCTCCGACGGGCGCATGAGCGGCACGCATTATGGCTGCTGCATCGTGCACGTCGCGCCCGAGTCGGCGGTGGGTGGGCCGCTCGCGCTGCTGCGCAGCGGTGACCGCGTCCGCCTCGATGTACCGGCCGGTCGCCTGGATATGCTGGTCCCGGAGGAGGAAATCGCCGCCCGACGCCGTGCGTGGCAGCCGCCGGCGCCAGCCTACCAGCGGTCCTATGCGGCACTCTATCAGAGGCACGTCACCCAGGCGCCGCAGGGGTGCGACTTTGATTTCCTCGCGGGCCGCGCGCCGACGCCAGAGCCCGACATCTACTGACACAGGATCGCCCACATGAGTGCGAACGCGTTCAAGACTCGTGTACTGAACCCATCGGCCCGGCCGGCAGTCGGATCGTGGCTGATGTCGGCCTCCGCGACCGTGGCGGAAGCGATGGGGTATTGTGGCTTCGATTTCTTGGTCGTGGACATGGAGCACAGTCCATTGCATATCGCCAACACCACAGAGCTGTTGCGCGCCCTGGCCGCAACGCCCGCCGTACCGCTGGTGCGGGTTGCGGCCACCGATCAGGTGCTCGTCAAGCAAGTGCTGGATGCGGGCGCGACGAGCATCATGTTCCCGTTCGTCCAGACGGTCGAGCAGGCTCGCGCGGCGGTGGCTTACACCCGATACCCACCGCAGGGCGTGCGTGGTGTCGCGGCGATGCATCGTGCATCGCAGTACGGGTCCGCGAAGGGCTACCTGCAATCCGCCAATGACGGCGTAGCGGTCGTGATCCAACTCGAGACGCCGGAAGCCATCGAGCGCCTCGCCGATATCGCTGCAGTACCAGGCGTCGACTCGCTGTTCGTTGGTCCGGGCGACCTCGCTGCCGCAATGGGACACATTGGCGAGACCGGCGATACGCAAGTGCAGGCCATGATCGAGCATGCGGCAGCAGCGGCGCGCGCGGTAGGGAAGCCCATTGGTATCGTCGGCGGCACGCCGCAAATGGTGCGGCGATTCTTCGAGTACGGATACACTTGGAGCGCGATCGCTTCCGACCTGGCGCTGCTCAGCGGCCGGGCCACCGAGTGGCTGGACAGCCTCGGGCGCGGTCCCGGGCATGCTGCCGCTGCGCCGGCTTATTGATCGCCTGGCATGGAGCGAGTCGATCTGCACGCGGCGCGGTGGCATGCGCTCATCGATGCGCGGCTAGGCGGCGCATTGCTGGCGTTGAGCCACGCCGGAGATCCGGTTCTGCGGCCGGCCACGGCGGATGACGTGCGCCGTGCGGGAGTGCGCGCGAGCGCCTGCTATCCGCTGATTCCATTCGCAAACCGAATCGGCTACGGGCACCTGCCCGTCGCAGGGCGTGAATACGTGCTGCGCGCGAACTTACCACCCGAGCCGCATGCCGTGCACGGCATCGGCTGGCAGCGCCCCTGGAGGATTGTCGCGCAGGATCACGCGGCCGCAGAGCTGCTGCTGCGGTACGACGGTGACTCACCCGGCGAGTGGCCGTTCGCATTCGATGCGCGTCAACGCTTCGAGCTGAGTCCGTCCGGTCTGAAGATCACGATCTCATTGGTTAACCGGGATCAGCAGACCTGGCCTGCCGGGATCGGCTTGCACCCGTATTTTCCTGTCCGATCCGGCCAGACCCTGCAGTTTGAGGCCGACGGCGCTTGGCAGAACGGCCCCGACCAGCTGCCACGGCAGCGAGTCGCCGGCCCCGATTGGGATTTCCGCGAACCGCGTCGCATCGCGCAGCTCGATCTCGATCACGACTTTTACAACTGGTGCGGCTGGGCACGCATCGGCGGCGGAGCCGCCGGAGTGGTCCGCATTGCCGCGAGCGAGGTGTTTCCGGTGCTGCGTGTCTTTACGCCTCCTGGGCGCGGCTTCATCGCCGTTGAGCCCGTCAGCCATGGTGCCGACGCAGTCAATCGCGCGCCCAAAGACACTGCAGGCTACAGACTGCTCGGTCCGGGTGAAGCGCTCTGCGGCCGAGTCTGCATTGAGCTCGAAGGTTGCGCATGAACTCATTTGAGCTGGTTTGCCCGGCTGGATGTCGACTCGGCGAATCGCCAGTCTGGTGCCCGGACCGCAAGGAATTGCTGTTCGTCGACATTACGGGGCGCATCGTGCACCGCTTTTCGCCCGAAGCGGGCTCGCTCCAGAGCATTCCCGTGGATGAGGATATCGGCTTCATTGCACCGAGTCGCGCGGGTCAGTACGTCGCCGGCCTTCGTTCTGGTATATGGCTGCTCGACGAGCATGCGCGCAAGATCAGGTGCCTGGCGCCCAACCCGGGCGATGAGCGCACGCTGCGCTTCAACGATGGTGGTGTCGATCCACGCGGGCGGTTGATCATCGGCACGATCGACCAGACGCGGCGCGACGGCCGTGCCGGGCTGTACCTGCTCGGACGCGATGGACTGATCGAATATGCCGCGGGGCTCCTGACGTCCAATGGCGTGGCGTTCGCGCCTGACGGACGAACGCTCTATCATTCCGACACGCCCCGATTCATCATCTATCGGCGCGACTATTGTCCGGAAACAGGCGTTGCAGGAGCGGCCAGTGTATTTGTTCGGCTCGATCCGGATGCGCAGGATCGTGCTCGCCCCGATGGTGCAGCAGTCGACAGCGCTGGAAATTACTGGTGTGCCTTGTACGGAGGGTCGCGGGTTCACCAGTACGATCCGGCGGGACAACTGCTCGAGGCTTATCCCGTGCCGGCTCATATCCCCACCATGCCTGCATTCGGCGACGCCGATCTGAAGACGCTCTACGTCACTACAGCCAGAGACGCGGACGGAGCGGGCGGCGGAGTTTACGCCATGCGCGTTGGGATTGCCGGCATGCCTCGGCCGTCGTTCGATGAGGAGCCATTTCTGCCATGAGCCAGAGTGCATATTTGAGCGTCACGTACCACTCTTTGCGCGGCCGTTCGGTGCTGATCACCGGAGGTGCCTCGGGAATCGGTTCTGAGCTGGTGCGCGCCTTCGTGGCGCAAGGCGCCCGAGTGACCTTTCTCGACATCGACGAAGCACACGGCGTGCCGCTGGCACGGGAAACTGGCAGTCAATTTCTGCGCTGCGACCTGCTCGACATCGACGCGCTGCGTGCATCCGTGGCGCAGGTGGAGGCTGAGCGCGGCGGGGTCGACGTTCTGGTAAACAATGCCGGGCGAGATGACCGACAGAACTTTGCAGAAATCGAGCCGCCACAGTGGCGCCGGATGTTGGCGCTGAACCTCGATCATCAGTTCTTTGCGTCGCAGGCCGTCGCATCGGGAATGACCCGGCGCGGAGGCGGCTCGATCATCATGCTCGGGTCGATTTCGTGGATGCGGGGCCGACCCGGGATGGCGGGCTACACGACGGCAAAGGCCGCGATCAATGGCCTTACCCGCACGCTCGCGCGGGAACTCGGGCCGTCCGGAATTCGCGTCAACTGCATTGTCCCGGGCGCCATACTCACCGAGCGGCAGCAGGCGTTATGGCTGACGCCCGAACTCGACGCAGAATTCATCCGGCTGCAGTCGTTGAAGTTCCGCTTGACGCCCGAGCATGTCGCCCGAGTGGCCCTGTACCTCGGATCGGATGAAAGCGCCGGCTGTACCGGCGCGAATTTCATGGTTGATGCGGGCCTTACCCAGAATTGATCCGCTTAGGTGAGTGTAATGGCGTACACGAGGTTGTCGGAGCGCACCCGGCTTAGGCGCCATTCGGCCTTGCGCTCGGGCAGACAGACGGCGATGCGGTCGATGACAAGAATCGGTGAGCCGGTGGCTACGCCCATCTGGCGATGATCGTCGACGGTGGCAAGCTGAGCGCTCAATTCCTCGTGCGTGGTCATGATCGTGACGCCGAACTTGGACTGATAGAGCGAGTACAGGCTGTTCGGCAGCGCGCCAATCTTCTCGATCCCGGGATAAAGATCCGCCGGCAGAGCGATGATCTCGCGGATTGCCGGAACCCCCTCGAGCAGACGGACGCGGTCGATTTCGACGATGCGCGCGTCCCGGGCGAGCTCGAGCCGCTCGCGCTCCGGCGCTCGTGCGGCACGTACCCGGATCGTTTCGTTGCCGAGAGTCGGCGTGAGGCGCTTGCCGCCGGGGCGTGCCAGGCGGAAGAAGCGGAACTGGGCCCGCTCCTGGGTGTTCTCGGCGATGAAGGTGCCTTTGCCCTGACGACGCTCGAGAACTTTCTCGGCCGTCAGCGCATCGAACACCTTGCGGACGGTTCCCTGACTGACTCCAAGCTCCTTGGCAAGATTCAACTCACTGGGCAGCGCCTCGCCAGGTCGCCATTCGCCTTGTGCCAAGCGACGCACGACGATCTCGTAGACCTGCCGATATAAGGGGCGGAAGCCGGGAGTCTCGTTCACGATGATACCTGCGGTTGGGAGCAATGGACGCCTGAGGGCGCGCACCTCTACTTTACCCGCTTCGTGTCACTGCCAAGGAATTCAATTCCTCAACCACATTATTTTCAGGTCAGCATTGCCAAGTCAATGCAGTCTTATATAAGATATAAGTCTACTTCAGGCTCAATATGAAGATTACTGAGTTCCCGGACGGCTTTGACCTAGTGCTCGGCGGCCGGTTGCTGCTGCGCCACCGAAAAGACGCACCGTGCCTGTTCGTCGGTGCCGGAGAGGCCGATTACCGGATGAGTCGGGGCCATTTCGCGATCGAGGACTACCTCAGCGCGCGCAGACCTCTCTGCCACGGTGAGGTGCGCCGAGAGAATCCGGGTGTGCGGATCATCCTCTGCGAGGCGGCTGGCCTGCCGCCCGTACTTGAGATCGTGGTGAGCGGTGAGAAGGGGCGCGCGACCCTGCAGTTCGTGAGCCATGAGCCGCGCACAAATCGTTTGTGGTTGCGGATGGCCGCCGAGGAAGGCGAGCGTGTCTGGGGTGGTGGCGAGCAGCTGTCGTACTTCGACATGCGCGGCCGGCGCTTCCCACTGTGGACCTCCGAGCCTGGCGTGGGTCGCGATAAGTCGACGCTCGTCACCTTCCAGGCGGATCGAGCCGGAGGTTCGGGGGGGGATTACTTCACCACCAACTATCCCCAGCCCACCTACCTTTCCTCGCGCCGATATGCGCTGCACGTGGACACAACCGCCTTCACGGCATTGGATTTCCGACACCGCACCTTCCACGAGATCGAAGTCTGGGCAATCCCGAGTCGAATCGAGCTGTGGACTGCGGAGCGCTTCACCACCCTGGTGACGGAGTTGTCGTCCTATTTCGGGCGCCAGCCACCGCTGCCGGAATGGGTTCGCTCGGGCGCGATCATCGGGTTGAAGGAGGGGGAGCGCAGCTTCGAGCGCCTGGAGCGCCTTGCGGCCGCCGGGACGGCCATTTCGGGCCTGTGGTGCGAGGACTGGGTGGGAGTCCGTGAGACCTCCTTTGGCACGCGACTGTTTTGGGACTGGAAGTGGAACCCTCAGCGCTATCCGGAGCTCGATCGGCGCATCGCGACCCTGCGCGCCCGGGGCATACGCTTTCTCGGTTACGTCAACCCCTACCTGTGCGTCGACGGCTCGCTCTATCCGCAGGCGGTGGCCGCAGACCTGCTCGTCAAGCGGCTCGACCGAGATGAGCCTTACCTGGTGGATTTCGGTGAATTCACCTGCGGCATGGTGGATTTCACACGGCCAGAGGCGATCGAGTGGTTCGAGGAGGAGGTGATCGGCCGAAATCTCATCGACTTCGGCCTTTCGGGCTGGATGGCCGATTTCGGCGAGTACTTGCCCGTTGACGTGCGACTCGCTTCCGGAGAGGACGGCGCGTTGGCTCACAATGCATGGCCAGTGCGTTGGGCCCAAGTCAATGCCGAGGCGGTTGCGCGCCGCGGTATGACCGGTGAGGTGCTGTTCTTCATGCGCGCCGGATTCTCCAACGTTCAGCGCTACTGTCCGCTGCTCTGGGCCGGCGATCAGTCGGTGGATTTCAGCCGTCACGACGGACTGCAGACCGTCATTTGCGCCGCGCTGTCCTCTGGGTTGCTCGGCAACGCCTATCATCACAGCGACATCGGCGGATATACCAGCCTATACGGCAATGTCAGGACAGCGGAGCTGCTGCAACGCTGGGCGGAGATGGCCGTCTTCACCGCGGTCATGCGCACGCATGAAGGCAACCGGCCCCGCGATAACCTGCAGATCGATGAGAATGCGGAGGTGCTCGCGCATTTCGCTCGCATGACCCGCATGCACCGCCACCTGGCGCCCTATCTGCGCGCGCTCAGCGTCGAGGCTTCTGCTACCGGGCTGCCGCTGCAGCGACCGCAGTTCTTGCATTTCGAAGACGATCCGGACGCATACGGGGATCAGACGAGTTATCTTCTGGGTAGGGACTTGCTCGTCGCTCCGGTAATCGAAGCGGGGGCCGATCGGCGCCGCGTGTATCTTCCCGCCGGTGCCCGCTGGAGGCACCTGTGGAGCGGTAAGGAGTGGCCAGGAGGCGCCGAGGTCCAGGTCGAAGCGCCGATCGGACAGCCGCCGGTCTTTTCCCGGGTCGGGAGTCCACATGCGGCGCTCTTTGCCGGACTTCCGGGTTGCTGAATGCCGATCCGCCCCGCCAATCTCATGATAGAAGGAGGTCGGCATGCCGAGGGCTCATTCGACCTCGTAGTGGTTGGTGGCGGCATCAATGGTGTGGGAATTGCGCGCGATGCGGCAGGGCAGGGCCTGAAGGTGCTGCTGCTCGAGCGCAGCGATCTGGCCGGAGCGACCTCCTCGGCGTCCTCGAAGCTGATTCACGGCGGACTGCGGTATCTCGAGCAGCGCGAATTTCGCCTGGTGCGCGAGAGTCTCACCGAGCGGGAGGTGCTGTGGCAATCGGCGCCCCACATCATCCGGCCGTTACGATTCGTGCTTCCCGTGCGCGCTGGGCTTCGCAGCGGTTGGATGCTACGCGCGGGCCTGCTCCTATACGACCACCTCGGGGGGCGCAAGAGGCTGCCGTCGACGCGCGTCTTGCGGCGCGATCGAGACGCGGCGCTCGCCGCGCTTCAAGAACGCTACCGCCTCGCATTCGAATACTCGGACTGCTGGGCGGATGATGCCCGCCTGGTGGTCCTCAATGCGATCGATGCCCACGAGCGCGGTGCGACCATCGCCGTTGGATGCAGTTTCGTGGGAGCGAGACGCGAGTCCGGTGCGTGGATCATCGATATCGAGCTGCGGGGCGGTGAGCGGCGCACTCTTCGCGCGCGCGCGCTCGTGAATGCCGCGGGCCCGTGGGTCGAGCAGGTTCTGGCCGGAGTGGGCGTGCCGCGGCGCAGTGCGCTGCGGCTGGTCAAGGGTAGCCACATCGTCGTGCCGCAGCTCTATGCCGGTGAGCATGCGTATACGCTGCAAAGCCTCGACGGCCGTGTCATCTTCACGATTCCGTTCCAGACAACGTTCACGCTGATCGGTACAACCGATGTCCCTTGCGGGAGCGAAGCTCTGCCGGCCCGCGTGAGCGCGGCGGAAATCGACTACCTCTGCCGGGCAGTTGCGGAGTATCTGCGCAATCCGGTAACGCCTGAGCATGTTGTATGGAAATATGCCGGCGTGCGACCCCTCTACGATAATGGTGAGTTGAGCGCATCGACCGTAACCCGCGATTACGTCTTCGATCTTGATGCGCCGGCGAATGTTGCGCCGGTGCTCTCGGTGTTCGGGGGCAAGCTGACCACCTACCGCCGGCTTGCCGAGCACGCGCTCGCGGAGCTGCTTCCGAGCGTGGGACTCAAATCCCGGCGCTGGACGCGAACCGCGACTCTGCCGGGAGGAGACCTGCCCGGCGGGGACCTCGAGGCCTTCACGGGGGATCAGCTCACGCGCTACGCGTTCGCGCCGGCGGCTATGATCCGGCGCATGTGCGCGGCGTATGGCACGCGGATCGAGCGCGTTCTGTACGGTGTACGGCGCCTCGCCGACCTGGGTGCTGAAATTGCACCCCAGATCTTCGAGGCCGAGTTGCAGTATTTGCGCGACACCGAGTGGGCGCGCAGTGCAGAAGATGTGCTATGGCGTCGCTCGAAGCTCGGTCTCACCCTCGGCCGCGACTACGCGGAGTGTATCGACCGCTGGTTTGCAGCGAACCGTGCGCCCGGCGGCGGGCAGATCAACCGCTGCTTACGCGCCGGAGCGCAGCATGCCAGCCTATGAGCTGGCGCTCGACGATCGCCTGATCGAGCTGCGGCTCGAAGTGGGCCTCCGCGTGCCACAATCCGGCCAGCTCCTCGAGCGAACCGAACACGCCGCACCCGAGTCCGGCCAGACATGCGGCGCCCCAGGCAGTGGCCTCGGCGATCCTCGGTTTGCGGATCGGCACCGCCAGCACATCAGCGAGCCGCTGCAGGAAAAGGCGGTTCTGCGCCATCCCGCCATCGACCTTGAGGACTGCGGGTTGCACGCCGTCGGTCGCCATCGCATCGAGAAGATCGCGGGTCTGGTAGACGACGCTATCGAGACCGGCCCGGGCGATCTCGGCGGAGCCGCTTGCACGCGTCAGTCCCAGGATCGCGCCCCGCGCATCCGGGTCCCAGTAGGGGGCGCCGAGACCGGTGAAGGCGGGCACGACGTACACGCCGCCCGTATCAGACGCGGACGCTGCGAGCGCCTCTATCTCCCCGGCCCGAGTGAACAGTCGCAGCCCGTCACGCAGCCACTGGATCGTGGCGCCTGCCGAGAGAATGGACCCTTCGAGCGCATAGGTGGTCTGGCCTGCGAGCCGGTAGGCAATCGTAGCAAGCAGCCGGCTGCGCGAGCGAACCAGCTGCGCGCCCGTATTCAGCATGGCGAAGGCTCCCGTGCCATACGTGCACTTCATTTCACCAGCGGCAACTCCCGCTTGACCGATGAGCGCCGCCTGTTGGTCGCCGGCGACTCCGCGGATCGGCAGCGACTCCGCGAACAGCTGCGGGTCGGTGCGGCCGAAATCCCCGGCGCAGTCACGCACCTCCGGCAAACATTCCACGGGGACACCGAAAAGCTCGCAGAGCTCAGGGTCCCAACAGTTGCGCCGAATGTCGTAGAGTGCGGTTCGGCTCGCGTTGCTCGCATCGGTCAGATGCAGGCGGCCGCCCGTCAGACGGGCGATAAGGAAGCTGTCGATGGTGCCGAAGGCGAGCTCGCCGCGTGCGGCGGTGGCGCGCGCCGGCAGCGAATGCTCGAGAATCCAGCCCAATTTAGTGGCCGAGAAGTACGGATCGAGACGCAGCCCGGTTCTCTCCTCGAGCCGCGTTCCATGTCCCGCCTGCTCGAGCCGTCTGCAGTGCTCCGCTGTACGCCGGTCCTGCCAGACGATGGCATTGTAAAGCGGGATCCCGGTGCGGCGGTTCCACACAACGGTCGTTTCCCGCTGGTTCGTGAGCCCGATGGCAGCCACCGTGCACTGCCGCTCCCCGAGACGCTTCAGAACAGCTCGCACCGTGGACAGAACCGTTGCCCAGATGACCTCTGGATCGTGCTCCACCCAACCCGAGGCGGGGTAGATTTGCTCGAACGGTTGCTGCTCGAGCGCCAGGATCTCCCCGCGCAGGGAGAATGCGATGGCACGGCTCGAGCTTGTGCCCTGGTCGATCGCAAGCAGCGCGACATCGCTCATCATCATCTCCTCTGGCTATTGTTCCGGGCAAGAAAGTTATGTCGTAACCGTCATGAGGTCAACTGCGGGATGCGGGCGGCATTTCCTGCGCCGCCGCGGTTCCAGTTGCCCGCTCGAGCATCTCGCTGCATGTACACAACCCAGATGACGGATCGCACGTGAATAGCAACGAACCGATAGCTGTACCTGCCGCCGTCCCGTCGCAGGGGCGCACGGCTCTGCTGCTGCTGCTCGCCCTCGTCGGGGTGATCAACTACGCCGATCTGCAGTCGATCGCAATCCTCAAGCCGTTGATCGAGCGCAGCATCGGTTGGACCGACGCCGATTACGGCCGTGTCGTCGCCATGTTCCAGCTCGCGACGGCGCTGTCGTACCTGTGGGCCGGCGCCGTCGTCGATCGTCTGGGGGCAAGACGATCCATACCGGTCGCCGTCACGTCCTTCAGCATTGCGGATGCTGCGCATGCTCTGGCGCGTACCACCGGCGGGTTCATGCTGGCCCGGATCGGACTCGGTGCGAGCGAATCGCTGACCACGCCGGCGATCATTCAGGCGACCGGTGCCTACTTCGAGCCCGAGCGGCGCGCGCGCATGCTCGGTTGGATCAACTCAGCCAATAGTCTCGGGGCCATCATCACGCCGTTGATCATCCCGACGGTGGCATTCATGGTCGGGTGGCGCGCGGCTTTCGTGCTGCTCGGCATAGCTGGACTTCTCTGGACGGCTGTCTGGATGGTGACGTTGCGCGGTAGCCAGCCCATGGACGGGGGGCATGCGCGGGTGGTGAGACCGACTGCGCGAGGCTATCTGCGGCTGCTGAAGGAACGGCGCACGTGGGCGATCATCGTCGGCAAGGCGCTCTCCGATCAGGTCTGGTGGCTGTTGCTCTTCTGGACTCCAGACTTCCTGCATCGAACCTATCATTTGTCGGTGCGCGCCTATGGGGGGCCGCTCGCCGTGATGTACGGCGGCTCGATGCTCGGCTCCATTGTCGGCGGATGGGCGTCATCCCGGCTGGTATCGCGGGGCATGGGAGCTGTGGCTGCGCGCTTGGCCGTCATGACCGCTTGCGCGGTGATTGGATTTGCGCTGTTCGGTGTACCGCACGCGAGCGGAGTTTGGGCTGCGGTCGCCTTGCTCACCATCGGCATCGCGGCGATGCAGGGGTTTTCGGTGAGTGTGTTTACGCTCATCACCGATGTGATCGAGAGGGAGCGAGTCGGAACTGTTACCAGCCTCGGCGCATTTGCCGGCAATATGGCGGGCATGGCCGTCGTATGGCTGTGCGGGGTGCACCTGGCCGCTGGTGGTGGCTACGCGCCATTCTTCGATTTTGCTGCAGTCTCGTTCACCCTGGCATTCGCTTGGTTGCGGCTGATGCTCCCCCGTAGAGACTTCGGGAATTCATAGCGTGATGGCGCCTCGCTCAATACGCTGGGGCGTACTCGGAGCGGCGCGGATCGCCGTTCGATGCGTCTTGCCGGCATTCGGATCGACCCGACATGCACAGGTGGTGGCCCTTGCGGCGCGCGATCCGGAGCGCGCGCGCACCGTAGCGGCGCAGTTTGGGATCGCACGCGCGTACGGTTCCTACGATGAGCTGCTCGCCGATCCGTCTCTTGAGGCGGTCTACATTCCGCTTCCCAATGACCTGCATCTTCCCTGGACGTTGCGGGCGCTGGAGGCGGGAAAGCACGTGTTGTGTGAAAAGCCGATCGCCCTCAGCGCAGACCAGGCGCAGACGATCGCAGGGGCATCGATACGATGCGGCCGGCAGGTTGCCGAAGCGTACATGATCCGCTTCCATCCCCAGTGGCAGCGCGCTCGAGCGCTTGTGCTGTCGGGGCGTCTGGGCGAGGCCCACGCGGTACACAGCTGGTTCGCGTACGACAATCCACCGGGAGCGAATCTGCGCAACAGCGCGGCCCACGGCGGCGGTGGGCTCTATGACATCGGCGGATATGCGCTGGTCGTCGCGCGGTGGCTGTTTGGAAGCCTCCCGCAGCGAATGATCGGCCTGTTCGAGCGCGACCCGATCCATCGGGTTGATCGCTTTACGAGCGCAATGGCCGCCTTTCCCGCGGGGCGGCAGCTTGTCTTTGGCGTCGCCACGGGGCTGGCTCGTACGCAGTCCGTGGTGGTGTACGGCACGCGTGGGCGGCTCACGATCGAGACGCCATTCAATCCCGCAGCAGACCGGCCGACGCGATTACTGATTGACGACGGCCGCGACCTGTACGGCTCCGGCCTTGAGGTCGAGAGCGTGCAGGCTGCCGATCAGTATGCGTTGCAGCTCGATGCGTTCTCAATGGCCATCGCACAGGGTCGCGCCGTGCCTTTTGGCATCGACGATGCCATTACCAATATGCGCGCGCTGGATGCGCTGTTCCGGTCGGAGCATTCCGGATGCTGGGAGCGCCCCTGAATGGCGCTGAGACCCGTAGTTTTTTGGTGTGTAAATGAGGAAGCCCGAGTATGAGACGTCTACCTGCCTGCATCGCTGCCCTCGCTGTGCTGTGGACTCTCCCGGCATTCGGCACGACGGGACCATGGCCGCCGAGGCAACCCTGGCCTCCCAATGACATGAGCCGGCCACAACCTCCGCGCATGCATGTCTCGGCAGCGATTCTCGGATTGCCTCCGCCGCCGGATGCGGTGGCGCTGTTCAACGGTCATGGCCTCGAGCAGTGGAATCTCGCCGCCGATCCACATGGCGGCTGGCATCAGTCGCATGGCTTGATGGTCCCGGGCGGCAAGAAGTTCAACTGGCTGTTCACGAAGCGCAAGTTCGGCAGCGTGCAGGTGCACCTGGAGTTCCGCGAGCCCTATCCGGCCCGCGGCGCAGGCCAGGAGCGGGGCAACAGCGGCGTGCGCCTCATGGGGGTGTACGAGATACAGATCCTCAACGCCAATCACGACCATACGTATGCCGATGGCGTCGCCGGGGCGGTCTATGGCCAGACACCGCCGCTCGTGCTGCCGGTGATGCCCTCCGATAAATGGCAGAGCCTCGACATCATTTTCAATGCGCCGCGCTTTCGGGGCAACACCCTGCTGAGACCGCCGTACATCACGGTGCTGCTCGACGGTGTTGTGGTCCAGGATCACCAGCTGATCTATGGCAATACGAGCGCGGATAAGACCCCGCTCGGATTCGTGACGCACGCCGAGCGCGGACCGCTCGGTCTGCAGGACCATGGGCAACCGACCTCGATCGTGGCATTCCGCAACATTTGGATCCGTCCGCTTCATCGCCATGGCCACTGAACCGTTCGACGTCATCATCGTGGGGTCGGGCGCCGCGGGTGGTACCGCCGCGTATGTTCTGACGAGCTTGGGCGCGCGCGTCTGTCTGCTCGAGGCCGGTCGTTACTACGAACCGGGACGTGAGACCCCCATGTTTCAGCGCCACGGCGAGGCGCCGCTGGCCGATGCCGGGACGCCCGACAAACCCTTCGGCTTTTACGATGGCACCGTGGACGGCGGATGGATCCTGCCCGAGGAGCCCTATACCACCGCACCAGGCACTGAATTCCGATGGTTCCGGGCACGCATGCTGGGCGGCCGAACCAATCACTGGGGGCGGGTCGCACTGCGGTACGCAAATCACGACTTCAAAGCCTACTCGCTCGATGGATTGGGCGCTGATTGGCCGTTCACCTACGAGGAGTTCGCGCCCTGGTACGATCGTGCTGAGCGAATGGTAGGCGTGTTCGGCACTAACGAGCATCTGCCGGACATCCCCGATTCGCCGCCCGGCTGTCTGCAGCCTCCGCCGGTGCCGCGCTCCTACGAGCGACTGGTGATCGCCGGCGGCCGCCGGCTCGGCCGGCCGGTGGTCGCGAGCCACGAGGCGGTCATTACCCAGCCGCTGAATGGCAGATCGGCTTGCTTTTACGCCTCGCCCTGCCTGCGCGGCTGCGCGATCCGGGCCAACTTCCAATCCCCAACCGTAATGTTGCCCCCGGCGCGGGCGAGCGGGCGTCTGACAACGATCACTCACGCTCAAGTCTATGAGGTGGACTTGGCGCCCGACGGTTCGGCTCGAGGCGTGCATTACGTCGATCGCCTCACCCATCAGCATCACTACCTGGCGGGCCGCGCCGTGATGCTGGGGGCGAGCGCCATGGAATCAGTGCGGATACTGTTCAACTCGCGCAGCGCGCGCTTTCCGGGCGGTATCGGCGCCGAGAGTGGTCTGCTCGGACGCGGCATTCTGTCCACCCCCGGCAGCAATGTGTGGGGGAGGTTTCCGCAGATGGAGGGACTCCCGCCGTTCAACGACGATGGTGTCGTCTCGCTGCCGCATATCTACATTCCCTGGTGGTTGTTGCCCGAGCAGCGAGCCGGGCGGCTGCCGTTCGCGCGCGGCTACCACATCGAGCTTTACGGTGGACGGACCGAGCCCTCGGCCTACACTTTCGACCAGTTCAACGTGGTTTCCCCGCTCTCCTACGGCAAACGGCTTAAGGAGGAGGCGCGCCGCTATTACGGCAGCTTCGTGCGCTTCTCGCAGCGCGGTGAGATGGTGATGCGCGACAGCAATCGGGTGGTGATCGATCCGCAGATGAAGGATGCGTGGGGCATTCCGGGGCTCTGCTTCGATGTGCGATGGAGCGGGCAGGAGCTGCGCCAGACCGCTCATGCGCAGCGCAGCATGGCGGAATTCATCGAGGCTGCGGGAGGACAACTCGTCTCCCCGCTGCCGAGTGACCCCGCACAGGCTATCACGGCTCCCGGACGCATGATCCACGAGGTCGGGGGGGCGCGCGCCGGCGCCGACCCGAGGAAGTCGGTTACGGATTCGTACGGCCGGGTTTGGGGAGTGCCCAACCTGTACGTGATCGACGGTGCGGCATTCCCGAGCAGCGCAAACAAGAATCCCACCCTGACCATCATCGCCTTCGCTTGGCGCGCTAGCGAGCATCTGCGCAAATATTTGCGCAACGAGTTGCATCATGCCTGATCGTCGTGAAACGTTGGCTTGGCTGCTGCGCGCGCTGGCATTGAGCGCCGCGCCCGTCGTGCACGTCGACAGCGCCTCAGCCCGCCAGGGCTGTGCGGCCGCGCCGGCGAAGCCCGACCAGATCGGCGCGGCGTGGCGCGGCGATCGAGGCTATGGGCGCGATCCGGATTTGCTGCATCCGCAAGTCACTTGGGCGCTGACGCTTACGGCGCAGCAGAAGACGGCGATCGCTCGCCTGGCGGACGTGTTCCTGCCCGAAGAGGGGTCCTCGCCGTCGGCCAGTGCGGTTGCAGTGCCGGAATTCATCGATGAGTGGGTGAGCGCTCCCTATCCGCAGCAGCAGCAGGATCGAGTCGTGCTGCTCGAAGGTATGGCGGCGCTCGAGTGCGCAGGGAACGCGCCGCTCCACACCCTGAATGCATCGCAGGCGCAGATCCTGGTGGCCGGGCTCCATGCGCGCGCCGCCGAGGGCAAGGAGCCCGAGGCGCGCTTTTTTGCCCGCTTCCGCCACATCTGCCTGATCGGCTATTACACCACGCCGGTCGGGGTAGCCGAGCTCGGCTACGTTGGCTATCAGCCCTCGGCCCGATTCGCCGGACCGCCACCCGAAGTGCTGGCCAAGCTCGGCCTCTGAGTGCAGCCCCCGCCGGCTGGAGCCGCCATCTGGCGGAACCGCTTGCGGCCACCTTCTTTATCTTATATCTTATACAAGACCGACCAGAAAACGTCCGAGGGGGATTCCATGAGGTTCATTCGCGCTGGGCTACTGCTCGTCCCAATCGCCTTTCTTTCCCTATCCGGCCTTGCTCGAGCGGCGGCGGCGAATGCCGCGCCGACCGCGCAACTCGCCGAAATTGTCGTGACTGCCGAAAAGCAGCGGCAACCGCTTTTGGAGGTCCCGGCCTCCGTGACCGTGGTGACCGGGTCAGCCCTGACGAGCGCCGGCATCGACAGCGCGGAAAGCCTGCAAAAGCTCGTGCCAACCCTTACTTTCGAACGCGGCAACACAAACTCGAACGCTACGCTCGCGATACGCGGAATCGGCACGCAGTCGTTCTCGCCGGCTGCCCAGCCGAGTGTCGCGGTGCTGGTCGACGGGGTTGTCATGGGCCGGCCTGGCATGGCGTTCAGCGCCTTTACGGACATCAGCCGCATCGAGGTCTTGAACGGACCGCAAGGCACGTTGTACGGCATGAACGCAACGGCTGGTGCGATCAATATCATCACCCCGGATCCGACGCGACACTTCCAAGGACATGCGAGTATCGCCTGGTACGAGGGGCATGAATATCACGCCCGGCTGAACTTATCCGGTCCCATCAATAACCACATTGGCTATCAGCTATCGGCCATCTATCAGGACTTTCCGGGAAACATTTACAACGTCTACAACTACCGGCAGACGAACGGATACCGTCGTGAGGGGCTGCGGGGAAAGATCGTCGACGATATCAGCAATTCGTTAAAAGTGACTCTCGAGGGAAACTACTATCACTCGAACGACAACTGCTGCGCCGACGTTCTGGGCGCGTATATCCCCAATTCAGACTGGACGAACGTTTTCCTCCCCGAGCTCAAGCCGTCCGTCCCCGGGCCGAACGCTCTTAATATCAATAACGACACCATCCCGAGACAAATCAACACGAACGCGGGTGTATCGGCGACGGTTCAATGGCGCGTAGGACACGACACGCTGACGTCAATCTCAGCATTCCAGCGCTGGTACAACTTCCAGGGCCGGGATGGCGACTTTCATGGGGGCTGCTGCAGCTACGTATCCCCGCTCGATCTGAAGATGCATGATCGCGGCGGTCTGGATTACAAGCAGTACAGCGAAGAGATTCGTCTTTCTTCGCCGACGAACCAGTTCGCAAGCTATACGGTTGGCGCATTCATCTGGCATACGGACGAGCAGGATTACTTCATTCGTCACGTCGAACAGTGCACTGCTTCCACGTTGGCCGCCGACTACACGGGCTTTCAACCGTGCGCCCCGGGCTTCAGCACCTACCTTAATACGCGTGGAACCGCGCACTTTGACACGCGAAACGACAGCCAGGCTCTGTTCGGGCAGACGACGCTACACATCACCCGCAGGCTCAGTCTGATCGCAGGCGGGCGGTACAGCCATGACTATGTCGCGTATTCATTCGCGCGAGTGGACTCTCCGACGACGGGGCCCGGGATCGGACCCGGATATGTGGGAGCGGGAAACACCGCAAATAACGGATGGTCCGCGAAAGGCGGCGCCCGATACAAGATCACTCAGAATTCGGTGGCTTACGCCACTTATAGCCGAGGATGGCTGGGGCCGGCGTACAACGTGTTCTTCAACATGTCGGCGCTCAACGCCAATCCAGTCGCCCCGGAGACATCCAACGATTACGAAGTCGGCCTCAAAAACAACCTGTTCAATGACGAATTGGTCCTGAATCTATCCGCCTGGTATGAGACTTTCTATAACTTCCAGGCGAACAGTTTCGTGGTCACAAACGGTGCGGTGACGACGAGTCTTACCAATGCCGGTGTGGTGCGCTCGCAGGGCGCGTCGGTCGACTTCGATTGGCAGCCGACCGCCAGTCTTAGCATCACCGGGGGTTATGCGTACGACAAGGCGTATATCGTGTCGTACACATGCGCCGGACAGACGGGCGCGGCTTTGCAGAGTTGCCGCAGTTCGCACGATGGCGAGATGTTCCCGTTCGCTCCGCAAAGCAAGCTCACGATCACGCCGAGCTGGCTGTTGCCGTTGCATGATGCCTCGTTCACGGCACGCCTCAATTTGAACTATACGTACACTAGTCGTACGAACTTTGACATTGATCCGAATCCTATGGCGCAGCAGCCCGCGTATTCGCTGCTCGGCGCATCCTTGAATCTCGGGTTTGACAATGGCAAGTATCACCTGAGCTTCATCGGGCATAACCTGACCAATCAGTTCTACACGGTGTTCATCACTCCCACGGGAAATGGACTGTCACCAGGATCGTATCAGCGTCTTCAGGTTCCGCGTGACGCCTTCCGCTACTGGGGCGTGCGATTTTCTGCCAATTTCTGAAGCTATCGGGGTCCCGCCCGGTGCAGTGCGCTGCATCCGGCGGGGCCCCAAGGGTCGGCATGGGCCGCCGCCCCTGAGCTCATCCCTCTTTGTCCGTCCCGGCCAGTTGGCGTGATGCGCCTGGGGCCCCGGTGGCCCGGCAGACGAAACTGCCGGTCGGTGATGAGGCAGCCGGAGGAATCGCTGGCTTGCATTCCCCGGTCACTGGCGCTCAAAGGACGAATCGCAGACCATGAGGGAGCCCGGATCGAATCCGGCTAGGCGCCCCGTAAGTCATTGTTTCTATTAGGTACCTGAGGAAGGGGTCGCGAAAGGCGTCAAGGGACCTGGCGGACTGCAACGCGCCCTGCCTCGCCGGCATCTGCCCTTCTCAGAGCGGGCACACCACGATTGAAATTCTGGTCCGATCTCTATAGGATGCCGGCCCCTTCTGCCCTCGAATCCCGGATTTACCCGCATCAGGCGTTGGGATCGAGGAGGGCGCTGCTCTCTTCAGCGCAGATCATTTGGGATACATGAGCCGGACAGCATTCCCGCCCGGCTGCTCGACAGCGTAAACCGAAAATTCGTAACGGAAACTTGCTATGGCCCGCACAACCGCTCTTTCTGATATCCGCAACATCGGCATCATCGCCCATGTCGATGCCGGCAAAACGACGACGACGGAGCGCATCCTGTATTACACCGGGCGCAAGCACACGATCATCGACATCCACGACACCAAGGACCTGAAGACCTCGACGACCACGGACTACCTGGAGCAGGAGCAGAAGCGCGGCATCACGATCCAGAGCGCCGCGGTCTCCTGCTTCTGGCGCGGGAAGAAGATCAACCTGATCGACACCCCGGGGCACGTCGACTTCACCATCGAGGTCAATCGCTCGCTGCGCGTGCTGGACGGCGCCGTCGTGGTGTTCGACGGCGTCGCCGGTGTGGAGCCGCAGTCCGAGACCAACTGGCGACTCGCGGACAACTACGGCGTGCCGCGCATCTGCTACGTCAACAAGATGGATCGCAGCGGCGCCAGCTACACGCGCTGTGTGGACATGATCAAGAAGCGTCTCGGCGCCCGCCCGCTGCCGGTGCAGATCCCGATCGGCTCGGAAGACAACTTCAAGGGCATGATCGACCTCGTCGAGATGAAGGCGCTGGTGTGGGACTCGGACGACAAAGATGCCGAGTGGCAAACGCTCGAGGTGACGCCGGATCTCGCCGACAAGCTCGACATCCATGTGCCGACGGATCGCAAGATCCTCGCGGACGTCGAGAAGTACCGTACCGAACTCGTCGATACCTGTCTCGAGATGGACGATGAGGCGATGCACAAGTACCTGGAAGACGGTCACGCGCCGTCGGCCGACGTGCTGCGCAAGTGTCTGCGCAAGGGGACCGTGACGGGTGCGTTCAACCCGGTGCTGTGTGGTTCCTCGTACAAGAACAAGGGCGTGCAGCAGGTTCTGGACGCCGTCGTCGACTACATGCCGGCGCCCACCGATGTCGCGGCCATCAAGACGATGGACGAGGACGGCAACATCACCGGCGAGCGCAAGTGCTCGGATGACGAGCCGTTCAGCGGCCTGGCGTTCAAGGTCATCAACGATGCGTACGGCGCCCTGACGTTCGTGCGCGTGTACTCCGGAGTGCTCACCCGGGGAGCCTCGGTGCTAAACACCACGCGCGGCAAGCGCGAGAAGATCGGCCGCATGGTCGAGATGTTCGCCAAGGAGGCAAATCCGATCGAAGAGGCCCGCGCCGGTGACATCATCGCGCTCGTGTCCATGCAGGAGACGGAGACCGGTGACACGCTCTGTGATGCCGCCAATCCGGTGATCCTCGAGCGCATGCGCTTCCCGGACCCCGTGATCAGCGTGTCCGTGCAGCCGAAGGTCAAGGGTGACCAGGAGAAATTCAGCGCGGCTCTGGCGAAGATGGTTCGCGCCGATCCCTCGTTGCATCTGGAGACCGATCGCGAGACGGGCCAGACGATTCTGCGCGGCATGGGCGAGTTGCACCTGGAGGTGACGCTCGACCGGATGCGCACGGAATTCAATGTCGAGGGCACCATGGGCCAGCCGCAGGTCGCCTACCGCGAGACCATCACGCGCAAGGTCGACGAGCAGTACGTGCACAAGAAGCAGACGGGCGGCTCCGGCCAGTTCGCCGAAGTGTGGATCACGTTCGAGCCGCTCGAGCGCAGCAAGGGCTTCGAGTTCGTCGATGCGACTTCGGGCGGCTCCGTGCCGCGCGAGTACGTGCCGTCGGTGGAGAAGGGTCTCAAGATCCAGAAGGAAGATGGCGTGCTGGCGCACTTCCCGACCGTGGACTTCCGCGCCACGCTGACGGACGGCAGCTACCACGATGTCGATTCGAATGCGCTGACGTTCGAAATCGCGGCCAAGGCCTGCTTCCGCGAAGCGATGCGCAAGGCGGGTCCGATCCTGCTCGAGCCGGTGATGAAGGTCGAGACGGTGACGCCGGGCGATTATCTGGGCGATGTCATCGGCGATCTGAACCGCCGCCGCGGCATGATTCAGGATCAGCTCGAGCGTGGCACAAACATTGCCGTCGTGGCCATCGTGCCGCTGTCGGAAATGTTCGGCTACATCGGCCAGCTGCGCTCGATGACCAGCGGTCGCGCCTCGTACACCATGGAATTCTCGCACTACGAGCCGGTGCCGAAGAACGTGGCGGACGAAGTGATCGCCGCAGTCACTGAGACCAAGGCGGCCGCGACCGCCTGACGACGGGGCTGCGTCCGCGCGGCCTGCGGTTCTTTGCTCCTGCTGCGCCGATCGGAACGAAAGTTCCGATCGGCGCAGCGCCTGTGCCTCGATGAGGCTGGAGAGCCGCCGCGCCGCGCCGGGTGGCCGGGCTTCGTGCGCATCGGGGAGAGTGTTGCAGTCCGGTACACCTACTGGCGCGTTGCCCCCGAACGATCCCACCGGGTCTGCCTGGACTGCGGAGCGCTGGCGGAGCCGCCCGATTTGCCCGCATTGTCAACGCCGGAGCACCGCGGCCGGCCCGGCGGAACGCTGCGGCCACAGGCGCGGTAAGCAATGACATGCCGTGAGCCCCCTGGCAGCGCCTGGGCTGGCCGCTGCCCGAGAGGAACCCGGCAACCGAGGGAGATGATCCGCCTGCGCCATTCATGCGCGCCCGCACGGGCTTCATGGCGGCCATCGCTTCCGGCAGGTGCGCTCGACGTACTGGCCCTGCGCACGAGGAGACCACCGTCCGTGGCCACGCCGCGGAAAAAACGCGCTGCCCAATTTCAGTGCCCAGCAACGTCATGTCGTTCATGGGCCCTTCTCCTCAGTTGATGCGTGAGAGCCGAACAGCTCGATGCCGTGCTGTGTCTGGCCAATTCAAAAAAGACGGACCGGTCCATCCCATGACGTCAGTTTCCCGCTAAGCTGCGTGCCAGGAGGATGCTCATCCGGCAGCGGGGCTGGCGCACTGAGTGTCCTCCGGGCCTGCACTGTAGGCCATGGCGATAAGCCGATACGATTCAAATACATGGCAGACTGCGGACATCCAACCCCGCTCCGAGGCTTCCGATCGCATCCTGCGGGGAGCGCGCACTCTGCAAAATCTCTTCTCGAGTGTGCCGTCAGGAGATTGGATATGTTCCTTCGATTTACCCACCGTCTCACCGCAGGCCGGTCATTGCTGATTGCGGCCGTCGGCCTCGCCGCGCTTGGTCTCGCCGCGTGCGGCGCCAAGCATTCGATGCCGCGCAAGACAGCCAATGCGGTGGCGGGTCCGGTGGGCACGCCGGCGGATTGCCCCTGGCTCAACCGGCAGCTGCCGATCGCCCGGCGGGTGGCGATGATCATGAGCAAGATGACCCTGGCCGAGGAGATCGGACTGGTCGAGGGACACGGCATGCACCCCTATGTGGGCGACATCGTAGAGAACGCGGCGCTCTGCCTGCCGCCGATGGGGCTCGAGGACGGGCCGAACGGTGTCGGAGACGGACTGACCGGCGTCACCCAGCTGCCGTCGGGCGCATCGCTCGCCGCGACCTTCTCGCGCAGCCTCGCCTATCGGTACGGGCAGGTGATCGGCGCCGAGCAGGCCGCCAAGGGAGCGGCCGTCGACCTCGGACCGACCGTCAATATCGACCGTGATCCGCGCTGGGGTCGCGAGTTCGAAAGCCTCGCAGAGGATCCGCGCCTGGCGGGTGCGCTTGCCGCTGCCGAAATCCGTGGCATCCAGAGCCAGGGGACCATCGCCCAGGTCAAGCATTTCGATGCCTACAACCAGGAGACGAACCGCAATACCTCGAAGGACCAGGTCATCGTCTCCCGGCGTGCGCTGGAGGAGATCTATATGCCGGCCTTCCGCACGGCGATCCGTGACGGAAGGGTCGGCTCGATCATGTGCTCCTACGCGACCGTGAACGGACACTACAGCTGTCAGAGCCGTTATTTGCTCACCGGCGTGCTGCGCGGGGAGTGGAACTTCGACGGGTTCGTCACGACCGATTGGTTTGCTCTGCATGGCCTCTCGGGGGCCAAGGCCGGCACCGACCTCGAGGAGCCGCTCAGCCGCTTCTTCGGTGCGCCACTGCACGATGCGGTCGCCCACGGCGCGGTGCCGCGGGCCGTGCTCAACACGATGGTCGCGCCGATTCTTCGTCAGATGTTCCGCTTCGACTTCTTCAATCACCCGCGGCCCGCCTCGATCACCGCGGTCGCGACCACGGGCGCACACCAGGCCCTGTCGACCCAGGTGGCCGAAGCGGGCACCGTTCTCCTGAAGAACGAGGATCACCTGCTGCCGCTCTCGAGCGCCGCAACGATCGCGGTGATTGGTCCGGCCGCTTCGGCGCAGGTTGCCTACGGCGGCGGCGGCAGCGCCCACGTCATCCCATCGGCGACGATCAGCCCCCTCGCGGGCATCGAGGCGCTCGCCGGCGCTTCCAGGATCGAGTATGCGCAGGGCCTGCCGACCGATGCGCAGCTTACGGCGATCCCGGCCGCGGACCTCTCGAGGATCCCTCCCGGAGCGAATCGTGACGGGTCCTATTCGGCGACACTGCGGCCGCCGCAAACCGGCACCTACATCATCGGCCTCACCAACGCGTGCCAGTGCTTCAGCCTCGGGAGCCTGGCCATCGACGGCAGGACGCTCATCAACAATCCCGGCACGCCCCCGGTCGCGACCTACTCGGTTGCCGTTCATCTGAACAAGGGCGAGGCCTATCAGCTCACCGTGACGGGCCCCCGCACCATGATGGCGCCGGCGCCGAAGAAGTCGAAGAAAACGGTCAGGCAGACCGGCCTGCCGGCCAGCGTGCTCACGTGGGCGACCCCCTCGACCGTGCGTGCCGATATCCAGGAGGCCGTGGCGGCGGCCAAGTCCGCGCGCGTGGCGGTGGTGGTGGTGGCCGATGATACGGAGAGCGAGGGTGCCGATCGGCCCGATCTGCGCCTGCCTTCTGCGCAGAACGCGCTGGTGAGCGCAGTGGCCGCGGCCAATCCGCATACCGTCGTCGTCGTGCAGGCCGGCGCGCCGATTGCCATGCCCTGGCTCGATCGGGTGCCCGCCATCCTGGACACTTGGTATCCGGGCCAGACCGACGGGGCGGCGCTCGCCAATGTGCTGTTCGGCAAAGTCGACCCGAGCGGTCATCTGCCGGTGACCTTCCCCCTGAGACTCGCTGACGCGCCAACTGCAGATCCCGCGCGTTTTCCGGGCATCGACGGCAAGGTTCATTACTCGGAAGGGCTCCTGGTCGGCTATCGCTGGTACGACGCACGGCACATCAAGCCGATGTTCCCCTTCGGCTTCGGACTGTCCTACACGCGGTTCCACTACAGCGCGCTGCATTTGAGCCGCACTCACGTCGACGGCGTAACGCCGATCCGAGTGAGCGCGCGCGTGACCAATGTCGGACACGTAGCGGGCACGGATGTCGCGCAGCTGTATCTCGGCATGCCGGCTGCGACCGGCGAGCCGCCGCGCATCCTGGTCGGTTTCCAGCGCGTGACGCTCGCGCCCGGGCAGTCGAAGGTGGTCCACTTCCTCATCGCGCCGCGCGAGCAATGGTGGTGGGGTCGGGGAGGCTGGACCGAGACCGCCGGGATCTACCGGGTCTATGTGGGCGACTCCTCGGCACTCGCCGATCTGCCGCTGACCGCACGCTACACGATGACCCGGTCGGTCGGCGACCGGCAGGTGACGGTCTCGGCGCCGAAAACCTTCAAGCCGGGCACCCGCGCCGTCGTGCGTGTCTCGCTCAGTGCCGGCGGTGATGAAACGCTGCATGGGGTGACGCTGAGCCTGAAGGCGCCTGGCGGCTGGCAGGTCGTGCCGCTCGGCCGCGCGGCGCGCGATGCGCTGGCGCCGCGCGAAGCGGATTCGGCGAAATTTGCGGTGACGCCGCCGGCCTGGGCGGTCGCGCAGTACGTGACGCTCTACGGCACGGCCGATCTGTCGCCCGATGCGTGCGCCGGTGAGCACACTCAGCCAGGCAGACTCACTGCCCGGGCATCCGATCATCATCGCCGCCCGATGGCGTCTGACGGGGCGCAGTGCGGCGCCGTTCGCCGCCACGGCGGTGCGACTGTTCTTCTCGGACCGTAACGGTGCACTCGGTCGATCACTGAGGCGGCGCCTCGGCCGGTCCCGCCGGATTTCTCCGGCGGGACCCGCTCAGAGCGCGTGTGTCCGGCGAGGGTACTCTGAGCGCGGCTGATGCCTGTCATCTCGAGGCAGGCTCGGGTGATCGGAATTGAGTGACCCAAAGCGCATAATCGGCTGACGTTGCGAATTTCCGCGGAACAGTTGCTCCCGGCGACGGGCCACCGCGCCGGAGCCTGATCGGGATTCGGGCATACGAACTCCCCGTCCGTTAACGATGACGCACCATTCGACGATCCGCTACAGAGCCCGAATGAACACGCTCGCCGCACTCGCCCGTGACCTCGACGCTGGCGCAACCACGAGTCGCCGGCTGGTCGAGGAGTGCCTCACCCGGATCGGCGACCCCTGCGGCGAGGGGGCGCGGGTCTTCCTGAAGGTTCATGCCGAGGCCGCCCGGGCGGCGGCGGACTATTACGACCGCCTGCGGGCTCAGGGGGCGGCGCTCAGCCCCTGGTCGGGCATTCCCGTCTCGGTCAAGGATCTGTTCGATATGGCGGGCGATGTCACCACCGCCGGATCTCGAGTGCTGCTCGGGCAGCCGCCCGCCCGCCGGGACTGCGCTGCGGTCGCGCGTCTGAGGGCCGCCGGCTTCATCCCGATCGGGCGGACGAACATGACCGAGTTCGCATACTCGGGGCTCGGACTGAACCCGCACTACGGCACGCCGCTCAACCCGTTCGACCGGCCAGGGCGGCGCGCCCCGGGCGGCTCGTCGGCCGGCGCGGCCGTCTCGATTACGGATGAGATGGCATACGGGGCGCTCGGAACGGATACCGGCGGCTCGTGCCGGATACCGGCGGCCTTCTGTGGGATCGTGGGATTCAAGCCGACGGCACGCAGGGTGCCCCTCTCGGGGGTATTTCCGCTTGCTGAGTCTCTCGACTCGGTCGGGCCGCTCGCCGCGAGCGTCGAGTGCTGTGCCACGCTCGATGCCGTGCTCGCGGATGAGCCGACGGCCGTGCTCCACGCCGCCGGACTGCGTGCACGGCGATTCGCTGTTCCCACGCGGTATGTTCTCGACTCGCTCGATGCGCATGTGGCGCGCAGCTTCGAGCGTGCGATTCAGCAATTGCGCATCGCGGGGGCGGCGGTCGACGAAATCCCCCTGTCGGAGCTCGAGGAGCTGCCCGCCATCAACCGCAAGGGCGGCTTGCCCGCCGCGCAAGCGTACGCCGTCCATCGCGAGCGCCTCGAGTCCGACGGCGCACGTTACGATCCGAGGGTGTCGCGTCGCATCCTGGGTGGGCGGGAGCAGAGCGCCGCGGACTATCTCGAGCTCATCCGTGCGCGGACTGACCTGCAACGCCGCCTCGAGGAGTCGCTCGGGGGATTCGATGCGGCCGTTCTGCCGACGACGCCGATCATTGCTCCGCGTCTGGAGGATCTGGAGTCGGACGAGAGCTACCTGCGGACCAATCAGCTGGTGCTGCGCAATACGGCCGTGGCCAACTTCCTCGATCGTTGCGCCGTCTCGATTCCCTGCCACGAGCCCGGCGCTGCGCCGGTGGGCCTGATGCTCATGGGCGCGCGCGGGGCCGATCGGCGGTTATTGGCATTGGCGGCGGCCGTTGAGGCTCGGGTCTCGCCGGTACGATGGTCTGGGGCCGTGGCGCGGGAACCCTCATGCTGACTCGGGAGGGATGATTCGAACGGCACGCGCCGTGCGACATCCGCGGCCGAAGCGCAGATGAGCGCCGCTCGTGCGGCCGTCGTAGCGAAGGCCGAGCCGAGAAATCCGCCGGGTATGGGCTTGCGCGCGAGGGGACATGCATGGACCGACCGGACTTGCACGATGAGGGCGTTCCTGCCCGACGGCCGCGATTGGTGTCCGTTGCGGTGGCGCTGCAGGCGGCCAGCTTCCTGCTCCTCAGCGCAAACCTCGCCACGGCACGGGGGTGGGCGCGTCCCGGCCCTCCCGTGCTCTCGGCCGCGCTCTGCCTCGCTGTCGGGGCGCTATGCCTGTTGGGGCTGTGGCGGCGGCACAATGCGGTTCGCCTGCTGACCCTCCTGTATGACGAGCTGCTCGGCCTGTCGGCAAGCTACGTATTGGTTTTCATGCTGTTGCGGGCCCGGCTGTTCGCGCCGCTGCCGATGCATGACGGAACCGCGACCGTCGCATCTTGCGCGGGGCAAATTCTGCTCACCGTCGCGGTCATCGTGATCCTGCGGCGCACCGGCGTGCGGCGCTGGTACAAGAGCCGCCCTGCGCGGATGCCAGAATGACCCGCCCGGCGCGATTGCGGCGGGTGAGGCGCCCGTTGCCCGACAGTCGAATCTGCGGACCGGCGCGTGCCCTACTGCGGGGCCAGCCGCGCCAGCCGCTCGAGCTCGCGTTCGAGCTCGCGCTGTGTGTCCAGCAGATCGATCACGAGCGCCGCGCCGCTCGCATTGACGCCAAGATCGCGCATCAGGCGGCCCGCCATCGCCAGGCGCGGCAGCGCCGCCGCCGGCAGCTGCCATTGTTCCGGGCTGTGGCCTCGCGGTGCGATCAGGCCGAGGTCGGCGAACTCGATGACCGCCTCGAGATCCAGCCGGCACAGCCGGCAGATCTCCCCCGCCGCGAGCCAATCGTCATCGCTCACCAGGCAGACGTCATAGGTCTGCACGATGTTGCTCATGAGGTCACCTCTTCAGGTCGGCGCGCGGGTCGAAGCCGGCAAGCTTCGTACGCATCGTCTCGTACAACGCCCGCGCCTCGGGCGAAGAGGCCGGAGGCACAACCACTTTGAGCTGCACGTACGCGTCGCCGGGCGGCTGACCGGGTAGGCCGCGGCCCCGCAGCCGCAACTTCTGGCCGGACTGTGCGCCCGCGGGCACCTGCATGTCGACCGCGCCGCCGAGCGTCGGCACGGTGACCGTCGCCCCGAGTGCCGCCTCCCACGGCGCGATGGGCAAAGTCAACGTGACGTCTCGTCCCTCCAACTGATAGAGGCGGTGCGGGCGGACATGCACTTCCAGGTACAGATCCCCGGCGCGTCCGCCGCCCGGGGCCGCTTCGCCCTGCCCGGCGAGCCGGATGAGCTGGCCGTCGGCCACGCCTGCCGGAATGCTGACGCGCACCGTGTGCGTGCGCAGCTCGACGGTGCCGTCGGGCTTCACCTCGGGCCGCTTCAGTTCGAGCGTGCGGGTGCCGCCGCCGAAGGCCTCCTCGAGGTCGATGTCGATGCGCGCATGATGATCGCGTCCGCCGCGCGGCTGGCGCTGTGCGGAGGTCGCGAAGGGACTCGCGCCGCCGAACAGCGAAGAGAAGAAGTCGCTGAAGCCCTGCTCCTCGAACACGTGCGCGCCGCCGCCTCCCCGGGGGCCGCCGCCGCGGAACTCGAAGCCGCTCGTCCAGTCCGGCGGGGGCCGGAACTGCTGGCCGGACTTCCAGTCGCTGCCGAGCTGATCGTATGCCGCGCGCTTCTCCGGGTCTTTCAGGACCTCGTAGGCCTCTTGAACTTCCTTGAACTTCTGCTCGGCGTCTTTCTCCTTGCTGACGTCCGGATGATACTTGCGGGCGAGCCGGCGATAGGACTTCTTGATCTCCTCCGCCGTGGCCGTGCGGGCCACGCCCAGAACCTTGTAGTAATCCCGGTATTCCATGCGCGAGGCAGTCCTCGTGGAAAGGATTGAGGAAACGTTGACTGGGGACATGGGGGCGTCCGGCCCGAAGCCAAGCCCCCGCCCGCTTGAATCGGTCCCTCCCGGCCCCATACAGCAGGCATGAACGCCGATACCCCCGTCACCGGCGCCGTTCTGGTGGCTTGCCCGAAGTGTCACTCCCTCGTTCGTGTCCCGGAGGCACGGGCGGGCGAGCATCCGAAGTGTCCCCGCTGCAAGGCGCCGATCCTCAGCGGCGAGCCGGTTGCCTTGGACCCGGTCTCGTTTGCCGCGCACGTCGAGCGCGCCACGCTGCCGGTGCTCGTGGATTTCTGGGCTCCGTGGTGCGGTCCGTGCCGCATGATGGCGCCGGTGCTCGACCGCGTGGCCGCGCAGCGCGCGACGGAGCTCCGGGTGGCGAAGGTCAACACGGACGAGCAGCCGCAACTGGCCGGGCGCTTCGGTATCCGCAGCATCCCCACCCTGATCCTGTTCCGTGAGGGACGTGAGCTCGCGCGCCAGTCCGGCGCGGTGGATGCCGGTACGCTCGGGCGCTGGCTGGAGCGCGCTCTGGTCTGAAGCGTCGGCGGCCGGCGAGCCTGCCGGCGCGCCGAACATCACGTGCGGTGAGCGATGATCAAGAGACACTTTCCGCGCTATAGCGGGCCAGCAGTCCCGTGCGCAGGGCGTAGCGGAACACCCGCGTGAAAAAATATCCCGCGAGCAGCACATAGAGCACGGCAAGCCCCGCGCCGAGCACGAGCTGGCCTGCCGGCAGAGCGTGCCCCGCGAGAATTCCCCGCATGCCCTGGAACACGTAGGCGGGCGGGAGCAGATGACCGACATCCTGCATCCAGCGCGGCAGCGTCGAGAGCGGATAGAAGACCCCGACGAACGGCGAGAGCAGCGCGGGCATCGGCCAGACCAGCCACTCCGACGCCGGCCCGAGGCGCAGCACGAGGGCGCTCGCGAGAACGCCCAGCGCGATCCCGAAGGCGAACAGGACGAGCAGGAAGGGAATGAGCATCAGGCCGAGGGAGAAGAACGACAGCCCGAACACGCTCGTGGCGAGCACGAGCATCACGATCAGGCCGACGGTGCTGGTGCCGATGCTCGTGATCACGAGCCCCGCGATATATTCGGGAGTGGTGAGCGGCGTGGCGAACAGGTTGAGGAAATTCCTCGACCAGACATCCTCCAGGAACGCCGTGCTCACGCCCTGCATGATGCGGGTGAAGAAGTCCCACAACAGCACCGCGCCGAGCAGGCTCGGCACATAGTTGAACCGTCCGGCGCTCATCAGGTTCAGGTACCGGGTGATGAATCCCCACACCACGATGTCGATCGCCACCCAGGCGAACATCGGCAGCGCGCGCACCGGGCTGCCGCGGATCAGATAGAACTGGCGCAGCAGAATGCCGGCAACCGGACGGGCTCTCAAACCGTGCGCTCCAGGGTTTCGGCGAGCGGCTCGCGCGCCAGGCGGATGAACAGCTCCTCGAGCGTGGCCGCGCCATGCTCCGCCGGCAGCCGCCGCGGATCGCCCTCGAGCAGGATGCGGCCGTGCGACAGGAAGAGCACGCGGTCGCAGACCTCCTCGACTTCGTACATGTTGTGCGAGGTCCAGAGAATGCCGCAGTCCCCGTCGGTGGCCAGGCTGCGGATGCGCGCACGCACCGTCTGCGCCGCGGACGGGTCGAGCGAGGCGGTCGGCTCATCGAGCAGCAGCAGCTGCGGGTGATTCAGGACTGCCTTGGCGAGCGCGACCCGCGTCTGCTCTCCCGAGGAGAGCACTCCGCACTTCGTGTCGCGCAGGGCCTCGAGGTCGAACTGCTCGATCAGCGCATCGGTGCGCGCGGCGAGGCGGGTCACCCCGTAGACGAGCCCGAAGAACTTCAGGTTCTGCTCCACGGTGAGATTGCCGGGCAGCGCGGCGTAGACGGCCGCGAAGTTCGCGCGGGCGAGGGCGCGCGACCGATGCTGCGCGAGGTCGATGCCCGCGATCCGGATGCCTCCGGAGGTGGGGCTCAGCAGCCCGAGAATCATATTGATGGTGGTCGTCTTGCCGGCGCCGTTCGGGCCGAGCAGGCCGACCACCTCGCGGCGGCGGACCTCGAAGGAGACCGCATCGACGGCGACGATTTCCGGATATTGCTTGCGCAGATCCGCGATGCTGAGCACGACATCCCGGTCCGCCGTGTCTTCAGCGGCGTCGGGCAGCTGCCGGGGGAGGCTATCGGGGGCAACGGGCATGGGTGCGCAAGATAGCAGCGTCACGCGCCGTGCGGGGCGGCAGGGGCTTCGCCGGCCGGGCGCATCGCCCGCGCGCCGGATGAATTGGCAACGCTGCCGACAAAGCTTACCGCGAACCGTGCCGGAACGGAAACGCGGGCGGCCCCCGGTGCGTCGAGGCCTGCCGCGGCACGCAGCCGGCACCTGTCGTGCGCGTACGCGCGGCTCGAATGTCCGGGCAAGCGGGCCTCGGCGGTGCTCTCGCGCAAGCACGGCCCGTATTGCGCAGACGCCTGCAACTTTCTCAGCACGGGGGTGTTATTCAGGCACAACCGAGGAGAAACTGCCATGAACACCGCCCGGAAACTGATCGCTGCCACGTTTGCCCTGATCGTCACGCTCGCTACCACCGCTCTGGTCTTCTCGCCCGTTGCGCTCGCGGATCGCGCGCCGGTCATGACGAGCGCGCAGAACTGGGCTGCGGCCGCCCCGCAGCACGAACTCAATGGCGCGAGCCGCCAGCGCGAGTCGGTTCGCGTCAATCGCTGATCGTCCGGCGCATCCGCGCACGTGAGTGATGCCGGATGCGCCACGGCGAGCCATGGCGGATCCCACCCATGCCCCGAGGGGAGCGAGCGGTTCAGCCGGCCGTGAGGGGACACGCCGGCGCCGCTGAACCGCTCGCTCCACGCGCGCCGTGCCGGATGTCGCGTCTGCTTTGCGCACCGTGCGGAAAACACCCACACCACGAAGAGCGGCGCTTTGGCGCCCGCCGCTTGATCCGTTTTCTTGCCGAGCCTCCGGCAATGCCGACACCTGGACTGTAACGGCTCTGTTACATACCCCCATGATGGGATTACTTATTCACGGCAGCGGGTTGCCGGGATAGCGTGCCGCGTGCGGGTCAATCGAACAGAGGTGAGGTGTCATGAGCACTGTGTTCCGTTATGTGATGATGGCGCTGGGCGCAGTTGCGCTCGCTCTGGCGAGCGCCGTCAGCTTCGCGCAGTCGAACCAGGAGCTGCCCGAGATCACCGTAAAGGCGGAGACGCCGGTTGTGCGGGACGGGTTCGACGCGAACCACCGTCCCGTGGAAATCGTGGAGCTCTCGCGCCGCGTGGGCTACGCGGACCTGAACGTCGGTACGCACAGCGGTGCGGTCGAGCTGCAGAAGCGGGTCGAGATGGCAGCCAAAGTGGTCTGCGACGAGCTCGAGCGCAGCTATCCCAACTCGACCGAAAGCGATCTACAGGCCGGAACGTGCGTGCAGGAAGCGATCAACAGCGCCAAGGGCGAGGTGGACGCCGCGATCGCCGCGGCGGAAAAGGCGCATCAGGGCGAAGGGCAGCAGTAGCGGCCCCGTACGCGCTCCGTCTGCGCGCGAAACGCGTCAGCGACGGGCGCGGTACCGAGTGCGGCTGCGCGGGGCGTGTTCGTGATGCGAGCACGCGCTCGCTGCTCTCGGCGCGCAGTGCCGGGCTATTCCGGCAGCGTGACGCCGGATCCGCCCATCTCGGCCGGCAGATCCTTCATCTTGGGCTGTCCGTCATGAATGCGCAGCACCGTCTCCTGGTAGTGCACGTGCACGCCCGGGCGGAATGAGAGCGTCGGCAGCAGCGCCGCATAGACATCGACGAGGCCGAAGCCCGGGTGATCCGTGAACAAGTGCCCGCCGCATGCGGTGCACCACTTGCGGTGGCTCTGCTGCGTCTTGTGGTAGCTGCCGATCGATTCGGCGCCCTGGGTGATCTGCAACGCCTCGGGTTTCCAGAGGGTGAACGCGTTGAGGGGTCCGGCGGACCAGTGCCGGCACGACTCGCAGTGGCAGTAGCCCATGGCGACCGGCTCACCGGTGACCTGAAAGTGGACCCGACCACAGAAACACGTGCCTTTGTGTACCGTTGCGCTCATCCGAAGTCCCCCGAACATGTTCTGCCAACGAGCATATGACCGCTGTTGGCATGCGTCAATCCGACGGCGTCGTCACCGTCTGTTCATTACGGCGGCCGTGATGCGCTGACGCTGCGTGCACGGCGCACAGGTGCCCGCCGGCTCGGGGCCCGGGTGTTGCCCCCGGGGAGAGCCGGCGGGAGGAGCGCGGCCGCGACGGATTACAACTTCTGGTGGCTGCCGTCGCACAGCGGGCTGTGCGCCGTGTGCTTGCAGCCGCAGAAGTACACGGTGCCGCTCTTTTGCGGCTTGTGCTCGATTGGGGTGAATGCGCTGCCTTTGTGCGAGCCGTCGCAGAAGGGCTGGTTCTTGCTGCGGCCGCAGGCGCACCACCAATAGCTCTTGCCTGCTTGCACTTCGACGGCGTACGGGGCTTTCTGGGCAATGGTTGCTTCGCTCATGTCAGGTTCCTGATTGTGCGGACGGGCGGATCGGCATCGGGGCGCCGGGGGCAAAGCCGGGACCGTCTGATGTGGGGCGCGGGCGCGCCCCATCGTCCGAGCTGTGCACACGGATTGCCGCCACCGGTGGCGGCTCTCGTGCGGCGGTAAGCGTAAGTGCTCGAATTCATTGGCATCTTGCGCCTGCGGCACCGAGTCGCCGTCACTCTAGCGCAGCCGATTCGCGCGAAATAGGCGACAATCTGCAACAATTTGTTGCCAAAGTGACACCAATGGATCAGCTCGATGCCATGCGTCTGTTCGTGCGGGTGGCCGAGCAGGGCAGTTTCGCCGCGGTTGCGCAGCAGATGGGGCTCGCCCGCTCGGTCGTCACCCGCCGCATCAGCGCCCTCGAGGCTCGCCTGGGGGTCAAGCTCTTGGCCCGCAGCACGCGCCGGCTCAGCCTGACCTCCGCCGGCAGCCTGTATCTGGAGAAGTGCCGCGACATCGTCAGCCTCGTCGAGGTGGCCGAGACGGGGCTCGATGCCGAGCGCCAGCGGCCGAGGGGCCCGATCCGCGTCAGCCTGCCGGTGAGCTTCGGGCAGCGTCACCTCGCGCCCGCGCTGCTCGAGTTCACCCGGCAGTATCCGCAGATCTCACTGAAGCTGGATTTCACGGATCGGCACAGTCACCTTATCGAGGACGGCATCGACCTCGCCATCCGCATCACCGAGCGGCTCGGGCCGCAGGCCGTCGCCCGCCGCCTGGGTTCGGTCGAGCGGGTCATCCTCGCCTCCCCGGCCTACCTGCGGCGCTGCGGCGAGCCCCGCCACCCCGGCGAGCTGACGACGCACGAGTGCCTCGCCTATACCCTGGCATCCAGTGCGTCGTGGACCTTCATCCTGGATGGCGAGCGGCTCAACGTGCCGATTCGCGGACGCATCGAGGCCAACAGCGGCAGCGTGCTGGTGCAGGCCGCGATCGAGGGCCTGGGCATTGCCTGTCAGCCGCGGTTTCTCGCCGAGGAGGCGCTCGCCGACGGATCGCTGCGCGCGATCCTCACCGCTTATGCGCTGCCCGAGATCGGGATCTACGCCGTGCTGCCGGGCAACCGGCACATTCCGTTCAAGGTCAAGGCGCTGATCGATTTTCTGCGCGAGCGTCTGCGTCCCGGCGCGGGCGTGAGCATTCCGCGATGAACATCACTCTGGCGCACATCCCCGCGCGCGCGCATTCCGGACGGTTGCGGCGCGCAAGGCGGCGTGATACATGAATGCCGCGGAGGGCGTTGTCTCCAACACATCGAACACGAGCCCAGTCGGACCAAGGGCACGGCGTGATTGAGTCAACGGAACGAGACCATGAGTGACGCATCATCAGGAACGTACGAATCGCTACTGCATTTTCTTGCGCATCCGACGCTCCCTGAGCGCCCGTTGCGGCGGCTGACCGTATGGCCGTGGTTCGGCTGGCTGAGCCTGCTGCTGCTGCTGGGCTTTGCGGGCGGCCAGTTCGACAGCCTGATGGCGCACTGGTTCGGCTGGCGGGTCGCTCCCGACACGTTTCAGGCGTATCTGGTGACACACCCTTCGCTGCCGGCGGCCGGCATCGTGCTGGTGGCGCCGCTGTTCGAGGAGCTCGGCTACCGGGCGTTTCTCTCCACCGCGCCCGTGCCGGTGTTCGTTGGCCTGGCGTTCTTTCTCTGCTACACGTACCTGGGGCTTCGCCTCAATGTGGAGCACCCCTCGGCCGTCACCACCATCCATCATTACTTCGACGCGTTCTGGGCGCTGCTGCCGGCCGCGGCCGTGAGCGCGCTGCTGTACCGCTATGCGCGCGAGCCGGTGCTGGCGTTCTTCCGGCGCCACGGGGCGGCCGTGTTCTGGATTTCCTGCGGGCTGTTCGGCGCGGCGCATGCGGCGATCTATTCGAACACGCCGCGGTGGTGGACCGTCGTACTCGCGCTGCCGCAGTTCCTGGTGGGCGTGGGGCTGGCCTACATCCGCATCGCCTTCGGCCTGCGCTGGAGCGTGATCACGCACCTGGCCTTCGACGGGCTCATCGTCTTCACCGCGTGGCTGTATCTGGCCACCCCGAGCGGCAGCATCCCGCGCGCAGCGGTGCAGCTGGTCTCGCTGCTCCTGGCGGTCGTGATCGTGGTGTACGGACTGATCGTCTCGTGGCGGGTGTTGCACAACCGTTAGCCCGCGCGCCGCGCTGGCAAGCGCGGCAAGGAGCAGGTGGCATGCGCAGAATCCGCTTGGCCATGGTGGGCGGCGGGCGGGGAGCGTTCATCGGCGCGGTGCACCGCATCGCGGCGCGCCCGGACGATCATTACGAGCTGCTGGCCGGGGCGCTGTGCGCCGATCCGCTGCGCGCACGGCAACCGCCAGGCCGAGTGGCGCACTGACCCGGCCCGGCAACGAGAGCGAGCTCGCCCCGCGCGTCTACGGCGAGAAGGGCGGCCTGCACTGGCGCCAGAGCGAGCCCGACCGGCTCCTCTACAGCGAGCCCGGCTGCCCGGGGGCGATCATCACCCGGGGTTCCCGTGCCGCGGGCGCATCACGCGTGTGCCGGCGGGGCATGCCGAGGGATATCTCGAGGCGTTCGCCACCGTGTATGCGCAGATTGCGCAGGCCATCCGCGCGGTGAGGCGCTTGCCGGGGCGCTCTGGTATCCGGACGCCCGGGATGGGTTGGACGGGGTGATGTGCGTCGATGCGCTGGTGCGATCGAGCGCTGCCGGCAGCGTCTGGACGCCGCTCCAGACCGTCCCCGCCTGAACGCAGTGCGCGTGTCGGCGGATTGAGGAGCCGGAGGGGGCGGGTCGCCGCACTCGCGCGAGGCGGCGACCCGCTCATTCAGAGCAGGCGCTCTCCCGCGGCGGTGGCGGCCCGCAGACGGGCTTCGCCCTTGCGCGCGGCGCTCTCCAGGGTGTTGAACGCGGCGATCTGCGCCGGATCCGGCGAGCGGTAATCGAGGCCGATGCTCGACTGCAGGTAGGCGAGGAAACTCCGCAGCCGCACGTTGTGCAGGACGTCACCCTCGCTCGAGCGGATGTGCCGCTGCACGACCGCGCGGAGCGCCTCATGCAGTTCCTGGATCACCGGCGCCGCGGCGCCGGCGTCGATCCGGTGCGCGGCGACGGCCTTGACGAGCCGCCGGCGCAGCAGAATCGCTGCGTTGATGTCCCGGTCGAGGATGTTCACGGTACGGTGCAGCGCGAGCTGCAGCGCCAGGTGCTGCTTGAGGATCGCCGCAGTCGTGTGCAGGCGCGGGTCGAGCTTCACCTGGAACATCTGCCGGTAGGTGTGATCGCCGTAGCGCAGAACGACCGTGTAGCGGCCTGGATTGACCAGCGGCCCGACGGCGGTGCCCACCATGCCGTCGGTGTCCTCGGGCGGCTCCCACCCGATGACGTCCGTCGCATCGGCGTAGCGGAGATTCCACTGGAAGCGGTTCATGCCCGGCGTCACCGCCGTCATCTTGCGCTCGCCGATCTTCTTCGCCTGCGAGGGCAGCAGATTGTCACGTACCGTGGCCGGCAGCTTCTTCGCGTGTCCGCTCTTCAGGTGCAGCGTGTAGTGCTGCACCACCTCGCCCTGCGCATCGAGGAACCGCAGGCTCACGGGCGTCCGGCCGTCATAGTTCGCCGGCAGGTGGAAGAACACCGTGGCGCCGAACGGCGGGTTCGTGCCGACCGATTCGCGATGCTCGGCGCCGGGATCCTGCCCGTAGGCGTGCGTCAGCCACGCCGTCTGCGGCGCATAAAGATGGGCCGCGTCGGGCGCCGGCTGCGCCTCGTGCGACATCTGCTCGAGCAGCGCGAGGTCACCGAGGATCCAGAACGAGCGGCCGTGCGTGGCCGCCACCATCTCGCCCTCGCGCGTGTCGATGGCGAGGTCGCGTACCTGTACGTGCGGCAGGTTCAGGCCGAGCGGCATCCAGTCCGCGCCGCCGTCGAGACTCGCATACACCGTCTCGCCGGTGCCGAGGAACAGCAGCGACGCATCATCGGGGTCCTGCTTGATCACGAACACGTACTGATCGGCCGGCAGGCCGTGCGTCAGAGCCGTCCAGTGCCGTCCGTAGTCCGTGGTCTTGTACACGTACGGATGGTAATCGTCCCACATGTACCGCGAGGCGGTCAGATAGGCCGTGCCCGCGGCAACGTGCGACGGCTCGATCGAGGTGATCGTCGTCCACTCCTTCAGGTGCGGCGGAGTCACGAGGCGCCAGTGCTTGCCGCCGTCGACCGTCACATGCACCAGCCCGTCCTGCGAGCCGGCCCAGATCACCTGCGCGTTCAAGCGCGAGACCGCGAGCGCCGAGATGTCCGGAAAGACTTCCGCGCCCGTCTGATCGAGGTCGACCGGACCTCCGGTGGGACCTTCGGTGGCGGGGTCGTTGCGCGTCAGGTCCGGGCTGATGACTTTCCAGGTGCGCCCGCCGTTGTAGCTCACCATGACGTACTGGGACGCGAGGAACAGCTCCTTCGGGTCATCCGGCGAGAAGAAGATCGGATGGGTCCAGCCGAAGCGGTACTTCATCCGCGCCGCGTCCCCGCCGTCCATGTAGATGGGCGAGGGGCTCACGGAGCGGCGCACGCCGGTCAGCCGGTTGTACCGCTGCATGATCGTGTAGTAGTCGCTGCCGTAGGTCACGTAGCGGCTGTTCGGCTTCGGCGCGACGAACGAGCTTTCCCCGAGCGCGACCGAATGCCACGCGGACACCGGGATCGCTCCGCCCGGCATTGCGCTCGGGCCCTCGAACGAACCCTCGTCCTGCTGCGCGCCGAACACGTCGAACGGGAACGCGTCATCGATCGCGACATGGTAGAACTGGCCGGTCGGCTGATTGTGCTCGGTGCTCCAGGTCTTGCCGCCGTCCGTCGACACCGTCGCGCCGCCGTCGTTGCCGACCAGCAGGATGTCCGGATGGTGCGGGTTGATCCACACGATGTGGTTGTCGCCATGGCGCATGTGCAGCAGCGCGAACGCCTTGCCGCCGTCGTGCGACACCCAGACGCCATCGACGTTCGGAACGTACAGCGTGTTGGGGTTGGAGGGATCGACGTAGACGGTCATATAGTAGAAGCCGCGCTGGCGCAGGCTCCAATTGGCGTTGACGCGCTTCCAGGTCCTGCCGCCGTTGGCGGAGCGGAACACCCCGCCGTGCTTGGCCTGAATGATGGCGTAGACGATGTTGGGGTCGCTGGCGGCGACGGATACGCCGATGCGCCCGAGCACGCCGCGGGGCAGCCCGGGATTGCGCGAGATGTTCCTCCAGTGCGCCCCGCCGTCGGTGCTCTCATACAGGCCGCTGCCCGGTCCGCCGTCGATCAGCTTCCACGGCAGGCGCTGCGCCTGCCACATCGCCGCATACAGCACCTGCGGATTGCGCGGGTCGATCGCCAGATCGATCGCGCCCGTCTTGGCGTTGACGTACAGCACCTTGTGCCAGGTTTTGCCGCCGTCTGTGGATTTGAAGACGCCGCGGTCGGGATCGGGCTTGAACACGTGGCCCATGGAGGCGACGTACACGATGTCCGGATTGTGCGGATCGACGACGATGGCGCTGGTCGTGCGCGTGTTGCGCAGGCCGGAGTACTTCCAGGTCTTGCCTCCATCGATGGACTTGAAGATGCCGTCGCCGGTGACCATGTCGCCGCGGATGTCTGCCTCGCCGGTGCCGACGTACAGCACGTTGGGATTGGAGGGCGCGACCGCAATCGCTCCGACGCTGCCGCTCGCCGACGTCCACTTTCCGTCGGTGATGTTATGCCAGCGCACGCCGTAGTCGGTGCTCTTCCAGACGCCGCCGTCGACCGCGCCCATGTAGAACAGGTTGCGCTTGTCCGGCACGCCGGCAACGGCCACCACGCGCCCGCCGATGTCCGGTCCGATGTTCCGCCAGGTCAGCTTGCCGTTGAGAAACTGCTGCAGCGGCGCGGCGTGTGCGCTGAGCGGTGCGCACAGCAGCGCGGCGAGCGCCGCGATCAGCGATCTGCTGCGGACGCGCCGCGCATCGGTATCGACCTCGAACATTCAGACTCCCCTCTCGCCACTGGTGCACGGAACGGCGGGCGATGTGAATCCAGCCAGCTTAACGAAGTGGTTCAGGGGTCGCAATGAAGGCCCGAGGGGCCATGTGCGGTGAGCTCTCGGCGCGCCGCAAGCGCGTCCGCGGTCGCGGCAGGGCGGGGGGCGCAAACACCGCGGGTCGATGATCGGAGAGAACCGAGCGATGAGGCGTGGGCGTGCGCAGGGCCGGCTCCGCCGGCGGCGGGTTGAGCGCTGTCTTGACCGCGCCGGCCGAACTCATGTGCCGGCGCGCAGCAGCCTAGGTGTGCCGGCCGGCGGGCATCCTGCGGCCCACGCGCTGTCGGGCGCGCGGCGGGGGGATCGTCACGCGTGGGGGGGGGTGGCGCCCGCATGGCGATTCCCGAGCGGCTCGGCATCCCGCGGGCTGCGGTGTGCGCCGCACGGTGGCAGCCGTACGCAGGTGCACGGTGTTCTGAATCCGGCACAGCTGCCGCGGCGTGCGGCGCCGGCCGCGCCCGCGGCGCAAAGCGGTTGTGGCCCTGCGCCGGCTGCCGCACTATGCGGCGGCAAGCCTTTCCGGCCGACTGCCGTAGGAGAATTCCGTGATCAAAGTTAGCGTGATGTACCCGAACACGCCCGGTGCCCGATTCGATCATGCCTACTACCGCGATCGTCACATGCCGCTGGTGAAGAGCCGGATGGGCGAGAAATGCCTGTACTACACGGTCGACAAGGGGCTCGCCGGCGGCGCGCCGGGTGCGCCGGCCACCTATGTCGCCATGTGCCACATTTTCTGTGATTCGGTCGAGGCGTTCGAGGCCGGCTTCGGGCCGCATGCGGCGGAGATCATGGCCGACATCCCGCGTTACACCGATCTGCAGCCCGTCATTCAAATCAGCGAAGTGGTCGTCGGCAAGAGCTGAGCCGACGCGTCGCCGGGGCCGCGGTGCGGATCAGGCGCGCGGGGCCGAGGTGTATCTCGCTGCGGGCGGATCGCGCCCCCGGGAAGATCGAGAGGGCGAGACCCGCGAGCGCCGTGGCGGGAATGGTCGCTTAGCCCCAACGTTGCGCCAGCGGTCCGCTCGCCACGATGCCGACGGCGGTGGCGAGCGCCAGCGCCGCATTGAGCAGCCCGACCGCCGCGCCTTCACTGAACGGAGTCAGACTCGCGCCGAGATCCGTGCCGGCGACGCTGAGCAGCGGCCGTGCGATGACGATGATTGCAAAGCCGACGGCTGCGCATTCACCCCGATTGATCCGGGCGGCGAGGCAGGGCATGAGCAGCAGAGCGAAGCCGCCGATGGGCAGCGGCAGGGCGGCGCGGTAAATGCGCCCGGCCCCGTAGCGCCCGGTGGGCCGGCCGGTCAGGACATACAGCGTGATGCCTGGCGCGGCGGGCCCGGCCGCCCGAATGCATAACCTGCAAGAGCCTGCTCGATGAGCGGCTCGAGCACCTGCCGCAGCACCGACGTGCCGCCCGTCACTTCTCTCACCATGAGGAGGATAGCGACCGATTCGTGACGGCGCGCTCCTCTTGGCCGAGCGCGCCATGGACGTCGTGCGCCCGCAGCCGGTGGAGCGGTTGTGCGGGGTCATGCCGCGCCCGTACAATTTCCATCATCTGGCGGCTCCGGAGCGCTCGCTCGCGCGTCCGATGGACCGCCTCGGCCGGGAGGCGGATGCGATCATCCGATCAAGTCATGGTGACTGCGATAATACTGATCAACGTCGAGCCGGCGCGCACCTCCGCGGTGGCGGAGAATCTGAGCGAGATGCCGGGCATCGCCGAGGTTTACTCCGTGGCCGGCAACTTCGACCTCGTGGCCATCGTGCGCGTGAAGGAGAATGAGGCGCTGGCGGATCTGGTTGCGCAGCGCATCCGCGCCGTGCAGGGCGTGACGCGCACCGAAACCCTGATTGCCTTCCGCGCCTTTTCGCGCTACGACCTGGTGAGCCTCTTCAGCCTCGACTGAGACTCCTCGGGGGCGAGTGTGGGCCCCCCTCTGACCTGTTTCCGTCTAAACGCGGCCCCGCGAGGGGCCGTGTCCTGGTGAGCGGACGGGGTTGTCGAGGATGGCATCGTGCGCAGCCACGGGGATACCCCGTGAGCTTGGGCGGCGCGCACGTCCGGATGAGCCGCCCGCCTTGCGGGGCCAGGCTCCTCTTGTGCCCGACTCAGTCGCGGGACGGATCAGCCGCCATCACGCGGTTGCGGCCCGAGGCCTTGGCGCGATACAGGGCCGCGTCGGCGTCCTCGATCAGCAGTTGCGCGCTGCAGCGCGGATCTGCCGTCTGGCGCGTGACGGCGCCGATGCTGACTGTCAGATGGCGCAGGCTCCAGCGCGCGCTCTGCACCTGCTGGCGGATCCGCTCGGCGAGCGCGAGTGCGCCGGCGCTGCCGGTTGCCGGCAGGATGATGAGGAATTCCTCCCCGCCGTAGCGCGCCACGATGTCCGCTTCGCGCGCCGTGGCGTAGAGGATCTCGGCGATGCGTCGCAGCGCCTCATCGCCTCGCAGGTGCCCGAAGCTGTCGTTGAACGCCTTGAATTGGTCGACGTCGATGAGCAGCAGCGACAGCGGCTCGCCGGTGCGCCCGGCGCGCGCCACGGCCTGGTTGAGCTGCTGCGTCAGGGCGAGTCGATTGTAAAGACCCGTGAGCGGATCGGTGATCGCCTGGGTATGCAGCTGCATGTTGAGCTTGCGCAGGCGGCTCTGGTACTCCTCGAGCTCGGTCTGATAGCGGCGCGCGGATTCGAGCGCCTGCTGCAGGGCGTGGTGCAGGGAGCGCAGCTTCAGCTGCGCAGCGGCCTGGCGGGCGAGTGCCTGCAGCGCCGCACGCTGCGGCGGCTCGAGGCGGCGGGGCTTGTGATCGAGCACGCACAGTGCGCCGATCGCGTGGCCCGCGTCGGTCACGAGCGGTGCGCCGGCGTAGAAGCGGACGTGCAGTTCGCCGGTCACCAGGGGATTGTCCGTGAAGCGGCTGTCGGCTGCGGTGTCCGGGACTTCCATGATGCGCCCGGGCTCGAGGATCGCGTGCGCGCAAAAGGAGAATTCCCGCGGGGTCTGCTCGAGTGAAGCGCCCCGCCGCGACTTGAACCACTGGCGGTCGCCGTCGACGAGACTGACGAGCGAGATCGGCGTGTCGCAGATCGTTGCCGCCAGCAGCGTCAGATCATCGAAGCCCTGCTCCGGAACGGTATCGAGGATCTCCAGGATGCGCAGCGCCTCGAGCCGCTCGGTCTCATTGTCCGGGACTCGCGCGCTAATCATGTCGCGGTGGCCAGTTCACGGACGACAGTGTCCTCGCGCATGTGAACGGTCCCTGATGCTAGCAGAGCCGCCGGCGCTTTCGACAGTGTGGCCGATTGCCGACGGTTGGAATGCCCGCGTCTGGATCAGGGCATGCCGGCATGGATCGGGCGAAGACATTGCCACACGGGCGACGACGGCTCGCTCGAGGATTGGACATAACTTCCTCGTACGTGCGGGCTCACGGCGGGCACTCAGTCGTCGTTCGAGGCGAGCAGGCTGGGATCCCACGCCGGACGTGAGAGCCTGGCGCGGGTCGCCGCTGTATCGCTGGGGTCGCCGAGCGATGCATGGGCGCGAAGCTGAGGCTCGAGCGCATCGGCGGGCATGGGCTGACCGAACAGGAAACCCTGGTACTGATCGCAACCGAGCGAGGCGAGCCGCCTCAGCTGGGCGGTCGTCTCGACGCCCTCGGCGATCACTTTCATGCGCAGGTTGTGCGCGAGCGAAATGATCGCCTGGACGATGAGCGTGCTCTGCGGGTCATCGTTCATCACGCCGATGAAGCTCGCGTCGATCTTCAGCCGGTCGATGGGGAAGCGCTGCAGGTAGCTCATGTTCGAATAGCCGGTGCCGAAATCGTCCACCGAGACGACCACGCCCATGTGGCTCAGCTGCTCGAGAATCCCGACCGAGGTCTCGGCGTCGGTCATGACCACGCTTTCGGTGATCTCAAGCTCGAGCAGTTGCGGCGGCAGGCGCTCTGCGGCGAGCGCCGCCGCGATCGTGCGCAGCAGACCCGGCTGGCGGAACTGCAGCGCGGACAAATTCACCGCGACGCGCAGCGCCAGCCCGCTCGAGTGCCACCGGCGGGCCTGCCTGCACGCCTCGTTCAGCACCCACTCCCCGATCGGCACGATCAGCCCGGTCTCCTCCGCGATCGGAATGAACGTGCGCGGGGAGATGTAACCGCGCGCCGGGTGCCGCCATCGCAGCAGCGCCTCGACGCTGCTCACGCGCGCGCTTACGACCTCGACGCGCGGCTGGTAGTGCAGCTCGAACTGCCCGCGCGTCAGCGCGTGGTTCAGGTCGCTCTCGAGCTGCAGGCGCTCCTGGGCGAAGCCATTCATCTCCGGAACGAAGCATTGAAAGGTTCTTCCACCCCGCCGCTTGGCGCCGTACAGGGCCTCATCGGCGTGCGCGAGCAGCGTCTCGGGCGTACCGCCGTCATTCGGATAGCGGCTGATGCCGATGCTCGAGGCGACCAGGACTTCGAGCGACTCCAGCCGCAGCGGCTTGCTCAGGCCCTGTATGATCTTGGTTGCGAGCGTACCGGCCTCCTCGGCGTTCTCGACAGAGCGTGTGAGAACGAGGAATTCATCGCCGCCCATGCGCGCGATCGCATCTGCGTCGGGGCTCATCGCGCGCAGGCGCCGCGCCACCTCGCAGAGCAGCCGGTCACCGGCGCCGTGTCCGAGCGAGTCGTTGATCAGTTTGAAGCGGTCCAGATCGAGCGCCAGCACCGCGAAGCGGCCGGCGCCGGCCCGTGCCTCGTGCAGCGCCGCGGCCAGCCGTGCGAGAAACGCATCCCGGTTCAGCAGGCCCGTCAGGCCGTCATGCGTGGCCTGGTAGCGCAGCTGCGCATTGATCTGCTGCAGCCGCGCGGCATGCGCCTGCGCGCGCGCGGCGAGTTCGCTCGAGTGCATGTCCGTCATCAGCGCAAAGACGAGCAGGCTGACGCTCACGAGCGCAATCGTGACGGCCAGCCAAGCATTGTCCAGGGCGATGCCGCCGTAGCAGCGCGAGTGCGGCGCGAACGTCGCGGCCGCCATGCCGATGTAGTGCGTGCCGCTGATGGCCAGCCCCATCAGCAGCGCCCCGCCGAGGCGGGCGAGCGGGTGCGCGGTCCGTCCGCCGCGCAAATGGAACGTCAGCCACAGGGCCCCTGAGGAGGCGCCGATCCCCACGACGATCGAGGCGGCCACGAGCGCGGGGCGGTAGCGGATGGCGGGCGTGATGTCGATGGCGGCCATGCCCAGGTAGTGCATCGCGGCGATGCCGCCGCCCATCACCAGTCCGCCGAGCGCCAGGGCCCGGGAGCCGAGGCGATCGGCGGCGGCGATCCGGATCGCCATCCACGAGGTAACGATCGCAATCAGCAGCGAGGCGACCGTCATCGGAATGTCGTAGCGCAGCACCATCGGCATGGACATCGACAGCATGCCGATGAAGTGCATCGACCAGATGCCGATCCCCATCGCGCTCGCGCCGCCGATGAGCCAGTACCGGCGCATGGGGCGGCTCGCCTCGGCCACGCGTGCGGCGAGCCTGAAAGCCGTGTAGGAGACGAATACGGCCACCGCGATCGAGAGCGCGACGAGCCAGCTGTTGTAGGGGGCGTGCATGAAGGGGCGTTTCCGTGGGCACATGCTAAAGATGACATTTGTGCCGTGCGTGACGCGTGTCGCATCCTTGCGTGCCCGGCAGCGAGCTTCGCCGATCGCGATGCAGGCGCATCAACTCGCTGTTTCAGGAGAGGTTTCGCCCATCGGCAGCAGCCCGGAAGCGCCGCGTAGGTACAAATCCTGATGGGCCGGCGTCGATGTTGCCGCCGCAGCGCGCAAGCTCGAGGTCCATCCATCCGGCGCCGCATGGGGCGCGCGGCGCGGGTGCGCGCACGGCCGGCGCCTAGGACATTTGACGCCGGTGGCGCAAGTCTTGTTGTGCGCCGGCCGATTGCGCATAGTGCCGCCTCCTTCGGTCTGGCCTGCTCCCATCGCTGATGCTGTCCATCGAATCCCGTATCGCCGCGGAACTCGCGGTCCGCCCGCCCCAGGTCCTCGCGGCCGTCGCCCTGCTCGACGGCGGCGCCACCGTGCCGTTCATCGCCCGCTACCGCAAGGAGGCGACCGGAGGCCTCGATGATGCGCAGCTGCGCACGCTGCAGGAGCGGCTGGTCTATCTGCGCGAGCTCGAGGAGCGCCGCGCCGCGGTGCTCAAGAGCATCGAGGAGCAGGGCAAGCTGACGGCGCAACTGCGGGCGAGCCTCGAGGCCGCCGACACCAAACAGCGCCTCGAGGACCTGTATCTGCCCTACAAGCCCAAGCGGCGCACTAAGGCGCAGATCGCGCGCGAGGCCGGTCTCGATGCACTGGCCGCGGCGCTGCTCGCCGATCCGCGCCTGGACCCCGAGGCGCAGGCGGCCCAGTACCTCAGGGCCGCCTTCAGCACCGAGCAGGGCGATAACCCCGGGGTGCCCGACGTGAAGGCGGCGCTCGAGGGCGCCCGCCAGGTGTTGATGGAGCAGTTCGCCGAGGACGCGGCGCTGGTCGGCGCGCTGCGCGAGCATCTGCGCGAGAACGCCTGGCTGGTCGCCAAGATCGTGCCCGGCAAGGAGGAGGCCGGCGCGAAGTTCCGCGATTACTTCGACTATCGCGAGCCGCTAAAGGCGATTCCTTCGCACCGGGCGCTCGCGCTGTTTCGCGGCCGCAAGGAGGAGGTCCTGCAGCTCGCCGTGAAGCTGCCCGAGGCGCTCGAAATCGACGGCGCGCCGGCGCAGCCGGCAGATGCGGTCAATTCGTGCGAGCGCAAGATCGCCGCGCGTTTTGAGATATCCGACCAGGGACGCCCGGCGGATGCGTGGCTGGCGCAGGCGGTGCGCTGGTGCTGGCAGGTCAAGCTCGCCTGGCAGCTCGAGGGGGAGCTGCTCGCCGAACTGCGCGAGCGCGCCGAGGAGGAAGCCATCGGCGTCTTTGCCCGCAATCTGCACGACCTGCTGCTCGCCGCGCCGGCCGGGCCCCGCGCCACGATGGGGCTCGATCCGGGTCTGCGCACCGGTGTGAAGGTGGCGATCGTGGATCGCACCGGCAAGGTGCTCGAGACCGCGACGATCTACCCGCATGCGCCGCGCAACGACTGGGACGGGGCGCTGCACGTGCTGGCGGCCCTTGCGCGCAAGCACGCGGTGGATCTGATCAGCATCGGTAACGGCACCGCCTCGCGCGAGACCGATCGGCTCGCCGCCGAGCTGATCAAGCGCCACGGCGAGCTGAAGCTCACCAAGATCGTGGTCTCCGAGGCGGGCGCCTCGGTGTACTCGGCCTCCGAGCTCGCCTCGCACGAGCTGCCCGAACTCGACGTCACACTGCGCGGCGCGGTATCCATCGCCCGGCGTCTGCAGGATCCGCTCGCCGAGCTGGTCAAGATCGACCCGAAGTCGATCGGCGTGGGGCAGTATCAGCACGACGTCAATCAGAGCAGGCTCGCCCGCTCGCTCGATGCGGTGGTCGAGGACTGCGTCAACGCGGTCGGTGTCGATGTGAATACCGCTTCGCCGGCGTTGCTGGCGCGCATCTCGGGATTGTCCGCTTCGCTCGCCGAGGCGATCGTGCGCCACCGCAACGAGCATGGCGCCTTCGCGAGCCGCGAGGAGCTGCGCGCCGTGCCGCGGCTCGGCGCGAAGACCTTCGAGCAGGCCGCCGGGTTCCTGCGCATCAACGGCGGGTCGAACCCGCTCGACCGCTCCGCGGTGCATCCCGAGGCTTATCCGCTCGTCGAGCGCATCCTGGCCGAGCTCGGCAAGCCGGTCGCGGCGGTGATGGGCGATGCGCGCGCGCTGAAGCAGCTCGATCCGGCCCGTTACACGGACGAGCGCTTCGGCCTGCCCACCGTGCGCGACATCCTGCGCGAGCTGGAGAAGCCCGGGCGCGACCCCCGCCCGGAGTTCAAGACCGCGGTGTTTCACGAGGGGGTGGAGGATCTGAAGGATCTCTCGCCCGGCATGCTGCTCGAGGGAGTCGTGACCAACGTGACCAACTTCGGCGCGTTCGTCGATGTCGGGGTGCATCAGGACGGCCTGGTGCACATCTCGATGATGTCCCGTCGGTTCGTGAACGATCCGCGCGAGCTCGTGAAAGCCGGCGATGTCGTCAAAGTGAAGGTGCTTGAGGTCGATCTGCAGCGCCGGCGCATCGCGCTCACGATGAAGCTCGATGAGGCGCCGCCGCGGGAGCGCTCCGGCGGCTCCCTGCCGCAGGCGGCGGACCGCGGCGCACGCCGCGCGCACCCGCGCGCCGCGCAGCCCGCGTCGCCGGCCCGCGGCCCGGCGCAGGGCGGCAACGGTGTGATGGCCGAGGCGCTGGCGCGCGCGCTGAAGCGTTGATCAGGGCGCGGCCGCGCTCGCTCGCTCGCGGTATTCGGCGAGGAGCGGGGGGATCTGCTCGAGCCGGCTGACGAACCGCACGCCCGGCGGCCGGCAGCGCAGGCGCGAGCACAGCGCTCCGCCCGCCCAGATCTCGATCGACTCCGGCAGGCGCGCGCGCAGATCCTGCAGCATGTCCAGGGCGCTCTTGTGCCGCAGCGCTTCGCTGAAGGACAGCCCGACCACATCGGCGCCGTGCTGCCGGGCCGCCTGAGCGATATCCCACGCGGGTGTCTGAACGCCGAGGGATACACAGCGGGTACTCTCGACCGCCAGACAGGCGTGCGCCATCAGCAGGCCGAGCTGGTGCTCTTCGCCGGGCAGCGTCGTCAGCATGACGCTGGGGGCGTTTGTGCCCGGATAAATGGCGCCGATGCCCTGGCGCAGCTGGTGCTGCATCTGCTCGGTGTACAGATGCTCCTGGCTGATTGCGATCTCGCCGCGTGACCACGCGTCGCCGACCTGCACGTTCATCGGCGCGGCGAATTCGGTGACGAAGCGCTGCAGCCCGAGCCGCTGCAGGGCGAGCGACAGATGCGCGCGCAGCCCCGCCTCGTCGTAGCTGCGAAGCAGGCGCAGCGTGGTCTCGAACAGCGGCGCCCCGGCGGCGCGCGCCTGCGGGGCGGGCGCCGCATCGCCTTCCCCCGCACGCGCGATGAGTTCCTCCAGAGGCACGCCGACCACCTGGCGCGGGCGCAGCCCGCGGTCGAGCAGCCGGCTGATCAGGCGGAGCCTGAGGACCTGATCGGCCGGATACAGCCGCTCACCGTGGCGATCGCGCAGCGGCACCGGGAATCCGTAGCGGCGCTCCCAGACCCGCAGCGTGTCCTTGGACAGGCCCGTTTCGCGCTCCACCACGCTGATGGGGCTATCAGGAAGATCGGGGACGGTCACACTTGTCCTAGACAGAAAGTTGACAGAATCGAATCATATGCCTATTCTTCCTGAAATAGACGATATTGTCTAGGACAAAGTGGACTGAGGACGCTTATGAATGCCGCCCCACGCTCCGTTCTCGCCGACATCCAGGCCAGCGCCGACAGCCGCAACATCCGCATCAACCGCGTGGGTGTGAAGGGATTGCGCGCGCCGCTGCGCGTGCGCCAGGCCGACGGAGGCGAGCAGCCGACGGTGGCACGCCTGGACATGTCGGTGGGGCTGCCGGGACACCTCAAGGGTACCCACATGTCCCGCTTCATCGAGGCCATCGAGGCGCATCGGCGCCCGCTGGATGTGGCGGTACTCGAGGTCCTGCTCGATGACATGCTCGGACGCCTCGGCGCCGATCGCGGCGAAATCGAGGTGGCCTTCACGTACTTCATCCGCAAGGCCGCGCCGGTCTCGCGCGTGCAAAGCGGTCTCGATCACGAGGTCCTCATGCGCGCCGAGCGCGATCCGGAGGCGGGAACGCGCTCGACGCTCGAGGTGTGTGTGCCGGTGACGAGTCTGTGTCCGTGCTCGAAGGAGATCTCCGACTACGGGGCGCACAACCAGCGCTCGCACATCACCATCAGAGCGGAGCTGCGCGCACCGATGAGCATCGAGGAACTGGTGCGCATCGCGGAAGAGGAGGCTTCATGCCAGGTCTACGGGCTGTTGAAGCGCCCGGACGAGAAGTTCGTCACCGAGCGCGCCTACGAGAACCCGAAATTCGCCGAGGATCTGGTGCGTGACATCGCGGTGCGGCTCAACGCCGAGGAGCGGATCGGGCGCTATCGGCTCACGGCCGAGAACTTCGAGTCCATTCACAACCACTCCGCCTTCGCCGAAATTGTGCACGACAAGCGCCGCGAGGCGCCGCGCCGGCCGGGCAATCGCGCCGGCTGAGCGGGCGCGGCCGGGTGCGCTTGACGCCCTGCGCGCCTTGAACACTGCGCGCGAACTCGGCCATCATTGTCCTCTGCGCGGACGGCACGGCCTGTGCCCCGCGCGCCCATGGGGGGCGAGGTGGATCAGACGATGAGTGCACCGCGGAGGTCGTGATGCATCTGCGCCGCTCGATTGGCGTGGCCGGAGCTGTTTGCCCTCCTGTGCCGTGCCTCCCGTTCACACGCGCCGCGGCGCTCGCCGCGCCGTCTGCCACGACACCGGTCGGATGATTCCCGCCGCAACCAGAAAGCGCGCCCGCGCGCCTCGCACCGGGTCGCTCCGGCCGGACTCGCTCGATGCGCTGCGTACGGCGCTGCGGCGTTTCGCGACGGCACGGGACTGGGAGCAATTCCACTCGCCGAAGAATCTCGCGATGGCTCTGAGCGTCGAGGCGGCGGAGCTCCTGGAGCACTTCCAATGGCTGCGTCAGGCCGAGTCCGCCGCGCTGCCGCCTGCCAAGCGCACGCAGGTCGGGGAGGAGATGGCCGACGTGCTGCTCTATCTGATTCGTCTCGCCGACCGGCTCGATGTCGATCTGATCGCGGCCGCCCGGCGCAAAATGCGGCTCAATGCGCGCAAGTATCCGGTCTCCAAGTCGCGCGGCAGCAGCCGCAAATACACCGAGCTCTGAGACGCCGGTGGCGAACGGCCGGGTGGGGGCGTAAGGTACGCCCAGTCGATGGAGGGAGCGTCCACAGCGTGCCTGATGTTGCCCGGCGGTGCCGGATATGTCCGCGTGCACGCCGCACTGCCGCCTGGTCAGCTCCTGCGGCGGCCATGAAGCGAGGACCGATGAGGGCCGGCGCAGCGATGGCTTTGCGCGGGCCGGGGCGGCTCTCCCCGGCGGACCGCACCCGCGGACCGCGCGGCTGAGCGGAGCGCGGGGGCGATGCCGTGGTCCACGGAACACAAGACGCAGCTGGCTTTTGCCGGCGCGCTCGCCTGCGTGGTGCTCATCGGCGCCGCCTCGTTTCTGAGCCTCCGGCAGCTGCGGAGTGACGCCGAGTGGGTGACGCACACCGTGGCGGTGCTGGCCGGCTTGCGCCGTCTCGATGCCGCCGTCGCCTCCGCCGAATCCGACGAGCGGGACTACGTCGTCACCGAGAGCCCGGCCGATCTGCGCGCCTACCAGCGCGCGGCGCGCGCCATGGAGCGCTCCTACGGGGATCTGAAGCGCCTGACGGCCGACAACCGGCTCGAGCAGGGCCGGCTCGAGCGGCTCGCGCCGCTGCTCGCGGCGCGAATCGCCGCACTGACCCGCCTGATCGAACTGCGCCGCACGCGGGGCTTGCCGAGCGCCGAGACCGCTGCAATTCAAGCGCGCGCGCATCGCGGCGTCGCCGATCGCGTCGATCGGCTCATCGGGCGGATGCGCACTACCGAGCGCGGACTGCTCGCGCAGCGCGAGACGGCCACCGCAGAGCGCGCGCGGCTCACCGAAGCGGCCGTCGCCGGCGGCGGCGCGCTCGCGTTCATCATCGCGGCATCGGCGCTGCTCGCGTTGCGCAGGGACTTTGCCGGCCGCCGCCGCGCCGAAGCGGCGTTGCGGCAGCTCAACGCCGAACTGGAAAACCGGGTCACGCAGCGGACCGAGGAGCTCGCGCGCGTCAACGCCTCGCTGCGCTCGAGCGAGAGGCGGTTTCGGGCGTTCGTCAGCACCACCTCCGATGTCGTCTATCAGATGAGCCCGGACTGGAGCGAGCTGCAGCCCCAGCAGGGCGGTGATCCCGTGGCCTCGACGCCCGTGGCGACGCGCAACTGGCTCGAGCAGTACATCTATCCCGACGATCGGCCGCGCGTGCGGGCCGCCGTCGAGCACGCGATCCGCACGACGGGCGTGTTCGAGCTCGAGCATCGCGTGCTGCGCGCCGACGGCAGCGTCGGATGGGCATTCTCGCGCGCGATTCCGCTGCAGGACGAGCAGGGGCGGATCGTCGAGTGGTTCGGCGCTGCGAGCGATGTGACCGAGCGCAAGGAGGCGCGCCTGAAACTCGAGGCGCACCTCGCGCGGTTGAATCTCCTCGGCGCCATCACGCGCGCGATGGGCGAGCGGCAGGACGTGCACAGCATCTTTCAGGTGGTGATTCGCACGCTCGAGGCGCACCTGGCGCTCGATTTCTGCTCGATCTGTTTATACGACGCCGCCGAGAAGTGTCTGACGGTCACGCGCGTCGGCGCGCACGGTGCTGCGCTCGCCCTCGAGCTCGCCCTGGGCGAGCACGCGCGTATCGCCATCGATCAGAACGGCCTGTCGCGCTGCGTGGGCGGCGAGCTGGTCTACGAGCCGGAGCTGGCCGCGATCCCCTTCCCGTTCGCGCGCCGGCTCGCCGGCGGGGGGCTCGGCGCGCTCGTCGCCGCGCCGCTGCGCTTCGAGAGTCAGGTGTTCGGCGTGCTGCTCGCGGCCCGCCGCGCCCCGAAGAGCTTCAGCAGCGGCGAGTGCGAGTTCCTCGGCCAGCTGAGCGAGCACGTGGCGCTCGCCGCGCATCACGCCGGGCTCTACCAGGCGCTCACCCGCGCCTACGAGGACCTGCGCCAGACGCAGCAGGCGGTGCTGCAGCACGAGCGGCTGCTGGCGCTCGGCACGATGGCGAGCGGTATCGCGCACGACATCAACAACGCGATCTCCCCGATCATGCTGTACACCGACATGCTCATCGAGGATCCGCAGCTGCCCCCCGCGATCCACAAGTCGGTGCAGGTGATCCAGCGGGCGGTCGAGCAGGTGGCGCATACCGTGGCGCGGATGCGCGAGTTCTACCGCGCCCGCGAGCCGAACCAGCCGCTGCAGCCGGTCGATCTTAACCAGCTCCTCGCCCAGGTGATCGATCTGACCCGCGCCCGCTGGAGCGACATGCCGCAGCGGCGCGGCGTGCTGATCGAGCTCGACACATCCTTCGCGCCGGATCTGCCGCCGATACCGGGGGTCGCCACCGAGTTGCGCGATGCGCTCACCAACCTCGTATTCAACGCGGTCGACGCCATGCCGCAGGGCGGACGGCTGTCACTGCGCACCCGGCTGATCGAGCCGCGCGCAGAATCTGCCGCGGCGCGGGGCTGCGCGCAGCTCGAGGTCGCCGATACCGGCGTCGGCATGGATGCGCAGACCCGTCAGCGCTGTCTGGAGCCGTTCTTCACCACCAAGGGAGAGCGGGGCACGGGCCTCGGACTGCCGATGGTCTACGGCACCATGCAGCGCCACGGCGGGGAGATCGAACTCGTGAGCGTGCCCGGTCAGGGCACGCGCATCACGCTGAGCTTCCCGCTCTCGCGCGACAGCGAGGGTCACGTGACGGGGCTGCAGCAGATCCAGGTTGTTTCCCCGCGCCGCATCCTGCTGGTGGATGACGATCCGATCGTGCTTCAGTCGACGCGCGATACGCTCGCCGCGGACGGCCACCTGATCACTACGGCCGACGGCGGACGGGCGGGCATCGAGGCGTTCCGCGCGGCGCTCGGGGCCGGCGAGCCGTATCACGTGGTGATCACCGACCTCGGCATGCCGTATGTCGATGGGCGCCAGGTCGCCGCGGCGGTCAAAGCCGCCCGTGCGGACACGCTGGTGCTGCTGCTGACGGGATGGGGCCGGCGTCTGGTGGAGGAGGGGGAGGTTCCCTCACACGTCGACCGGGTGCTGTCGAAACCCCCGCGGCTGCGCGATCTGCGCGAAGCGCTCGCGCTGCAGCCCGACCCGCCGGGAGCGTGAGCGGGCGCGCACGCTTACAGGCTGAGCGCCGGGCGGCCGAACAGATAGCCTTGCAGGAGGTCGACGCCGAGCCGGCGGGCGGTCGCGGCCTCCGCCTGGGTCTCGATCCCCTCGAGCACCACGCGGCTGTCGGTTGCCTGGGCGAAACGCGTCAGCAGCTCCACGAGGCGCTGCTTGCGCTCCTCGCGGTCGATGTTGCGCACGATGCTCATGTCGACTTTCAGGAAGGCCGGCTGCAGCTCGGCGAGCACCGAGAGTGAGTTGTAGCCTGAGCCCAAATCGTCGATGGCGATGCGAAAGCCCGCCTGCGTGAGCCACACGATGGCGCGGCGCCAGTCGGTCTGCTCGAGCACGTTGCTGCGCTCGGTGATTTCGATCACGAGCCGTCGGGCCGTTGCGAGCAGCGGCGCGAAGCGCCGCTGCACGGCCTCGAGATCGGCGAGCTCATTGGGATGGGCGTTGATGAACAGGGTCAGGTGCGGGGGAAGCCGGCGCAGCCACGCGGCCGCCGCGGCGGCGACCTGGTCGGCGAGCGGCCCGAGCAGCTGATGCGTCTCGGCGGCGGCGATCACCCGAGCGGGGGAATCGAGCGTCGGGTGACGGCTGCGCAGCAGAGCCTCGTACCCGTGTAGGACGCCCGTCTGAGCCTCGATGAGCGGCTGGACAGCGAGCTGCAGCAGGCATTCGTTGAAGCACCGCTCGAGTTCCCGTCGCTGCTGATCCAACACATCCTGATGCGCGCGGCCGTAAATCTCCTCCAGACGGGCGCGTTCCGCGAGCGCCTCGTCGAGCGCGCCGAACAGCGCCTCGAGATGGAAGGGCTTGGCGACCAGGCGCGTCACCTCGCCGCGGTTGACTGCGCCCATGACCACGGGCAGATCGAGCCCACCGGACATGAGCATGCGCACGCAGCGCGGCTGGGCGGCGCGCAGCTCACGCAGGATTTCCAGACCATCCGGCGGCGGCAATTGGTAATCAACGATCGCGGCATCGAACGCTTGGGCGTTGATGCGCTTCAATGCTTCGGTGCCGTCGGCGGCGTCCTCGACCTCGCAGCCTCTGCGTTCCATCGCCGCCCGCAGGACCGAGCGCAGATTGACATCATCTTCGACGACCAGAACGCGCATTGTGCTCCCCCGCCCATCGCGTCACGATCAGGTATAGACGGCTGGTGCGAGCGCGTCAAACCCGCGTCCCAAAGCCGTGATTCCGATCCCGCTTCTGTCGCGCTCACGCGACGGAAGCGGGCGCCGGCCCGCCTGAATCAGGCGCTTGCGGACATGAAGACGCCGGATTTGCGGTTGTAGAGGGCGGTCAGGAGGACGCCGCGTACGAGGAACGCTCGCTCGCCCGGCTGAACCTTGATCACGTGGGCGATCACATCCATCCCCAACGTCTCGATGCGGATGTTGCTGCCGGTGGGCACGGACGCTGCGGTGTACAGGCTCACGCCCGTAACCGACAGATCGCGCAGGACCGCCGACACCGGCGCCGCCTCGGGCGCAGTGTGTACAGTGACGCGGCAGTTCTTCTCCACGCGTGGTGCGGATCTGCGCCCGAATGCCTCGCCGGTCGTGGCGAGCGCATAGGCAACGGGTGCGAGCGGGCTCGCGCAGCGTCGGCAGCGAGTGTCCGGGTCGATGCGCGCCGGGACGGCGAGCCCGCAGAACGGGCAGGCGCGCCCCTGCGCCGGCGGCGCCCGGCGTGCGTTGTTGTCGGCCGGGCGCACTCGCGCGGACAGGGGGCGCCGCCGGCTGTTGTCGTAGGCCTTGCGTTTGGCCGGGTCGCGCAGGATCTGGTACGCCTGATTGATGCGCGCGGCCGTCTCGTGCTCGCCGCCCAGGTCCGGATGGTTGCGCAGGCGGGACATGAGGCAGCGGTACGCCGCGGTGATCATCTCCGGCGGCGCCTCAGGCTGCACGTAGAGAATGCGGTACAAATTGCGCCGTTCTTGGCTCATTCCACACTGAATCGGCTGCGTCGGCCGCAACTTTAGCCGGGCAGAGACTGCCCCGCCGCGGCCGCGCACGCCGGCCGGGACCTGGAGTGAAACCTCCCCCAGAATAGCGTATGGGCGTGTCCGGGGCATGCTGATCGAATATCCTTGGCGTCAACCAGAGACACCCGCCGGGGGCGCGAGCGGAGCGAGTGCGTCCGGCACGACCGGCTTCAGAACGTGGACGGGGGCATCATGGCCGCAAGCGGGGTCGAGCGCTTTCACGACAAAGTCGTGCTGATCACTGGAGCCTCTTCGGGGATCGGCGAGGAACTCGCCGTGCAGCTCGCGCGCGCCGGCGCGCGCCTTGCGCTGGCGGCGCGCCGCATCGACCGGCTCGAGCAGGTGCGCCAGCAGATCGCTTCGCTGGGCGGCCCCGAGCCGCTGATCGTGACCTGCGACGTCACCCGCGACGAGGATCCGCCCCGCGCGGTGGCTGAGACCCTCGAGCGCTGGGGCC
>JAJYUL010000064.1 GCA_021792555.1 Pseudomonadota bacterium
AATCTCGGCGGCAAGCCCCAGCGGGTGGCGCTGCCGGTGCGCGGTGACCTGCACGCGCTCGAGGGGCATGGCCTCGCCGCCGGCCGGCTGGAGAGTGGTGCGCTGGTCCTGCCCGCGCACGGCGCGCTGTTCGCCAGCGTGTCCTGAGCCCCGGCGGCGCCTATTCGCCGGATCTGCGCCAATCCGTTGCGCATGCGCAACGGAATTGATTTTGGACCGCCGCGCGCATGACTTAGACTAGGCTCCGGACGACGTGGTTCGAGGTAAGGGGGACGGCCCATGGGCCGTGCGAATCCAGATGCGCGACGCACAACCGGCCGAGGCGGAACGCGTGGGCACGCCGCCCCCGGCGGAGGCGCTGCGCGTGCGTGACAAGCGCCACAAGGCCAATTCGCTCGACATCGCCCACATGGCGGGCGTCTCCCAGTCGACGGTTTCCCGCGCGTTGCGCGGAGACCCCATGGTCTCGGCGGCCACCCGCGAGCGCATTCTGGAAGTCGCCCGCCAACTCAACTATCACGTGGACAAGAACGCCTCGAGCCTGCGGCGCAAGCAGACGGGAACGCTGGCGCTGCTGTTTTTCGAGGATCCCACCACAGACGACTCGGCGATCAACCCGTTCTTCCACTCCATGCTGGGCTCGATGATCCGGGCCTGCTCGCGCCAGGGGTACGACCTGCTGGTGTCCTTCCAGGATCTGCTGCGCGACTGGCTGGCCGACTACGAGGACAGCCACAAGGCCGATGGGATCATTCTGCTCGGCTACGGCGACTACCTCGCCTACCGCGGCCGGCTCGAGGCGCTCATCGCGCACGGGGCGCATCTGGTGCGCTGGGGACAGGTGTTGCCCGATCATCCGGGCGTCTCGATCGGCTGCGACAACGTCGCCGGTGGACGCCTCGCCGCCGAGCACCTGGTGCGGCTGGGCCGCCGCCGCATTGCCTTCATAGGCGAGATCGCGCCGTCGGCGCCGGAGATGGCGGACCGCTATCGCGGCTACCACGACACCCTGCTCGCCGCCGGGCTGGAGCCTGATCCGCGGCTGCAGGCGAGCGCGGTGTCCACCGAGGCCTCGGGCCGTGCCGCGCTGCGCGCGCTGCTCGAGCGCGGCCAGGAATTCGATGCGGTGTTCGCCGCCAGCGATCTGATCGCCATCGGCGCGATGGGCGCGCTCGCGGCCGCGGGCCGCAGGGTTCCCGAGGACGTGGCGGTGGTGGGATTCGACGGCATTCCGATGGGCGCGGTCACCCGGCCGTCGCTGACCACGGTGTCCCAGGACACCAAACGCGCCGGCGAGGCGCTGGTACAGAGTCTGATCAACCAGATCGAGGGGCGGCCGGCCGAGAGCATGATCCTCACGCCGCGCCTGGTCGTGCGCGAGTCCTGCGGCGGCGTGGCAGCGAGCCCCGCATGACGCACACCTATCTGCTGCAGCCGGGGATCTGGAGCGGCACTGGGACGTTCTGGCGCGAGGACGGCGAGCCGCTGCCGGCGGAGTGCCGCACCGAGGTGGCCCACCAGGACGAGTGCTGGCTCGTTGCCGGCTCGCTGAAGGTGCTGGGCTCCCCGCCGGTCGAGTTCCGCAACGCCTACTCCATCGAGCCGCCGGCGAAAAAAGGCGGCTGTCTGCGCTGGACCTCGGAGAACGCCACGCTCGGCAAGGTGCAGGGAACCTTCTCGGTGCTCGAGCGGTGCATCCTGTCGGTGTACAGCTGCGGGGCGGCCGGCTATCACGGCGCGGAGCATTACGGCCGGGTCGACGCCGACCACTATCAGGCCTCCGGCGTGCTGCTGCTCGAGGCCCGTCGGCTCTCCTCGTGGGAGATTCTGCTTACCCGTGAGCCAGCGCCAGCAGCTGGGTCGTCGGCAGATAGTGATCGAGCAGCAGCGCCGCGAACAGCCACATCAGATAGCTGATCGAGTAGCGGAACAGCCGCATCGGCAGGTGCGGCTGGGGCGCGAACTGCAGCCGCGCGGCGTAATAGAGAAAGCGCGCCCCGAGTGCGAGCGCCGCGGCGAGATAGATCAGGCCGCTCATGCCGGTGATGAACGGCAGCAGCGTCACCACCACGAGCAGCACCGAATACAGCAGGATCTGCAGCCGCGTGTATTCGATCCCGTGCGTGACCGGCAGCATCGGTATCCCGACGCGCGCGTACTCGTCCTTGCGCGCGATGGCGAGCGACCAGAAATGCGGCGGGGTCCACACGAAAATGATCAGGAACAGCAGCAGCGCGTGCGGATCGATGGTGTTGGTCACGGCGGCCCAGCCGAGCACCGGCGGCGCCGCGCCCGCGGCCCCGCCGATCACGATGTTCTGCGACGTGGCGCGCTTGAGCCATACCGTGTAGATCACCGCGTAGCCGATCAGCGAGACGAACGTCAGCACCGCGGTCAGCGGATTGACCAGGAACGACAGGATCGTCATGGCGAGCAGGCCGAGCGCCCCGGCGAACAGCAGCGCGCTGCGCTCGGTCAGCTGGCCGCGCGGCAGCGGGCGCGAGCGGGTGCGCGACATCTGCTCGTCGATGCGCCGGTCGAGCACATGATTGATGGCCGCCGCGCAGGCCGCCGCGAGCGCGATGCCGAGCGTGCCCCACACCAGCGCGCGCAGCGGCGGCCAGCCGGGACTCGCGAGCAGCGTGCCGACCAGCGCCGTGAAGGTGATGAGCGCGACGATGCGCGGCTTGGTCAGCTCCAGATAACGGCGCCATGTGATGGGCGCGAAGCTCGCCAGTTCCGAGAGGCTGTTCACCCGCGGCCCGCCCGTCTCAGACCCGCGCCGCGCGCATCGAATGCAGCTTGTGCACGAGCGCAAGCAGCGCCATGAGCAAAAGCGCCGCCCCGCCCGTGTGGGCCGTGGTGATCCCGAGCGGGAAGCTCTCGAGCACCATGGTGATGCCGATGGCCAGCTGCAGCACGAGCGCGGCGAGGACCGCATATGCGTACGGCCGGGCTGCGGAGAGCGCTCGCCGGCTGAGCACGTAGCCGCAGGTGCCGCCCAACACCAGCGTCACGGCGAGCGCCCCGAGCCGGTGGGTGAAGTGGATCGCCACCCGCGCCGCGTCGGGCAGGATGCCGCCCTGGTAGTCGACCCACAGACTGCGCCACAGCACGAAGGCGTCGCGGAAATCCATGTGCGGCGGCCACCAGTAGCCCTGACAGGTCGGGAAGTCCGGACAGGCGTACTGAGCGTAATTGGCGCTGGTCCACGCGCCGAGGAAGAACTGCACGGCGAGCACGGCCAGCCCGATCAGCGCGAGGCGGTAGGCCAGCCTGAGCGCTGCCGCGGCGGGGGCTGGCGGGGCGCGGGGCGCGGCCGACGCGCTGCGCTGCAGCGTGAGCCACATCCACCACAGCAACCCCAGCGTTGTCATCCCGAACAACAGATGCAGCGTCACGATCGGCGGCTTCAACAGCCACGTGACGGTGAGCATCCCGAGCACCGCCTGGGCGAGGACGGTTGCGAACAGCACCAAGGCGTAAATGCTGCCGACGATGCGGCCGCGCGAGGCGACCGCGAGCGCGGTGATCACGAGGATGATCAGGCCCAGCGTGCCCGCCACGTAGCGGTGGATCATCTCGTGCCACGCGTCATCCACGTTGAGCGGCCGCCCAGGATAGCGCGCCTGGGCCGCCGGGCTGTCGGCCGCGCCGATCGGCGTCAGATGGCCGTAGCACTCCGGCCAATCCGGGCAGCTGATCCCCGAATTGGTCAGGCGCGTGTATGCGCCCAGCAGGATGACTGCGAAGCACAGCAGCACTGCGGCCAGCGACAGGCCGCGGATCCAGCGCTCGACGGATGCGGGGACCAAGAGACGACTCCTCAGGAAGTAGCGGTTATGGTAGCGCATCCCCGCGGTTCTGGGCGCCGTCCCGCCGCTCAGGCCGCCGGGTCGCCGCGCCGCCGCAGGCTCAGCACCAGCCAGATCACGGCCGCCGCGGCCGCGAGCGCCCACCACTGGATCGCATAGCCCCAGTTCTGCAGCGCCGGCATGCCCGGCAGCTTCCAGTCGCGCACGTAGCCGTCGGGCGCCGCCGGATCGAGCAGCAGGATGCGCCGCTCCAGCGGCCGGCCGAGGACCGCGCTGAGCTCGGCCATGCTCGGGAAGCTGGTCACTTTGGGCCAACGCGGGCCCGGCGGCGGCGGCGCGCGCCCGAGCGACAGTCCGGCCACCGGCAGCCCGCTCACCCGCCCGGTCAGCGTCACCGGCGCGCGGGCCCTGAGCGCCACGTCGGGCAACCGGGCGCGGCTGCCGGTGAAGGGCACCCAGCCGCGATCCACCAGCACCACGCCACCGCCCGTGCGCTGCAGCGGTGTCAGCACCTGATAGCCGTCCATCCCGTCGTGGATGCTGTTGTCGAGCAGGAACTGATGCGCGCCGTCGTAAGTGCCGCGCACGCGCACCCGCTGGTAATCCGGCACCGACCCGAGCGGCGCACCGTCCAGCGCGACCACCCGGGCCGCCCCGCGCGTGAAGCGCGCGTACTGCGCCGCGCGCGCATCGCCGAGCCGCCACTGCCATCGGCCGAGCAGGATGAACCCGACGGCGAGCAGCGCCATGAGCAGCGTCAGCGCCGGCGAAGGCGCGAACACGCGCCGGCCGAGACTGAATATTTGCCGGCCGGTGCTCACCGCAGCGGCCGCACCCGGTACAATGCGCCCATGCCACCGCTGTTCCGGCTGCTGGTCATCGCTGTCCTGGGCGCCATCATCGCCAGCCTCGGCTCGGCGCTGTTTCATCTGGCGCGCGGCAGGCAGGAGGATTCCGGCAAGATGATCCGGGCGCTGACCATCCGCATCGGGCTGTCGCTCGCGCTGTTCGCATTGCTCATGGTCGCATGGTACGCCGGACTGATCGCTCCGCACGGAGTGCTGCCCCCGCGCTGAGCGGCGCCCTGCGGGAGCGCGAGGTGCGCGCCCCGCGCGGCCGCCGGCGTCTCTCTACAGCCAATACACGAAGATAAACAGGCAGAGCCAGACCACATCGACGAAGTGCCAGTACCACGCGACCGCCTCGAAGGCGAAGTGGCGCTCCGGCGTGAAGTGTCCGCGCAGCACCCGGAACCAGATCACCAGCAGCATGATCGCGCCGATGGTCACGTGCAGGCCGTGAAAGCCGGTGAGCATGAAGAAGGTCGAGCCGTAGATCCCGGTCGTCAGGCGCAGATTCATCTTGGTGTAGGCTTCGTAGTACTCGTGCGCCTGCAGCCCGACGAAGGTGAAGCCCAGGAGAAAGGTCAGCGCCAGGAACACCGTGAGCGTGCGCCGCTTGCCGCTGCGCAGCGCGTGATGGGCGATGGTCACGGTGAGCCCGCTGGTGAGCAGCACGAGCGTATTGATGGCCGCCACCCCTGTTGCGCTCATCGCGCTGAAGGTCTGCCCGCCGACGTGCCCGGGGCCGTTGGTCGGCCAGGCGGCCTCGTAGTGGGGCCAGAGCAGGAAGTTGGTCATGACCTTGACGCCCTCGCCGCCGAGCCAGGGCACCGCGAACATGCGCGTATAGAACAGCGCGCCGAAGAAGGCCGCGAAGAACATGACCTCGGAGAAGATGAACCACATCATCGCCATGCGGAACGAGCGGTCTTCGCGGAAATGAAACATCCCGTGCTGATTCTCGCCGATCACGGTGGAGAACCAGCCCGCGAACATGAAGGCGAGCAGCAGCACGCCCGGCAACAGGATCCACACTGGGGCGACGCCGTCGAAGTACAGCACCGCGCCCAACATGAGCGAGAACAGCGCCACCGCCGCCACGATCGGCCAGGGGCTGGCGTGGGGGACGTAGTACTTGCTGCCGTCAGCGTGCGCGTCTGTCATAGCGGCCCTTTCCTGTCTGCAACCTGCCGGGCGCTCAGCGGCGCGCCCGGATCACCGTCAGAATGATGTACGCCAGATAGAATCCCGCAGCGATGAGCCCCATCACCCAGGCGGTGATGCGCACCTTGCGCCGCTGCTCGGCGGTCAGGGCACTCCCCTCTGCAGGCATGTTCGTCTTCTTCTGCTCCACGGGAGGGCGTTCAGTGCTTGTCCGCGCGGGCGAGGACCGCCTCCCCGGGCGGGGACTGCCAGGAGTGGTAGGGCGCAGGGGAAGGCAGCTCCCATTCCAGACCGCGCGCGCCCTCCCACGGCGAGTTGGCTTCGATCGGCTTGCCCGAGCGCACGCACTTCCACACGATGTACGGAAGCAGCAGCTGCGAGGCGCCGAAGACGAAACCGCCGATGGAGGCGACCATGTTCCAGTCGGTGAACTGCGGCGCGTAATCGGCCACCCGGCGCGGCATGCCGGCAAGGCCGAGGAAGTGCATCGGGAAGAACAGCACGTTGACGAAGATCGCCGACAGCCAGAAGTGCCACTTGGCGAGCCGCATGTCGTACATGCGGCCGCTCCACTTCGGCAGCCAGTAGTAGATGCCGGCGAAGATGGCGAATACCGCGCCGGGCACGAGCACGTAGTGGAAGTGAGCCACCACGAAGTAGGTGCCGTGATACTGATAATCGGACGGCACGAGCGCCAGCATCAGCCCCGAGAACCCGCCGATGCTGAACAGGAACACGAATGCGATTGCGAACAGCATCGGCGGCTCGAACGACATCGAGCCGCGCCACATCGTCGCCACCCAGTTGAACACCTTCACGCCCGTCGGCACCGCGATCAGCATCGTCGAGAGCATGAAGAACAGCTGCGCGGCGACCGGCAGGCCCACGGTGAACATGTGGTGGCCCCAGACGATGAACGACAGGAACGCGATCGAGGCGGTCGCGTACACCATGGCGTCGTAGCCGAACAGCGGCTTGCGGGCGAACGTCGGGATGATCTCGGAGACGATGCCGAAGGCCGGCAGAATCAGGATGTAGACCTCGGGGTGCCCGAAGAACCAGAACAGGTGCAGGAACAGCACCGGATCACCGCCGCCGGCGGCGTTGAAGAAGCTGGTGCCGAAGTAGTGGTCGGTCAGCTGCATGGTCACCGCCCCGGCGAGCACCGGCATCACCGCGATCAGCAGATACGCGGTGATCAGCCAGGTCCACACGAACAGCGGCATGCGCAGCAGGCTCATCCCCGGCGCGCGCAGGTTCATGATGGTCACGATGATGTTGATTGCGCCGAGGATGGAGGAAATGCCCATCAGATGGATGGCGAAGATCGTCATCGGGAAGGCGGCGCCGAACTGCTGCAGCAGCGGCGGGTACATGTACCAGCCGCCGGCGATCGAGCCGCCCGGCACGAAGAACGAACCGACCAGCAGAGTGAAGGCGAACGGCAGGATCCAGAAACTGAGGTTGTTCAGGCGCGGCAGCGCCATGTCCGGCGCCCCCACCTGCATGGGGATCATCCAGTTCCCGAGCCCCACCCAGGCCGGCATGATCGCCCCGAAGATCATGATCAGTCCGTGCAGGGTCGTCAGGGAATTGAACACCTCCGGGTCGACCAGCTTCATGCCGGACTTGAACAGCTGCGCCCGGATCACCATGGCCGCGGTGCCGCCGATGAAGAACATGACCCCCGAGAGGATCAGGTACATCGTGCCGATGTCCTTGTGGTTGGTGGCGAACACCCAGCGCCGCCAGCCATGCGGCTTGTGGTCGTGTTCGGCGTGGACGGCGGTGGCGTGCGATTCGGCCATGGGGACAACCTCGCTCGGGAAGGCTGGTGTGTATCGGCTCTAGGTCATGAAAACGCGCAGGTTCTCGCTCGGCGCTCAGCCGCTGGTCGCGGCGGTCGTCGGCGGATGCGTTGCGGCCTCGCTCTGCAGGGCGGACTGGTGCTTCAGCCACGCCTCGAAGGCAGCCGGCGTGACCGCGTGCACCACGATCGGCATGTATGCGTGACCGCGGCCGCAGAGCTCCGTGCACTGGCCGCGGTAGGTCCCGGTCTTGCCGGGCGCTATGGTGAAGGAGGCGTCGTTGAGGAAGCCCGGAATGGCATCGCGCTTCACGCCGAGGTCAGGGACCCACCAGGAATGGATGACATCGATCGAGGTGATCAGCAGGCGGATCTTCTCTCCGACCGGCACCACCAGCGGATGATCGACGCTGAGCAGATAGTGCGGCACGCTGGTCGGGCTGATGCCCGAGTGCATCATCGAGGCCGCGGTGCTGCTCTCTGAGAGCTTGGAGATGACGCTCACGTTCGAACCGAGGTACTGATAGCGCCAGCCCCACTGAAAGCCGGTGACGCGGATATTGACCTGCGGATCGGTGTTGTTGTTGATCCTGACCAGCAGGCGCGCCGCGGGGGCCGCCATCCCGATGAGGATCAGCACCGGCACGGCGGTCCAGACGATCTCCACCCTGGTGCTGTGCGTGAGGCTCACGTCGGGCACCGCGCCGCGCGATTTGCGGTGAAAGATCAGCGACCAGATCATCACCCCGAACACCACCACCGCGATCGCCACGCACACCCAGAAGGCCATCATGTGCAGGGCATAGATGCGGGTGCTGACGTTGGTTACCCCGCGCGGCATGTTCAGTTCGTCCCAGCCGGACTTGCCCCACGCGGGCTGGGGGCCGCCGGCAAGGGCGAGCGCCAGGGTACCGAGCAGTGTGCCGAGTCTTGCGCGCTTCATCGTTTTGCTGCCCCCGTGCGCGCGCGCCGCACCATGCGGCTGACGCGCGCAACGCTAACCGAACCCGGACCCGCCGCGCCGCTCACCCGTGGCCCAACGCCAGAGGCGGGGATTCATTGACGCGTCCGACCATTCGCCGCAAACGCAGCGCGAGTCCGCGCCGCTCCTCGTCCGTGAGGAACCCGCCCAGTTCGCAGGCGCGCCCGTGCGACTCGATGGTGAGCCGGCTCGGGTGCAGCCGCGATGAGGGACAGGTCAATCTGATCTGCGCCCAGTGGCGCTGGAAAACGATGCGCCGGCTCGCGCGGCGGTCACGCAGCTCGACGCTGACGTCCGATTCGGTGATGGTGAGAATCTCGGCCTGAAAGCGGCGCTGGAGGCTCTCGTGCAGCGCCCAGCCGAGCGTGAGCATCTCGGCCAGCGCGAACAGCAGGATCGGCCAGAAGCCCAGGGCGGCGAACGCCGCGCCGATGCCGAGGGTGAGCGCGCTGAGACTGGCGAAAAAGATGAGAGCGCCCCGCAGCGAGAGCGAGCAGTTTGGGCAAAGGACGATGCGCAATGACGGCATGTCGTGCGTGGAACTGGCCTACAAAGTTGCTCTAATGGATCCGGCCTCGCGGCCGTTCCGGCAATCTCCCCCCGGCTCTGTCCATTGCGCCGCCGCAGCGCGCGCTTCGTTATCGAGACCGAAGCACTGCGCAGCGTCGGCATCCCATGATGACGAATCTCATGGTATTGCGCCCCGAGGGGCGATTCAAGGCCCGTTGACGAGCCGCTCGGCGGCCTCGGGCAGATCCGGCAGCGCACCCGGGGCGCCGAGCGGCGCGATCACCGCCAGCGGGGGGCCGAAATGCGCACACAGGGTGGCATGGTTCTCGAGCCCCCGATCCAGGTTCGGATCGATGCCGTTCGCGACCCATCCGGCGAACTTAGCCCCATGAGAGCGGATCGACTCGTGCGCCAGCAGCGCATGGCTGAGGCAGCCGAGGCGCATGCCCACCACCAGAATCACCGGCAGCGCGAGGCTGCGGGGGATATCGGCCATGGCGCTGTGCGGACCGAGCGGCGCGAGCCAGCCGCCGGCGCCCTCGACGATCACGACGTCCGCCTGGGCGGCCAGAGCGGCGTAGCACGCCCCGATCCTCTGCAGATCGATGCGCACCCCGGCCTCGGCGGCGGCGATGTGCGGGGAGATCGGCGGCTCGAAACAGTACGGGTTGACGGTCTCGTAGGGGGCCGCCACGCTCGCCTCGGCCATCAGCGTCAGCGCATCCTCGCTGCGCAGCCCCTGCGCAGTGCGCAGCGCGCCGGAAGCGACGGGCTTCATCACCGCGACACGCGCGCCGCGGCGAGCCAGAGCGCGGGCGAGCGCCGCGGAGCAGACCGTCTTGCCGACGCCGGTATCGGTGCCGGTGATGAAGAAGCCGCGCGCGCTCACCGCCGCCCCCTGCGGCCGATCTGCTCGGCCGCGATCCGCACCTCTCCGCCCGGGCTCGGCTGCTGCGAGCCGCCCCATTGCGATCCGAGGCGCCCGTTCCACGCCGCCCCGTAGATCACCTCATACGTCGCGGGCAGCTTCCCCTCGCGCCGGTGCGCCTCGTAGCGCTCCGCCACGCGCCGCAGGCGGCCCTTGCCCGTCAGCGAGCGGGTCCGGCCGGCCGTGATGTTGCGCGCGCCGATGGCCTGCAGATCACGCATCAGGCTGAGCGCATCGCCATAGGTCACCGTCACGCGCTCCACGTCGAGCACCGGCTCGGCGAACCCCGCGCGCATCAACGCATCGCCCACGTCGTGCATGTCGAGAAAGCGGTTGACGTGCGTGCGGCCGTCCTCATCCCACGCCTCGCGCAGCTCGCGCAGCGTGTCGGGACCGAACGTGCTGAACGCGAAGAAGCCCTGGGGCCTGAGCACCCGGCGAACCTCCGCGAGCGCGGCGTCCGGCGGATCGCACCACTGCAGCATGAGATTGCTGAACACCACATCGACGCTCCCGGAGCGCAGCGGCATTCGCCCGGCATCGGCGCAGACGCACTCGAAGCGGCGCAGCAGCCGCTGGTGGCGCGCCGCCTGACGGAGCATCCCGGGCGCCAGATCGAGCGCGATGACGCGCGCCCTGCGGTAACGCCGTTTCAACTCCGCGCTCAGCCGGCCGGTGCCCGCGCCAAGATCCAGCACCACCGCGGGGGTGAAAGCGAACGGCTCGAGGCGCGCGAGCAGCTCCTCGCCGACGCTCGATTGCAGCAGCGCGGCAGCCTCGTAGCTCGCCCCGGCGCGGTCGAAGGTGCTGCGCACGTCGGCGCGCTGGAGTGCAAAGGGATCGGACGGGTTCATGGCGATGAGAGAAATTCCGCGAGCAGGTCGGCGACTTCCGGGGTGTGCGAGAGAAACGGGGCGTGGGCCGCGCGGCGGATCTCCGCGAAGCGGGCGTGCGGCAGGGCGGCGGCGAGCGCCCGGGTGGCCGCCGGCAACAGCACCCGGTCGTACTGGCCTGCGATCGCGAGCGCCGGTGTCGCGATCGCAGCGAGCTCGCCGCGCAGATCGAGCGTGCGCAGCAGCTCCAGCCCCGCCGCGAGCGCCTCGGGCCGCGCATCGCCGTGCGCGAACAACGCCGCGCGCATCTGCTCGAGCACCGCCTCGCCGGCGGCGCTGCCGCGCACCTGCAGCTCGAGGAATTCGCTCACGGTGCGCCGGTAGTCCTGCCGCAGGCCCTCGGCGAGGCGCAGCAGCTGCGCCTCCGGCTTGCCGTGCGGCCAGTCGGGCGCGGCGGTGAAGCGCGGTGTCGCGGCGATCAGCACCAGGTGCGCGGGCCGCGCGAGCCCGGCGGGGGGATGCGCCGCCCACGCGAGCGCCAGCTCGCTGCCGAGCGACCAGCCGAGCAGGCCGTAGGGCGTCGCGCCGATCAGCGGCCCGACGGAGCGAGCGATCCACCG